>NZ_JAMQOJ010000008.1:0-354281 GCF_031626495.1 Natrinema sp. 1APR25-10V2
CTGACCGTCGCGATCGTCACCGCTCAACTCGTCGCCGCACTGGGGGTGTCACCATGAGCGGCGATCGCCATCCCCTGTTCATGCCGCTGGTCCTCGTCGGCGGCCTGATCTTCGGCTTCGGGCTCGGGTTCAGCCAGATGGCGCGTCCGGAGGTCGTGCTGAACTTCCTCCAGTTCGAGGACTTCGGGCTGCTGTTCGTCATGTTCGGCGCGGCGATCGTCTCCGGCATCGCCTTCGCGATCATGCCCAGACTCCGCGACAGCGCACCGCTGACCGGGGACCGGTACGAACGCCGGCTGAAGCCGTTCGACCGGAACGTCCTGGTCGGCGGGGCGATCTTCGGCGTGGGCTGGGGCCTCTCGGGGATCTGCCCCGGCGCGGCCTACGCCAGCCTCGGCGTCGGCAACGTCACCATCCTCTGGGCGCTCGCCGGCATGTTCGTCGGCGCCTACCTGCAGGGTGCCTGGCGAAGCAGACAGGCGGCGGCCGATCCCGCCGCCTCGAGCGCCGACTGACGTGTCGTTCGCACACCAGTGCCGCCCGATCGACCCCGATATCGCTGTTCTCACTCGTCCGTAGCCGATCCCCGTTCTCTCCTGCCGTCCTCCGTCCCGTGACAGCGAGCCGTCCGTTCCAGCCCTGCCGATCGATGGCAATCGTCGGGTACGTCTTTGAGGGTTCGGACGAAAGGCCGATGCAATGGCCGAGCCGCCACACGAACAGCCGTCGGCGAACGTCCTCGAGGACCTCGAGTCGCGACCCGACGGGCTGTCGAGCGAGGAGGCGAGTCGACGGCGCGCGGAGTACGGCGAGAACGACATCGTCCGGGGCGGCGGGCGGTCTGCGGTCGACATCTTCGTCGCGCAGTTCGACAGCGTCCTGATCTGGGTGCTGGTGGTCGCGGCCTTCCTCTCGATCTGGGCTGGCCACACCGTCGACGCGGTCCTGATCGCGGTCATCGTCGTCGCGAACGGGGTTTTCGGCTTCGTCCAGGACTACCAGGCCGAGCAAAGCCTCGAGTCGCTTCGGGACCTCGCCGCGCCGACGGCGACAGTTCGCCGCGACGGAGAATCGCAGACGGTCGACGCGACCGAACTCGTCCCCGGCGACGTCGTCGTCCTGCGCGGCGGCGACGTGGTCCCCGCGGACGGCCGGCTGCTCGAGGCGACCGACCTCGAGGTCGACGAGGCAGCGCTGACCGGCGAGAGCGTGCCCGTCTCGAAGTCGTCGGAGCCGGTCGAACCGGACGCGCCGCTCGCGGAGCGCTCGAGCATGGTCTACAAGGGGACGAACGTCACCCGCGGCAAAGGGATCGCGGTCGTTACCGGCACGGGTATGGAGACGGCCGTGGGCGATATCGCCCGAGAGCTCGCCGTGACCGAGGAGACGGAAACGCCGCTGCAGGGCGAACTCGATCGGCTGGGGCGGACCCTCGGAATCGGCGTCCTCGCCCTCTCGGCGCTGGTCGCGCCGCTGTTGATCCTGCGCGGGACCGACGCGATCCAGGCCGCGCTGACGGCCGTCTCGCTTGCCGTCGCCGCCATCCCGGAGGGGTTGCCGGCGGTAGTCACGCTCACGCTGGCGCTGGGCGTCCGGAGGATGTCCGACGAAAACGCGCTCGTCCGCCGGCTGCCGGCCGTCGAGGCGCTCGGTGCGGTCGACGTCATTTGCACGGACAAGACCGGGACGCTCACGGAGGGGCAGATGACCGTTAGCAGGTGCTGGGTCCACGATGCGGTCCTCGAGTTCGACGGGGAAGCGGCCGAGCGGTCGGAAGCGCCCGACGGCGGTTCGCCGACCGACGACGCGGAATCGATCGACGACGGCACCGCTGGCGCCGCGACCGCAGAGACCGACGCCGACTCGCTCTCGGACCGCGAGGAGTTGCTCCTGCGAATCGGCGCGCTCTGTAACGACTCGACGCTCGAGGAGGGAGACCCGACCGAACAGGCGTTGCTCGAGGCGGCCGACCGGAAGGGGCTCGACCGCGAGGCGCTTCGGGACGAAAACCCGCGGACGGGCGAGGTCCCGTTCTCCTCCGAGCGAAAGTGGATGGGGACAGTCCACGGCGACGTCGGCTACGTCAAGGGCGCACCCGAGGTCGTCGTCGACAACTGCGAGCGGATCCTGACTGCCGACGGCCCGGTCGCGCTGACCGACGAGCGTCGCGAACGGATCGAGACGCGAGTCCGCGAGTTCGGCGACGACGCGCTGCGCGTACTGGCGATGGCGTATCTGGAGGAACCCGACTCTCCGGAGGCCCTCGCTGACGGGCTGACGTTCGTCGGGCTGAGCGGGATGATTGACCCGCCGCGGACGGAGGTCGCCGACGCCATCGCAGCGACGAACCGCGCCGGTATCGACGTGAAGATGGTAACCGGCGACAACGTTCGGACGGCCGGCGCGATCGCCGGGACGCTCGGGCTCGGCACGGCGGTGCTCGAGGGGCAGGCAATCGAGTCGATGGACGACTCGGAACTGCGCGAGCGCGTTGAGGCCGTCGACGTCTTCGCGCGCACGTCGCCGGAGCACAAGGTTCGAATCCTCCGCGCGCTCCAGGAACGGGGCCACGACGTGGCGATGACCGGCGACGGGGTCAACGACGCACCGGCGCTGAAAAACGCCGACGTGGGCGTCGCGATGGGGATCCGCGGGACCGACGTCGCCAGACAGGCCTCGGACGTGGTCCTGTTGGACGACAACTACGCGACGATCGAGCGCGCCGTCGAGCGCGGACGGACGATCTTCGACAACGTCTGGAAGTTCGTCGCCTACCTCCTCAGCGCGAACGTCGCGGAGGTGGCGCTGGTCTTCCTCGCGTCGCTGTTCGGGTATCTCATCTTGCCCGCCGTACAGCTGCTGTGGATCAACCTGCTGACCGACGGATTGCCGGCGCTCGCACTCGGTGCGGATCCCAACAGCGGCGACGTGATGGAGCGACCGCCGCGCGACCCCGAGCAGGGAATCATCAGCCGGCGGATGCTCACGCTGATCGGCGGCGCCGGGGCCGTCTCTACGGCCGTCATGCTCGGGCTCATGTTCGTCGCGCTCGAGGGCGCTGCCACCGTCACTCCCTACGCGATGACGATGGTGTTCACCGGCTTCGTCTTCCTCGAGTTCGAGAAGCTCTACGTCATCCGCTGGCTGCGCGGGACGCCGATACTGTCGAATCGGTGGCTCGCGGCCGCCGTGGCGGCGTCGATCGCCCTCCAGCTCGCGGTGCTGTACACGCCGCTCAACCGATATTTCGGAACGGTCCCGCTCGGCGTAGCCGACTGGGGGATCATCGCGGCCGTCCTCGCCGTCTGTCTGCCCGCCTACGTCGGGATCGCCGCCGTGGTGAGACGGACGTAGCAGTGAGGCGTGAGGATGGGGCTGTTCCGACTCGAGACGGCCCCTTCCGCGCCTGAGAGCGTCTTTCACGTTTATACGCGGGTTCGTGGTATCGGTCGTATGCGCCTCGTGCAGGTGTTGATTCCCGAGGGGAACCGCGATTCAGTAGTCGAGACGCTGAACGAACAGGGGATCGACTACGCCGTGTTCGACGAGACCGGCCGGGGCGAGTTCGAGGCGATGGTCCAGTTCCCGGTGCCACCGACCGGCGTCGAACCCGTCCTCGAGGAGCTGCGAGCCGCCGGCGTCAGCGAGAGCGCGTACACCATCGTCCTGCCGACCGAGACCGTCGTCTCCGAGCGGCTCGAGTCGTTGCAGGCGCTCTACCCCGGCGACCGGCTCTCGCGGGAGGAGCTGACGGCGAGCGCGCGGAGCCTCGCACCGGAGCTGACGACGTACTTCGCGTTCATCGTGCTGAGTACCGTCATCGCGGTCGGCGGGCTGTTGCTCGACTCCGCGGCCACGATCATCGGCGCGATGGTCGTCGCGCCGCTGATGGGGCCGGCGATCACCGCGAGCGCCGGCAGCGTCCTCGCGGAGCGCGATCTGGCGATGCGCGGTATCGTACTGCAGGTTACCGGCCTCCTGCTGGCGATCGCCGTTGCCGCCGCGCTGGGGGCGCTCCTGCGGGGGACGGTAATCGTCCCGCCCGGGACCGACATCCGGACGATCCCCCAGATCGCCGAACGGACGAGCCCCGACTTCCTCGCGCTGTTCATCGCCTTCGGCTCGGGGATCGCCGGCGCGATCAGCGTCTCGCGCGGCTCGGGGTCGACGCTCGTAGGCGTCGCGATCGCGGTCGCGCTCATCCCGCCTGCGGGCACGGCGGGGTTGGGCATCGCCTGGGGGTTCGCCGGGGTGGCCGCGAGCGCCTCGGTGCTGGTGTTGGTCAATCTCTTGGCGATCAACCTCTCCGCGCTGACGGTCTTCCGGCTCAGCGGGTACCTACCCGAGCGAACGGACGACCGGGAGGCGGTCCGCGCATCGGTGTTCCGACGCGGCGCGATACTCGTCGTCGCGCTCGTCGGCCTGTCGGTCGTGCTCGGGCTGGTCACCGTCGCCTCCTACCAGACGACGACGTTCGAACACCGCGCGACCGCCGAAACGGAGCGGTTCTTCGATCAGGATGCGCGTTCGAGATACGACCTCGAGGCCGTTACCGTCGACTACGACTCTCAGGATATCCTCCTCGGAAACGACCCGACCGTCTCGGTGGTCGTCGGGCGGCCGAACGCCACGGCCGTTCCGCCGGACCTCGCGGACGGTCTGGACCGGCGTCTGGAGGAGACGACCGACGAGACGGTCGGCGTTCGGGTCTCGTTCGTCGTCGCCCAGCAGTCCGGACCGATCCCGCCGACCACCGAAACGTCGACGGGAACAGCCCTGCGTCGCACGGCTCGAGTCGGCGGGAAATTCAGTGTAGACAGCGATCGCCGTTCGCGACCGCCTCCGACCGCTCGCCCGACCGGCCTCGCCGTCCCTCGCGACTAAGGGCGTCGAGCGAAACGTACACAGCATGGCTCTCCCGATACGACGGCTCGTTCTCGACGTGATGAAGCCCCACGAACCGGACGTCCTCGAGTTCGCCGCGATCGTCGGCGATTGCGAGGGCGTTGCGGGCATTAACGTCGCGCTGATCGAAACCGACCGAGACGTCCAGAACCTCAAGGTAACTCTCGAGGGGGACGATATCGCCGCGGCAGCCGTCGAGGACGCGATCATTGATCTGGGTGGGACGGTCCACTCGATCGACGGAGTCGTCCGCGGCGAGCGGCTGGTCGAAGAACGCGATACCCCGCAGGACCGCTGATCCGGTGGGACAGTGAGCTCTCTTCGCACCCTCCTCGAGGACGAGGACGTCAGGTCCATCTCGCGGCGGTACTTCATCTCGAACGGGTTCGACGGCACGCTGACGAGCATCGGGGTCGTCGTCGGTTCCTACCTGTCGGGGGTCGACGACGGACTCACCGTGGTCACCATCGGGCTGGGCGCGGCAATCGGCCTGGGAACGTCGGGCGTCTGGAGCGTCTGGGAGATCGAACGGGCCGAGAAGCAGGCCGAACTGTTACGGATCGAGCGGGCCATGCTGACCGATCTGGGGGACACGGAACTCCAGCAGCGACGGGCGAGTGCCCGCAAGATCAACGCCGTGGCGAGCGGTATCGGGCCGCTCATCGGCATTATCCTCCCATTACTCCCGTTTCTCGCCCACGGCGTTCTGTTCTCGCTGCTCGAGGCGACGCTGGTCGCGGTGGCGATCGGCGTGGCCGTCCTCTTTACGTTCGGAGCGTATCTCGGCTCGATCTCGAAGCAGAACTGGATCGTCGCGGGCGTTCGAATGGGACTTGCAGGTATCGTGGTCGCGTTCCTCAATCTGTTTCTGCCCGGGTGAGCCCGAACGAGGGCCGATGAGAGTTCCGTCACGACGTCGTCGCGGGCGGCCTCGAGCGTACCCGTCGGCCGACGATTCGAACGACGTAGTACCCCCAGATACCGAGCAACACGGCGTATCCGGGGCCGTGGAGGAGCGCCGACCACGACTGATCCTGGTAGAAGAAGCCGACGCCCACGGCCAGTACCGCCGCGTTCCAGAGAAGAACGCCAAACGGACCGACGACCGACGGAACGGAGCCGCGAGCGAAGAGCGCATCGGAGCGGTCCGCCGCTCCCGTCCCCGACTCTGTTTCGGCCGGGCGCTCGAGGGGGGAGAAAGCGAGCAGCGAACCGGCCAGCGCGATGGGGAGCGCCCAGCCCATGAAGAGGAAGTGGAGCGCTCCGATTTCGATCCAGGCGTTTGGGACTCCAAGCGGGACGCCGAACAGAATGAACGGGGCGAAGCTCGCCGGGGCGAGGACCCAGACTTGGGCGACGAGGATCGAGAGGGCGGTCCCGTTCGGCGTCCCGCCCAGATAGGTCCGGACGAGCGTGTAGGCGTACAGCAGGTAGCCGCCGGCGTACAGCGCTAACCCGACGCCGGTGACCGTCCGACCCATGCCGAGGATCGGACCGAAGACGAGCGGAAAGATCCCGAGCGCGAACAGGACGAAAGCGGCGCGCTGCAGGCGGTCGCTGTACAGCTTCGTATCGACGAGCCGGGGAAACAGGTCGAACAGCGTGCCGATCGCCGCGAGCCCGAAGAACCCCCACGCGTTTGCGTGGACGTGTCCCTCTCGAAGCCCGGCCCAGCCACCGGGAACGGGCAGGCTGTGGCTGTAGAGGCCGAACGCGAAGGCCAGCCCGAGCAGGTAAACGAACGGCGAGAGCAGGTAGAAACCGACGGTCGGGTCCCGCGCCGTACCCCCCTCGCTCCGACGGACCATCCCGAACACGACGGCGAACAGCCACAGCGCGAGCAGCCAGACGGCCGCGAGGCCGACGTCGAACGCGAGCGGCACACCGACGGCGCGGCCGTACCAGGCGAGGAGCAACGCTCCGTTCAGCCCGAGGAACGTCGCTCGAGTCGCTCGCCTCGACGGGGTCGGCCGCTCGAGTTTTCGGGCGGCGAGTTGCGGAAGCGTGCCGAACACCAGTTGGGTGAACGCGCCGATCGTGACGAAGTGGATGTGCGTCCACGTGATCCACGATACCCGCGGCACGAGCGAAAACGCCTGTAGCCCCTGATAGAGCGCGAGCAGGAGTCCGGCAATCAGAAAGCTGACGCCGGCGGTGTGAAACGGCGTCGGCGATAGCGCGATCCCATCGTCCGCCCGGCGGTCGACGGCGCGTTCGGAAGCGGACCCGCGCGACCCGGACGGGGCAACGTCGGTCATACACGTTCGATTGGGCGGCGAGGGTGTATCGGTTCTCGCGAATATCTCGGGACGGTTCGAACATGTTCGAAGGAGTCGCTACCCGTGCGGCCACCGTCTTCGGACTCGAATGCCGCACGCAACGCTCACGATACGGATTCCCGAGTCCCTCTGGATTCACGAGATCTCGACCGCATATCCCGACACCGCGTTTCGGGTGATTTCGGTGCTGGTGGGGCCGGACGTCAGCGTCGCCGTCATCGAACTGGCGACGCCGAACCCCGTCCCCATCATCGCCAGCATCGACGAGCGTGACGACGTTGGCGATCTGGAACTGCTGTGGAAACACGACGACACCGCGCTCCTTCAGATCGAAACGGCGGATCAGTCCGTGCTCACGCCGATGCAGCGGGCGGGCGTCCCGGTAGAGACTCCGTTCGTCGTCGAGGACGGCGTGGTCACGTGGGAGCTGACCACGAGCGCCGATAGACTGTCCACGCTCGGTGATCTCCTCGAGGAGAGCGACATCGGCTACCGTCTCGAGTCGGTCCACGACATCGACGGTCGGACGGATCACCTGCTGACCGACCGGCAACGCGAGGTGTTCCTGACCGCCCTCGACGAGGGATACTACGACGTTCCGCGCGCGGCGTCGCTCACGGACGTCGCCGCCCGCCTCGAGATCTCGAAGTCCACCTGTAGCGATATCCTGCACCGCGCAGAAGGGAAGATCGCGCACTGGTTCGCCGACGAGCGTCTCGGCCGGCGATCCAACGGCCGTTGATCGTCACGGGTGCCGCCAGCGCGCGTGGGGATTTCGCTCAGGCCGTTCGCGAGGGCGGAACGAGCAACACGTTCCCGTTCGCCTGGGCGACGATGTCCTCGGAGACGCTGCCGAGCAGCAGGCGACGGAGCCTGCTGTGGCCGCGCGAGCCCACGAGGGTCGTCGTCGGCTCGTGTTCGGCTTCCGCGGCGAGGATTTCGTCGGCCGGGTCGCCCTCGCGGATCTCGGTCCGCGTCTCGATCCCCCACTCCTCGAGCCGATCCGCTAGCTCCGCCAGCCGCTTTTCGGCATCGTCTTCGTCCGGCAGGTCCGGGTCTTTCGGCGTTCGGACGTGAACCAGCGTGGCTTCTCGGGTCGCGTGGCGCAGGTACGAAAACGCCTCGAACGCCCGGTCGGCGTTCTCGGAGAAGTCCGTCGCGTACAGCATGCGCTGGAACAGGTGCGCCTCGCGGACGGCCGGCTCCTCGGTTTCGCGCTCGATTCGGTTGACGAGCAGCGGCGTCACCGTCGTTCGCGCGAGGTTGCGTGCCGTCGATCCGATGAGCCGGTTCTCGAGCGGGCTCTTCCCGCGCGAGCCGACGATCGTCAGGCCCGCGCCGATCGTTTCGCCGAGCCCGGTGATGCGCCGGTGGGGCGTTCCCCGAACGACGTGGGTCTCCACGTCGAACCCGGCGTCCTCGATGACGCGACGATAGCGCTCGAGTGCCTCCGCGCGCCGCTCCTCGAAGTCCATACCGGGCATGCCGATGTGGACGTTCGATGGAATGACCGTCACGAGGTGAATCTCCTCGACCCCGATCCGCTCGAGGCACTCGAGGCAGGTTTCGTTTTGAATGCTCGCCTCACTGGCCGCCGACAGGTCGGTCGCGTACACCGCCTTCATACTCTCCGTAAGGCTCGAGCATATAATATTGTTTCCACTCCCCAATACAGTCGGCCGGTGAGCCGCAACGCACTGTCGAAGTTCGATCACATCGCTCGGTAGACGACGTCAGTGGAGAGAGATAGTCCGCAGATGGTTCGCAAAATCGTCACTCTTCGCGCCCGAACGCGGCCGAGAAGAGAACCGGCGATCGCGACCGGCCGCTGTATCTCCATAACTTATACAGATATTTCGGTGGGATAGCGGTGAGATAGGTGAGGATAATATTGTGCAACATCTCCAAAAGCGTTATACCGTTGCTTCGGATAGTGAGTAATGTACAGAAACCCATGATCCATACACAACCGATCGACGATCGGGGTCGATACGAATGATCGACTTTGCAACCCTCGCGACACCGGTACAGGCCGGCGCGCTCGTCGGCACCGTCCTCATCGAGGCGGTCGTCCTCTACGCTGGCTACGGCGCGCTCGAGCGAGTCGCAGCACCGCACCTCGTCGGGGTGATCGCGGACCGATGACGATGGAACTGTTCGGCATCGGACTCCCCCTGCTCGCGCTGTTCGTGAGCTTTGGCTTCATGATCGGCGTGCTGTTCGGATTCTTCGGGATGGGGGGCTCGTTCCTCGTCACGCCCGCGTTGCTCGTGATGGGGTACCCCGCTCGAGTCGCCGTCGGCAGCGGGATGGCGTTCGTCTTCGGGACGGCCGTGATCGCGACGCTGAAACACCACGACCTCGGGCAGGTCGACTACAAGCTCGGCGGCCTGATGATCGTCGGCACATCGATCGGGATCGAGGTGGGACGGATCGGCGTGTTCCACCTCGAGGAACTCGGTCTGGCCAGCGGGGTCATCGGCGTCACGTACGTCGTCCTGCTCGGCGCGATCGGCCTGTTCGTCACGCGCAACGCGCTCACGAACGACGGTGAGGACAGTGGTGGCGGCCACCACGACGCTGCGGACGAGGAGATCGATCCGGACGCGATCCCGGATATCGCGAAGAAGATCCAGTCGTATCACATCCCGCCGATGATGACGATCGCGGGCGGCATCAAGGTCTCGCTGTGGATAGTCCTCGGCGTCGCGTTCGCGACGGGGCTGCTGTCGGGCTTCCTCGGCGTCGGCGGCGGCTTCATCCGCATGCCCGCGATGTTCTACCTCATCGGGGTGCCGGTTCCCGTCGCGGTCGGGACCGATCTCTTCGAGATCGTGTTCTCGGGTGGTATCGGCTCGTACCTCTACGGGATGGAAGGCGGCGTCGATCTCTCGATCGTCGCGCCGCTGCTGGCCGGGAGCGCTCTGGGCGCTCGTATCGGCTCCGCGGCGACCAGCATCGCCGACGAGGGGGACATCAAGATCTACTTCGGACTGATGCTCCTCGGCGGTTCGGTCGCGGTCGCCTTCCGCCAGGCCGGGAACTACCTCGGAATCGAGGCGCTGAGTACGGTCAGCTTCGCGATGATCATGCTCTCGGCGCTGCTGGTGAGCGGGGCCGTGATCTACAGTACGATCACGACGATGCGCGCCGAACCCGACGCCACTCACCGGGCCGCGGACTGACGCGGCTTCCGGCGATAGAATATTTTGGTATTGTACAATACCCACACAACACTTTTACGGGCTCGATTCCTCTATTCAGGTAAGACCATGGTAGACTCAATGGCAGAACAACTCCAGCAAGACATGGTGTGCGAAGGGCTGCTGGAGTGTGTCCACGGCCTCAAACAACTCGATAAGGACTGCTTTCGGGCGCTAGTCGAGAGCGACGAACCGCTGACGATCGACGAGGTCGCCGAGCGAGTCGGGCGCGAGCGCTCGACCGCCTACCGGTCGATCCAGCGCCTGTTGCAGAGCGGCTTCATCCAGAAAGAGCAGATCAACTACGATCAGGGCGGGTACTATCACGCCTACCACCCGACCGATCCGTCCCAGATCGCAAGCGACATGCAGCGGATGCTGAACGACTGGTACGCGAAGATGGGCCAGCTCATTCAGGAGTTCGAGGACAAGTACGAACACGCCGACGACGCGGCGACTGTCGAGGGCTGACGATCCGATCGACCGTCAGTCGGAACGCCGCCCGTTCCGTTCGTCCCAGACATCACTTGTTCAGTCTCGATACGGAGTCAGAGAGGCGAGTCGAGCGGTGCAGAATCCAGCACTCGCATTCGGTGGTCGTCGGACGGATTACTCCCGGGAGTTGCTGAGGTTCTGCATCTCTCCGCCGCAACTCGAGCAGGCCACCGCGTGGAGCGATTTCGATCGACCTCCACAAACCATGCATTCGTACAGATTCTCAGGCCGTTTTGCCGATGTTCTCGTTCTCATCGTGCCATATGGTACCACACAGCCCGTAATAAAGCGTTCGTATGCGAGAACGGCAATTCGCCAGTCTCGAGCGAAGAAGCGAGCCTCCGAGTCGCCTCGACCGAACCGATCGACGGCCTCGGAGCCCGACTCGAAGTCACTGCGACGGCAGCGGGCGGGGAGCGCCGCGGCGGAGCGTCACCGGTCCCCACCAGAGGACGACGGCGACGACGAGCGCGACTGTAGCCGCCGTCTGATACGTCTCCGCGGCCGGCGAGAGCTCGAGGAGCTGTCCGGTGGCGTTGCCGACGAAATGGAAGAGAATCGCGGCGAGGACGCTCCGGTTCGAGTTGTTGTACAGCCACGTGTAGAGGACCGCGCCGACGACGATGTTGAAGGCGAACGCGGCCGGATCGGGCGCGAAGTCCCAGCTGCTGAAGTAGCCGACCATCAGGAACAGCGGCGCGTGCCACGCCGCCCAGGCGACGCCGAGGACGAGACTGGCGGAGAGCGCGTTCCACCGCAGTTGGAGCCGGTCGAGCCAGTAGCCGCGCCAGCCGATCTCCTCGTGGAACGGACCGAGGAGAAAGATCGCCAGCAGCGTCCCCGCGAACGCGATCGGATCCGCGAGCAGCGTCAGTAGCGGTTCCACGCGAAGGGGATGTGACGCCCCGTCGACGACGATCGCGGCGGCGGCACCGACCAGTGCGAGCGCCGGCCAGAGCGCCAGCACCACCGGGAGCCAGCGACGCGGTATCAGACGGACGTCGACGAGGCGTCGCCACAGGTCCCCGAGGCCCGTTCGACCGCCGACCAGCCACGACATGACGACGCCGCCGATCGTGACGCCGACGCCGCCGACGAGCAGGAAGACGATCCCCGGAAAGCGGAAGACGTGCCAACCGGCAGCGATCGGGACGCTCCACCAGAGCCAAGTCCAGCCGTGGGAGAACAGCAGGAATCCCCAGACGTCGAACCCCCGCAGGTGCTCGAGGTTGCGCCGATCGATCATCGGTTCGTCCCGTCGCCGCGGTCGGTCTCCATCTCTCGGGCGGTTCGGTCCCTCATTCGTGCCGCCGTTCGTCGTCGACACGTATCTGCGTGGTGGGCTGTTTAGCCGTGAAACGTGTCGATCGACTCGAGTACGCTACAGAACGACCCTGGTACGCCACAGAACGACACCGACAGTAGCGTCGCCGAGGACGTGATAGCCGAGAACCCTGGTCCAATCGACCCCAGCGCTGGCTGTTACGGAGCGACGGAGGTGATGAGCGAACGCGGTGTCCGACGGCCCCGTCACGGAACGATACGGCGAACTGGCGGGCATCGTTCGGACGCGGCCGCCGCCGTACTGGGCGCTCGCCGCATCCGCGGAGCTGTCGTGTATCTCGAGCGATGAGAACCGCCACGAACGATTATCCGGGTGTCACGCGAAGGGGGACCTATGCGTCGACTCGCCGTCGGTCTCTTTCTCGTGTTGCACGGTCTCGTCCACGGGTGGTACGTCGTGCTGAGTCAGGGCTGGGTCGAGGTCGAAGACCAGATGGGCTGGAGCGGCCACTCGTTGCTCCTCTCTCCGATCCTTCCCGAAGGCGCCATTCTGACGGTCGCGAGCGTGCTGTACGTCGCGGTCACCGTCGGCTTCGTTCTCGGCGGTATCGGATACGCGTTCGACCTGGGCTGGTGGGAGCCGGTCGTCGTCGGCGCGGCGGTCCTCTCGACGGCGGTCCTCGTCGCCATGTGGAACGGTCAGTTCGACCTGCTGATCGAACAGGGAGCCGCAGGCGTGCTCATCAATATCGGCCTTCTCGTCTCCATCCTCGTCCTCGAGTTCGAGTAGCGCGATCGAGTCGATCGTGAACCCGACCGGACGTCCGATCACCGGGGAACAGGCACGTCGTACTCGATCGCGTCCACGCTGGCTCGCCAGTACGGCAGGTCGCCGTCCGGGAGGTTCCACTCGACTTCCCCGTGGGTCGGCACCCGCCGTCCGCCGCGGTCCTCGTATCCGCCGAAGTGTCCGGTCCACGACGCGTACGAATCGTCTTCCTGTCGGTAGCGCTCGGTCGTCACCCGCTCGATCTCGTCGCGGTCGTCGAAGTGGAACACGACCGAGGCGGTCACGCCGTCGTGCTCGAGCGTCGCTCTGGCGGCGTCGTCGTCGATCGGCTCCCACGTGACGCCGCGCTCGGGCAACAGCGCGGTCGGGTACCACACTGCCTCGGCGAGGTAGCGGACCAGTTCCCCCTCGTTCAGTTCGGGCGACGGGCCGACGCTCGCGACGGGAATCGCCGAGCGAAGCCGCGCTCGCAACACTCCCTCGCCGTGTGCGTACAGGTCGACGACGCGGACCGGCAGCAGCGGTGCGACGTCGATCGTCGCGTCCCAGACGAAGCCCGGCGGCCGCGTCGTGACGTGTTGGGTCGCCTCGAGCGGCTTCCACGACCCGTCTGCACCGCCGAGGCGGAACTCCCCGCGCTGGTGCAGGCGGACCGTCCGGACGTACGGCTGTCCCTCCGCGAGGACGGTCCGGAAGTACCGCGCCGCGGGCGCAGGCACGTCCGCGAGGTCGTCTCGCGTGAACGACCCGTCGGGCTCGGACTCGGCGGCCTCGAGGAGGGCAGTCACGCGGTCGTCGATCCGTCCGTCGAACCGACGCGCGACGCTGACGAGCGTGCCGACCGCGAGGGCGAACAGGAGCGTGAGAGCGAGCCGCGTCCGTCTCCGCCGCGCGGACCGCGGGTCAGTCGTCGGTGCCATCGATCGGTGAATCTCGCTCGAGCAGTCCCCTAAAGCCACCACTTTCGTGAGCGATCGCCGCGGCGTCCGTCGCGCGCTGCCGCCAGTGTGTTCGGCCGGCGGTAGAGTGACCCTGCACACTGGCAGCGCTATTGCCCCCAATTTGCACTATTGTCGACGGTTCCAGGACCGGCAAACCGAGACAGGCCCAGATACCTCTCGGAAGGGGTCTGTTACAGCCCGTTATCGGCAGTCGGCGTTGTGCTATATTGTGGCACCTATGCAAAACCTTTAAACAGTCCCGGTTCGTACGGAGGAGTGATGGCAACTGATGCACACCGCGACGCAGCCGGACAGTCGACCGACGAACCAATCTACATCGATGGCGAGAGCCACCTCGACGAGGTCGTCGAGGAACACGACGTGGTCCTCGTCGACTTCTACGCGGACTGGTGTGGCCCCTGCAAGATGCTCGAGCCGGTCATCGATAGACTGGCGAGCGAAACCGAGGCCGTGATGGCCAAGGTCGACGTGGACGCGAATCAACAGCTCGCCGGCGCGTACGGCGTCCGGGGCGTGCCGACGCTCGCGCTGTTCGCGGACGGCGAGCAGGTCGAACAGCAGACCGGCGCGCTGCCGGCGGACCGACTGCGGAGCCTGATCGAGGGATACACGAACGAATGAACGGCTCGAACGACACCGCCGAGAGCGTCCGCGACGTGATAGTCGTCGGATCGGGCGTCGGCGGCCTCTCGGCCGCGGTCTACGCCGCACGGGCCGACCTCGAGCCGCTGGTGCTCGAGGGGCCGGAGCCGGGCGGCCAGCTGACGCTGACGACCGACGTGGAGAACTACCTCGGCTTTCCCGAAGGAGTCGGCGGCATGGAATTGATCCAGCGCGGGAAAGAGCAGGCCGAGCGGTTCGGGGCCGAGTTTCGCCACGGCACCGTCGAGCGCGCGACGCTCGACGAGCGGCCGTTCGAACTCGAGCTCTCGAGCGGCGACGTCCTGCGGACGCGGGCGCTGATCGTCGCGACCGGCGCGAGCGCCCGCTGGGTCGGTGCCGAGAACGAAGACGAGCTGATGGGGTACGGTCTGTCGACGTGTGCGACCTGCGACGGCGCGTTCCACCGCGGCGACGACGTGCTCGTGATCGGTGGCGGCGACAGCGCGATGGAAGAGGCGCTCTTCCTCGCGAAGTTCGCCGACAGCGTGACGATCGTCCACCGCCGCGACGAGCTACGCGCTTCCGAGGTCATGGCCCGCCGCGCCCGCGATCACGAAAAGATCGAGTTCCGCTGGAACACCGAACTGCTCGAGATCCACGGCTCCCAGGCGGAGGGCGTCACCGGCGCGACGCTGGTGTCCCACCCCGACGGCCACCCGACCGAGAAACTCGAATCGGATCGCGAGGTCGAGCGCGAGGAGGTCGCCGTCGGCGGGATCTTCTATGGCGTCGGCCACGTCCCGAATACGGACTTCCTCGCCGACACCGCCGTCGAACTCGAGGAGTCGGGCCACCTGCGGACGCTCGAGGGACGGACGACCGAGACCGCAGTCGCCGGCGTCTTCGGCGCCGGCGACGTGATGGATCCCGAGTACAGACAGGCCATCACGGCCGCGGGGACCGGCAGCATGGCCGCACTCGACGCCGAGGCGTGGCTCGATGAGCGGGCGGCGGCGGAGTCCCAGTCCGAGACCGCTGCAGAGATACCGGCGGATGACTAGCGCGGCCGGGAGAGCCAGCCCGTCGACTTCGAGGGCTGTCGATCATCGCTTCCTGTAGACCTGTTAGTTATATGTCGCGGTCAGTAGTTGGTAGGCCCGCCCATGTACGATACGATCCTCATCGCGACGGACGGGAGCGATTCGGCCGATCGAGCGACGGATCACGCGCTCGATCTCGCGTCGACGTTCGACGCAGACCTCCACGCGCTGTACGTCGTCGACACGCGACGCTACGGCGGATCGATGGTGACGGACGCGGACACGGTCACCGCTGATCTGGAAGAGCGCGGCCGAGAGCTACTGGACGACATCGCGTCCCGAGCCGACGTAGGCGTGACGACCGTGCTCCGCAGCGGCCGCCCCTCCCAACTGATCGGCGAGTACGCCGACGAGATCGACGCCGACCTGCTCGTCATCGGCAATCGCGGGCTCTCGTCTGGTGGCGAAATCGGGAGCACCGCCGAACGAGTCGTCAGATACGTCGACCGGCCGGTGATCACGGCCTGAGAAGCGTTCCTCCGGAGACCAGTTCGAGCGCCCCATCGCCACCACCGCGTCCCTCGAGATTAATGGTCGCGGGCGAGAGAGTAGACGTATGACGTTCGTCGTTCCGTTTGACGGATCGGAGCTCGCGGAAGCCGCCCTGGTCAGGGCCGTCGAATACAGTAACGCGCTCGAGGAGGGGATCGTGGCCGTATCCGTGGTCCCCGAACGAAAGAAATACGCGCGAGAGAAGGGCTGGATCGGCGAGGACGAGGAGTACGACGTCGAAGCCGTCGTCGAGCGGCTCCGGGAACAGGTGCGGACGCTGGCTCCCGATGCAGCGTTCGAGTACGAACGGATCCGGGAGTTTCCGCCGGAAGCACGACTCGCGAACCGCATCGAGCGGCTGGTCCTCGAGCACGACCCGAGCGTCGTCTTCCTCGGCAGCGACAACGTCGGGCGCGTCGTCACGCCGCTGACCAGCGTCGGCGTCCACGTCGCCGCAGACGAGTCCTACGACGTGTTCATCGTCCGGCAGCGCCACCCGCCGAAACTCGAGATGATCGACGCTCACGAGGACTTCTACGACGACGCTGGTTCGCCGTCGTAGGCCCGCGACGCCACCCGCTGGCTCGGACTCGGCCGCGGGCGTCGGCTCACCCAGTCGTCCGCTCGATCGACGCGAGGACGCGGGAGGCCAGTTCGCACTCGTAGTACCGGATCGCCTCGCTGTGGGCGTCGTACTCGACGAGCCCGCAATCCTCGAGCAGCGGGAGGTGAACGTGAGCGAGCTCCAGCGCCCACTCGTCGGGGGTCATCGACTCGGATCCGGTCGCCGACAGCGAATCGATCAGCGATTCGCGGTCTATCCAGTTCTTCGGCGCTCTATCGAGCGTCCGGACGATAGTCCGGCGACGGGAGTCAGCGAGCAGCGACAGGACCTCGTCTACGTCGCACATACATCGGACGGCTCCGTCCGAATCGACGATCTGGCACTCGCTCATATGCGTTGATAGTCGTGTCGAGACTATCGGATAAAGCCGCACAGCGTGTTCCCACGCGGTGAAAGCAACAGGTCGGCCGGCCTGTCCACCGAGACGGACTAAGCGAAAGCGACTACTCGGCCGTCTTTCGACCGGTGACCGCTGCCAGCTCGAGTTCGTAGAGGAGAAACTCGACGTCTTCGACAGCCTCGTCGAACAGGTGAAACGGCGGGAACCACTCGTTGAGCGTCGCCTCGTCGATGTCGCGGTCCGACCGGCGGACCGGCCCGCGGACGTGGATGCTCCAGGATTCGTCATCCGTCGTATCGTAGCAGACGAACGTGGCGGTGTCGGTGGTCTCGAGGTACTGGCGCTTTTCCGCGTCGTCGTGGTCGCTCACGCGAAGCAGGAACTGCTCCCCGTCGTAGTGGTAGTTCAGCGGAACCGCGTACGCGTCGTCGCCGTCCGCCAGCGCGAGGACGCCGTGGTCACTGGTCTGCAGGCGCTCCTCGACCTCGTCGTCGTCCATCCCCGTCGTGTAAACGTAGTCGGCGTGCTCCATACCGAAGAGAACGGGCCGATATGGTAAGTACGCTTACTTCCCGAACCGTCGAGACCGCCGACACCCTGGTTTCACACTCTCGAGAGTGGTACGTCGAGCCGATATGTACGAGACCGTACTCGTTCCGACCGACGGCAGTTCGACCGCGACGACGGCGGCTCGCGGGGCGATCGCGCTCGCGCAGCGATTCGACGCCTCGCTGCACGCGATCTCCGTCCTCGAGAACGGCGACCTGCCGGACGACCTCGACCCGGAGACGCTCGAGTCACTAACCGACAGCGCCGAGCGAGCGCTGACGGCGGTCGAAGACCTGACGGCTGACGCCGGCGTCGCGGCGACGACGAGCCTCGTCGACCCAAGCGGGCCGGTCCACGAAGCGATCGTCGACTACGCACTCGAACACGACGTCGACGTGATCGTGATGGGGACCCACGGCCGGACGGGGGCCGATCGACTCGTCATCGGTAGCGTCGCGGAGCGGACGCTTCGCGTCTCGCCGATTCCAGTACTTGCGGTGCCCGAGGCGGCCGTGCTCGAGCGGGACTTCGGACGGATACTCGTCCCGACCGACGGTAGCGAGCCGGCGACCGCGGCCGCGGATCACGCGATCGCCCTCGCCACGGCGACCGACGCCATGTTACAGGTCGTCCACGTCGTCGACACCGACGCCGTTCCGGAAGAGAGCGCCGGCGCGTCCGTGCTCGAGGCGTTCGAAGCCGCGGGCCAGCACGCCGTCGACGACGTCGTCGACCGTGCCGACGAAGCGGGCGTCCGTGCCGTCGAAGCGTCGGTACTCAGCGGGACGCCCGCACAGGCGATCCTCGATTACGCCGCCCAGCGCGATACGGCTCTCGTCGTCGTCGGGACTCACGGCCGCGCCGGCCTCGACAGGTACCTCCTGGGAAGCGTTACAGAAAACGTGGTTCGCCGCGCCGAGACGCCCGTTCTGGCCGTCTCCCCACCCGACGAACGGTGACTCAGTCGTTCAGATACCGCGCCGGAACGTACGCGAGCACGCTGGTCGGCAGGCTCGAGGCGACGTCCCCGTCGAAGAGTTCCTCCGCGATCCGCGGGAGGAGCCGCCGGACAGCAGTGTAGACGACCGCCACGGTCAGCGACGCGACGACGACCCAGCGGAGCGGTCCCTCGAGCGCGATCCACAGCGGAACGGCCAGCGTCACCGAGAGCAGCAGGTCCTCGGGTGCGCCGTCGTAGCGAACCCACCGGTAGGGCGCGATCCACTGCCCGCGGTAGTGGTCGTAGACCGCGCGGTCGGAGGTCGCCTCCCACGGGCGGAGCTCGAGCCCGCCACCGAGGACGTCCGTGACGCTGTGGACGGCCGCCCCGAGCAGGAACACCGCTGCTGTGACGGTCGCCGCCGTCGGGACGAGCAGGGCAAGCGGCGCGGCCGCGACGGCGAGCGCCGAGAAGTACACCGGGTAATGGAGGGTCTTCCGGTGGCCGACGTACATGTCCAGATCCGGAAACACGCCACCGAGAAAGCCCGCGACGAGCGCCGCGGTGCCGAACTCCGGCATCGCGAGCGCGACCGGGAGCGCGAGCATCAGTCCGGTGAACGCGTGGGTCGGGAGCATCATCGTGACCTACATCAGGGGACGGAATCACTTGAACGCATCGGTGGCTCGAGAACGCCCGCTGTGACCCCTACGTGGAACGACTGACGACCAGAATCGGCACGTCGACCGTCCGCAGCAGGGCCGAGGTCACGCTGCCGAGCAGTTGCCGGCCGAGGTTCGAGCGACCGTGGGATCCCATCACGATCAGATCGACGTCGTTCTCGGCGGCGTACCCGCGAATGCCGCCAGCGGCACCCTCGCCACCGCTCGTCCGGACGACGTCGGTCGTGACGTTCAGGTCGGGTGCGGCCTCGGTGATCTCGCTCGCGGCCCCGTCGACTACCTCGGTCCCGCGCGCCTCGAGTCGGTCGACGAACTCCCGCTCGAGGCCGCCGGCGCTGAACGCGCCGCCCGCACTCTGGAGGTCGACGACGTTGAGCACGTGGATAGTCGCGCCGCAGCGACTGGCGATCGTCGCGCCGCGTTGGATGGCCCGGCCGGCGGTTTCGCTGCCGTCTGTCGGCACGAGCACGCGCTCGTAGTCGGTGGCCGCAGTCGTCGCCCCTTCGCCGGCTGGGACGACGAACACGGGCACCTCGCTGCGGTGAAGCACGTGTTCCGTGACGCCGCCGAGCAGCCGTTTACCGAGCCCCGTTATCCCCTGTCGCCCGATGACGAGCAAGGTCGCGTCTGCCTCGTCGGCGTACGTGCAGATCTGGGCGCCGGGGCGCCCCTCACGGAGCACTGTCGTCACCGGCTGCTCGAGTTCCGCGGCGATCTCCTCGATCTCCGTGAGGATCGACTCGCCGCGCTCTCGAAGTCGCGTCTTTTCGTCGGCCGACGCCGCCAGCCGGAGGGATTTCCGTTCGACGACGTAGAGCACGTCGACGGTCGCGTCGACGACGGTAGCGAGCTCCAGGCCCCGGCGCGCGGCCCGCGTGGCTTCCTCGCTCCCGTCGACGGGAATCACGATGTGGTCGGTCATTCGTAGGCAGTTCGGACCCCGACCCCTTCACTATTGGCTGCGAGGCGCTGGGAGTTCACCGCCCGTCGGCTCAGTCGACGACCAGCACCTTCGCCGTCGCCTCCTCGGAGACCTGCTTCGAGACGCTCCCACGGACGAGGTGGTCCAGTTCCCGGTGTCGCCCCATCACGATGAGATCGACGTCGTGGTCGGCCGCGTACCGCAGGATCGACTCGCCTCGGAGCCCGTGGGTTACGCACTCCTCGACGCGCTCGACGCCGGCCTCGAGCGCGCGGTCACGGACGTATTCGACCGCTTGCTGGCCGATCGTCTCGAGATCCGCGAAGGTGATTCCCGGGGCGAGCGCGGCGGAGTTGATCACGTAGAGCGCGTGGAGCCTCGCGTCCATCTCGGCCGCGAGCTCGATGGCCTCGTCGATCGCCTGTTCGGTGTTTTCGTGACCGTCGGTTGGGATGAGCACGTCCTGATACATACTGGCCACTCCGTCGACGGGCCCAATAAGAACTGGTTATGGAGGGCCGGGTCCGGCGATCACGCGGTCAGGACCGGCCGATCCGCCGAGCGGACGACCCGTTCGGCGGTGCTGCCGATCTTCCCGTCGCGACTGTGGCTCTGGCCCTGATAGCCGATCACGATCAGATCAGCGTCGACGGCATCGCCGCGCTCGAGGATCTCTTCCCAGGGCCGGCCGTGACAGAGACACGTCGACGTTTCGATCCCGTAGTTGTCGGCGCGGTCGGCGAGGTTCGAGAGCAGGTTCTGCCCCCGTTCCTCGAGATCGTTGAGCACGATTTCAGCGCTGCTCAGCGCCGGTTCGCCGTACCGGTGGGTCTCGACGCAGTAGAGGAAATCCACCGCTGCGCCGTACTCGTCGGCCATCGCCAGCGCGTGTTCGACGGCCCGGTTCGCCGGGTCGCTGCCGTCTGCGGGAACGAGGATCGTATCGTACATCATCGAATCAACATGTCTGACGCGGAGACGGGACAAATAGCTTTCACCCGGTCGGCTGACATGTTCGCCGGTGAGACCGGCCGCCGGTTACGTCGTCCAACCGACGAACGGCTCCTCGGTCGTCACGTCGAGCGCGTCCAGCGTCCGCGCCGTCGAGACGTAGTGACTGGCGAGCATCGCGACGCCGACCACGGTCTCGCGGTCGTAGAACTCGCCGAGTCGGTCGTGCTCACCGTCGCGCGGATCGCCCAGCGCCACGCCGCGGGTGTAGGCGGTCAGCGCCGCGTCGCGGTCCTCGAGCGCCGCGAGGTCGCCAGTACTGATGGCGTCGATCTCGGCGTCGGTGACGCCGGCTTCCCGGCCGATTCGGACGTGCTGGTGCCACTCGTATTCGTGCTCGAGCGCCCGCGCCGCCGCGAGGATGACGATTTCTCGCTCGCGGTCGGGCAGGACGTCCCACAGCCGCGTCGAGTAGCGCATATACCACCGCATGAGTTCGGGGGCGTTCGCCATCGCCTGAAAGATGTGGGCGTCGCCGACGTCGTTCTCGGTGAACAGGTACCGGTATTCTTCGGGCAGATCGTCGGCCTCGAGCAGCGGAACGCGCGCCACGGCGGCTCAGTCCTCCCCCGGATTCCGGCGCGCGATCATACCCAGCCCGATCCAGGAGATGACGACGTCGCCGTCCTGCGTGATCCCCTCGAGCCGGCTGTCGACGTAGCCCCGCTCGGGATCGCTCTCGGAGACGCGCTTGTCGATCACTTCGGAACGGATCGAGAGCGTGTCGCCGGGTTTGACGGGCTGTTTCCACCGGAGTTCGTCGACGCCGCGAGCGCCCATGCTGGCCCGGTCCTGGATCGGGCCGTCGACGAGCATTCGCATGCACATCGCGGCGGTGTGCCAGCCGGAGGCGACGAGTTCGCCAAAGGCGGAGTCCTCGGCGGCGTCTTCGTCGACGTGGAACGGCTGGGGATCGTACCGCTCGGCGAACTCGATGATCTCCTCTTTGGTAACGTGATACTCGCCGAACTCCATGGTGTCTCCGACCTCGATGTCTTCGTAATAGCGCATTGCCATGTGGTGTGGTACGTACCAGCAAGAACCTGTGGGCCGAGGCAGAGTCGCCCGCTGTCGGGGACTCTGATCACACAAGTGGAGGTCGTCTGCGCTCGTCGCGCATCCATCGGCCGGTCAACTCGTCGACCGCTCGACGTCGGCTCCCGCCTCGAGCGAGCGCTCGTTCCCCACTCGGAGATGGAGCGCGATCGCACAGGTCGCAGCGATGAGTCCGGCCAGCGTCGCGATACCGAACGCGACCTGGTAGCCTAACTCCGTGTAGACGCGGGTGCCGTTGACGGTCTGGCCGGTCCAGTAGGCGTCGAGCGCGGCCCCGAGGACGACCGGGAAGACCGCCGCGCCGGTCCAGGCCATCGTGTTGATCAGGCCGATAACGGTGCCGCTTGCGCCGTCCGGATGGCGCTCCTTGATGACCGTATAAGCGAGCGGAATCCCGCCGCGCAGGACCCGCGAGAAGAGGAAAATCGCCCCGACGAGCAGCAGCGGGACGGTGCCGAGGAGCGCGAAGACGCTCCAGGTCAGCCCGAAGATGACCGTCGAGAGGACGATGAGTCCGGTACGCTTGCCCGACCGATCGGAGAGCCAGCCGAACAGCGTCGGACCGATCATACCGCCGACGTTGCCCAGGAGGAGGTAGACTGAGGCCCGCGTCACGGTGATGTCGTGGGTCTGGACCAGATACGGGATCCCCCACAGGCCGAAGATAGTGATTCCGATACCGGTCATGAAAAAGAGCATCGTCCCGAGCAGCCAGGTCTCGGGCTCCCGAACCGCGTCCGCGACGTATCGCTTGAGCGTCGCGGCCGAGGTCACGTCCGGCCGGTCCGGGACGTCCTCGATCGGCGGCAGACCCGCCTTGGCGGGCGAATCGTGCGAAAAGAGGGCGATACCGACGGCGGCCGCGAGCCCGATCGCGCCGAGCCCGATCATCGAGGGTCGCCAACCGACGGTCGTGACGGCGATCGCCAGCGGCGTCGTCGCCGCCAATCCACCGAGAATGCCGACACTGAAGGTCACGCCGGTCATCGTTCCGAACTCGTCCGGCCGGAACCAGTTCGCGCAGAACCGCAGCACCGCGACGAACAGGACACTCGCCCCGAGCCCGATGCACAGCCGTCCGAAGAACGCCAGCGCGTAGGTCGTCGCGAGACCGAAGGCCAGCGCCCCGACGCTCATCAGGATCGTCCCCGCGGCGGCGATCGCACGCGCCCCGTAGCGGTCCGTCAGCAGACCGGCCGGCACCTGGAACGCTGCGTAGAGGTAGAAAAACGACGAGTGGAGTAGTCCGAGGCTCGTCGCCGTCGTATCGAACGACTGCATCAACTGTTCTGACAGGACCGCAGTCGACGTGCGATGGAGGCTCACGAGGAAGAACGATCCGACGAGTAACCCCCACCCGAGCCACCGTCGCCGATACGGATTCGAGAGCGGCTTCACCTGCGAGCCTTTGCTATCAGTTATAGTAAAACTAGGTCCGAATACGGTGCCTCAGGGCCGCTATCGCGTTAAACTAACTCGAGACGCGATGAATGGTGGATGTTCACTCTCCCCACGGACGTGAGACCGTGCCGCTTCGCCGTCCACGAACTCGGACGCGTTCGGCGGCCTCGAGGCACCGGTCGGCGGAACGGTCGTCGCTTTCGCCACCGCCGCACGCGCTTTCACAACACCTATGCGTCGCCGTACGAGGGGATTCTGTATGCACCTCGAGGAGCGGTCCGTTCTCGTCACCGGCGGGGCGGGATTCATCGGCTCGAATCTGGCGAACCATCTGGCCGAGGCAAACGACGTGACCGTCGTCGACGACTGCTATCTGGGCACCCCCGAGAACCTCTCCGACGACGTGAAGTTCGTCGACGCGAGCGTACTCGACGACGACCTGCCGACCGACGTGGACGTGGTCTTCCACCTGGCGGCACTGTCGTCGTACGCGATGCACGAAGACGACCCCACGACGGGCGCCCGCGTCAACGTCGAAGGGTTCGTCAACGTCGTCGAGCAGGCACGACAGGACGGCTGCGAGACGGCCGTCTACGCGTCGACCTCGTCGATCTACGGGAGCCGCACCGAGCCATCGCCGGAGGACATGCCGGTCACGGTCAACACCGGCTACGAGGCGTCGAAACTCGCCCGCGAGCGTTACGGCGAGTACTTCGCGAACCACTACGAGATGACCGCGGCCGGGATGCGCTTTTTCTCCGTCTATCAGGGCTACGGCGGCGCAGAGGAACACAAAGGCGAGTACGCCAACGTGATCGCCCAGTTCGCCGACGACATCGCCAACGGCGAGGCACCCGTCCTCTACGGTGACGGCACGCAGACCCGGGACTTCACGCACGTCTCCGATATCGTTCGCGGACTCGAGCTGGCCGCCGCCCACGAACTCGACGGGATCTACAACCTGGGAACCGGCGAAGCCTACGACTTCAACACCGTCGTCGAGATGATCAACGACGAACTCGGCACCGACACCGAGCCCGAATACGTCGAGAACCCGATTCCCGAGTCGGTGTACGTTCACGACACGTGCGCCGATTCCTCGAAGATCCGGGAGGAGACCGGCTGGGAGCCCGAAATCGACTTCGAAGAAGGGATTCGCCGGGTCTGTGCGCAGTACGACGACGAGTAACTGCGTCCGACGGTCGTACGTCGGATCGGCCCGCCGCGTTCTCGCTGCTCTGGGGAACCGACCTCGAGTCTCGCAGCAGCCAGAGACGACAGCGCCGATGTTCTCGTCACGGAGGCGCTCGAGTGTTCGACGCACAGTGCGGGCACGAGTCGTCCAAACGCAACCAAACGCTCGTTTTCCACACCGTTATCGGACACGTCAATCGCTCCGACACGGGTGATCATCGGTTGGAAGCGGACTCCACCTCGGAGTCGGGAGGAACTTACCGTGTCGGCTCTGCTGAAATCCTGTTGTCTCGACTCCCTTCCCACTGAAACAGCCGTTGGGTAGGTGTGCGTGTTGATCGGCGTAAGAACGAGTCCGGCCAAAAAACGACTGAGAGCGCCGATCGAAATAGTTTTTGAGAGTAGTGGGTGTACTATACACATGCCCTCTGAGAGGATCTGTCCGGACTGCGAGGAATCATTAGAGCAGATGGAGTTACAAGGATCTGACGTCGTGGGAACGCTCTCTCTCGTTTCAGAAACGTCAGACGACGGATTTCTTAGTAGTATGCGAGCGGACGAAATCCTCACACCAGTCCCATACGTTTGCCCCAACTGCCGACGAACCCTCCTGTATGCCGAAAAGTAGCCGATAAATTAGTCACCTAGATTGAGCAGGACGCACCAGACAGCCATATGGAGCCGATTGAACGCTTTACACACGGTCGACGGAGAGGGGCGTTCCTCGAGTTCAATCGCTCTGCGAATCCGAGGCGTCGAGACGTATCCGGTACGTCGTATTCTTCCGTACTTTGAGGCAGAGCGGGACGATTTGCTGGTGACGTGTGTACCGTCGAAGCGTAGCGAGCCACAGCTCGTCGGGCTACGTGAAATGCCTGCACGACGAACTGGAGTAACCGCAGTTTTGGAGGGTTCGAGTCCAGTCAGCCTACCGAGCGAACCTGTAACTCTCCGCGGACTCCCTCCGGGAGTCCATCGCTGACCGACGTCCGTCGTTCGCGCAACCGGACCACGTCGCCGCGTTCGAGGCGGCGTCGACCGGGGAAACGAACGAGATCGAGGAATAGACGCACCGACAGTGGCGGTTCGGCGGGGACTGACGACGGCTGTCCGATCGACCGCGGTCCGTGGTAGTTCTCGAACTCGAGCGACGCGAGCGAGCCCGACCGTACAAATAGTTTTGACGCGGCGGGTCAATGCACGTAACATGCGCCTTCACAACAGGGACGTTCGACAGGACGTCCGCGAACTCGGCGCGCTGCTCGGAGACGTCCTCGAGGACCAGACGTCTCGTCGGGCCTTCGAGACGGTCGAGTCGTGTCGCAAGGCAGCGATCGAGTACCGATCGGGCGAACGCGAATCGCGCGAATCGCTGATCGCGGAACTCGAGGGGCTCTCTCCCCACCAGCAGCGGATCGTCGCCCGCGGGTTCACGACCTACTTCGAGTTGATCAACCTCGCGGAGGAGCGCGAGCGGGTTCGCACGATTCGCACGGATTCTCACGAGGGAACGCTCGAGGACAGCCTCGAGACCGCGGCCGAAGAGCTCGGCGAGGCCGACGTCGAAACCGTTCGGGAGATCTTAGACGACGTACTGATCGAGCCGACGTTTACCGCTCATCCGACCGAAGCCAGACGGAAAACGGTCAAATCGAAGCTGCGGACCATTTCGACGTACCTCGAGACGCTGGACGAGCGCCTGCTGACCGAGAAAGAGGAGGGGCAGGTCTGGCGCGACATCGACGCCGAGGTGACGAGCCTCTGGCAGACGCCACAGGTGCGCAACCGCCAGCCGGAACCAGAAGACGAGGCGCGCAACGTCCAGTGGTACCTCGAGAACACGCTGTTCGACGTAGTCGGCGAGGTGTACGACGAACTCGACGACGCGATCGACGACGAAGTGCCGGGGACCCTCGACATTCCGAAACTCTTCGAGTTCCGGTCGTGGGCTGGCAGCGACCGCGACGGCAACCCCTACGTGACCCCCGAAGTGACGGCGAACACGCTCGAGCGCCAGCGCGAGGTCATCCTCGAGCGCTACCGCGACCAGCTCAAGCGGCTCTCGGGCGTGCTGAGCCAGGACGGCAGCCGGATCGACGCCGGCTCGGCGTTTCAGGCCTCGCTCGAGCGCGACCGCGACCGCCTCCCCGGCAGCGCCCGCACCGCCGAGGAACGCTACCCAGGCGAGCCGTACCGACAGAAGCTCAAGCTCATGCGCGAGCGGCTCCGTCGCGTCGGCGACGTCCGGCCGGGCGGTTACGACGAGGTCGACGACCTCCTCGAGGATCTCGAGGTGATCGCGCAGAGCCTGCGCAACAACGGTGCCGAGAGCGTCGTCGAGGCCCACGTCGACCCGATCCGCCGGCAGGTCGCCACGTTCGGACTCTCGCTGGCGAGCCTCGACCTGCGGGACCACCAGCAGAAACACACCAACGCCATCGCCGAGGCGCTGGCGGCGGAAGGAATCGATTACCACGACCTCTCGGAGGACGAGCGCGTCGAGTTCCTGACTGACGCCGTGTTGCAGGACGAACCCGTGATCGACCTGGGTGAGACCGCGGAGCTTTCGGACGACTCGGCCCGCGTCCTCGAACTCTTCGACAGTCTCGCCGAGTGGCAGACCGAGTACGGCGTCCACGCCATCGACACCTACTGCATCTCGATGACCGAAGAGCCCAGCCACGTCCTCGAGGTGCTGTTCCTGGCCGATCAGGCCGGCGTCATCTCGCTGCCCGAACACAGCGGCATCGACATCGTCCCGCTTCTGGAGACCGAGTACGCCCTCTCCGGAGCACGGCGGATCATGGGGACGCTGTTCGAGAACGAGGCCTACGCGCAGGCACTGGAAGCCCGCGGCCGCACCCAGGAGATCATGCTGGGATACTCGGACTCGAACAAGGAGAACGGCTTCCTCGCGGCCAACTGGTCGCTGTACAAGAACCAGCGCCGACTGGGCGAGATCTGCGACGACCACGACGTGACGATGCGGCTGTTCCACGGCCGCGGCGGCTCGATCTCGCGGGGCGGCGGTCCGATGAACGAGGCGCTGCTCGCGCTGCCGAACTCGACGGTGACCGGCCAGGTCAAGTTTACCGAGCAGGGCGAAGCGATCGCCGAGAAGTACGCCAATCCGCGCATCGCCGAGCGCAACATCGAGCAGATGCTCAACGCCCAGCTCCGGGCGCGCAAGCGAGCGGTCGATCGACCCGAAGAGGAGGTCCACGAGGAGTGGATCGAGGCCATGGAGACGATGGCCGACACCGCCCGGCAGGAGTATCGCGACCTGCTCGAGAGCGACGGCTTCGTGCAGTACTTCGAACAGGCGACCCCGATCACGGTCATCGAGGACCTCGATCTGGGCTCGCGGCCGGCCTCGCGGTCGGGCGAGCGGACCGTCGAGGACCTGCGGGCGATCCCGTGGGTGTTCTCGTGGACCCAGTCGCGGTGTATCCTGCCGGGCTGGTACGCCATCGCGACGGGTATCGACGCGTTTCTCGAGCAAGGGGGATCGATGGAGACCCTCCGAACGATGTACGACGAGTGGCCGTTCTTCCGAACGACGCTCGATAACGCCGCGCTCTCGCTATCGCGGACCGAACTCGAGATCGCCGAGCGCTACGCGGACATGGCGGACGCGGACCTCCGCGAGCGGTTCTTCCCGCGGTTGACCGACGAGTACGAGCGGTCAGCCGAACTGATCCAGGAGATCGGTCAGCGCGACCGGTTGCACACCCGCGACTGGCTCGGCGAGAACTTAGAGCGGCGGAACCCCTACGTCGACCCGCTGAACCTGCTCCAGGTCTATCTGCTCGACCGAACCCATCGGACCGATATCGAGGAGCGGACGCTCCGGCTGACTGTCAAGGGGATCGCAGCCGGCATGAAGAACACCGGCTGAGAACCCCGGGCGGCCGCCTGTTCACTCTCGCGGTGGCCGATCGATCCCCGTTCGTCCGGGGGACGCGACTCCGTCACAGGGAGGCGAAAAATCGAAACGGGTAAAAACGTCTCTCGAGTAGAGACGAGTGAGCCGAGATAGCCTAGCCCGGCCAAGGCGGTAGATTCGAAATCTACTGTCCTCACGGACTCGGGAGTTCAAATCTCCCTCTCGGCGTTTTCAGCAGCACAAAACGGTGAGCGTAGCGATCTGTCCGTGCTGCTGAAACCCTCAACGGAGATTCGAATCAGAGAGTGAAGCGGAGCGAAACGACCGTGGTTCAAATCTCCCTCTCGGCGTTTTCAGCAGCACAATACGGCGAGCGTCGCGCTACTCGAAATCTTGCGTTCGCCCTTCTCACGACGCAGTACGACGAGCGGCGCGTGGACTGCGGAGGCGCGAACGGTGAAACCGCGAGTAGTGCATCGCTCATCGACGGCCCGCCGACGAGAGACCGTCGATTCCGCGTCGCTCGACCCACGAACGGGAGTGATATTCCCGACCCGTCACTTGCAGGGCAGACTCCTACGGGAGTTCTCGCGGTAGTATCCATGCTACGAGACACCAATGTACGCAACTCGAGATCTGTTCGGTCGAACGGGGAGGGGGAGATGAGTTCCGAGAACGAAGACGAGGTGTCCGGCGCGGACGAAGAGGTGTTCCACCCGCTCGGTGAAGCGTGGCAAGACGACCTCGAAGACATGCTCGACGACACCGAGTACGATACCGAACTCGGGATGGAGATGGGGAAAGACGCCATGCGGGTCACGAAGGGGGAACTCTCGGAAGAGGAGTTCCACGAGCGGTATCACGAGGACGTGATGGAGGAGTTCGGCGAGGACGAGCGGCCGATCGCCAGTCCGGACGACGTCGACGAGGCGGAGTCGGGGTCGCTGCTCTCGTCGCTCACCGGCGACGAGTCCCGTCGCGAGGTGCTCAAAAAAGGAGCCGCCGGTGCGGGCTTCGCCAGCCTCGGCTGGGGAGCGGTCGACCAACAGGAGCCCGAACAACAGGCCGTCGAGGAGCCCGGCGAAGTCGAGCCCGACGAGGACGCGACGCAGTGGGGGATGACGATCGACCTCGAGAACTGCGACGGCTGTCTCTCCTGTGTGACCGCCTGTAACGCGGAACACAACTGGGACCAGGGAGCCAACTGGATGTACGTTCTCGCGTTCGAGGACGGTCAGGTCGAGTCGCCCGAACCGGACAACTACGAGAGCGTTCACGATTTCAATTATCTGGTTCGCCCCTGTCAGCACTGTACCGATGCGCCCTGCGAGAAGGTCTGCCCAACGACGGCCCGCCACACGCGCGATGAGGGGGGACTAGTACTGACCGACTACGACGTCTGTATCGGCTGTCGGTACTGCCAGGTCGCCTGTCCCTACGGCGTCAACTACTTCCAGTGGGACGAGCCGAACGTGGACGTCGAGGAGCTCAATCCGGACATGATGTACGACCAGCGCGACCGCTGGGTCAGTAGCCGGGCACCCCGCGGCGCCATGTCGAAGTGCGTCTTCGATCCGCCCCGTCAGGACGGACAGATGGGTGAGGAACTGATCGGTACGTCCGCCTGCGAGATGGCCTGTCCGCCGAACGTGATTCAGTTCGGCGACAAGAACAACCCGGCGAGCGATCCGGAGCGCTACAAGGATAACCCCGCCAGGTCGCGGACGATAATCAACCTGTATACGGCGCTCCCGTCGCCGGATTCGATCAGCTCGTCGCTTCAGGGCGTCGACGGGAATCTCGACGCCGTCACGAACGCCGTCAACGAACTCAACACGGGGCGAATTGCGCTCGCACAGGCGGTCCGACTCACGCAGCGAGAGTACGAGGAGGAAGCACCGCCGGGAGATACCCTCCCGAACAAGGAGCAGACCATCATCGAGGTCGTGGACGCGATCGAGACGACGGGGCTGGATCTCGGCAGCCAGGAATCGCTCCAGCAGCTCGAGCTGACGGTGGAGCAGTTCCAGGGACCGAGCCAGGACATACAGGTCTCCGATCGAGCGGACGTCGCCCAACAACTGTTCGAAGACTACGTCAACGCTCCCCAGAACGAGTTCGAGTTGCTCGCGGACTTCGGTACGAACCCGAACGTCGACTACCTCGGTCACCAGCCCGGACCCGAGGCCCATCAGGTCCCCGGGCCCACCTCCTACGAAGACGTCGGGATGCTCAACGTACGACAGAAGGCACTCGACGACGAAACCGTCGGCTTCCGTGAGCGGGACGTAGATCTGGGCGTTGGTGAGACGTCGGAGTCCGGCCACTGACGCCGCTGGTTTCCTCCTCGCGACGTGTTCTAGCCCACCCTCACGGAGCCAGCGACGCGCGTACCGTGAGTGAATCGAGCGATGTAGCTCACACGTCGAAGCCGAAGTTGAAGTCACCCTGCCATCCGTCCCGTTCTCCGCCGAAGTCAGTCTCACCGTTGTGACGATTGCCGATCCAGAGCACCGACGAGAGCGTCGTCTCGGGATCACTCAACACCAGTCCGTCGAAGAACGAGCTTTCGACGGTGTGGTTCTCGCCGCTCTCGGCGAATCGAAGGCTCGCGTCGGCACCGATCGTACAGCTGTCGAGCGTAAGCCGGTCGATCTCTCCCTCTCCGGTGACGAAAACGCCGTGTCGATCGGTCGACGACTGGGAGTCGATATCGAACTCGCAGTTGTCGAAGGTGACGTCCGACGACTGCACGTAGACCGCGTAATCGGCGACGGTCGGGCTCGAGCGATCGGTGATCGTACATCCCTCGAGGATCGTCGGTGCGGCGTCGTTGTCGTCGATTCGGATCGCCCGACCGTCGGTTCCTTCGTCGGTGATGTGGACGTCGGTCAGACGGGCCGGTCCGTCCTGGGTGAGACGGACGATTTCGGTCGCGGTCTCGATCCGGTTGTTTACGAGGAGTTGCGAGACGAGTTGACCGCCGCCGTTCTCGAGCCAGAGGCCGGACCACGGGTAGCCGGGATGCTCGGTCATCGCGATCTGACAGTCCTGGACGTTGTCGTTGGGGCCGATTCGGATTCCCGCGCCGGCGCAGTTGCGGACGTAACAGCCGCTAACGATGTTTCTGCCGTCGTCGCCGGAGACGTAGATCCCGTTGTCGATGTAGTCTGCGACCTGGCAGCCTTCCCAGAAGTTCGTGCCGTGATTGTAGATGTCCGAACTGAAGGGGATCGCGTGGCCGACGTGGGTCGATCGGTCGTACCGGGTGTCCCCGTTGGTCAGGGTACAGCCGCGGATGACGTTCGTCGTCGAGTATCTGACGCCGTCGACCATGATCGTATACCGGTCGCCGCCGTACGTCGGGTTCAGTTTGTCTCGCTGGCCGCGCATCGAGACGTTTTCCATGTGGCCGTAGGCGTACGTGTACCAGCGCCCGATCCCGGCGTCGTACTCGCCGCGAATATCGACCTGGAGATTGCGCATGACGGTCCGCTGTGCGTGCGGGAGCGACGCGTCTAAGGTGCCGACGGTCATCAGTCGGTCGACGTCCTGGTCGGTCACCTCGAGCACGGCGAACGGATGGCCGACGAGTTCGAGGTATTCGTGGGCCTCGAAGTGGACGTTGTCGGTCGCGACGTGCCACGTCCCGGCTGGGATCTCGTAGCGGTGGTTTCGTTCCGTCGGTTCGAACGAGTAGTAGTGGTCCTCGATCGCGGCCCAGAGATCGTCACTTTCGGGTGACACGCCGAGGTCGTCGCGGACGTCGACGACGTTCGGGTCCGTCTCGCCCCGAACCGTGACCGCGTTCTCCCCGGAACCGGTCGCGGAGAGCCCCTCCCCGAAGTCGAGCCGTGTCACCTCGTCGCCGACGGTCGTTCCCGAATCGCTGACTGTGATACCGCTCCCCGCTCTGCCGGACTGGGCAGCGGCGATGCCGTCCCCTCGAGAGCCCGTCGCTGCGACGGCACCACCGAGGCCCAGGGCGGCGAGTAGTCCGACGTACGAACGGCGCGTGGTCGTCCCGGCTGTGCGAGTCGATCGATCTGACTGGTGGTCGTCATTCATCGCGACCGGACAGTCTCGAATTCGCCAATTCGTTATAGACAATCTACTTATACTTGTACCGCCGTGAACGGTGTTCGGTCCGTTGCTCCCGTGCAACGATCGCGGCCGCGGTCGGTAGGCACTACCTCACCGACCGGCCGCTGTCCCGGAGAAATCACTGCCTATCTCGAGCGGACAGTGTCGGCTTTTACCAGCGCAGTCCGTACGCCGGTCGTGGCGGGTATAATATAGAAACCGACATTGAATCGGCTCGAGTCGACTGACCGGCCGCAGATAGCGGCCAACCGAGACGACGCGCCGATCTCCCGCGATCGCCAGTACCGCCCGCTCGCGTCAGTCGTCGGCCGGCGTCAGAGGTCGCTGGTCGGCCGCGAGCAGTCGATCGAGGGCGTCGACCATCGCTTTCACGCTCGCGCGAGTGATGTCGGCCTCGCTGCGGGCGACCGTCACCGAGCGGTCGTTGCGAGCCATCGTCACCTCGACGGTGACGACGGCGTCCGTGCCGCCCGTCACCGCGTCGACGTGGTAGGACTCGAGTTCGGCGTCGGCCATCGAGCCGAGCGCCTCGCGGACGGCGGAGACGGCGGCGTCGACGGGGCCGGAGCCGGTGCCGCTGGCGACGCGTTCCTCGCCGTCGACGTCGAGGCGAACGCTGGCGGTCGGGACGGCCCCGCCGCTGGTGGCGGTGAGATCGAGCAGGTCGACGACGCGGTCGCGGTCGTCGCCGGTGACGTCCTCGGCGACGGCCAGCAGGTCGGCGTCGGTCACGCGGCGGCCGCGGTCGCCCAGTTCGGTCACGCGCTGGGCGATTTCGGCGATTTCGTCGTCATCAGCCGTAACGCCGTGTTCCTCGAGCGCGGCCTTGACGCCCGCACGGCCGGTGTGTTTGCCCAGCGCGAGCCGGCGCTCGCGGCCGACGGTCTCGGGCGCGTAGGGCTCGTACATCTTGTCGTCCTTGAGCGTCCCGTCGGTGTGGATCCCGCTCTCGTGGGTGAATGCGTTCTCGCCGATGACGGCCTTGTTCGGCGGTAGCTGAATCCCCGTCGCCCGGGAGACGATCTGAGCGAGGTCGTACAGCTCCTCGAGTTCGAGCGTCTCGAGATCGTAGACGTGCGAGAGCGCGATCGCGACTTCCTCGAGGGCGACGTTGCCGGCGCGTTCGCCGAGCCCGTTGACGGTGCAGTGAACGAGGTCGGCACCGGCCGAGACGGCCGCGAGCGCGTTGGTCACGCCCAGCCCGAGGTCGTCGTGAGTGTGGGCGCTGACGGGTCCGAGTTCTGCGAGCCGGGAGACGGCTTCGTGGGTGTGCTCCGGGCCGGTGTGGCCGACCGTGTCGGCGAAACAGAACCGGTCCGCGCCGGCGTCGAGGGAGGCTTCGGCAAGCTCCTCGAGGTAGTCGAGATCGGCCCGCGAGCCGTCTTCGCCGATGACCTCGACCCAGAGGCCGTGCTCTTTGGCGTAGGCGACGAGTTCGGCCGTGTTCTCGAGGTTATCCTCGCGGGAGGTGCCGACCTTGCCCTCGACGTGGCGGTCGCTCGCCGGGACGACGATGTGGACGCCGTCGACGTCGCAGTCGAGCGCGAGGTCGATATCGGCTTTCATCCCGCGACAGAAGCTGGTGACGCGGGCGTCGAGATCGAGGTCGGTCACCCGCGAGATGGCCTGTCGCTCACCCGCGCCGGTACAGGCGCTGCCGGCCTCGATGACCGACACGCCCGCTCGCTCGAGCGAGCGGGCGATCTCGACTTTTTCGTCGGGGGAAAGCGAGACGCCCGGTGCTTGCTCGCCGTCGCGAAGCGTCGTGTCGAGAAGGCGCACTGTACGGTCCGATGCTATCGTCTGTTCGGGTGAGTGAGTTACAGGCAAGAGTGGTGAGTTGCGGGAACTGCGGTTACGTTCGTCGGAGAATTTCACGCCCAGCCGGGTCGCCCCGACTTCCTCTATCCTCGTCAGATGGCGAATGGCGTGCCATTGTACTGCAGGCTAACGGAACACCCCGACTTAAATCCGCCGGTCGTGACTCGCGGTATCGGTCGCCACCCCGGCGGTCAGGAGTCGTCCTCGAGCGTCAGCCGATCGCCGGCTTCGACCTCGGCCGCAGCGCCTGCTGGCAGTTCGACGATCAGGTCGGCCCGTGCGCGGGCGAAACTCCGCCACGGATATAGCCGCTCGACGCGTTCGACGACGCCGTCGACGGCCCAGACTGCGTCGATAGGGAAGAAGACGAACAGCATGTGGAGGTCGCGGACCGTCGTCGAGTCGAAGCGGAAGGCGAGCGCGTAGTCGTCCGGAATCGATCGGCGGAACATGAGCCCGCGAGCCTGACTCACCAGCGAGTCCGCGAGTTCGACGTTCGTCGCCAGCGACTCCGTTCGCTGCTCGAAGAAGTCGTCGTCGGCAGCGGTGACGGGCTCGTGGACGAGTCGCACAGCCAGGGGTGCGAACGGCGACGAGAAAAAGCTCTCGGCCCGGACGTGGCTGAGTCGGAGTGACGGAGTGACTCCTCAGAGATCCCGGACCGATTCCGCGGCGTCGAACAGCGCCAGCACGCCCTCCTCGAGCAGTAGTCGACCGAACTCGGTCAGTTCGTACTCGGTTCCCTCGACCGACGGATCGACGAGGCAGGGCATTCGTTCGGCGAGTACGCCGCCGTCGACGAGCGCGTCGACGCGGGCCGCGACCGCCGCCTCGCGTCCCGCGACCTCGGCAGCGATCTCGCTCACCGTGAGGCCGTCCGCCGGGTGAGCGTATACCGCGTAGACGACCTCGAGCCGGCCGCGGTCACCGATGGCGGTGACTGCCTCGAGCACGTCCTCGGTCGACAGGATCGTATCGCGGTCGTCGGTCGGAAGCACGTCGGTGACGACGGAATCGGACTACAAAATCCCATCGACGCCGGCGCTGGGCTACCCATCGAACGGACGATTCAACATCCCTCGAGCCCTACGCCTCGCCGGCGATGGAGAAAACGCCGCAGGGGACCTCGGTCGGCGTCGACGACCCCTACGAGTTCGCGGGTGTCTGTGACCACCTGACCGGCGAGGGAACGTGCCGATACGCGTTCGACCACTACGAGCACGACCCTGAGTTCGCGCGCGAGCGCGCTGCCGACGACTACGAGTGTCCCGTGGTCGACCCCGAATCGGAGTGGTCGTGGGCCGACTGCCCCCACTTTCGATCGCGAAACCGCGACCGCGAGTGCGTCCGCTGCGGTCTCGCGGAAAAGCGGATGGCCCACGACGACGAGCGGCCGCTGCTCGAGGAACACCACCTCTCCTACGCGCGCGACGGCGAGACCCTCTCCCACGAGATCACGATCTACCTCTGCCGATGGTGTCACGCCAAAGTTCACAACTCGTGGGCGCGGATCACCGACGACGCCGCGCCGGAGCCGGAGGCAGTCGCAGAACTCGAGGGGCGACGCAGTCGCGAACAGTCCGAACTCGGCTTCGAGTCGGCCGCGAAGCGCTACGAGACGGACGACGAATAGGAGCTACGCGAGTTTTCGCAGAAGACCGTACACCGCGTCGCGCAGCCGGTCCGGCAGGTACCGCGCGTAGAGGCCGTACTTCGCCATCGGGCCGACCGGGTACCGCGCCGGCGGGTCGGGACTCGTCGCGGCCTCGAGGATCGCCTCCGCGACGTCTTCGGGGTCGGACGCGAAGGGGCCGCCGGATCCGCCGCCACCGATCAGTTCGAACTCGTCGTAGAGTTCGTACAGCGACTCGTAGACCGCCGACCGCTCGTCATCGGGCAGTTCGTCGTTCGCACGTTCGGTGAAGTTCGTCTCGACCGGTCCCGGTTCCATCACGACGACGTCAATGCCGAACTCCTCGACTTCGCCGCGCAGCGAGTCGCTCATCGCCTCGAGGGCGTGCTTCGAGCCGGCGTAGGCACCCGCGCCGGGGAACGAGATCCGGCCGATGACGCTCGAGACGTTGACGATCGTGCCGTCGCCCTGAGCGCGCATGTGCGGCACGGCGGCACGAGTGAGCCGGTGCGGGCCGTAGACGTTGACGTCGAACTGCCGGTGGAGATCGACCGTCGCGATATCCTCGAGCGGCCCCATCTGGGCGTAGCCGGCGTTGTTGACGACGCAGTCGATCGCGCCGGCGACGTCGACGGTCTCCTCGACGGCCGTCGCGACCTCCTCGGGGTCGGTGACGTCGAGTTCGAACGTCTCGCAGCCGTCGTCCTCGAGGTCGTCGATATCGTCGACGTTGCGCGCCGTGGCGAACACCAGCCAGTCCTCCGCGAGGAAGGCGCGGGCGGTCGCGCGGCCGATACCCGACGAGCAGCCGGTGATCAGCACCGACTTCTTTCGCGTGTAGCGATCCGTATCGCTTCCCGCGGTTTCGCCCTCGCGGTCGTCCTCGACGACGGTGCCGTCCGGCCCGTCATCGGCGGTCCTCTCGACGTCCTCAGCGGTGGCCATGTGTGACCGGTTCGGGAGACGATACCTAAGTATCGACGGTTTGTCGCGCTAGCCGTAATTTTCGGATTTGGATGAGATGGAGATGCGGTGAGCAGGCGACCGAAAGGGACGATTGATAGTCCGAAACCCCGGATCGCTCGAGTCTCGGGACTCGAGTCGCCCGGCCCCTTTCAGTCCCACCCGCCGCGAGCGGTTGGTCGGCCGGCTGTAGTCGGCGGCCGAGTAGCAGGCCTAGTCGTCGAGCGACTTCTTCGCTTCGTCCGCGTACTGATCCGCGAGGCGGACCGGCTCGGGGAGCTTGTACGACGAGGCCAACTCGAGGACGACATCGGCCGCCGTCTCGGGGCCGACGCGGTGGCCGGCGCTGACGTACAGCGGGTTGATGTACCGGTTCGGCGAGTCGTACTGGCGCGTCTGGACGGCATAGCCGATGAGCGTCCCGTCGGGGGCGTCGACTCTCGAGTTCGCGTCGATGGGAATCCGCGAACCAGCGGGTAGCCCGTCGGTGTCCTCTCTGGGCGCGCCACAGAGCAGGCTCTTCGCGACGCCGACGCTGGGCACGTCCCGGACGACGCCAATGTGGGTCGCGATGCCGGCTTGCCGGAAGTGGATGCGGCCGCTGCCGTCGAACAGGACGAGGTCGGGATCGGCGTCGAGTTCCTCGAGCGCCGCGAGGATCGGCCCGCCCTCGCGAAAGGAGAGGAGGCCGGGGATGTAGGGGATCTCGAGGCCGGTCACCGCGTGGACGCGCTCGATTATCTCGCCGCCGCGCATCGCGACGACGGCGGAAAGCGCGCGGTCCTGCTCGCCCTCGGCGTTCGTGAGAAACGACTGATCGACGCCGACGACGACCGGCGGCTCACCGCCGGTGGCGGTCGCCTCGAGCGGGTTCGAGAGCGCGCCGGGATCGAACGCGAAGTCGTCCTCGAAGACGGCGACCGAGGCGATTTCGCGCTGGAGATCCTCCATCTCCTGACGCGAGAGGCCGGGATCGGGTGCGAGATCGGGACGTGGCTGGGTCATCGAGTTGGCGGTGATTGCGGCCGTGCGAAAATCAGTTGCGGGGTTGCGGCGGTGCGGAAATGGTCAGAACCGGCGTCGACCGCCCGGACCGCCCGGGCCACCGGGACCGCCACCGCCGAACTCGAGCTTGCTCGGCGCGCTGACGTTGCGGTTCTGCTTGACGTACTGCCCGTAGGCGAGGCCGATCGCGAGACCCACGAGGTGTGCCATGTGGGCGATGTTGCCGCCGCCGCCGACCGAGAGGAAGAACACGCTGATGAAGGCGTAGCCGGCGGTGAGCAGCCAGATCGGGACCGGGAGGATGAAGTAAAGGTAGACCTTGAGGCCCGGATTCAGGATCGTCAGGACGCCGAGGATGGCGAGTGCGGCACCACTTGCTCCGACAACCCCCGAAGTGAACGGCGTTACCGTAGCGGTCTCCAGTATCTGAATGCCGATTTGGCTCAGACCAGCGAGCGCGCCACTGACGAGGAAGAGGATCGCGAACTTTCTCGATCCGACGTACCGCTCGACGAGTGGACCGAAGAAGAATATCACGATGCTGTTCCCGGCGATGTGGTAGAGTCCACCATGTGCGAAGATCGACGTAAACCACGTCCAGACGTACTCTGGATAATAGGGTCGCAGGACGAAGAGGGTCCGCATCAGTTCGGAACCGAAGATTGCTCCAACGGCGATTTGTGCGCCGAACGTCAGCCACATCAGAGCGAGGAACGTGTACGTCATGTTCCCGCGGAAGTACGCTAACGGGCCGCCCGTGCCAGTGTTGACCGGAATCTTGTCTGCGACGCGCGAGGCGCGCGACGCACTGTTACCGGAGTTAGCGCTGTCGTCGAACCCGCTATCGAAGACCCCCTGCGGGTCGTTCCAGTTCTGGAGCCCCGAGCAGTCGTGGTTCTCGGGGAGCCGATGGTCAGCACAGTAGGTCCCACCGCAGTGCCGACAGTTGTACGGCATGTTTTCGTCCTTCCCACACACGTCGCACTTGGCCATTGACCGGGGGTATGTGGGGAGTCGCTAAGGGATTTGGGGTTTTCGACGGATTATTTCGGGCCGATCGATCCGAACAGTAGCCGTGGCGAACAGTCTGATATGGCCCCGTAATCGGCCATAGGTCGCCCGAACAGAGGGGCCGCGACGACCGCTCGACTGCTCGACACTCGATCGCTCTCGCGTGGCATCGCGGACTGTACATTTTTGCCTCCCCAGCGCCCACATTCGGGCGTGCAAGAGTACGAGCGCAAGCAACTGCTCGAGCGCGTCGAGCGCGAGGGCGCGACCGTCGGCGCGGACATCCCGGAGACGATCACGGTCCAGGGGGAGGAGATCGACCTCCGGACGTTCGTCTTCGAGATCAAGCGCCGCGAGACGGTGCCCTCGGGGGAGCGCGAGCGCGTCGAGCAGGCCAAGAGGAACCTGCGGCGCGAGCGCCTCGAGCGACTCGAGCGGATCGAGGAAGGTGCGATCAGCCGCGAGGAGGGCGAGGACCTCGCCCGGAGCATCATCGGCATCGATCGAGCGCTGAACGCCCTCGAGAGCCTGGGGCTGACGGACCTCGAGCGCGAACAGATGGTCCAACAGGCGCAGGATCGCAAGCGCTGGATGTCCTTCCTCAAGAAGGCGCTGGGCCAGGACGACGATCAGGCGACGCGGAGGGGACGATGACGACCAACGCCGAACTCGCGGGCCGCTTGGAGGAGTTCGCCGACCTGCTCGAGGCCGACGACGTGGAGTACAAGCCCCGCGCGTATCGCCGGGCGGCCGAGAACGTTCGCTCGTTCCCGTCGCCGATCGCCGACCGGATCGAGGACGGCGACCGAGAGGCCGTCGAGAACATCGACGGCGTCGGCGAGGCCATCGCCTCGAAAATCGTCGAGTACGTCGAGACCGGCGAGATCGAGGAACTCGAGGAGCTCCGCACCGACCTCCCGATCGACATCGCGGACCTGACCCGAATCGAGGGCGTCGGCCCGAAAACGGCCGGGAAACTCTACCGCGAACTCGGGGTACAGACGCTGGACGACCTCGAGGAAGCCGCCGAGGCCGGCGAAGTGCAGGAAGTCAAGGGGTTCGGCCCGAAAACGGAGCAGAACATCCTCGACAACCTCGAGTTCGCCCGCAGCGTCGGCCAGCGCCACCTCGTCGGCGAGGCGCGCCCGCTGGCCGACGACGTGCTCGCGTTCCTCGAGTCGCTCGAGGCGGTCGAGCGCTGCGAGGTTGCGGGTTCGATCCGCCGATGGCGCGAGACGATCGGCGACGTGGACGCCCTCGCGTCGACGACGGAGAACGAGGCGGTGATCGAGGCGTTCGTCGACTGGGACTCGGTCGACGACGAGATCGAGTCCGGACCGGAGAAGGCCAGCGTCCGCGTCGGCGAACTCCGCGTCGACCTGCGCGTGGTCGACCCCGACGAGTTCGGCTCCGCCCTGCAGTACTTCACGGGGAGCAAAGACCACAACGTCGCCCTGCGAAACTACGCGATCGACCGCGGGATGAAGCTCAACGAGTACGGCGCGTTCGATGTCAGTGAGGTAGAAGATACGGATAGCGGTCAGCGCGTCGGCGAGCGCGTCGCCGGCGAGACGGAGGAAAGCATGTACGAGGCCCTCGAGCTGCCGTGGATCCCGCCGGAGCTCCGGGAGAACCGGGGTGAGATTGCCGCCGCCGAGAACGGCGCGTTGCCGGACCTCGTCGCCCGCGACGACATTCGGGGCGACCTCCACACTCACACCGAGTGGTCCGACGGTAACAACACCATCGCGGAGATGGTCGACGCCGCCACAGAGCGGGGCTACGACTACTTCGGAATCGCCGATCACGCCGAGGGTCCCGGGATCGTCGGCGGGATGGGGCTGTCGGACGACGAAATCCTCGAGCAGGTAACGGAGATCCGCGAGGTCGGCGACGACGCCGAGATCGAGGTCTTCGCGGGAATCGAGGCCAACGTCGACGCCGAGGGCGAGATCGGCCTCTCCGACGACGTAATCGAGGCACTGGACGTAATCGTCGCCTCGACCCACAGTGCGCTCGATCAGGACGCCGAGACCGCGACGGAGCGACTCGTCACTGCCGTCGAGAACCCGGCGATCGACGTACTGGGCCACCCCAGCGGTCGTCTACTCAACCAGCGCTCCGGGCTCGACTACGACGTGACGGCGGTCGCGAGGGCTGCCGCCAAACACGATACCGCCCTCGAGGTCAACAGCGACCCCCGCCGACTGGACCTCTGGGGCAGCGCCGTCCAGGCCGCCCTCGAGGAGGGCGCGAGGATCGCGATCGACACCGACTCCCACCAGCCACCGACCCTCGAGTACATGCGCTGGGGTGTCCACACCGCGCGCCGCGGCTGGGCCGAACCGGACGACGTAATCAACGCCTGGGACCTCGATCGAATCCGAGCGTACCTCCACTGACCGCCCTGCTGATCCATCGCCTGCGACACTCATCCACTCATGCGCCTGCTCGTCGACGTCATGTGCGGCGGCATCGTCTCGTACCTGCGGATGTGCAACCACGACACCGTTTACGCCGGCGATCGCGGCCTCGAGGCCGACGACGACGCCCTCGCGGTCGCCCGAGACGAGGACCGGACGATCGTCACCCGCGACGGGCCGCTCGCGAGCCGAGCCGACGAATCGATCCTGCTCGAGTCCCGAGAAGTCGAGGACCAACTCGCCGAGCTCACTGCAGCCGGTGTCGACCTCACGCTCGCGGACGAGCCTGCGTTCTGCGGGCGGTGTAACGGCCCGCTCGAGCGCGTCGACCCGACCGCCTCGACGCCGGATTATGCTCCTGATCCCGCCGAGTTCGAGACGTGGGTCTGTCGGGACTGCGGGCAACACTTCTGGCGGGGCAGTCACTGGGAGCGAGTAGCGGAGACGCTCGCTCGAGTTCGCGAATCAACTGAAGAATAGTAACTCAGCATCTCAGATCAGAATGGGGCAGAAACGAAGTTGGGGAATTCGGCAACTACGTGTGCTTACTGACCGCTGGAATTCCTCCCAATCAGCGTATCTCTTCAAAGAGCCGTGCTGAATCCACAGCGTGTATCGGTCACGGCAGTGTCTTCCAGTCGAGAGCACCCTGACGATTGGGGACCTATGTGGCTGGCAATCGAAGTGTCAGTGGGGGACACCTCATGAACGTAATCGACCGGCTCACGACCGTCCTTGAACCGCTCCACGGCTCGGCATCCGTCAAGTCAGTGTACGGCGATCCAATCGAAGCCAACGGCCGAACCATCATTCCCGTGGCGAAGGTCGCATACGGGTTTGGCGCTGGATACGGATCGAGTCCCGAGAAATCACCTGACGACCAGCCCACGCAAGACAACGAGGGTGGCGGCCTCGGAGGCGGTGTCTCGGCAAAACCCGTCGGCGTGGTAGAAATAACTGAAAGCGAGACGAGATTCGTTCGACCGACTTCTACTCGCCGTCGTATCACTGTACTTCTCGCCTGTCTTCTCGCTGGGTATCTGCTTGGACATCGGAAGTAACGCTCTCGCGTGTCGGTTTCGACCTGCTGCACTCATCCTCTGTGTGCAGCACGTGTCTTCTGACAGAAGCTGTAAGGGTGAGATAGAGCCTGCAAGATACAGGGCGCAAATGTGGCACGGAGTGAGGTGCGATCAAGGTGGAAGGTCGAACGTTCAATACAGGGGAGATACCTACCAGACTCCGAGAAACAGTACCAGTATCAGTGCAGCTATAACTAATGCAAGAAAATCTTTTGACACGTTTGCTTCAGGCGATACTAAGTCCATAATCGCAACAGCCACACCTCCGAGAGCTATAGCAGCTGATAGGTAGAGAAGTAGCGGTTTTAGGAGGTATAGCGAACCTCTTCCAGGTGACTCAAGAAGTATATCGATGGTCATCATTAGCGAAGTCACATGGTTAGAAAAAGAACTTTTTCATCACGATGTCCCCGCAACTCGTGAGAGAATATGCAGGAAGCCAGTGCTATACTTGTAAAGGTAATAGGTGCCAGAAACCGACTCGTATGCCCTCCTGACGACTACCTGACGAATGACAAGCACGTGTAGTGAGCGGGTGGTTCATCGGTTTCGGAGTGAAGCAAACAAAGCCGTCGTGCTGAACTCATTCTCTATATTCAGCAGTCGGTTTTTGGCGTAGTTCGGATAGATCGATAGCCGCTTCGGTAACTGCTTCCTCTGTACTGAACGCGAGTTTTACCATCCCCCGATTTGATAAAGAAACTGATTACTGACCACCGACGGACCTCGAGGCTGCGTATGGTTCAGTCGAAGCCGTCGGTCCGGGGCAGTAGGTGCTCCTCGACGGTCGCCTCGTCCAGTTCGATTCCCAGTCCCGGCTCGGTCGGCACGTCGATATAGCCGCCCTCGATCAGCGGTTCGTCGCGCTCGAGCAGGTCGTCCCACCAGTCGACCTCGAGCGCGTGGTACTCGAGCACGTCGGCGTTGGGGACGGCCGCACAGAGGTGGACACAGGCCATCGTCCCGACCGGGCTACAGACGTTGTGCGGCGAGAAGGGGATATAGCGCTCCTCGGCGCGCTCGGCGATCCGTTTAGACTCCGCGAGTCCGCCGCAGGTCGCCGGATCCGGCGTGATTACGTCGACCGCGTACTCGTCGATCAGCTCGCTCAGTTCGTGGATCCGGAACCGGTTTTCGCCCGTCGCGAGCGGCGTCTCGGTCCGCCGGGCGACCTCCTTCTGGGCCGCCGTCTCCTCCGGTGGAACGACGTCCTCGAGCCACATGAGGTCGTAGGGCTCGAGTTTGCGGGCGAGCCGAGCGGCGCTCTCGACGGTGTAGTCCCAGTGGCAGTCGAAGGCGAGGTCGATCTCGTCGCCGACGGCCTCGCGGACGGCCTCGACGACCTCGACCTTGCGGTTCAGCGCGGCGTTGGTCAGCCGGCCGTTGTACGGATCCGGCTCGTTGTCCCGAGCCATATCGAGATCGAACTTGATCGCGTCGAATCCCATGTCGACGACGCGTTTCGCTTCCGCGGCGTAGGCCTCGGGCGTGTACGCGTCCGCGTCGGCGTACTCGGTGAAACCGCCGTCGTCGACCGCGTACGCCTCGCCGGCGTGACAATCGCAGTAGATCCGAACTCGGTCCCGGTAGCGCGAACCGAGTAGCTGGTAGACCGGCAGCCCCAGAATCTTGCCGGCGGCGTCCCACAGCGCGATCTCGATCCCCGAGGCGGCGGTGACGACCTTGCCCGTCGTCCCGCCGTGACCTGACATTTCCTGCACGATACGCCGAAACAGCCGCTCGACGTCTAACGGGTTCTCACCGACGAGAAAGCGGTTCGCGTACTCGACGAGGTCCGGTACGCCACCACCGCGGTAGGCCTCACCGATCCCCGTCACGCCCGCATCGGTGTGGACCTTCACGAGGTTCCACTCGAAGTTACCCTCGACGACCGCCGCCTCGAGCTCGGTGATCGCCACGTCGTGACCCGCGGGGCGGTCCGTCGCGTGATTCGAGAAGTCCCTCATCGGCGATCAGCTCCGTCGTCGGCGTGAGAGCGATCCGTGAGACGGTCCCCGGATTCCGTGACCCGTTGCGGGCCATTGCGGCACGATAGCATTGTTCGCCGTACCAGTCGGAGGACCGTGTACCTGCCGCTCCGACGTCGCGCCGTCTGTACTGACGTTCGTTCGTCGCTGTCGATCTGCGGACCAACGTCACGAACCGTCAGTAGACCGCTACGTCGTCGAACCGGCCGTCGTAAGCGATGTGTTGAGGGTGGGTCGGCTCCGTACCGGACAGAAAGAGGCGATCGATCTTTTCCCACGTGTTCTCGTATGCGAGGTGGGCGAGTTCCGTCGCCGTCGTCGTCCAGCGCCCGAGGCCGTTACTGTAGACGACGCGACGGGCGACCCCTTCTCTGAGTGCGTCGACGAGGTCGGCTTCTTGTTCGATCGCCGTTTCGAACGCCGTGTGGGCGATGCCGACGGTCCGCGGAAGGTGGGCGTACGAGGAGGTAAACGGCGGTATGGAGAGCGTCTCGGCGAGGCGGCGTGCGCGGCGATTGTGCGGCGGCAGGTGTTTCGGATTGAAAATTTCGACGGCATCGATCGCGTCCGCGTGCGTTCGGATATCGGAGTCCGCGAAACTGACGTTGGCGAACGTCGGATGCGGGACGAGCACCGCCGCGTCCTGTCGCTCGAACTCCGCCATCGCCGCCTCGAGCGGAATGAAATCGGGGACCGGTTCCTCGAGACCGAGCGCGAGAACGTGTCTGCGCTTTCGCCACGAACCGGTAAACACCTCGCGGGCGGGGATCACCAGCAGGTCTTCGTCGGAATAAGACGCCGCACGCTCGCGGATCTCCGGGAGACGGGTGAAGTGAGGGGCGTAGACGATCGCATCGAGGCCCGCCCGCTTGGCCCGCTCGACGACTGTCTCGTCGAGCACCTTCACGTGGCAGTCGACTCGGTACGTCACTCCGTCGGTCACGTCGCCCACTTTCGGGACAGCCGAGTTATGAATTCTGATTTGGCGGCCACTCGATCGTTTCTTTGATCGCGTCGACGATCGGGATCACCGGCTCGTCCAGGTCGACTGCGACGAATAGCCCGGTCTCGCCGACGTAGACGCGGAGGATTTTCATGAAATCCATTGCGGTCGTGATGTACTCGACGCGTTCCGCATCGGGAAACAGCGTGTTCCGGAACAGCTTGATCTGCATGAAATCCATGTGGACGTTCGTATGGATGGTCTCGAAGTGCTCGAGCATCGCCGCCTGACTCTCGTACATCGAGACGGTCTCGTCGCTGAGATAGAGCGGCCGAAACGACTCCGTGTCGTACTCGCAGAACGCATATAGAGGTCCTGAAACGGTCTGCTGGACGGCCTGTCGTGCCCGATCAGCATCGAACGCCGCCAGTTCTGACCTGTTAGTCGCCGGCATACGAAGACGGAGGCACTCGACGGGTGAAGGTCTACCGGGCGACTGGTCTCGTCGATTGCACCCCTGCGAAACAATCATTAGGGCGGCCCGTAGAGTTCCTGTATCGAATGGCCTGGGAATGCGGAATCGACGGCTGTGGATCGGTGTTCGAGGACGTCGAGTCGGCCGTGGTCCATCAGGCGACGGAACACCAGCGCCGCGAGTGTTCGGTCTGTGGCACGGTCGTCCCCGACGGATATCTCGCGATTCGCCACGCTTTCACCGAACACAGCCGCGCAGAGTACGTCCGCGCATACGGAGCCAGCTCCGAGGCGGTCCGCGAGCGCGAAGAGTTGCTCGAGGAGATCGAATCCGAGGCAGACATGCAGGCGATCGCCACGGAGCTGAAACGCTAGCCTCGCTCGGCCTCGGCATCGTATTCACGGTCGCTGTCGGAATAACAGCTGTGCGGTCCGTTCGTCCGCGGTCGGTAGTCTCCTCGCGGTCGTCGTCCCCGACAGAGCGGAAGGGGGACGCGATACCGAAATCGATAGCCGGTGACGAGATGGGTTAGTAGTTACTGATGATCTTGGTGACGCAGCCCGAACTCTCCTTGTAGGAGGTGTGGTCCGGAACCGAGTCGCTCACGTCGACGTCCCAGTAGTTAGACGGCGTGGTACCGTCGCTGAACCAACCGCCACAGTCAGCCGGGCCGCTCCCGAGTCGCGCGATGCTATCGTTGGTCGAGTAGTAGTTGCGCACTTCGCCGGCCGAGTCCTGAATGGCAGTGTAGAAATCCCCGCTCTCACAGGGGCCGTCGGCGACCTCGTAGGAGCCGATGCTGTCTGCCGTCTCGACCGTGAACGAACCGCCGATCGCTGCGAGCGTCTCCATCTGGACGATGCCGCCCATCGAGTGGCCGAGGATACGGATCGTCGTGTCCGGGTTCGCGTTCTTGTAGTCACCGAGCCAACTGGCGAACATGTCGCCGGTATCCCGGGCGCTCGCCTCGGCCGACCAGGGGAGGCCGCTGTCGTCCCACGTGACCGCCGTCACTGTCTCGGTGTACCCGAGACTCCGAGCCGTTTCCTGGAACTGTCCGGCCTGACTGACGCTGGCCGACGATCCCGTATAGCCGTGGACGTTGAATACGACCTCGTCTTCGCCCTGAGGTGCGTCGTAGATGCTCGGCGTCCCGTACCGGAAATCGACCTCCATGATCTCGTCGGTGTCGGCCGCGACCGACCCCGACGCCGCGCTGAGCCCCGCACCCGCGACGACCGCCGCCCCGGTCGTCTGCAGCATTCGCCGTCTCGAGACGGCGTTCGATTCGTCGCTGTGCCCCGCGTTCGAATTCGTGTGTTCGTTAGCTACCATTGTGACCTGTTCGCATTGTGAAGCGAACGGCCACCTGTTTTCCCAGAATTGCAGTATGGTTTCTTACTCAGAAGACAGTGTTTTTATGACATAGCAGCTATCGTGATCGCTAACTGGACGCTATCGGCGAAATGTCTCCGTGAGACTCGCTGACCCGGCGAAATAGCTATTTGCCTTGCGACTACCGCCCGGAGAAATCGTTGCTGCCAGTGGCATATTCGCGAGCGCTAACGCGCCCGTCATCGTCGACTCGCGGGCACGAACTGTCCGTTCGCACGTCCCGTTCTCTATCGCTCGTCGCTGTCGAGCACGCGAATCTGATCGCCCCGCACCGTGACCGGAATCGGAACGGTCGCCTCGTACAGTTCGACCGTCACCTGATCTTTCCCTTCGTCGATCCGCTGCACCTGTGCTTTCTCGCCTTTGAACGGACCGGCGATGAGTTCGACGATGTCACCTTCCGCGATTCCCTCGACGTCGGGCTTGGGCGAGAGGAAGTGTTCGACCTCAGAGATGTCTGATTCGCCGGGCACGATGCTCCGAGCGTGAGGAATGTCCTCGAGCACGCGGTTCAAGACCGCGTCGCCTTCGGCCTCGACCATCACGTAGGAGGTCAGCGAGTCGGGCGCGAGCGCGGCGTGGATCTCCGGCTCTTCGCGGTTGATGATCATGTCGGCGACGGTGCGCTCCTGGCTTGCCGTCGTTTTGACAGCGTAGATGCCCATCAGACGCCACCACCGGTCAGCAACAGCATGATCGCGCCGATGAGGAAGCCGACGAGGCCGATCAGCAGGATACCCGCGCCGGCGATCTTCGATACCTGGAGGAACTCCTCGGTCGTGGGTGTCGTCGCCATCTTCAACACCCGAACGTACGAGGTGAGGTCGTACGGAACGTCCATATCTGTCTATTCACAACGCGGGGTCTTTTATCTGTCTTTCGTGTCTCCCGAACGATTCGAATGCTCGCACCCGGCGTCGACGTTGCACTCGACGGCCTCGCGTCCAAACCGTTCGACTACCAATCCGGTTGCATGGCCGAAGACGATTCCGACCGAGCCAACGAATACGAAGCGGAACGAGAGGCCGAAATCGAGGAGGAACTCGAGCGCATCGACCGCGATCCCGACGAGGTAGACGAGGGCGGCGATGACCTCGGGACCCAGAACGCGCCCCGCGAGGAGGCCGAGGACCTCGAGGATCTCGAGGAAGACGCCGAGGAGGACGCCGACGAAACGGACGAGGACTGACGGCTACTGACGGCGTGCGGAGCGATTCTCCTATTCCTCGTCGAATAGTTCCTCGCCCTCGACCATGTGCTCCGCGACGGCGTCCATGTCGAGCGTCACGCCCAGCCCGGGTTCCTCGGGGACCTCGATGTAGCCGTCCTCGATGACGTCTTCCTCGACCAGATCCTCCCACCAGCCGAGTTCGTAGGAGTGGTACTCTACCGCAAGCGCGTTCGAGATGGCCGCGCCGACGTGGGCGCTGCCGACGGTCGCGACGGGCGAGGCGACGTTGTGCATCGCGACCGGCACGTAGTAGAGATCGGCGAGATCGGCGATCTTGGCCGTCTCGCGCATCCCGCCGACTTTGGGCATGTCCGGCGCGATGATATCGACGGCCTGCTCCTCGATGAGTCGGCGCTGGCCGTGCGTGCGATACACGTTTTCGCCGACGGTGATCGGCGTCGCCGTCGATTGCGTTACCTCGCGTTGCACGTCGTGGTTCTCCGGCGGCACGGGATCCTCGAGCCACCAGACGTCGTACTCCTCGAGGCGCTTCGCGAGCCGTTTCGCGCTGTCGGCGGAGAACGTCCAGTGGCAGTCGAAGGCCACGTCTGCGCGGTGGCCGACGCGCTCGGTGATCGCCTCGACGATCGAGGCCTTGTGTTCGATTTCGGCGGGTCGAAGGTGGCGGTTCGCGCGGTCCTTCTCGTGGCCCGAAGGCACGTCGAGGTCGAACTTCAGCGCGTCGTAGCCCAGTTCTTCGACGACCCGCTCGGCTTCGTCGGCGCAGGCGATCGGATCGGCCTCCTCCTCGGTGTGGCAGTCGCAGTAGACCCGCACTTCGTCGCGGTACTTGCCCCCGAGGAGCTGGTAGGCCGGCGTCTCGAGGATCTTCCCCGCCAGATCGTGCAAGGCGACTTCGATGCCGGCGATGGCAGTGACGGTAACGCCGCCGATCGATCCCTCGCCGGACATTTTCTGAAACAGGTGCTCGGTGAGTCTATCGATGTCCAGCGGGTTTTCGCCCTGCAGGAAGGGTTTCATCCGTTCGATCAGTTCCGGCGCGCCGGCCCCCCAGTAGGCCTCTCCGGTGCCGGTGATCCCCGCGTCGGTATAGATCCGCACGAGCGTCCACGGGAAGTTGCCGTCGACCATCGTCGTCTGGACGTCCGTGATCTCGACGTCCCGGCCCTGTCCGCGCTCGCGCGTGACCCCCATCGTCTCGCTCGAGAGGTCCCGCATGGTGTACTCGGCGTTCGGGTCGTGCAGTTGCGAGTAATCGATACCCATAATTCCAAATTCACTCCTAAGGTAGTAATAGTTTCCACCTTCCGCTGGCAAGGCGGCAACGTCCTATCCGATCGATATATCGGAACTGAACGTTATGAACACGATGCTTGCGAGGGACGGTGTCGGCGCGTACGCGAGATCCGTCGACCGCGGTCGGTTCTCAGGCTCGCTCGAGTTCGTCGCCGACCTCTTCGAGGTCGACGTCCAGCGCAGCGGTCGCGGCGAACGCGGCCCGCTTCTCCGCGGTCCGCCGGTTGATCGCCTGCGGGCCGACGGCGAATTCGATCCGGGTCACGCCCACCTTGGGACTCGAGCGGCCGAGCAACGTCACAGGACCGATCTCGCGGGTGTTCCGGACGTGGGTGCCGGCGCAGGCTCTGGCGTCCCACGACTCGGTCGTTCCGTTCGTCCCGGTGAAGCGGTTCCCGTTCCCGCCGTCGTGTTCGTCCTCGATGGTGACGACGCGGACGCGCCCCTTCGCGACCGCAGCCTCGTTGGCGTCCGGATCGAAGCGAACGTCCTCGCGCTCGCGCGCGTCGGCGATCGGCACGCCGTCCCACGACACTGGCCGAGACTCCCAGATCACGCGGTTGACCGCCTCGTCCAGTTCGATTAGCGTTTCGTCGTCGACGGGGACGTCCGTCTCGAGGTCGACACGGACCGTTTCCGGGCCGATCTCGAGGCCGGTACTGGTCGCTCCCTCGAGCAGTCGGCTCGCGGCCCCTGCGAGGACGTGGCTGGCGGTGTGGGCCCGCATGCAGTACATCCGGAACGACCAGTCGATCGAACACAGCGCGCGGTGGCCGACCTTGAACGACGGTTCGTCGGCCAGCACGTGGACCTGCTCGCCGCCGATCAGTTCGACGTCCGCCACCTCGATGTCGGCGATCGTGCCGCGATCAGCCGGCTGGCCGCCGCTCGCCCCGAAGAAGTGACTGCGCTCGAGCCAGACCCGTCGGCCGTCGATCGACGTCACTTCGGTCTCGAACCGCGTCGCGTACGGCTCCGCTGCCGCCCGTTGCCCGGTCATCGGTTGCAGTCTGTCGGCTGCGGTTAAAAGTCTGCTCGCCGAGATTGTGTCCGAATCCGAACGAAAGCCGGGTCCTCGCTACTCCGAGAGAGTCACGTCCAGACGCTCCTCGAGCGCCTCGATCAGGCCGCCGCCGACGCCGGCCTGCGTCGCGCGTCCCTGTTCGACGGCGAGGACATCCTTCTCGGGCGCGCCGAGCTCTTCGGCGAGTTCCTCGCGCTGGAGGCCGGCCTCCCGTCGGGCCTCGACGAGGGCCTCGCCGTAGTCCGAGACGAGATACGGGAGCGGATCCTCGTCGTAGTTCGTCCCCTCGCTCTCCCAGCGTTCGGAGTCGCCATCCCAGACGGGGTTGGCCTTCGCGACGTTCTGGGCCGCCTTCTGCTTGCGGCTCGGTTCGTCGTCGGAGCCGCTGCTCGGGCCCTGTCCGCCCTGTCCGCTCCGGTTTCGGTCCCGGCCGTGGGTCTGCGAATCGTCGTGTGGCGCGCAGTCCGGGCAGACCTCGAGTTCCGCGCCGGCGACCGACGCGAGCCTGAGCGAGTCGCTCTCGGCACCGCAGAGTTCGCAGTTCGTCCCGCCACCACCGCTGGACGAACCGGTCGAGTATTTAGCCATACGACACGTTGGCCGCTGTCGCATTTTAACCGTTCGGTACGACGGGTTTCGGACGCTGTAGCTGGACGCGAGCGCTCGAGAGTGGCGACTGCGGTCCCGGATCAGCGGCCGAGGTGCTTCCGGATCGTCGTTCGCAGCGGCAGTGCCAGCCCGCCGATCAGCGGCAGGAGTGCGAACGCGGCGAAGTCGACGGGAAGCGAGGCGATGCCGGCCGCAGCAGCGCCGAAGCCGGCGATCGGGGCGAGAACTGGCATCACGTACAGGTACGACGGCTTCCAGCCGGGCAGTCGGCGCGTGTGTCGGACGATCACGCCGAACAGGAACGGCATCAGGACGGTCCCCGCGAGCAGCGGACCGCCGGCCAGCGTCGTCGCGACTCCCAGCGCGAGCGCGACGACGATCGTCTCGTTGATCGTCACCGCCCCCCACGTGTTCTCCCGGCGGCGGACGCGGGTCACGAGTAGCGCACCCAGCGCGAGTGCGACGACGCCCGCCAACGCGGCGTACCATAGCGGCTGCTCGAGCGGCGGCGAAACGAACTCGACTCCGCTTACGAACGCCGTCGTCGTCTCGATCCCGTGGCGGCTCTCCGAGAGCAGACGCCAGAGCCCGGCGGGATCCGCGCCCGTCGCGCGCAGGTCGGCCCACAGCGAGCCGAGGGCGTCCCGGTTCGCGAACGCGAAGTGGCCGACACCGGCGGCGTAGACGAGCACCGACAGCCAGATCAGCGGCAGCGAGAAGTTCTGTCGCCGCCACCAGCGCACCAGCGCGTTATCAGTACCGCTCTCCGTTCGCGACCGCGAGCGCGTCCCGGCTCCGCTCGACGTGCCAGCCCCGGGGGCCGACCCACCGGTCCGGCCGGCGGTCCCCGAGCCGCTTCCGCCAGCGGGACCCGTTCCCGTCGCGGCTCCGGCGCTCGAGCCGCCGGCTGCGGTTCCGGCCGCCGCCGCACCGCCCGCCGATGCCCCGCTCGAGCCGGTCCCGGCAGCCGATCGGCTCGATGTAGTCGAGCCGGTCGCCGCACCGCCAGCCGTCGAGGCAGAGGCGGAGGCGGTTTCCGACTCCGAGTAGCTCAGTTCCGTCCCGCTCGAGTCGTCCTCGTCATCGTCGCTCTTCCAGACGTCAGGAGAGGGGAGACCGCTGGTCCGCTTGGCGACGTACTCCTCGTGGCCGAGCCGGTCGTAGGCCTGACGCTCGACCGGGTCGCCGAGGATGTCGTAGGCCGTCTTGACCGCGGTGAACTGGGCCTGTGCGCGGTCGTCGTCGTTCAGATCCGGGTGGTAGACGCGGACCTGTTCGCGGTAGGCGTCCTTGATCTCGTCTTGAGAGGCGTCGGAGGGAATCTCGAGAAGGTCGTAGAAATCCTCTGTCATATGAGCGTGGGACGTGTGTCTGTGGCGGGGATTATCGGGGAGGGGTTATAATTTCAGTGTTCTTTCCAGTCGGTTCGATTATTCTCGTCACTCGAGGTATGAGTGCGTTGTGGCCGTCGCCGGTCGCGGCGGGCGGTTACGAGAAGTCGGCGAGCGAAGACTGGCCGGCCGACAGCTCGCTGCGGGTCGGACCCAGATCCCCGTCGCTCGCCTCCGGATCCGGGTCGGAATCCGACCCGTCCGCGTCCGATTCGCTAGACGGCTCGGGGTCGGTGCCGCCTTCGTTCGATCCCCAGCCCTCGAGGCTGGCCTGATCGGCGGCCGCGAACTCGAGGTTGGCGACGCGGACGCCGAGTTTGCGGACGGGCTCGCTCTCGAACTCGGCGAACAGGTCGCGGGCGATGCGATCGACCAGTTCGGGATCGTCGACTGGCCCGGGCAGCGACCGCTCGCGCGTGTTGACATCGTACGGCGGCGTGACGGCCTTGACGCCGATGGTCCGGTACAGCGCGCCCTCGCGCTGCGCGCGATCCGCGACCGCCGCCGAAAGGGTCTCGATCAACTCGTACTTCGGATCGGGCGCTTCGACGGGCTCGGCGAACGCCGACTCCCGGGAGAAGCTCTTCGGGTCGCCCTTCGGCTCGACCCGGCGATCGTCCTCACCGCGCGCGCGATCGTACAGCTCTCGGCCGCGCTCGCCGAATCGCTCGACCAGCGGCTCGGGGTCGGTCGCCGCCACGTCGCCGGCGGTCTCGAGGCCCATCTCCCGTAACTCGCGGGCCGTCACGGGGCCGACGCCGTGGAGCAGGTCGACCTCGAGCGGCGCCAGAAACTCGCGGATCTCGCCGGGTTCGACGACGGTGAGCCCGTCGGGCTTGTCGAAGTCGCTGGCGATCTTCGCGGCGCTCATCGTCGGCGCGACGCCGACGCTGACGGTCACGCCGACCTCCCGACGGATGCGGTCCTTGATGTGACGGGCGAAGCCGTCCGCGACCTCCCAGGCGGTCCGCTCGGTCACGTCGAGATACGCCTCGTCGATGCTCACCTCGCGGACGACGTCGGCGCAGTCGTGGAGGATCTCCCGTACGTCGGCCGCGACCGATTCGTAGTAGTCCATGTCGACGGGCCGGTAGTAGCCGGTCTCGGTGCGCTCGAGGTCCGGATCGCCGAGGTCGCCGTTCTCGTAGGCCGCGCGTCTGGGGAGGCGCTCGAGGGCAGTCGAGATGGCCTGTGCGCTCTCGACGCCGAACTCGCGGGCCTCGTAGCTAGCGGTGGCGACCGCGCCGATCGTCTCGCCTTCCTCGTAGCCCATCCCGACGACGAGGGGTTCGCCGCGGAGAGCGGGCTCGCGAAGCCGCTCGCAGGAGGCGTAGAAGCAGTCGGCGTCGACGTGGCAGAGGATCCGGTCCTCGTCGTCTGCGCCCTCGACGCCCGGTAGCCGCGGCCCGTCGGACATTCGTCTAGGGGTCGATTCGTCCGAACCGACGTGAACGTTGCGCCCGCGCGCGGCGGTCACCAGCGATGCTCTCGGCGCTGACAGCTATAGTTCGTACGCCATCATCACTTCGTCGACGTACTCGCCGTCGATCGTGTAGTGGTCCTTGCGGATCGCCTCGGTGTCCCACCCGTGTGCGGTCAGGAACTCGAGCGCGGTATCGTTGACCACGGGAATGCTATTGTAGAGCTTCCGGTAGCCGTTCGCTTCGGCCCACTCGATGCCGCGCTGCAGGAGCGTGCTTCCGATCCCGTGTCCTCGGTAGGCCTCCCGGACGCCGACCGTCTGCTGAGCGACCTCTCGAACCGGATCGATCTGGTGGAGATCGAGGTGCGTCCAGCCGACGACGTCGCCGTCGACGGTTGCAACGAAGAACCGCCGGGACTCGACCGCGTTGTGTCTGGTGACCGCGTTCTCGTACAGCAGCTGCTCGGCAATCGTTTCGGCGACGACGTAGGTCTCTTCGGCCGTAACGTCCCGAATCGTGTCGACGAGACCGTCGAAATCCCGCTGCCGAGCGGGGCGAACGGTGACCGTGAACTCGCCCAGGTCGTGCTTTTCGATGGCCCCGAACTCGAGTGCGACCCGGAGCGTTCCGCCCTCCTCCTCGAGGTATCCGTCGGCTTTGAGCTCCTCGAGACGCGTTCGAAACTCTTCCGAAGGCAGGGAGACGATGTCGAGTAGCTTGTGCCGTTCGGCGGTTCCGTGCCGCTCGACGTACTCGTACATGCGCTTGCTGGCATCCGAGGAAAACGCGGGCCGTTCTCTGGTGTCCATACGTACGCTATGGCGTACGGTCGCTTATCCCTTGTCCATTGGTATCATGGCACAGGCATGGATGATAGTTGGCACTGTCGAAACGTCCGTCCGGGACTCGCACCGGCCGCAAGCGACTACCGGTCCGCGATCGGCGGGACGCCCCGCCGGCGGAAGCCACACCCATCGAGCCGGTAAGATCCCGATAGCGGGGTCGAATCGATGGCCGAAGCGGGCGCGATGCTCGGCTCCGATGACTACTCGCTCGAGCCGGGGTTTCGGCGCTCGATCATTCCGGTGACCGTGTACGAGAGGACCACATCGTCGTTCTGATTTCGCACTTCGATATCGTTGTCCACGTACCCGCGGCGCGGATCGCTCTCGGAGCGGCGCTTGTCCACGACTTCCGTCCGAACCGACAGCGTATCGCCCGGCGTAACCGGCTGGCGCCACCGCAATTCGTCGACGCCGCGGCCGCCCATTCCCGCGTTCTCCCGGAGGTAATTCTCGACGAGCAGTCGCATGGACATCGCGGCAGTGTGCCATCCCGACGCGACCAGTTCGCCGAACGCCGACTCTGCTGCGGCCTCCTCGTCGGTGTGGAACGGCTGTGGATCGTACCGTTCGGCGAACTCGACGATCTCCGATTTCGTGACGTGGTACTCGCCGAACTCTTCGGTCGTGCCGACCTCGATGTCCTCGTAGTAGCGCATCAGTCGTGAGAACGTCGATACTCGAAAAAAGCGTAGCGGACGGCGGGTTCGCCGGCGGTGTGTCGAGAACCCCACTCTTTAGGGCGGATAGGGAGTAGAAACGATCGATAAGCGCGTGCGAACACGAGACACGGGTCACGGAAACCGGGAGACTATGTCGAACCACTACATCACAGCGGCGGAACATCTGCCGGACGAGGAACGGACGGAGACGACGCTCCAGATCACCGACGCCGAGACGAAGCGGATCTTCGAGGCCCGGGTTCGGATCGCCAGCGAACCCGACGAGCTCACCGACCCGCGACCGCTGCGCGTCGTCACCGGACCCCACGAGAACGTGAGCGAGGAACGATACATCGAGCTCATCGACGAGATCGACTCGGCCGGGGTCAACGAAGACCTCCTGCGCCGGCTGGCGAGCGAGCAGGAAACGGCCTCGAACATCGTCAACACTCGCTCGGACGATCTCAAGGTCGTCCTGCGCTACCTCGTCGAATCGGGCCAGTACGAGTCGACCGCCGAAGCGCTCCGTGAACTCGCGTTCCAGCACCTCGCCGAGAACCGGCCCGCGCTGCTGGAAACGTACGAGGAGGTCCGAACCGAGTTCGAAGCCGATCCGCTCCGTCGCGCCCTCACGGACGGGGAGTAGCCATGTCGGCCGACTCCTTCCGAGCGTACCTCCGCCGTCTCGAGGAGACGGACGACCTCGTCTCGATCCCGGAGTCGGTGTCGTGGGACCTCGAGGCGAGCGCAGTCACGACGCTGGCCAATCGAACCGACGGCGAGGTCCCGCTCTTCGAGTCGATCGAGGAGACCGCGATCGACGCGGCGCTCGTCGGCGACCCGTACCGCGGCCCGCGGTGTCGACCGTGGGATCACTTCGCACTGTCGTTCGGGCTGCCGGCCGGACTGTCCGGGACGGCGTACTACGAGGCGGTCGTCGACCGACTCCGATCGCCTCGAGAGCCGCGGGTCGTCGATAGCGACGCGGCTCCCTGCAAGGAGATCGTCCAGACGGGAACGGACGTCGATCTCCTGTCGATCCCCTGGCCGTACATCCACCAGGGCGACGGGGGACGCTACTCGAACCTCCAAACCGTCGTCGCGCCGGACCCGGAAACGCGGTGGGGACACTGGTCGAGCCATCGGATGATGATCCACGACGACGCCCTCGCCAGCCTCCTGTTTCTGGCGGGCGAACAGGCGCCGAACCGCTACTACTACGAGTACGAACCGCGCGACGAGCCGATGCCGGTAGCGGTCGTTCTCGGTGCCGAGCCGGCCGTCCAGTGCAGTACGGAGATGTGGATCCCGACGGGCCGGAGCGAAGCAGCCTTCGCGGGCGGGCTGAAAGACGGTCCCGTCGACCTCGTTCCGTGCGAGACCAACGGTCTCTCCGTCCCGGCGACCGCTGAACTGGTCATCGAGGGACACGTGCTCCCGAACGAACGACTCGACGAAGGGCCGTTCGGCGACTATTTCGGGTACATGAACGGCCCGCGGCGGTCCATGCCCGTGCTCACGGTCGACGCGATCACCCGCCGGACCGAGCCGCGAGTACCGTTCTGCGTCGAAGGAACCGGCGTCGGTTACGGGCAGAACTCGAGCAGCACTCTCCAGACGGCCGCGGCCGGTCCCGACGCGACCCTCGGGTTGCGAGCGGCCGGCTTCGACGTCACGATGGCCGTCCCGTGGCGCTTTACCTCCCGAACCGTCTGGGTCATCGCGACGGACCGGCCCTATCCGGGCTACCTCCACGAACTGGCGAACTTCGTGTTCACCACCTGGGGGATGCTCCACATCGATTTCTTCGTGTTCGTCGACGCCGACGTCGACCCGCTCGACCCGCGGGCCGTGTTGACGGCGGTCTCGCTCGAGGCAGACCCCGACGCCGACTTCCACCAGTTCGGCCTCGAGCGCATGCCGAAAGTGCCGCTCAACATCTACCAGACCCCCGACGAGAAGGGGAGCGCCGACGTCGGCACCTCGAAAGCCAAGACCGCGAAAGCGTACATCGACGCGACCACGGACGGTCCGGGAGCGGGCGAATCGGGAGACGAAGACCGGAGACAGCGAGCACAGGAGCTCCTCGTCGACGCGGGCCTCTCGGCGGAGCCGTTCGATCTCCTCGCGGAGCGACGCGGTGAGTTCGAATGATCCCGTTCGCGCAGTACCTGCGGGGACTGGCGAGCGACGGAGAGCTCGTGACCCTCGAGGGTCCCGTCGACGTTCCTCCGGACGTAGTCGCGGCCGAGGCGCTCCGCGCGAGCGGGCCGGCGCTCCTGTACGAACGAGGCGACGGCGTCGACCTCGTCAGCGGGGCGTTCAGCGGCCCGGATCAGATGCAGCGTCGCGAAGCGCAGCCGTGGTCGCGGCTGGCGCTGGGGCTCGGACTGGATCCCGATGCATCGTTCGTCTCCGTGCTCGACACGGTCGCGGGGCTCGGCCCGGCAGGTGGCGACACGGAGCCGACGTACGCGGGACAGGCGGCGTCGCGAACCGTCGACAGCGTGCAGGAGCTGCACCTGCCTCGGGACGCCGACGACGTTCGACCCTCGCTGACGCTGGGCGTCGCGTCGGTCTCGACGGCCGAGGGGTCACACTGGGCACCGATCCACGGCTCCGTCGTCAGCGACGACAAGCTCCGCGTACGCACACCGGCCGCGCTGTCGTCGCTGCTGGACGACGACGGGACGCTCTCCATCGCCCTCGGCGTGCCGCCGGCGGCCGTCGCGGCCGCCTACCTGCTCGCCGTGACGGGCCGCATCGAGGTGCCGGTGCAGACCTGCGGCGTCGCGGACGACGTGCCGCTGGTTCCGACGAACGGCGGCCTCGTTCCGAGCGCAACGGAGCTCGTCGTCGAGACGACGGTTGCGGATCGACATCCCGACTTCCGGTCGGACCGGCGCGAGGCCTGGGAGCACGGCGTCGCGAGCACGCCGCTCTCCCTCTCCGTCGAGCGGGTGATCGCGACCGACGATCCGGTGATCCCGTTCTCGCCAGTCGGGCGGCCGCTCGCGGACGACCTGCAGCTCTCGGGGCTGGCGACGGCGGCGACGCTCTATCGTCGCGTCAACGACTACTGGGGAATCTCGCCCGTCGAGTGGGTCCTGTTGCCAGCGGAAGCCGAACTCGGCATCTGCTTCGTCGCCACGGACGTCCTCTACGCCGGCTTCGAGTGGCAACTCGCCAACATCCTCTTTACCTTCTCGTCGCTGTTCGACACCGTCGTCATCGTTGATGCGGACGTCTCGCCGCGGGAACTCGGACGCGTCCTCGGCGATATCTGGGTGAAAGCACATCCCTCTCGAGACTGGATCTTCAGCGAGCCGGCCGCGCCGGCGGCGAAACGACCCCGGTATCGCCAGGACGGGACGACCGGAGCTCGGCTGTACGTGAACGCGGCCTGGGACCCTCGCTGGGAGGACTCCTACATCGCCCCGCGCGTCACGTTCGAACAGTCGTTTCCGGCGTCCGTTCGCGACGCCGCACGGAAAACGTGGCGTGAGCGTCACGACGCGGCGGCCGAAGACAGGGGCTGAAGCCATGACTGGGAGCCAGCGGCGGTCGCACAGTAGTCACAGCAAACACATTTGTGAAATGACCTATAGAAAACGGAAGTGTTTACGCATAACGGTATAACGACAATACCTAGCCAGTTTCTAGTTCTATCTAATATGTGCTCATTTAATTCTCAGAATTTACCGGTGCGGTTATATAGGGGAACGGAATCCGCAGCCGTGTATGGTGTCCAGCCACAACCTGTCCGACTACGAGACCGAACGGGAGGAGTTCTCGTGGGAAGACATCTACGCGGAAGCCGACTGGGACGCACCGGGGGAGCTAAACATCGCACACGAGGTCGCTGACCGACACGCCACCGATCGCGAGACGGTCGCGCTCTACCAGGTCGACACCGACGGGGAGCTCACGAAGATGACCTTCTGGGAGCTCGCCGACCGCTCGAGCCAGTTCGCGAACGTGCTCGAGGAACTGGGCGTCGAGCGGGGCGATCGGGTGTTCTCGTACATGCCGCGGATTCCGGAACACTACGTGGCTCTGGTCGGGACGCTCAAGCGGGGCGCCGTCTGGGGCAGCGTCAACGAGCGGTTCGGACCGGACGGTATCTCGTACCGGCTCGACGACTGCGACGCGAAGGTCGTCGTGACCACGACCGACAACCGCGATACCGTCGACGACGCGCTCGAGGACGCGCCGTCGGTCGAACACGTCATCACCGTCGATCGCGGCGGCGGGGCACCCGTCGACGACGTCACGTTCAACGTGGCGCTCGACGGCGCGAGCACGGCGTACGACGCTGCCGAGACCGGCGGCGAGGACGACGCGCTGCTGTACTACACGTCGGGGACGACCGGGCTTGCGAAGGGCGTCCTGCACAAGCAGCGCTGGGTGGCTGGCGTCGCGGCGACTCAGAAATACGCCGTCGACCTCCAGCCGGGCGACCTCTACTGGAGCACCGGCGACCTGGGCTGGCTAACGGGCGCGATCAACACGCTCGGCGCCTGGTTCTGGGGCGCCTCGCTGTTCACCTACGAGGGCGAGTTCGATCCGGAGGAATGGGCCGAACTGCTCGACGAGTACCCGATCACCGTCCTGTTCTCGGTTCCGACGGCGTACCGCATGCTCCGGGAGAAAGAGGACGTACTGGCGGACGTCGACCTCGACCTACGCCACGCGCTGTCGATCGGCGAACCGCTCAGCGCCGGCGTCGTCGAATGGGGCGAGGACGAACTGGGTGTCACCATCCTCGATACCTACGGCCAGACGGAGACGGGCAACATGATCATCAACAATTACCCGACGATGGAGCTCCGCCCCGGCTCGATGGGGAAGCCGCTCCCCGGCATCGAGGCCGACATCGTCGACCCCGAAACCGGTGCCGTCCTCGAGCCCGGGGAGACCGGCGAGATCGCCCAGCGGGGTGACTACCCCTGCTTCTTCGCCGAGTACTGGAACAAGCCCGAGAAGACCGCGTCGTGTTTCGTCGACGGCCCCGACGGCGAGTGGTACCTCTCGGGCGACCTCGCGCACAAGGACGAGGACGGCTACTTCTGGTTCGAGGGGCGGGCCGACGACGTCATCCTCTCCTCGGGCTACCGGATCGGCCCGTTCGAGGTCGAGAGTTCGCTGGGCGAGCACGAGGCCGTCGCCGAGGCGGCCGTCGTTCCCAAACCCCACTCGTCGCGAGGAAACATCGTGAAGGCCTACATCGTCCCGAGCGAGGGCGCGACGCCCTCTGAGGAGCTCAAAGAGGACATCAGAAACCACGTGCGCGACGAGTTGTCTGCCCACGAGTACCCCCGCGAGATCGAATTCCGGGACGAACTACCGAAGACCGTCACCGGGAAGATCCGCCGGACGGAACTTCAGGACAAGGCGGAAGAAGAGACCGAGGCGTCGCCGTAAGCGATCGCCGCTCGAGACGAACCGTCTGCAAACACCTATTCAACACACTACACGATGAATTTCGAGTCTACGGACGAACGCGAAATGATCCGGTCGACCGCGGAATCTGTCGCGGCCGAATACGGACCGGAGTACTGGCGAGAGAAAGAGGAGAACGGCGAGTTCGCCCAGGGGTTCTGGGACGAACTCGCGGAGGCCGGCTTCCACGGTCTGCTGGTCCCCGAGGAGTACGACGGCGCCGGCATGGGGATGCAGGAGATGGGGCTGGCGATGGAGACGCTCTGTGCCGAGGGGTGTGGCATGGCCGGTACCTGGTATCTCGTACTCACCGCGGGCATGGCCGCCGTCGGCATCCGCGAGAACGGCACCGAGGCCCAGAAGGAGACCTATCTCCCCGACATCGCGACCGGCGAGCGGAACTTCTCCATCGGGATCACCGAACCGGAGGCCGGAACGAACACGTTGAACGTCGCGACGCGCGCCGAGAAGGACGGCGACGAGTACGTCCTCAACGGCCAGAAGGCGTGGATCACCTTCTCGGACCGCGCTGACAACATGATCATCGTCACGCGCACGACCCCGCTGGCGGCGGTCGACCGCGGCACCGACGGCATCAGCCTGTTTATCGTCGACATGGACGACCCCGGTATCGACGTCTCGCCCATCCCCAAGCACGGCATCAACTACTCGAAGTCCTGCGAGGTCTTCCTCGAGGACGTTCGGGTACCCGAGGAGAACCTGCTGGGCGAGGAAGACGAGGGGTGGTGGGCGCTCGTCGACATGCTGAACCCCGAGCGCATCGGGTTCGCCGCGGCCGGGACGGGGATCGGGAAACTGGCCGCCGATACCGCCATCGAGTACGCGAACGACCGCGAGGTGTTCGGTGCCCCGGTCGGGAGCCACCAGGCCGTCTCGTTCCCGATCACGCAGGCCTACGCGCAGATGGAGACGGCGACGTTGATGCGCGAGAAGGCAGCCTGGCTCTACGACCACGGCGAGGACTGCGGCTACGAGACCAACGTCGCGAAGGCGACGGCCGTCAGCGCCGGCATCGAAGCGGTCAAGCAGTCGATGCAGGCCTTCGGCGGCTGGGGCTACGCCACGGAGTACGACGTCGAGCGCTGGTGGCGCGAGATCAACCTCACCCGCTTAGCGCCGGTCTCCCAGCAGATGGCGTACAACCACATCAGCCAGCAGCTCGGTTTCCCCAAGTCCTACTGACCATGTTCGAGAAAGTACTCGTCGCGAACCGCGGCGAAATCGCAGTCCGCGTGATGGCAGCGTGCGAAGAACTGGGCATCGAGACGGTCGCCGTCTACAGCGACGCCGACCGCGACGCCGGCCACGTCGAGTACGCCGACGAAGCGTACAACGTCGGCCCGGCACCAGCCAGCGACTCGTATCTCGATCAAGAGGCAATCGTCGACGTCGCCGAGCGGGCCGGCGCGGACGCGATCCATCCCGGCTACGGCTTCCTCGCGGAGAACGCCGAATTCGCCCGCCGCGTCGAGTCGGCGGACGGGATCACGTGGGTCGGCCCGCCCAGCGACGCCATGGAGACGCTCGGTGAGAAGACGAAGGCTCGATCCGTCATGCAGGAGGCTGGCGTCCCGGTCGTTCCCGGGACGACCGAGCCGGTCGACGACGCCGAAGAAGTGCGCGAACTCGGCGAGGAGTTCGGCTATCCGATCGCCATCAAGGCCGAAGGCGGCGGCGGTGGCCGCGGCATGAAGATCGTCCGCAGCGAGGCCGAAGTCGAGGACGCCCTCGAGAGCGCCAAGCGCGAGGGCGAGGCGTACTTCGGTAACGACTCGGTCTACGTCGAGAAGTACCTCGACGCGCCAAAGCACATCGAGGTGCAGGTGATCGCCGACGAACACGGCAACGTCCGCCATCTGGGGGAGCGGGACTGTTCGCTCCAGCGCCGCCACCAGAAGGTCATCGAGGAGGCGCCGAGCCCGGCGCTCGATACAGACCTGCGCTCGGAGATCGGCGAGGCGGCCCGCCGGGGCGTCAGCGAGGCCGGATACACGAACGCCGGGACGGTCGAGTTTCTGGTCGAAAACGGCGAGTTCTACTTCATGGAGGTGAACACCCGCATCCAGGTCGAACACACCGTCAGCGAGGAGGTGACCGGCATCGACATCGTCCGGTGGCAGCTCCGGGTCGCTGCCGGTGAAGGACTCGCGTTCGACCAGGGCGACGTCGAGATCGAGGGCCACGCGATCGAGTACCGCATCAACGCCGAGAACCCGGCCGCCGACTTCGCACCCACCCCCGGTCAGCTGACGACCTACAGGCCGCCGGCGAGCATCGGCATCCGCCTCGATCACGCGGTCGCGCAGGGCGACGAGATTGGCGGCGACTACGACTCGATGATCGCGAAACTGATCGTCAGGGGTGACGACCGCGAGCACTGCCTCGAGCGCTCGAAACGCGCACTCGAGCACTTCGCCGTCGAGGGCGTCCACACGACGATCCCGTTCCATCGACTGATGCTCGACGACGAGCGCTTCGTCGCCGGGGACCACACGACGAACTACCTCGATCGGAAACTCGACGACGACGCGCTCGAGGCGGCCGTCGACCGCTGGGGGCCCGCGGAGGCGACCGGCGGCGACGGCGCGCGGGCGGAGACCGCGGAAGTCACCGTCGAGGTCGACGGTCGGCGGTTCGACGTCGTCATCGAGGACGGCGTCCCGCGGGCGACGGCCGGAAGCGCCAACGACGGAGCCGGTTCCGGCGGCGGATCCGGGGGAGACGCGACCGCCGAAGTCGCCACCGCCGACGCCGTCACCGCAGAGATGCAGGGAACCATTCTCTCGGTCGCCGTCGAACCGGGCGACGAGGTCGCGGCCGGCGACGTCGTCTGCGTGCTCGAGGCGATGAAGATGGAGAACGACGTGGTCGCCGCCGCCGGCGGCACGGTCGAATCGGTCCCGATCACCGAGGGAGACTCCGTCGACATGGGGGACACCCTCGTCACGCTGGAGTGAACACGATGCGAGTCAGAATTTCCGACGACGCGACCGAAGCACAGGCGCGGGCCATCGCCGAAGCGATGGCCTCGCAGTACCGGGACGACGTGACCGTCGTCACCGACGGCGGTGATGAACTCGGCAGCGCGTCCTACGACGGCGGCTCCGACGCGACTGCCGGCGGTAGATCCGACGCGGCAGCCGGGTCCGAACCGGACGCAGAACTCGGGCCGACGGCCCGCGAGGAGGCGCTGCGCGAGGAAATCGACGAAATCCTCGAGGGTGGGCCGGAGAAGTACCGCGATCAGTTGCCCGAGCAGGGGAAGCTGTTCGTCCGCGACCGGCTCGACCTCTGGTTCGGCGACGACTTCCTCTTCGAGGACGGGAAGTTCGCGGCGTTCGACGACTGGCATCCCAGCGGCGCGAACACCGACGAGGACGACGACGACCGGCTGCCCGCCGACGGCCTGATCACGGGCGCCGCCGAGTTCGAGGGACGGGACGTCCACTTCATGGCGAACGACTACACGGTCAAACGCGGGAGCATGGCCGCGAAGGGCGTCGAGAAGTTCCTCCGGATGCAACAGCGCGCCCTGAAAACGGGCAAGCCGGTGTTCTACCTGATGGACTCCTCGGGCGGCCGGATCGACCAGCAGACCGGCTTCTTCGCCAACCGCGAGGGCATCGGGAAGTACTACTACAACCACTCGATGCTCTCGGGGCGAGTGCCGCAGATCTGCGTCCTCTACGGCCCCTGTATCGCCGGGGCGGCCTACACGCCAATCTTCGCCGACTTCACCGTCATGGTCCGGGACGTGAGCGCGATGGCCATCGCCAGCCCGCGCATGGTCGAGATGGTCACCGGCGAGCAGATCGACCTTCAGGAACTGGGCGGTCCAGACGTCCACGCGCAGTACTCCGGAAGCGCGGACCTCATCGCGGAGGACGAAGAGCACGCCCGGGAGCTGGTCGCCAAACTCATCGGCTACCTGCCGGACAACAGCGACGAGAAGCCGCCGCGAACCGACGGGCGCGCACCCGCCGACTCCCCGGCGGAGATCGACGCGATCGTTCCACAGGAGCCCAACAAGGGCTACGACATGTTCGACGTCATCGATCGGATCGTCGACGCCGGGTCGACGCTCGAGTTGCGGCCGGAGTTCGGCAAGGAGATCGTCACCGCCTTCGCGCGGATCGACGGTCGACCGGTCGGCATCGTAGCCAACCAGCCCGCCCACCGCGCCGGCGCGATCTTCCCCGACGCCGCGGAGAAGGCGGCCCAGTTCATCTGGACCTGTGACGCCTACGACGTTCCCTTGCTCTACCTCTGTGACACGCCCGGCTTCATGGCCGGTTCGCAGGTCGAGAAGGAGGGCATCCTCGAGCAGGGCAAGAAGATGATCTACGCCACCTCCTCGGCGACGGTCCCCAAGCAGTCGGTCGTCGTCCGGAAGGCCTACGGCGCGGGCATCTACGCGATGTCCGGCCCGGCCTACGATCCCGAGAGCGTCATCGGCCTCCCCTCGGGCGAGATCGCCATCATGGGACCGGAGGCAGCGATCAACGCGGTCTACGCGCGCAAGCTCGCCGAGATCGACGATCCCGACGAGCGCGAACGCATGGAACAGGAACTCCGCGAGGAGTACCGCGAAGACATCGACGTCCACCGGATGGCCAGCGAGGTCGTCATCGACGAGATCGTCCCGCCGAGCAGTCTGCGAGAGGAACTCACCAACCGCTTCGCGTTCTACGAGAGCGTCGAGAAAGACCTGCCCGACAAGAAACACGGGACCGTCCTCTGACCATGACGGGACTATACTACGAGGAGTTCGAGGTCGGCGAGACCATCGAACACGAGAAGCGACGGACGATCAGCGAGCGCGACAACCAACAGTTCTGCGACATGACGATGAACCAGCAGCCGCTGCACTTAGACGCGGAATTCGCCGGCGACACCGAGTTCGGCGAGCGGCTGGTCAACGGGCTCTACACGATGAGCCTCGCCGTCGGCATTACGATTCCCGACACCACCGACGGGACCATCGTCGCGAACCTCTCCTACGACAACGTCGAGCACCCGAATCCGGTCTTCCACGGCGACACGATCCGGGTCCAGTCGACGGTGACAGACAAGCGCGAGACCAGCGACGGCGAACGCGGGATCGTCACCATGCACGTCGAGGTGTTCAAAGTGAACGATCCCGAGGAGCCGCTGGTCTGCGAGTTCGACCGGACGGCGCTCTCGCTGAAACGCGAGCACGAAGCGTAACGACCCGGGCGATCGAGAGCGAACCGGTCCGTTCCGGATTCTATTCCGCGACGCCGACGATCCATCGCCACCGCTGTTCGACGGTTCCCTCGAGGCCCTCGAGCAGGTCCCGCGCCTTCGCGACGCGTTCCTCGGCGGCGAGGTTCGGATAGAGGCGCGCCGCCATCGCCGGAATCGCGTGGAAGCGTCGGACGTCCGCGGCCGTCGTCGCGAACCGCCAGGTGCCTGCGGTGACGGCGAACGAGTCGGCGAGCGCCGCCTCGACCTCGTCGGCCCCCGCCGGCGACCGCGACTCTCGGTCGAGGGCGGCGAAGATGTCCGTCCCGTCGACGTCGACCCAGCCGAGCGGCGCGACGGCACCGACGACGCCACCCGTCCGCAGGACGCGGGCGGCCTCCCGCGCCGCGACCGCAGGATCCGGGACGAGAAAGAGCGACGCGGTGAACGCGACCCCGTCGAACGAGCCGTCGGCGAACGGTAAGTGGTCGAAATCCGCCTCGACGCGCGGTGCGGCCTCGAGTTCGCGCAGCATCTCGCGGCTGATGTCCAGCGCGACCGTCCGCTGCGCCCGGTCGGCGAAGACCCGCGTGCTCACGCCAGTGCCGGCCCCGGCGTCGAGGACGGACGCGAAGGGCCCGTCTGCTCGAGTCGCCATCTCGGCGGCCAGCAGCCGCGCGAGCGCTGTGAACCGGCCGGTTCGCTGCTCGTAGGCGTCGTACGCGGAGACGCTATCGTCGAAGTTAGTCCGGACGACGGCTTTCATTCCGCCTGTCGAGCGCGTTCGACGATGCGTTCGGCCTGTGCGATGAGCGGCGCGTCGATCATCTCGCCGTCGACTTCGAACACGCCGGCGTCCGTCCGATCCCGGGCATCCAGCACGCGTTCGGCCCACTCGACGTCCTCGTCGGCGGGCGTGAACGCGTCGTTGATGACCGGGACCTGGTCGGGATGGATCGCCATCTTCCCGTCGTAGCCGAGCCCCGCAGCGAAGGTCGTCTCCTCGCGGAGCCCGTCCGCGTCCGTGTAGTCGGTGTAGACGATGTCGATCGCGTCGACGCCGGCGGCGCTGGCCGCGATCACGGTCCGCTCGCGAGCGTACAACACCTCCGTCCCCTCGCTCGTGCGAGTCGCACCGATGTCGGCCGCGAGGTCCTCGGCCCCGAACAGCAGCGCGTCGGTCGCGTCGGCCGCCGCGATGTCGTCGGCCCGGAGGACTCCCGGCGCGGACTCGATGAGCGACAGCACCGGGAGGTCGGCACCGTGTTCCTCGAGCAGTCGGTCGATAGTCCGGACGTCCTCGGCCCCCTCCGTCTTCGGGAGCATCACGCTGTCCGGCCGCGGGCCAGCGAGAACCGCCTCGAGGTCGGCCGCGGCCGAGATGCCGATCGGGTTCACGCGAACGCAGACCTCACACTCGGACTCGACGCCGTCGAGTACCTCGCGGACGGCTTCGCGTGCGGCCCGCTTGTCGGCCGGGGCGACCGCGTCCTCGAGGTCGAAGACGACGACGTCGGCGTCGCTTTCGGCCGCTTTCCGCATCAGTTCGGGTTTGTCACCGGGGGCGAACAGAACGCTTCGACGAACCATACCAGTAGCTGGCACGGATTTCGATTAAGTCGTGTCGGTTCCCGTGGGATCGACGAATCGCGGCGCTGAGCCGCTACGGAACAGGTGTGTGGGCGACGATCGCAGGACAGAACGGTGACATCGCGCCTGGGACCCAGTCCGTCGCTCGGAAGGGGCCATAGCGATTTTCCGAGTACGCGTCCGCCGCGGACGGCGTCGTTGGTGGCCGCCTGCGATCGCTCAGTTGTACTCCCTCCACCGATTCCCGCAGTCGGTACACTTGAAAAAGCGCGTCGGCGGCTCGTCGGCCGAGGCGGTCTGCTTGAGCGTGTACCAGGCTTCCTGATTCCCGCACTCGTCGCAGACGACGTCGTTGGCCTTCGGTTTGCCCTCGAAGTTCGCGTTCTCGTCGGACTCGATCACGTCGTCGTCGGTCTGTGACTCCGTCGTGACGAACGCGTCTTCCTGCTCGCGGTCCCGCTCGCTCGAGGCCCCGCAGTCGTCGTTCGTGCAGACCATCCGGTCGCCCTGCGCCTTCATCATCGAGCCGCAGTCGTCGCAAAACTGCATATCGACTGGCTACGAACTCGAGACGCAAAAGTACTCCACTCGTTCGACCGCGCGAGCGCCCCCGTCAGTACGGATCCTCGAGCGCTTCCGCGTCGCGGACGACGGGGCAGTCGGCGACCCGGAACGTCGTGACCGTCGGGACGGCGAGGATGTCGGTTCCCTCGCGAGTACACGCGGTCTCCGGCGGGTCGGCGAAGTGTTCGCAGTCCTGGCAGTAGGCGCGTTTCTCGACCTCGCGGACGGTCCGGTCGGCCGACCGGATCGCCTCGCTGGGACCGTTCGCGTCGTCGGACTCGAGTCGCACCCAGAGTTCATCGGTTTCGACGTCGGCGACGTCCTGACGGTCGAAGAGGTCGTCGAACGCCGGATCGCTCGAGTCCGCGTCCGAGCGTTCCGCGACCGTCGCCGCGAGGTCGCCCAGCGGTTCACTCTCGTCGTTCGTCGAATCAGCCGCTGCTCCGTCCGTATCGCTGTGAGTGAGCTCGATCCCGCTATCGCCCGTCTCGTCGCGGTTCTCTCCGGTCCGATCCGTCACGGTCTCCTCGCCGTCGTCCCGGTCGGTCATCGCTCGTCACCGCCGTCGTCGGCCGGTCCAGTCGAGCGGTCCCCGGCCGCACCCATCTCGCCGTCGACATCCGCTGCGACCGCCTCGAAGACCTCGTCGGTCGGCGACTCGCCGGCGTCGTCGGGGTCCTCGAGCGCGGGCGGATCGCCCGTCAGGAGTCGGTGAGAGCCGAAGATCGACGACCGTTCCGCGACGTCCGCGAACTGGCTCGCACAGCGGGGACACTCTGGGGCGGTCAGCAACGCGATATCGACGCTCGAGTCGCAGTCCTCACAGGTCGCCGTCCGGATCCCGAGCCGGTTCGCAGCGAGCTGAAGCTGCTCGGCTGCGTCGCGGTTCCGTCGGCGCTGGGCGAGGGCGTCCCGTCGCGCTCGAAGCTCGAGCACGGCTCGAGCGAGGGCAGTCGATCGTTCCGCGTGCGCGTCGACCTCGTCGAGCAGTTCCTCGAGGACGGTTTCGAAATTGTCGAACCCGCGATCGACGCGGTCTTCGAGGGCCGCGAGGTCCTCGTCGAGCGTCGCGCATGCCGCCGCGGCCGCGAACTCCGGGTGGTCGTGGTCGGCCGCTGCCTTCGCGTCGGTCTCGCGTTTCACCTGCACGACTCGGTCGCGAACGTCTTCGAGAAGGTCCGTGAAATCCTCGCGCTGGGCCTCGAGCTGCCCCTCTAGGGCCGCGATGTCGTCGCGGTCGGCCGGCTCGAAATCGTCGGTCGCGACGGCGTGTGCCGCCGAGACGAGACGACGACAGACGTCGTCGCGGCTCTCGCCCCGCCGAGTCGCTTCCTCGGCGAGCCAGTCCTCAACCTCGGGGGGCGGGTAGAAGGAGATACCACCGTCGTCGTCCTGACTCGACATCTGTCGGAGAGAGGGACCGGGGTCGCATAAGGATTCGTTCCGACTCAGGAACTGAGTTCGGCCGCTCGAGACGGCTCGCAGCGGTTACCGGATCTTCCGCACGTTACTGATGTCGAACCCGCCGTCGTGGATCTCCGTCTCGAACCGGACGATGTCCTCGTCCTCGAGCCGCGAGAGGACGCCGCGGAACTGCTCGACGACGAGCGTGCGGGCGCGCTCCGAGCCGCCGCTCTCCCACTCGAACAGCAGCGTGCCGTCGGTGGCCTCTTTGAGCCGACCCAGCTCCGTCGGGTCGAGGACGTCGGCGTTGACGAGCAACAGGATCACGCCGCCCCAGCGGTGGGACGCGCGCTTGAGCCCCTTCAGCAGAACGGTCAGGTCCGCCCAGCCGAGCCGGTCGTCGGCCGCCGCGACGAGGTCAGTCAGCGAGTCGATCACGACGAGATTCCCGGTGGCGTGTTCGGTGAGATACTCGCCCAGCACCTCGAGAACGTCAGTCCGCTCGTTGTGGGTTCCGAGTTCGGTGATATCGGCCATCCCTTCCGCGTACCAGTCGGTCGGGACCGGCGTCAGCTGGAAGTACTCCTCCGCGAGTTCGACGAACGAGACGTCCGTCATGCCCGCGTCGACGAGGTCGTCGTCCATGACGAATCCCATCTCGGTGACGACGGCCTCCCGTTCGTCCGTAAACGAGACGTAGTGAACGGCCTCCGGAACCGTCACCCCCGGCTCGAGGTCGCCGTAGTAGAGTTCGAACAGGTCGGGATCGGTCTCGAGGAGGCCGTTCATCGCGGCGCTCGTGTAGCAAAACTCCCGCGCACCGGCTCCGGACTCGCCGGCCAGCAGGACGACGCTGCCGGCCGGCGCGCCGCCGCCGATCATCCGGTCGAGCCGCGAGACTCCGAGCGGCATCCGCTCCATACGTTCCCGTTCGGACGGATCGATTTACCTGTTGTGGCAGGGGGTCACAGCGTCGACCGGCCGGGTCGGTGCTAAGACGGTCGAGTACGTATCGGTCGTATGGCCATCATCGCCGAAATATCGATCGAGGCCGACGAGTTCCTCCTGGGCCGAATCATCGCAGAGCATCCCGGCCTCTCGGTCGAAATCGAGCGCGTCGTTCCCGCCGCGAAGCGAGTCATGCCGTACATCTGGGGCTACGGGACGGATCTGGACGCGTTCGAGGACGCGATGGCGGAGAGCCCGAACGTGAAGTCGATCGCCGTCCTCGACGAGTACGGGGACCGGGCGCTGTACAAGATCGAGTGGGAAGACCCCGCCGAGCAACTGATCACCGGTATCGCCCGGACGAACGCGACGATACTCGAGGCCCACAGCGACGACGAGTGGCTCTTTCGAATTCGGTTCGAGGAACACGCCGGACTCGCGCGGTTCAACCGATACTGCCTCGAGAACGACATCGCGTATCGGCTCAACCGCGTCTCCTCGCTCGCCGAGACCGACGCGAACGGGGACGATTACGGACTGACGGAGGCCCAGTACGAGGCGCTCTCGCTCGCCGTCGAGCGAGGCTACTTCAAAGTCCCGCGCGAGGTCGGGTACGAGGAACTCGCGGACGAAATCGGCGTCTCGGTACAGGCCTTCTCCGAGCGGGTGCGACGCGGCGCGGACAAAGTTCTGGAGAGCGTTTTACTTCAGCCTGGTGCGGGAAACGCTTAAAACGATATTCAGAGAGTCCATTACTCGCAATATAAAGGGCATGAGCAGCCCGGAGCACGCGCTTTACTGGTACGCTCCCACAACGATTCATGGTCGAACGCCTTCGGCTCGAGCAGGTAGAGACGCCCGAATTCCTCGACGCGGTCCACGCGCTGCTGTCCGACTCGGTCCGGCGGAACGCGCTGCAGTACCTGACGACGCAGCGGCGACCCGTGACGGTCCGTCGACTGGCGACCGAACTCGCGGCGGTGAAGTACGGCGTTCCGTCGACCGAGGTGCTGACCGAGCACCGGCGGGAGGTCGTCCTCCACCTGCGACACGCGCACCTTCCGGCGCTCCACGACGCGGGGGTCATCGACTGGGATCGTGAGCGAGATCGGATCGCGCTGACGCCGCTACTGGATCAGCTGTCGGTGACTATCCCGGGTTCCGGTGGACTGCCCGAGTTGACCCTCTCCTCCCGTCCGGAGCTCGGGTGAGATCCCCTCGGTTCGAGACATGGACGAAGCCGATTCCGCGGACCGATCGGCCAGCACGGCCGTCATCGAGGCCGTCGCAGCCGAGAAGGGCGTCGATCCGATCGACCTCGAGTGCGTTCTGGCGGACGTGATAGATCCGCTGGCACTGGACACCCTGTTCCAGCCGACCGCAGACGGACCGAGAAATTCCTCGGGGAGGGTCGTATTCTCTTTCGGCGGGTGTCTCGTCGTGCTGCGAGCGGACGGCACTGTCGACGTCCGATAACTGCGGCGCGGACCACCGCCGAGAACGGGCACGCGCTGTAGTCGCGTGCCGTCACTCGGCATCGAATCGAGTTCTGGCCCCGTCTTCGGCCGGTTCCGCGAGAATGATCTGCCCCTCGAGTCCTCGATGCGAGAGCGCGTCTTCGGCCGCCGCCCGAGCCTCGTCGGCGTGATCGATATCGGTGACGCCGTAGACGACCGGCCCCCACGACGACTGGCCGATGCCCGACAGCACGGGGCAGTCCTCGAGCGCCTCGACGAGTTCGCCTGCGGGCGGCCGGAAGACGCCGCCCTGTGCGTCGGCGTACCAGGCGCCGTTCTTGCGGCCGATTTCGGCGATAGCCTCGCCGAAGGCCTCGAGTCGGCCCGCAGCGGCCGCCGGCAGCAGCTTCCGGGTGACGACGCCCGCGATCTCGTCGGCGATCGCGGGATCGGCGCGCTCGACCACCGCGCGCATGCTCGCGTCTTCGTCGTCCCCGTTCCGGCCGGGATCGGCGTCGGGAACGATGACGAGAAACCGCCACTCCGTCGGGAGACCGTGGCGGGCGACGACCGGCGGCACGGTCCAGTCGCCCTCCGCCGGTGGCTCGGTCGTAAAGCGGGTCGTCGGGTGGCCGGCGTCGACGACGAAGCCGCCGCCCTCGAAGGTCGCGACGCCGACGCCGCTGCGACCGCCCCGCCCCATCGCGGGTGCGTGTTCGCGAATTCCGGGCTCGAGGCCGTAGACTCGTGCGGTCGCCGCCAGAACGGCCAGCGCGACCTGCGTGCCGCTCCCGAGGCCGACGTGGCGCGGGAGAGACTCCTCGAGTGTGACCGAGACGCCGGGGACCTCGAGGACGTCGACGGCACGGCGGGCATACTCGCGGACCAGCGGGTCGTCGGTCGCGACGACCTCGGCCGGTTCGGCGGTGACGGTGACCCGCGGCTCCGCGAGGCCGACGCCGATGCCGCCGTACAGGCGCTCGCGGGCGAGCGAGAGGTTCTGAAAGCCGACGTGGAGGCGCGCCCCCGCGCTGACTGTCGCGGTCGCCATGATGGTATCTCCGCTACGAAAGCCCTCGGCAAGGGGGTTTCGACGCTGGCAACGACTGTCGCCGTCTCCCGGGGCGTGGGTCGCTGTCGTGTCCACCGAGCCCACCGGGACCGGCAGGACACAGCGGTTATGTCGTTCGCACCGACAGTCCCCGACGATGCCGGACACCGACGCCTCGGTCGTCGTCCCCGCCCGCGACGAGGGGGACCGTCTCGAGCGAACGCTGGATGCGCTCGCGGCCCAGCGGTTCGACGGGCGACTCGAGGTAATCGTCGTCGCGAGCGGCGAGACGACGGTGGCGGTGGCTCGCGAGCGTTCGATCGTCGATCGAGTGCTGGTCGACGACCGCCGGGCCGGTCCCGGCCCCGCGCGAAACCGGGGCGCAACGGCGGCCGACGGCGACGTGGTGCTCTTTACCGACGCCGACACGGTCGTCCCGCCGACGTGGGTGCGCCGCCACTGCCGACACTACGCGACCCCCGAAGTCGTCGGCGTCGGTGGCCCGCTCCGGCCGCTCGAGAGCGGCCGTCGCCATCGAGTGTGCTTTCGCGTCCTCTCCGACTGGTGGTATCGCGCGTGCTGGCCGGTCGGCTTCGTCCAGCAGCCGGGTCCCAACTGCAGCGTACGGCGGACGGCGTTCGAGGCGGTCGACGGCTTCGACGAGTCTCTGGGATTTCTCGAGGATACCGACCTCTCCTTGCGGCTGGCGCGGGAGGGGACGGTCGTCTACGATCATAGCTGTCCGGTCGAGACCTCCGCGCGTCGGCAGGAACGAATCGGTTACGCGCGGCTCTTTCTGTGCTATCTGGCCGGGTATCTCGAGTACGCCGCACCCGGCCGCTCGCCGACGCGAGAACACTTCCGGTGAGACTGGATTCCGGACGACTACCCCCGCAGATTGGCCGAACAAATTCGGCCGAATTGCGGAGGCACGAACGGGTAACCGAGAAAGGGGAACTTATACCCGCTCGAATCACAGTCAGACCATGAGCAGCGACGACGAATTCGACTACGGGAAAGACGAGTCCCTCCGAAGTCGCGAGGTGACGGAAGGACCGGATAAAGCCCCGCATCGTGCGATGTTCCGCGCGATGGGGTTCGACGACGAGGACTTCGGCTCGCCGATGATCGGCGTGCCGAACCCGGCGGCCGACATCACGCCGTGTAACGTTCACTTGGACGAGGTCGCGGAGGCCGCCCTCGAGGGCGTCGACGACTCCGGCGGGATGCCCATCGAGTTCGGGACGATCACCATCTCCGACGCTATCTCGATGGGGACCGAGGGGATGAAGGCCTCGCTGATCTCCCGGGAACTGATCGCCGACTCCGTCGAGCTGGTTTCCTTCGGCGAGCGCATGGACGGACTAGTCACCATCGGCGGCTGCGACAAGAACATGCCCGGGATGATGATGGCATCGATTCGGACGGACCTCCCGAGCGTCTTCCTCTACGGCGGTTCGATCATGCCCGGAGAGCACGAGGGGCGCGAAATCACCGTCCAGAACGTCTTCGAGGGCGTCGGCGCCGTCGCCGACGGCGAGATGAGCGAGGAAGAACTCGACGAAATGGAGCGCCACGCCTGCCCCGGCGCGGGCTCCTGTGGCGGCATGTTCACCGCCAACACGATGGCCTCGATCTCCGAGGCGATCGGCTTCGCCCCGCTCGGTAGCGCCAGCCCGCCTGCGGAAGCCGAGTCGCGCTACGACATCGCCCGCGAGGCCGGTGAAATCGCCGTCGAGGCCGTCGAAGCGGGCCGCAAACCCTCTGACTTCCTCAGCAAGAAATCGTTCGAGAACGCCATCGCGCTGCAGGTCGCCGTCGGCGGCTCGACGAACGCCGTCCTCCACCTGCTGGCGATGGCCGCCGAGGCCGGCGTCGACCTCTCGATCGAGGAGTTCGACGAGATCAGTCGGCGAACCCCGAAGATCGCCGACCTCCAGCCCGGCGGCACGCGGGTGATGGAGGACCTCCACGAGGTCGGCGGCGTCCCGGTCGTCCTGAACGCCCTCTACGAGGCCGACCTGCTCCACGGCGACGCGCTGACGGTCACGGGCAACACGATCGGCGAGGAACTCGAGCGGCTCGATCCCCCGTCGATCGAGGAACTCGACACCGACTTCCTCTACACGGTCGACGAGCCCAAAAACGAGCAGGGCGCGATCCGCATCCTGACGGGCAACCTCGCGCCCGGCGGGGCCGTCCTCAAGGTGACCGGCGACGACGACCTTCATCACGAAGGCCCCGTCCGCGTCTTCGAGGACGAAGAAAACGCCATGCAGTACGTTCAGGAGGGCCACGTCGAGACCGGCGACGTCATCGCCATCCGCAACGAAGGACCGCAGGGCGGTCCCGGCATGCGCGAGATGCTGGGCGTCACGAGCGCGGTCGCCGGTCAGGGCCACGCCGAAGACGTCGCCCTCCTCACCGACGGTCGCTTCTCCGGTGCCACGCGCGGGTTCTCCATCGGCCACGTCGCACCCGAGGCGTTCGCCGGCGGCCCCATCGGCCTCATCGAGGATGGCGACGTGATCACCATCGATATCGAAGAGCGCACCCTCGAGGTCGACCTCTCCGAGGAGGAACTCGAGGCCCGACGCGAAGAGTGGGACCAGCCCGAGCCCAACTACACGAACGGCGTGCTGGCGAAGTTCGGCCGCGACTTCGGCTCGGCGGCCAACGGCGCGGTTACCAACCCCGGCGTCAAAGACGACTGAGATCGTCGAGTCGGTCCGGTTCGCCGCCGTCGATGCTCGCGCGTTGCGCCATCGTCTGGCGCCGGCAGGGGCCGGTCCCTTCGATTTCCTGCACGAATCTTTCCCCGCCTTACGATCGAATACCAGTTAGACCGACCTATGTGCAAATACTGTCTCGAGTGCGACTGGCAGGTCAGCACTGCCGACGGCTACACCGAAAAAGAGGTGTCGGAGAAGGCGATCGAGCACTTCGTCGAGACGGGCCACACGGTCGACTCGCTCCGACTCCCGCCACCGATAATCCTCGAGAACTGACCCGGTCGCGCCGTCGATCGCTTCGTCTCCCGACACCCAGCGGCGCCTCCCAGCCCGCTCGACTCGAGACAGTGCGCAGTTATCCCCGTCGCTCGAGGATTCGATCGATGATCAGCCGCGTAGACAGGAGTTGCTCGTCGGCGGCCGACTCCCGGGCGCTCGCGCGGCGGACCTCGCAGTCGATCCCGCGGCGCTCGAGTTCGGCCGCGATGGCCTCGTCGTCGTGGTGCTGGTCGTGACCCAGCGCGATCACGTCGGGGTCGATCTCCTCGATCGGAACGAAGATGTCCTCCTCGTGGCCGAGCAGGGCCTCGTCGACGGCCGCGAGCGCGCCGACGACATCGCGGCGCTGCGTTGCGGGGCAGATCGGCTTCTCCTTGTGATCGACGTTCGCCTTGCGCGCGACGATCACGTACAGCTCGTCGCCCATCGCCGCGGCCTCCTCTAAGTAATGGACGTGGCCGGGGTGGAGGATGTCGAAGGTCCCCTGGGCGATGACCGTTCGCGTCATGGCGCTCTCACCGTCTCGGCCTGTCGTTCCCGCGTCGATCCCGCCGTTCGTGGTCCGGTAGTCACTGATAGCATCGTCTCGAGCGTCGGCAGTCTCATCGTCGCAGTTCCTCGTCGATATCCGCCTGCGTGAAATCGAAGAAGTCCTCGGTGTCGGGCAGGTCGACGTCGATCACGTTCAGTTGCGTCGGCTTCCCCTGCGAGTCGAACGCCTTCCAGTCGGTTCGGCGGTAGGGTGCGCCGATGATGACGTGGACGCTGCCCCGTCCGAAGGTGTCCAGATCCGCGTCGCTCGGGCTGATCACGCCGTTGGGATGGGAGTGAATGCTGCCCAGCGCTTTCACGTCGTTCGGGATCTGGTTCGTCTTGACGGTCGCGCTGACGCTGTTGGACTCGGTGCCCGGCACCACGAGGACGTCCGTGATGATCAGGCCGTCCCGGTCCATTCCCAGCCGGTCGGCCTCGGTCCCCCGGAGAAATCCCATGTACTCGTTCGGGTGGGTCGCCTCCGAGGACTCGAGGGCGAACTCGAGGGTCTCCTCTGCGATGCCGAGGATCTCGCTCGAGCGAAACAGCGCGTCGAACAGCCCCATACACCCACCTGCGGCTTTGCGGTTGCTAAACGTTCCGATGCTCCGGTTCGGTCGTGGGCTCGGGTTCGTCTGTCACCTCGAACCGACAGCGCCGTCCGGTGAGCCGATACCGCTTCTTGACAAGGGTTATACGCGACGGCCCCCAACGGCGATTCAAGATGACGCGTGACTCCGCCGGGGAACCCGGCGCAGACGACGGGGATTCCGTCGTCTACGATCTCGCTCCCGATTGTACCGCCGACGACATAGAGGAAGGCCGCACCTATCTCGCCGAAATCAACGGCATCGTCGACTACGGCGTTTTCGTCGACCTCTCTGACTCCGTCTCCGGGCTCGTCCACGAGTCCGTTCTCGAGGGCACCTACGCCGTCGGCGACGAACTCGTCGTCGAACTCGAGAGCGTCCGCGAGAACGGCGACATCGCCTTCGAGCCCGTCGACGTCGACGACTACACGCTCGCCGAGGTCTCCCACGACTACGCCCTGACCGGCACCGACCGCCTCGAGGCGAACCTGGGCGAACAGATCCACGTCGAGGGGGAGGTCACGCAGGTCAAACAGACCGCCGGGCCGACGATCTTCCACGTCGCCGACGAGTACGGCGTCGTTCCCTGCGCCGCATTCGAGGAGGCCGGCGTCCGCGCCTACCCCACCATCGAAGTCGGCGATATCGTCCGCGTGACCGGCACGCCGGAACACCGCGAGGGCTCGGTCCAGATCGAGGTCGACGGCCTCTCGAAACTCGAGGGCGAAGACGCCGAAGAGGCCCGCGAACGGCTCGAGACGGCACTCGAGGGCCGCGCCGAACCCCACGACGTCGAGCCGCTGATCGACTGGCCGGCCTTCGAAAAGCTCCGGCCCGATCTGGAGGAAGTCGCTCGACTGCTCCGTCGGACGGTGCTCGAGGGCCGTCCGATCCGCGTGCGCCACCACGCCGACGGTGACGGGATGTGCGCCGCGGTCCCGGTCCAGATCGCGCTCGAGCGGTTCATCGCCGACGTACACGAAGACGAGAACGCGCCGCGACACCTCATCAAGCGCCTCCCCGCGAAGGCCCCCTTCTACGAGATGGAAGACGCCACGCGGGACCTGAACTTCGCGCTCGAGGACCGCGAGAAACACGGCCAGCAGCTGCCGCTGCTGCTCATGCTGGACAACGGTTCGACGGCCGAGGACGTGCCGGCCTACGAGACGCTGGCTCACTACGATATCCCGATCGTCGCGGTCGACCACCACCACCCCGACCCCGAGGCAGTGGGCGACCTGCTCGACGCCCACGTCAACCCGTACCTCCACGACGAGGATTACCGGATCACGACGGGGATGCTCTGCGTCGAACTCGCGCGGATGATCTACCCCGAGATGACCGACGAGCTCCGCCATATCCCGGCCGTTGCCGGCCTCTCTGATCGTTCGAAGGCCGACGCGATGGACGATTACCTCTCGCTCGCGGCCGACGAGGGCTACGACGAGGACCGCCTGCAGGACGTCAGCGAAGCACTCGACTACGCCGCCTTCTGGCTGCGATACAACTCCGGCGACCAGCTGATTCAGGACCTGCTGCAGATCGACAGCGACGACGAGGAACGCCACCGCGACCTCGTCGAGTTCTTCGCCGAGCGCGGTCGCGAGGAGGTCGACGACCAGCTCGAGGCCGCGATGCCGCATCTCGAACACGAGACGCTCGAGAACGGCGCGCACCTCTACCGGATCGACGTCGAGAACTACGCCCATCGGTTCACCTACCCCGCGCCAGGCAAGACCACCGGCGAGATCCACGACCGCAAGATCGAGGAGACCGGCGACCCGGTTATCACGGTCGGCTACGGCCCGGACTTCGCCGTCCTCCGCAGTGACGGCGTCCGACTGGACATCCCGAATATGGTCTCCGAACTCGAGGCCGAGATCGCCGGCGGCGGCGTCTCCGGCGGCGGCCACCTCGTCGTCGGCTCGATCAAGTTCGTCACCGGCAAGCGAGAGGAAGTCATCGACGCCCTGGTCGAGAAGATGGCCGAGGCCGACATCGACGAAGCGCTCTCGAGTGCGGCCCCGATCGACGACTGAGCGCCGGGGCGAACGCGACGCAGCTTTTCATCACGAGTGCGGTACTGCCACAGTGAAGAGCGGCCGCTCGGTCGATGACTGATCAATCCGAGGGCCGCGGAGATAGAGAGCGAAAAATCAGGGAGACTGAACGGCTGCTCGAAGCGGCGGTGCCCGGCTCAATCGGCGCCGTGTCGGGGCGTGTGACCGCAGTCGTCACAGACGAGCGACTCGTATCGAGCCGCGATCGGCCCGGAACACTCGGGACAGCGATACGTCGAGTCGGTGGATGCTTGACTGATTACCATGTGCGACTCGAGGGTGCGAGCACGCATAAGCGCACCTATTATGGAGTCAGGACTGTATGAATGGCATTAATTAGGTATTAGGACGAGGACGGTTCCGGCTCGGGCAGCGGACGGACGAGCGACCGCTGGGATCAGAACTGGTAGCGACGTTCGTCGTCCATCGTCGGGTACTGGTCCGCGCCGGTCATCTCCTCGAATGTCATCCCCGATAGGTACTCGTCGTAGGTTACGTCGTATCCGGATCGGAGCTGGAAGTCGAGCTTCCCGGTGTCGACGGTCGACTGAAAGAGCATGTGGATCGCCCGCCGGACGAGTTCGTCCGTCTCCTCCGGTTCGAGAGCCGTCTCGAGCAGGGCCAACTCGTTGCGCGTCTCTCGGTCGAGCGAGACGGTCAGTTCGTCGCCGATGTTGGTGTACGAGTCCGTCACGTCGTCGGTAAGCTCGTCGAGGCTCATACGGGAGGGGACTCGAGCGCGCCGGATAGACCTTTCGTGGTCGGTTCGTGCCCGTAGTATCGTACGCCGATTCAGCGGACGGCCCCGCAGTAGTCGCAGGTGTCGGCGTCGGCGTCGATCCGCGAGCCGCAGGCGTCGCAGTTCGTCCGCTCGAGGCGGTCGACGTCGTCGTAGCCGGGGGATTCTCGCAGGGAGACGGCGATACCGATGAGTATGATCGATACGCCGGCGACCGTCCACCCGACGGGGCCGAGGGACAGGTAAAACGCGATGAGATACGGTGCGACGAGTATCGCGAACCCGATGGCGATCAGTTTCGGACCGAGCGACTGCGAACTCATGTAAGCGTACGACACATTCTACGGAGAAAAACGCGACGGATACGTCGACGTCGACCATCACCCCTAAACCGTCGCTTCCCCAACCCCCGTCGATGACAGCAGAGGCCGGAAAGCGGGCGCTACCGGACGATCAGAAGGCCGTCCGCGAGGCGCTGATCGCGTGGTACGAGGACGACCACCGCGACTTTCCGTGGCGGCGAACCGACGATCCCTACGAGATCCTCGTCAGTGAGGTCATGAGCCAGCAGACCCAGCTCGGCCGCGTCGTCGAGGCCTGGGAGGAATTTCTCGAGCGGTGGCCGACGACCGCCGATCTGGCCGACGCCGACCGCGCGGACGTGGTCGGCTTCTGGACCGATCACAGTCTCGGGTACAACAACCGGGCGAAGTATCTCCACGAGTCGGCCCAGCAGGTCGAGACGGAGTACGGCGGCGACTTTCCGACCACGCCCGACGAACTCCAGGAGCTGATGGGGGTCGGGCCGTACACGGCCAACGCGGTGGCGAGTTTCGCGTTCAACGACGGCGACGCGGTCGTCGACACGAACGTCAAGCGGGTGCTCTATCGGGCCTTCGGTGTACCGGACGACGACACGGCGTTCGAAGACGCAGCGCAAAAACTCATGCCGGCCGGCCGCTCTCGAGTCTGGAACAACGCGATCATGGAACTCGGCGGCGTCGCCTGCGAACAGACGCCGAAATGTGACGAGGCGGGCTGTCCGTGGCGCGAGTGGTGCGACGCCTACGCCAGCGGCGACTTCACCGCCCCGGACGTCCCCACCCAGCCCAGTTTCGAGGGGAGCCGCCGACAGTTCCGCGGCCGCGTGATCGCCACGTTGCGAGAGTACGACGAACTCGAGCTCGATACACTCGGCCACCGCATCCGCGTCGACTACGCGCCCGATGGAGAGTACGGCCGCGAGTGGCTCGAAGGACTGCTCGCCGACCTGGCCGACGACGAACTGGTCGAAACCACTGACTGCGACGGGGAACGGGTCGCGCGGCTCCGTCGCTGACCGCTCGCGAACTCGCGATCGACGGTGGACCGGGCGTTCGCCGTTGGGTGCGCTCGAATGGAATACGTCTTCAGCACGTACCGACAACCGTCACTCGATGAACGCTCTCCTCGTCCCTCTCGTGCTGGCGGTCGTCGCGACTGCCGTCATCTGGTGGGGGAGTGAACGACTGGAACTCGCCGCCGAGCGTCTCAGCAAGCACTACGGGTTGCCCGTCGCCGTCCACGGGGCCATCGTCGTCGCCGTCGGCTCGAGCTTCCCCGAACTCAGCTCCATCGTAATTAGCACGGTGCTCCACGGCGAGTTCTCGCTGGGCGTCGGCGCCATCGTCGGGAGCGCGATCTTCAACCTGCTCGTCATTCCGGCGTTCTCCGCCCTCTCGACCGACCGACTCGAGGTGACCAGAGATATCGTTCACAAGGACGCGCAGTTCTACGTTATCAGCGTACTCATCCTGTTCATCGTGTTCGCCCTCGGTGCGACGTACGTGCCGGGAGGAACGAACGAGGCCGCCATCCTGACGCCGCCGCTCGCCCTCATCCCGCTCGTTTCGTACGGGATCTACGTCTTTCTCCACCAGCAGGACGCCAGCGACCACGTCGCCGACGAGTCGGTCACCGTGAACCCGCGTCGAGAGTGGGCTCGGCTGACGGTTGCGCTTCTGGTTATCGCCGTCGGCGTCGAGGGGATCGTCCGCGCCGCGCTCACCTTCGGTGCGATCTTCGGTACGCCGTCGTTCCTGTGGGGGGTGACCGTGATCGCGGCCGCGACGAGCCTGCCGGACGCATTCGTCAGCGTGCGCGCCGCCAGAAACGACGAGAGCGTTACCAGTCTCACGAACGTCCTCGGGAGCAACACGTTCAACCTGTTGGTCGCCATCCCCGTCGGCGTCCTGCTCGCCGGCTCGGCGACCATCAACTTCCTCGCGGCGGTCCCGACGATGGGATTTCTCGCGTTCGCGACGCTCGTGTTCATCGTCTTCACTCGCACCCATCTCGAGCTCACGAATCGCGAAGCGTACGGGTTTCTGGCGTTGTACGCCCTCTTTCTGTGCTGGATGACGCTCGAATCGATCGGTAGCATCGAGACCGTGCAAGGGATTTGAGACGCCCCTTGGCGATCGGACCCCCCGTGACTGGCGGCCCGGAATCCAACGCGTGAGTCACATCCGCTCCGATCGGCGACGAACGATCGACGCTCGATTCGCGGTCGAGTCCCGTGTCGAGACCGATCTACCGACGGCGGTCCCCTCACGAGCGAGTCCGAGTAGCGGCGGAAAAGAACGAACGACAACGCCGTGCATTCCCTGGCGGCCAGTTCCAGTGGTTGGCCATCTCGTACGATGCTGGCACCGTACTTGTAGCTGCTCGGGAGTTTCAGGCACTGAGAACCCACGAGTCGACTCGTTCGCTCCCTCTGCCGGCTACCGGTGGCAGATATGACAGCCGTGCAATATTTTTTCGGACGATATTCTTAGCGAAGCTAGAGAGGCCGCAAACGATGGAATTATAACGACTTGTTAACTCAGGCGAGAGTCACTCGACACTGATAATCACTGTGATTGGGTGGCGGGAAAGGCTACCGGTAACAAAATCCGTCTATACGTCTCTGTGGTGAGATCCGATAATGACTACAGTCGTCGAACTCGAGATTTCGGCCGATCGACTCGGTTTCGACCGGACGTTCGATCGAGTGTCGGCGTTCGAATTCCAGGTTGGTGGGATGATCGGCGGGTCCGCACCGCTGGTCTGGACGGGTGGACCGGATCAAGAGACCGTTCGCGAGGCGCTCGAGGCGGATCCGTCGGTCGACCTGATCGCGAGCGTCGTCGACGATAGCGGCAACGCACCGATGGACGACGAAACCGCTGTCGGCCCGGGAGATCGCTGGCTGTTTCGACTCGAGTTCGGCGATAGCGTGAAACTGTTCGAAGAGATCGTGACCGAACACGACGGGGCCATTCTGACGGCGCGCGGACACGACGGCCGCTGGATGCTGAAACTACTCTTTCACGATCGCGAGTCGGTCTCGGCCTGTCACGAACTCTTCGAGCAGTACGACTACCGGGTGAACGTCACCCGAATCAGCGGCGTCGACGACCTTGCGACGGCGCGGACGCCCCTGACCGAAACGCAGTACGAGACGATACACAAGGCCCACGAGTTGGGCTATTTCGACGTGCCGAGAGGCGTTACCCTCAAGGAACTGGCATCGGAGTTGGGTATCTCACATCAGGCGCTCTCCGAGCGGCTCCGCCGCAGTCACGCCGCCCTCGTCAGCGCCGAACTCTCCGATCGAACTGCGCCGATGGAGATCGATCCGTGACCGAATCGGGCTCGCCAACGCAGCGAGACTGACAGATAGATAACTCCCGCGCTTCCCTGGCTAGATAGTTGCCGACATCAGGTTTCTGTTTGCCATATATACATCGAATGGCCAGTTTATTCGCCACCAATGGCGTATTTGTCTCGAGGAATAGTTTTATTATTGGACGCACCAACAATAGGATGTCGGCGTGGTGCTGATCGCCCGCCGAACTGTGAACGACTGGAAGCGCCGGTGGATCACCCGTGCTCGATTACCGATCCGCGGTCATTCGTGGCTGTATGACCGCGTCACACCCGGACACCCGACGGGTCGACCCACGGCCCGTCCCGCCGTTTTCGACCCAGCAGTTCAATGGTCGTTCAAAACTAGTCCGTAGATTTATCTGTTTGTCAGGAATACTCTCCCGAGAAGGAGAGTGACCAGTCGCAGCCAGACGGACGCGGTCGATGGACCGACTCGAGCGTCCGATTCGGATGGGGTCTCGTCGGACCTGAGTCTCGACGACATTTATCACCTCCTGCAAACGAAGCGTCGTCGTGACGTGCTCCGCTATCTTCGGGACGCAGAGGGACCGGTTCGACTGCGCGAACTCGCCGAACAGATCGCCGCCTGGGAGCAGGAGACGACCGTCGACAACCTGACATCGGACGAGCGCCAGCGGGTCTACATTTCGTTGTATCAGTCCCACTTGCCGAAACTCGACAATCACGGGATCGTCGACTACGACAAGGATCGCGGTCGAGTCGAGGCGACGCCGCTCGCGAACCGGCTGGATTCCTATCTCCAGCCGCCCAGCGAACCCGCGTCGGCCGATCGGTGGCCGCTGCGGTACGCGGGGACGGTCGGCCTCTGTGGTCTCTTTCTGGCCGGGATTGCGGCGGGAATCGTCCCGATCGGCGGCCTCGCCGGTGGGGCAGTCGTCCTCGTTTCGTTCGCGGTCGTGACCGGCGTCCACGCGTGGTCGACCGGTCGCTTCACGTAAGTCACGAAAGTAGCGAGCGGACCGGAGCGCACAGCCAGCGACGACCGTCAGTCGGCGCGGGAGAGGGCTGCGGCGTTCGGATCACGGGACCGCTCGAGCAGTCGACGGGCGTGAAACGCGACCGAGAAATCCTGCGGGCTGGGGAGGGCACAGGCCAGCCAGCCGATGGCCGCCGCGGCGACGACCGGCGTCTCGGCCGTCACGTAGCCGGCGGCCGCGAGCCAGAAGACAGGGATCGCGAGCAACGCGGGTGCGAGAGCTGCAAGTCGGAGGGCCCAAGCGGGCTCGCGACCGGACGGCCGGGGGTGGACGGCGGCCCAGGGGCGGGACGTCAGGAGCGAGACGACACCTTCGGACCGGCCAGGGAAATAGGAGACGGTGTACTCGACGCGGGCGAGTCGGAGAACCGCCGCGTGCGCCCACTCGTGGGCCACCAGTCCGACTGCTACCGCGAGCACGAGCGCACAGCCAGCAACCGCCACGTTCGTTCCGATCATGGAGAACGCGAGACACACCTGTCGGGCACCCCGGCGAACCGGGGACATCTCGCGCACTCGAGTCGAAACACTGCCGGTGGAAGGTCGTCCGGCTGTACCAGTTGCCGTCTTAAGGGCGAGCGGACTCAGACCGACTCGAACGTCCAGCGCTGGTTAGCACCGCCGGTGTCGGGCCACTGCATGACGTTCGCGCCGTCGGCCGTCGAGGCGTTGGCCACCTCGAGCAGTTGGCCGCTGTGAACGTTGACGATCTCGTAGGTGCCAGTCGCGATCGGGCCGCTCGCACTGCCGTCGTCCCCGCTGCCGTCGTCGCCCGAACCGGGCTGGGAGCCGCCGCTTTCGACGACGCTCGCCCACTGGGCGAGCCAGTCGCGCAGGCCGCTGTCGGGGACCGACAGCGAGTGGGTGTTGACCGGGAGTTGCGGGTAGCCACCGACCTCGTCGGGGTGGCCGACCCAGTAGTCGTAGGGTGAATCGAGCCGGTCGTTACCCGCCCGGTCGCTGATCTCCTGGACGATGCGCCGGTCGTTGCCGGTCCGATCGGCCGGCCGCGCGCCAGCGTTCGAGAGGTTGTGACTCTCCACGTCGCCAGCGGGTAGCTCCGAGAGACCGCTGGGCCACAGCGGCGGCGAACTCGTACTCGAGACCTCGGCGAACGACTGCCCGTCGAGCGCCGGATCGGCCGTCACGTTGTCCCGGTGGTAAGCCGTGGGCGTCCCCTCGAGGATCGGGTCGCCGGTATCGGTCAGCCCGGTATAGACGTTGCCGACGAAGCTCGTGGTGGCGGAGCTGTCGGCGTTGGCCGACTCGTCGAAGAAGTACGTGAGGTTGTTGGCGACGACCGAGTCGGTGTCGGCCTTGAGCCGCGGCAGGCGACCGCGACACTTCGCCCAGACGTTTCCCGCTAGCGTGACGTTCGACGCGCCGTCGCCGACCAGCGTGCCGTAGTTGTGGTCTGCCTCGTCGTCTAGGGGTTCCACAGCCCCTCGTAGATCAGCGAGTTGATGACCGTCGTGTTCTGCGTGTCGTAACCGACGGAGAGACACTCGTCGACGCCCCACGAGACCGTTACGTGGTCGACGACGTTGTTCCGGGTGCCGTCCTGCGTGTTGAAGGCGTCGTTGCCTTGGATCGACCCGTCGCCGGGGCCGATCCGTGATCGGATGTGCTGGACGACGCAATCGTTGGCCCCGATCTGGACGGCTCCCCTGATGAACGTGATTCCTGGCGAGGGAGCCGTCTGTCCGGCCACCCAGCACTTGTCCTCCGTGATCTCCAGATTACTGTTCCCGAGGTCGATCGTCCCGCTGGTTTCGAAGACGATGAGGCGCGGGCCGCTCGTCTGAAACGCGTCCGCGACCGCGCTTCGAGTCGGTTCCGCGACCGTGATCACCTGTACGTCCTCGTTCTCGAGCCACGAAGTGTCCGCGAACCCGTCATCGAGGCCATAGTGTGCGTCCCCGGACTGGGCCGTCACCGACCCGACGAACGAACTCATCGATCCAGCACCGATCATCGCCGATGCTGCTGCCGTTTTCAGATACCGCCGCCGTGTATGGTTCATTGAAACTAACTGCATACAACCATAGTAATATAAATATATGTTTTTACTAGATGAACTATACTCAGATATGAAGTCGGCCATACGATCGATCTGCAGACGACCGGCTCGAAGCCGCTCGCGGCTGTCTGTGGTAGCGGGGGAGTGTCGGTCCGCGCTCGAGCAGTCGGCCAAAGATTAAGTAGTGGTTTGTGGTACCGAAACTCATGGCAACAACTGACACGCTCGAGTTCGGCCACGAGGATCGCAAGCAGATCTACGAGTACGTCGAACGCCACGGAGCTGTCGACCCCGAGGAGACGCGCGACCGGCTCGGCCTCGACCCCGGTGGCTTCCGCCACCACGTCGCGATCCTGAAGCGGGACGGCCGGATCGACGAGGAAGACGGGACGCTTCGCGTGACGATCGACGCCGGGGCAGAAGAAGAGTACGTCTCCGAGGATCTCGAGTTCCACATCCGGCCGGCACGCCAGGAGGACCTGACGGGGATCGTCGGCGCGATCCGGCAGGTCGCAGAGGAGAAGACCTACATCGAGGCCGAGAGCGTCGCCGACGAGATCGATCACGAGAACACGTTGCTCCGGCACAACGAACTCGAATCACGGATGTTCTTCGTTGCTACGGTCGAGGACGACGTGGTCGGCTGGGTACACCTCTACGCGCCTGAACTGGAGAAGCTGAGCCACACCGCCGAGGTCACCGTCGGCGTCTTGGAAGAGTACCGCGGCCACGGCGTCGGCTCCCATCTACTCTCACGAGGTCTGGAGTGGGCCGGTTCGAACGGCTACGAGAAAGTCTACCAGAGCGTTCCCTCGACGAACGAGGAGGCGATCGCGTTCCTCGAGGCCCACGACTGGGAGACCGAGGCGATCCGGGAGGATCACTACAAACTCAACGGCCACTACGTCGACGAGGTGATGATGGCTGTCGAACTCTGAGTTGACAATTCGATTTATATGACCGTCCCTGAAAGGGGACGGTATGCGCTTCGCTACCCCCGTTCGATTCGAGTGGGAGGGGTGGGGGGGAATCGACCGTCGCGATCGTCTTCATGGGACTCGTGCTCGCGGTCACCGGTATCGTCCGGACGCTCGGAACGCCGGCCTCGCAGCCGGTCGTCGCGTTCGAACTGTTCGTCTCGTTGCTCGTTCCGACCGGGCTGGCCACCGGCGGCTACTGGTTGGCCAGTCGAAACGTCTCCTCTGAGGTCCGCTGGCGAGCCGTGATACAGGTGTCGGCCGGAATCGTCGTCACCTGCGCGCTCGTCGTCTGGCTGACGGGCTACGTCACCTTCGAGGGCGGCACGATTCGCGATCCGCTGTCGCTGACGACGACGCTGGTCCCGGTCGGCGGCGCGGCCGGCTTCGTCACCGCCGTCCGGGAGCAACCGGATATCGCTTCGTCCGGATCGATCGACGCGAGCGGAGCGTCTCGAGCGGCCGATACCGAATTGCCTGCCGCGGCCGAGCCGTCCGGCCCGGCCGTGCAGTCGTCGGCGACGACCGATGCGGCGATCGGACCGACGGCGACCGTTGTCACCCCGACGGTCGCGATCGGACCGGTGGCGAGCGACCGTCCGACGATACCCGACGCGCAGACCACCACCGCGGCGGTGGATCCCGATGCAACTGGGGCAAGCGGGACGGAAACGACCGGGGCGGGGACGATGGCGACGAGGGGATCGGCTGCCGTCTGGAGCGATACCGATCTCGCGGGGCGGACTGCCGCTCCCGTCTGTCCGCTGCAGCCGTCCACCGGGACCGTAACCGACGACAGTGACCCCGACGCGTTCGACGCGTCCATCCATGATGCGTTCGCGGACGGCGTCGACTCACTCGACTCGCCGACGCCGACGCGAGATCCCGGCGTTGACGCCGTCGCAGCCGTTCCATCGATGGCCGAAACGGTCCTCGAAGTACTCCGGAAGGAACGTGCTCGACTCGCGCTCGCCGTGCTCTACCACGAGTGGAACGGCGACGCGCGCTCGGTCGACGCGCTCGCCCGGGCCGTTTCGTATCACACGGACGAATCCGTCGACGAAGTCGCGGCCGGCCTTCGACACGCAACGCTGCCCGAACTGCGCGAGATCCGGGCCGTCGACTGGGAGCCCCACGCGGATCGCGTTTCGGCGTCGGATCACGCCGTCTTCGAGGAAGGGGTTCGCGAAGCGTCGGTCGTCCTCGAGTCGTTCGAACCGGGCACCAGATAACGGCCGCCGAAATCCCGGTCGCGGAGTCGGTTCGCCGGTCGGACTCCGAGTTGTGGAATCGAAAGGTAGTTTTCCCGGACCCTGCTACCCTGAGTCATGCTTTCGATCGCACTTGCCGGGAAACCCAACGCCGGCAAGTCCACTTTCTACACGGCGGCGACGATGGCGGAGGTAGACGTCGCCAACTACCCGTTCACCACCATCGACGCCAACCGCGGGGTGAGCTACGTCCGAACGGAGTGTCCATGCCTCGAGCGCGACGAGCGCTGTAACGCCGACAACTGCGAGGATGGCAAGCGCTACGTCCCGATCGAGCTCATCGACGTGGCGGGGCTGGTGCCGGGCGCCCACGAGGGGAAAGGGCTGGGCAACCAGTTCCTCGACGAACTGACGAACGCGGACGTGATCGTCAACGTCGTCGACGCCTCCGGCGGAACCAACGAGAAGGGCGAGCCCGTCGACATCGGCGACCACGATCCGCTCGCGGACATCGACTTCATCGAGGAAGAGATGGACCTCTGGCTGGCGGGCATCGTCGAGCGCAACTGGGAATCCGTCGAGCGCAAGTCCCGATCGCCCGATTTCGACATCGACGATGCCCTCTCGGAGATGCTCTCCGGCTTCGGTGCCTCGCCGAAACAGATCGCGATCGTCCTCCGCGATCTCGACTACCCCGACGACCCCATCCAGTGGGAGGACGAACACCGCGAGGCGCTCGCCCGCGACGTTCGCCGGCGGACCAAACCGATCGTCGTCGCGGCGAACAAGATCGACGTCGCCCCCGAGGAGAACGTCGAGCGCCTGCTCGAACTGGACAAGCCCGTGATCCCGACTACCGCGGAGGGTGAACTCGCGCTCCGCCGGGCGGCCGACAACGGTCTCGTCGACTACGATCCCGGCGACGAGACGATCGACATCGGCGACACCGTTAGTGACGCGCAACGCGAGGCCCTCGAGGGACTCGCCGAGACGATGTCGGACTGGGGTGGCACCGGCGTCCAGACGGCGTTCGATCATGCAGTCTACGACCTGCTCGATCACCTCACCGCCTATCCCGTCGAGGACGCCTCGAAGTGGTCCGACGGCAGCGGCAACGTGCTGCCCGACGCCTTCCTGCTGCCCCGTGGCTCGACTCCGGTCGATCTGGCCTACAGCGTCCACTCCGACATCGGCGACGGCTACCTCCACGCCGTCAACGCCAAGACGAATCGCGAGGTCGGCGAAGATTACGAACTCGAGGAGGGCGACGTGATCAAGATCGTCAGCACGAACTGAGGACACCTCCCCGTCGACCCGACGCCCGATTTTCCTGACGCCACCTCGCTTCCGTCGCGGGCTCGATTCGTTCTCGCCGTCGACACATATACTCGAGCAAACAGCGTCAGGCAGTCGGCTTATGCCGCGGACCCGTTGAGAGGCAACTCCATGGTGGAGAAAACACTGGCCGAGGACGAGTTCACGCGAAACGAAGTCGCCGAGCGACTTCGCGAACTGGCCGACGAACTCGAGGGCGACGGTTCGTCGTCGGTTCGGACCGGAAACAAGACCGTCGACCTCCATCCGTCGGAAACGATCGCGTACGAGGTCGGCGTCCGCGAACGGTCATCGATCCTCCGCGGGAACCGCGAGACGGTGACGATCAAGATGGACTGGAAACCGCCGAGCGTCTCCGAGGAGGCCGACACCGACTAACGGCTCGCTCGAGCACTCGAGCGAGTCGACGCCGCAAGCGTTCGAGGGGCGAAATTGCCGGTTCACCGCATTCTCTCGGCCGATGTCGAGTAGAGATACCCTTTTCGCTCGTGGTGACCTACGCGGTACATGATGCCACGTTCGTTACCCAACCCCGGATTGAAACGCGACCGAGTGCTCCGGGCACAACTGGCCGATCTCAACGAGCGACTCGAGGCGAGCGAGCAGCGACACCGGCAACTGCACAACACCGTCACGGCGCTGGGACGCGAAGTCGGGGTATCGGTCGGCTCTCCGTGCGGTCACTGCAACGAGAGTTACATGCTCATCAAACGGGGGTGTATGTACTGTCCGCGATGTGGCCACAGCGGGGCAGTGTAGCGATCGCTCGAGCCGGCGGCTCGCGACTCACACGAGGCCAGCGACCGGATCGAATCGCACCGCGGCCACGAGCACGGCGAGGAAAACGTACGAGCCGCGGATGAGTAACATCGTCGCGAGTTCGGGATCGGCCCGCCGTGCAACGAGCGCGACGACGGCGAACGCGAGGGCCGCGAGCAGCGACGTGACGGGGAAGACGCGAGCGATGGCGAAGCCGGCGACGGCGACGAGCGCGACGGCCATCAGGCCGTACGCGACGCCGTAGGCGCGGTCGGGACCGACCGCCACGGCGACGGTCCGCTTTTCGATCGAGCGATCGTACGCGTAGTCCTGCGCGTCGTCGATCACCTTGACTCCAGAGAGGAGCGTCAGGAAGACGAGCGCGAAAGCGATCGGCACTGCGGTGAGCGTCGCCGCCTGCACGTAGTAGCCGCCGAGCACCGAAAGGGCGATTCCGAGCGGGTACCCGGTCGTCGCAGTCACGGGATTCATATCGAGTTGGGGGGCGTGGTGGTAGGCGATCAGCCACGTCGGGACGACGAGCGCGACCGCGAACAGGTCGACGAGGACCCCGAGGGCGACACAGCATAGCGCGAACGTCGCCGTCGACAGCGCGAGCGCGACCTGACAACCGGTCGCGGACAGCGGATGGTCGTCGTCCTCGCCGCGGACGTGGAAATCGACGTAGCCGTCCTTGACGTGGGCCGTGTAGACCGCCGCGAACATCGCGACGACGTGGATCACTGCGATTGTTGGATCGACGCTCCCGGCGAGGATCGCGCCGAACAGCGACGCGGCGAGCGGCGGCGTCATGAATACGGGATGGACCTGCGACCAGAACGCTCGAGCCGTCGCGCCGACACCTGTCCCATCTCTCGCGAGGGGCATAGTCGAGCGACAACGAACTGACGCATAATACCCGGGCCGGGTCCGCAGACGCTGGAATCCGCTTTCCGAAACACACAGTTTGATGTGAAATGCCGTGCCACGAGGGAGCATGACGGACAGCTATACTGGTGCGGATCTCTTCACTGACGCTCTCGAGTCCTACGGCGTCGACTACGTCTTCGGCAACCCGGGTACGACCGAACTCCCGATCATGGACGCGATCGGGGAAAGCGACCTCGAGTATCGGCTCGCGCTCCACGAGGACATCGCGGTGGGAATGGCCTCGGGCTACGCCCAGCGCCGACGGTATCACTCCCACCACGACGACTCGGTGACGCCGGTCGGGGTCGCGAACCTCCACATCGCGCCCGGTCTGGCCCACGGGCTGGGGAACCTCTACGCGGCTAAAATCGCGGGCGCGCCATTGGTCGTAACCGCGGGCAACCACAGCACCGACTTCCGCCACGAGGAGCCGATCCTCTCGGGTCGGCTCGCCAACATGGCCCGCGAGTTCTGCAAGTGGTCCGACGAGGTCCTCGACGTCTCGGCGCTGCCGACGATGCTCCGCCGGGCGTTCCGCGTCGCGATGACGCCACCGACGGGACCCGTCTTCCTCGGCTTGCCGCTGGACGTGACGATGGCCGAAACCGACGCCGAACCCGAACGGCTCGGCGCGATCCCCAACGCGGGGAGCGGCGATCCGGTGCAACTCGAGCGTGCCGCCGACCTGCTGACCGAGGCGGAGAGCCCGGTGATGGTCGTCGGCGACCACATCGCCCGCTCTGGCGCCGACGCCGTCGCCGCGGCGGTCGACCTCGCGGAGGCGACGGGCGCTCGCGTCCACGGCGAGATCCTCTCTTCCGAGGTGGATTTCCCGACGGACCACGAGCAGTGGGTCTCCTACCTGCCGACGAACGAGACGCTCGCCTCGATGCTGATGGACACCGACACGCTACTGTTCGCGGGCTGTTCGACGAACACGACGCTGACCCGCCACGAGGAAGCGCTCGTCGATTCCGACACGACCTGTATTCACATTAGCGACGACGCCTGGCAGGTCGGTAAGAACCAGCCCGCAGACGCGGCCGTCGTCGGCGATCCCGGACTCGTTCTGCAGGGGCTCACCGAGCGCGTCCGAGAACGGCTCTCCGACGACGTCGTCGCCGACCGGCTCGAGGAGGTCGCCGACGTGAAGGCGATGGCCGACGAGAAAATGGCCGGCTACGGCGAGAGCGACGGAAGCGACCCCGGCTCCTCGAAAGCCGAACTCGTCGATGCGATGGAGCGCGTCGCGGGCGACGCCGCCATCGTCGACGAGGGCGTCACCTCGAAGTACGCCATGCTGACCCGGTGGGACCTCGGCCCCGAGCAGTACATGTCGAACAAGGGCGGCGGCCTCGGCTACGGGCTGCCGGCCGCGGTGGGCGCTGCCGTCGCCGAGGAGCAACTCGAGGAGCCCCGCGACGTGATCGGCTTCATCGGCGACGGCTCCTACCAGTACTACCCGCACTCGATCTACAGCGCCGCCCGCTACGATCTGGACCTGACGGTCGTCATCTCCGACAACCGCAACTACCGCATCCTGAAGGACAACACGCTCCATCTCATGGGCGGCGAGGAGGAGGACTACGACTTCGTCGGCATGGACTTCGAGCCCGCGGTCGACCTCGTGAAGAACGCCGAGAGCCACGGGGCCCGCGCCGAACTCGTCGAGACGCCCGACGAGATCGAGAGCACGCTCGAGGACGCGCTCGCTCGCGAGGGGACGGACGTGCTCGACGTTCTGGTCCACGACTGAGAGCCGTCGCGCGGGTTTCGGCGCTCCGGCGTTTCGGAACGGTACTCGGTCGGTGGTCGGTAGACACTTGCATCTCGTTGCTGCAGAGGTAGCTATCTACGGATGGGCTGGGTGATCAACCCGTACAGTATCGTCCTGTTGCTCTCGCTCGTCGTCGCCGGCGGCACGACTCTCTCGGCGTGGCGGACGCGCCCAGCCGCGGGTTCGGTCTCGCTCACCGCCCTCATGGCTACCGTCGCCGTCTGGCTCGGCGCGCACATCCTCGAGATCGAATCGGCGACGATGGCCTGGAAGCTCCGCTGGGCCGACGTACAGTGGCTGTGTGCCGCCCTTATCCCGACGCTATTCCTCGTCTTCGCGCTCGAGTACACCGGGAAAGATCGCTGGCTCACTCGCCGACGGCTGGGCTTGCTGGCGGTAGAGCCGTTCGTCATGGTCGGCCTGCTTGCGATCAACGGCTGGACGTACGTACTGTGGGGACCGCCGTACGAGAAGCCGATCTCCCTCGGAAGCTGGTGGACGTCGTCTGCGACGGTCGCGACCTCGGAGCCGCGTCTCGGCCTGTTCGTCCACCTCGGCTACGCGACGCTCTGTCTCGCGGTTACGTCGGTACTCGTTCTCACCCTGGTCGTGCGAAACGAGCGGCTCTACCGCTGGCAGGGTGTCGCAGTGCTCGTCGCCATCGCGGTCCCCTGGGGGACGGCCGTCATCTCGACGTCCTCGCTCGAGATCATCGGGACGACGCCGATCGGCTTTACCGTCACCGGACTCGCGATCACGTTCGGCCTCTACCGATACCGCCTCCTCGAGCTCACCCCGATCGCTCGCAGCGAGGTCGTCGCGAACCTCGAGGACGGCGTGCTCGTCATCGACGCCGACCGTCGGGTCGTCGACAGCAACCCGGTCGCTCAGGAGATCTTCGGACGCCCTCGCGATGCCCTCGTCGGCAACCCGATCGCGGCCGTCGTACCGAACGTGAACGTCGATGCGGTGCTCGGCGACCCGCTCGAGCCGGCGACGGATCGGACCGCGGTTCGCACCGACGAGGCCGATGGCGCGACCGCCGGCGATACCGATGACGACTCCGACGGCCGTGTCAGCCAATTTTCGCTCGAGAACGGCACCGACCGCCGGCACTACGAACTCTCGACCTCGCCGATCGACGACGGCCGCGGGCAACCGATCGGCTGGACGGTCGTCGTCCACGACGTCACCGATCGCGTCCGCCGAGAGCGCGAACTCGAGCGCAAGAACCGCAAGCTAGACCAGTTCGCGGGCGTCGTCAGCCACGACCTGCGAAATCCCCTCTCGGTCTCGAAGGGGTACCTCGAGTTGCTCGAAGAGGAGTACGATCCCGACTACGTCCGGACGGTCGCCGAGTCCCACGAGCGAATGGAACAACTGATCGACGACGTGCTGGCGCTGACCCGGCAGGGACAGGCCGCGCTCGATCCCGGTCCGGTTTCGATCGCCGACGTGGCGACCGAAGCCTGGTCGACGGTCGAGACGGACGGCTCGACGCTCTCGATCGCCAGCGACGGGATACTCAGCGCAGACCGGACCCAACTCCGCCAGTTACTCGAGAATCTCTTCCGGAATTCGGTCGAACACGGACGGGCAGAGCCGCATCCGGGACGGCACGGAGGAGGCCACGACGACGAAGCAGATCTCGTCGTTACCATCGAAACAGTGGACGACGGTTTCGCCGTAACCGATTCGGGGACGGGATTCGAAGACGAGCCAGCGCAACTCTTCGAATCGGGATACACGACCAGCGACCGCGGAACGGGCCTCGGACTCTCGATCGTCGCGGACATCTGCGAGGTACACGGCTGGTCGGTGACGGCGACCGCGGACGCAGACGGCGGCGCACGCTTCGAAATTACGGGGGTGGACTTCCACGAGTCGCCGTCCGAAGCGGCGACTGGACCCGCGACGCGATCCGAGCGGCCGGTCCCGCCCGCCGGCGAGAGCGAGTGACTGCGCTACGACTGCCAGTACGCCGGCGTCAGGATGACCAGCACGGAGAGAATCTCGAGTCGGCCGATCCACATCAGGAAGACCATGTAGAGTTTCGCGGCGTCGGAGAACGGCTCGTAGCTGTTCATCGGCCCGACGACGCCGACACCCGGGCCGACGTTGCCCAGCGTCGCGATCACGGCGCTGACCGCCTCGAGCGCCGACAGCGAGAGTCCCGGCGTGCGATGGGCATCGATGAGGAGGAGCACGGTCGAGACGACGAACAGCGTCAGGAAGAGCGCCACGAAGACGAATATTCCGTGAATGGTCTCCTCGTCGATGACCTCGCCGGTGCCGCCCATGCGGATCGGGCGGACCGCTTGCGGGTGGACGAGTCGGAAGAGTTCGCGTCGCATGGATTTCCGGATGACGTACCAGCGAACGATCTTGATCGAACCGGCGGCAGACCCCGCCGAGCCGCCCAGAAACATCGCGAAGATGAGGATCATCTGGGTCGACTCGCTCCACGTATTGAAGTCCATGCTGGCGTAGCCGGTCGTCGTCACGATCGCGAGTGACTGGAAGAGCCCGTGGCGCAACGAGCGCTCGAGGCTGCCCGGAATCGGCGCGACGGCCTCGGGGACGGCCGCGAGACCAACGCCGAGGAACAGCAGGGCCGAGAGGAGTCCGCCGACGACTCCCATCGCGAGGAGGTACGCCCGGAACTCGGCGTTTTCGATCAGCCGATCGAAACGGCCGTGCCAAGCGTACCAGTAGAGCGCGAAGTTCGTCCCGGCGACGATCATAAAGAACATGACTGCCCACTGGACGATCGGTGAGAACGCCTCGACGCTGCGTCCCTCCGGAGAGAACCCGCCGGTCGGCAGCGACGTGAGCGCGTGGGCAACGGCGTTGTAGAAGTCCATGTTCGGCGCCAGACCGGCGAGATGGAGTCCGTAGTAGACGACCACGGCGGCGAGCGTAAACCAGGCGTAAATCAGCCAGAGCGCTCTCGCAGTCTCCCGAATCCGGGGAGTCAGTTTCTCGACCTGTAGGCCGGGCGATTCCTCTCGGATAAGCTGCGTCCCGCCGACGGAGAGCACCGAGAGGATCGCGACCATCAGGACGAGGATTCCCATTCCGCCGAGCCACTGCGTGAGCTGTCGCCACATCAAGATCGACCGCGAATGGGTGTCGACGGAGATGTCACCCATGACCGTCGCGCCGGTCGTCGTAAAGCCGCTCATGCTCTCGAAAAAGGCGTTGACCGGATCCGCGATCGTCCCCGTCCCGGCGACGAGATAGGGAAGCATCCCGACGAGCGGGACGACGAGCCACGTCAGCGAGACGAGCAGGAACGCTTCCCGGTGCTCGAGGTCGGGGTCGGCCTCGAGGCGCTCAAGGCCGGCGCCGATCGCGACGGCGACGAGCAGCGTGAGGAGAAACGGAACCGGGCTCTCCCGATAGTAGAGCGCGATCGCCGTCGGGAACAGCAGCGTCAGCGAGAGATATTTGAGTACCGTGCCGAGGAGGCTACAACTGGCTCGAACGTCGACGTGGATCCTACCTCTCATATCTTCCTCGATACTCGGATGCGAGGTTCCCCTCGCTTCCCGAACTGTACTCATGTCGGACAGATCCAGTGTTAAAAACTCTGCTTGACTCGAGCGCTCGCTGGGAGTCCGGTCACCGTCGTCGTACGCTCCGTCGGCGGGCGGTGACCCGCTCGCGGCTCGTTCTCGCGACCGGCTACGAGACGAACTGTCGGTAGTGTGCGGCCATCGCCGCTCGAGCCGTCCGCGAGAATCGGGGGACGTAGTCCATGTTGAAGTACGACCGTGATTCGTCGACCGGCGCCACGGCTTCGCCGAGTTTGCCCTGTTCCGTCGCGAACCGGTGCTCTCGTGGGGTATTTCGACTCTCACGCGCCGAGTAGCCTGTCGCCATCGGCGTGATCCCGTGGCGGACGAACGGGCCGCTCGCCGCGGGGTGGTCCTGCGCCCCGCAACTGTGGGCGCGGAGCCCCGGCGACGGGTCGCGGTGAGTCTCGTCGGCCGGATAGTGAGGGAAGTCCGCCCAGCCGAGGACCGCGTGCCCGCACTCGTGGGCGGCGAAGTTCCGTAGCAGACCGGGCGGCATCCCGACTTGCACTCCGAGCAGGCCGCCGAGCGTGGCGTTGACGTAGCCGTACGCGCCCGGTTTCCCGTCACCGACTCCGTCGTGGCCCGCATACGAACGCATCGCGCCCGCCGCCGTCGCCCCGTCGTCGATGACGAACAGCGTCACCGTTTCGGGAGTTCGATCGGACCGGAGTGCGTCGTCGTCGGCGATCGCATCGAGCGTCTCGTGGTACGACGGAACGATATCGAAGCCAGCGAGTGTCGTCGGGTCCGGTCTCACCTCGGCTACCCCCGGAGTCGCGTCAGTCCACGTCTCGGCGAAGAGATGAGCGCCCTCGAGGACGGCCGGGATCGCAGCGTCGGTCGGACTGACCGACGCGTGCGGAACGACTTCGATCGTCAGGCGGCCGTCGCCGCCGCCGGCCGCGACGGTCCCGGATGCGGCGACTGTTCCGGCGGCAGCGAGCGGGACGCGCGCGAGGAACTCCCGCCGGTGCATTGGCGACGTGATTCGACGGGAGAATCATAACGTTTGCGTACATATCGATCCCGGAACGTGACTCGTCGGCCAGGGATTCGACCCGTCGACCCGTCTCAGCGCTCCCGATCGTGCACGCGCCCGCCGTCGGCCGTCTCGGGGAAGATCTTCCCCGGATTGAGCGTGTCCGTCGGATCGAGCGCTCGCTTGATCGTCCGCATCGTCTCGACCGCGCCGGCTCCGTGTTCCGGCTCGAGGTACTTCTGTTTCCCCTCGCCGATGCCGTGTTCGCCGGTGGCAGTCCCGCCGAGTTCGATTGCCAGTTCGACGATCTCGCGGTAGAGGCGCTCGCCGCGCTCGAGCTGGTCCGGATCGCTCGGGTCGACCATGACGCTGTAGTGGAGGTTGCCGTCGCCCGCGTGGCCGAAGCAGGGGACGAGCAGGTCGTATTCGTCGGCCAGCCGTTTGGCCTCGCGGACGACCTCCGGGTAGGCACTGATCGGCACCGTCACGTCGCCGGGATGGAGCGGCTGGAGGTCCGGGTCGTACGTCGAGACGGCATAGGCCAGTTCGCGACGGGCCTTCCAGAGTTCCTCCATCTCGGCGTCGTCGTCGCTCATCTCGAAGCGAACGACGTCGTGGTCCTCGAAGATCGCCCGACAGAGGTCGATCTCTTCGTCGACGCCGTGGTTGGCGTGGAACTCGAGGAAGACCATCGGCGCGTCGGGCAGGTCGCTGCCCAGATACTCGTTCGCCATCGTCGCGCTCAGCCCGTCGACGAGCTCGATCCGGGCGACGCCGACGTCAGTTCTGACCGCGTCGAAGACTGCTTCGGCCGCGTCGTCTAACGTCTCGAAGATCGCTCGCCCCCCGCGGATCTGTTCGGGACGGCCCGCGAGCTCCAATGTGGCCTCGGTGACGACCGCGAGGGTCCCCTCGCTGCCGACGATGAGGTCGGTCAGGTTGTAGCCGCTCGAGGTCTTGATCGCCCGCGACCCGGTCTCGATGACGGTGCCGTCGGCGAGTACCGCCTCGAGGCCGAGCACCCAGTCGGCAATCTCGCCGTAGCGGACCGTCTGCATGCCGCTGGCGTCGGTCGCGATCATCCCGCCGATCGTCGAGATGTCGCCAGACGACGGCAGCGGCGGGAAGAAGAGACCGTCGGGGGCGACGTGCTCGTCGACGGCCGAGCCGATGATCCCCGGACCGACGTCGATCTGGAAATCGTCGGGCCGGTAGTCGACCACGTCGTCCATGCGCGTGAGATCGAGGCTGATCCCGCCGTGGGCCGGAACGGCGTTGCCCTCGAGTCCCGTCCCCGCGGCGTAGGGTGTGACGGGGACGCCGCGGTCGGTCGCCGCGGCGAGCACCGCCGAAACGTCGTCGGTAGTCTCCGGCCAGACGACGGCATCGGGAAGCGCGCCGTCCTCGTCGTTGCGCTCCGATCCGTAGTCGGTCGCGTGCGATTCCCGGCGGCCGTCCGCGAAGGAGACCTGATCGTCCGCGAGGTCGAGTTGCTCGAGGAACGAGCAGTCGCGTGTCATACGACCACGTTAGTCACGACCGGTATCAACGTTTCCCACCGGCTCGAGCGCTGAGGCGTAGCCCCCGCGGGTTCGACGGCGGAACCGTCACGGTGAGTGCGCCCGTTCGTTCGATCGTGACCGACGATTCACCCGGCGCTGACGGTCGGGACTCGCTCGAGGCGCGGGCCCGCGCGCTCCATCGCCGGCTGGCAGCGACCGCCGAGCGCCCGATCGATCGCGAGACGAACCGCTGGCTCGGCGAGGCCGAGGCGGTGGCCAGCGACGCCGCGACCGCCGGGCTCGAGCCGACGGTCGTCCGCGAGCGCGTCGAGACTGTCAGGGCGCTCCTCTCTGAAGTCGACGAGCCCGACGATGGGGCAGCGCGCGAGCATCTCGAGGCCGCACAGCGGCTCTGTGACGAGATCCTGTCGAGCTGAAACGTCTCGAACTCGATCTTCTCCGGCGCTGGAACCGCCAGTGTCCGCGACGTGACCGGACGGAAACGCTACAGTTTTATGTGATTGCATACCGCGGTGCATGGTGATGACACTGCGACGCGCGACTCGAGCGCCGGTGTGGAGGGACGAACGATGAACGCCGAACTGGACTTGCTGATCCGACTCGGAGACTACGACCGACCACAGGACGTCGCCGAGCGCGCCGTGCAGGCGGAGGATCTCGGTTTCGATCGGATTACGGTCGGCGAGACGACCGGCTGGAACATCGTGCCGCCGCTGACGCTGGCCGCCGACCGCACCGACGAACTCGGGATCTCCACCGACGTGATCTCGCCGTACGGGCGGACGCCGGCGATGCTCGCTCAGACGGCGCTTACGCTGCAGGCCGCCGCCGACGGCCGCTACCGGTTCGGGATCGGCCCGAGTTCGCCCGCGATCACGGAGCGGTGGCACGGCATGGAGTTCGATCGCCCGCTGCGACGGACCCGCGAGGTGATCGAAGTCATGCGCACCGTCTTCGAGGAGGGCAACCCCGCCTACGAGGGCGAGATCTTCGAGATTCCGGGGCTGGGCTACGAGCGCGGCCCGAGCGAGAACCCGCCGCCGATCGACCTCGGTACCCTCGGCCCCAAAGCGACCGAGATGGCAGGCCGATTCGGCGACGGCTGGGCCCCGCAGATGTTCACCGCCGACGGCCTGCGCGATCGACTCGAGGACCTAGAGCGCGGCGCCGAACTGGCCGACAAGGACCTCTCGGACCTTCGAGTGGCCCCGATCGTCCGCTGTATCGCCGCCGAGGACCGCGAGGAGGCTCGCGCGAAGGCGCGAGGATCGATCGCGTTCATGCTCGGCGCCTACGGACCCTATTACGGGAACTCGGTCGCCGAACAGGGCTACCCCGACATCGTCGAAGAGATCAGAGCAGCCTGGGACGACCGCGACACCGACGCGATGGCCGCGGCCCTGCCCGACGAACTGCTCGACGAACTGGCGCCCGCGGGAACCCCCGAGGAGGTCCGCGAGTGGATCGAGGAGTACAGCGAGATCGACGGCGTCGACGCCGTTCGGGTCGGCTTCGTCGACGGCATGACCGAGGAGGACAAGCGGACGACGATGGAAGCGGTCGCCGACCTCGCGTAACGGGTCGTGGGGCCGCGAAACGGCCATAGAGACACTGATAGCGGCGATTCCTCCCGGACGCAGATAGTGTTTCGATCGGACTCACACGCGATATAAATACCGTTCGGGCGCTATCAGTGGTATGATCCCGCTACTCAGTTCGCCCGAAAGTCTCACCGCGTTCGGCGATTCGGACGACGTAGACACGGCGATGGATCTGTTAGCCGACCGCAGACGACGTGAACTCCTGCAGTACCTCGAGGACGTCGACGGCTCCGTCCCGCTCCAGGAGATCGCCGTCGAGATCGCGACGGGGGAAGCGACGTCGGAGCCGAACACGATTTCTGATCACGGCGGCGTGTCGTCGGAAGACCGCCGCGCCGTCCAGATATCGCTCCACCACACTCACATCCCGAAGTTAGCCGCTGCGGACGCGGTCGAGTTCGACTCCGCGACGAAGACCGTCTCGCTCACCGATCGCGGCCGAACGTTGCTCTCCCGGACGGACGCCGTCTGCGACTCGCCTCAGTAGCGGTCTCGTTCCGCTGCCCGTCTATACGGATCGTTTCCGTCGCGACTACGGCTCTACGACCAGTTTTCCGAGGAAGCTATCCTCCATGACGGCGCGCTGGGCGTCTGCCGCCTCCTCGAGGTCGTACGTCCGCGCCACGTCGATCGAGAGCCCGCCCGTGCTCATGAGATGGCCGACGCCGCGCAGCGGCACGCGCAGATCCGGCGTGTTGAACATGCTCATGAACTGGTACGTGACGTCTTTCGATCGTGCGGGGCCGTCGTTGGTAAAGCCCGGATCGGGACTGTTCTCGCCGATACCGACGACGCGTGCGCCCGTCGCCGCGACCTCGGCGTCGAACTGCAGGTAGTCGTCGAGCCGGTGGTCCAGCACGGCGTCGACGCCGCCGTCGGAGGCCTCGAGCACGGCATCGGCCAGATCGTCGCGGCCGTAGTCGAGGACCGTTTCGGCCCCGTAGTCGGCGAGGGCGTCGTGGTACCCCTCGGACGCGGTGGTGATGACGCGGGCGCTCACGGCGGCCGCAATCTGGACCGCCGCGTGGCCGACGCCGCCGGAGCCGCCGTGGATCAGGCAGTATTCCGCGGGCTCGAGGTCGGCGTGATCGATCAGCGCGCGCCAGGCGGTGACGGCCGCGACGCCAGCGGCACCCGCTTCGGTCAGGTCGGCGCCGTCGGGGAGATGAACCACGCGATCCGTCGGGACGGTGGCGTACTCCGCGTACGACCCCTGAAACCCGCCATTGCCGATTCCGGTGCCGAAGACGCGGTCGCCCTCGTCGAAGCCGTCGACGCCGTCGCCCGTCTCGGCGACGGTGCCCGCGAAGTCGACGCCGGGCGTGAACGGTACGTCGACTGGGGTGTACGAGCCGTCTCGGAAGTAGGTGTCGACGGGATTGATGCCCGCGGCGGCGATTTCGACTAGCAGTTGGTCCTCGTCGGGGTCAGGCCGGTCAACCTCGTCGACTTGCAGTACGTCCGCGTCACCGTGTTCGTGAAGGCGTACAGCGCGCATCTCGTTCGAACGAACGCAACGACTCGGTATAACAGTGGTTGTCGTGCGATGTGACTCTCTCGACAGAACTGTGGGGATGACGGTCGGCCGCGGGAGTTATACCGGAGCGTTCGAGTTGGTACGAACAGGATCCGACCGTGTCCGATAGTAATTTCCCCGACGAACCCGGTCCGACGCTGGACCGATTCCTCGATAACCTCCCTGGTCTCGCCTACCGGTACGACCCGAAACCGCCGTGGGAGATGACGTTTCTCAACGGGCAGGTCGAAGCGCTGACCGGCTATCCATCGTCCGCGTTTACGCAAGGGGACGTCAGCTATGGCAGCCTCGTCGTAGACGATGATCGTGATGCCCTCGAGCAGAGCATCCGAAACGGTCTCGATGCCCGACGCCAGTATACTGAGACCTATCGTATCCGAACGCGGTCGGGCGACATCAAGCACGTGCTGGAGCGAGCGAGCCCAGTCGAAGTCGACGGCGAAGTGGCGGCCGTAGAAGGAGTCGTTATCGATATTACCCAACAGAAAACGTACGAACAGCGTCTGGAACGTCAAAACGACCTCTTCGCCCACACGCAGCAGATGGCCGTGGTCGGCGGCTGGGAATTCGACCTGCAGTCCGGAGACCTGCGATGGACCGACCAGGTCAACCGAATTCACGGCATTCCCGTAGACGCCTCCCCGTCCATCGACGAGGCGATCGACTTCTACCATCCCGAGGACAGACCCCGCATTCGCCAGGCGATAGAGGACGCGATCCGTAACGGAGACCCCTTCGAGGAAGAACTCCGAATCATCACGCATCACGGCGAGCAGCGGTGGGTCCACACGGAAGGCGTCCCGAAAATGAGGGACGGAACGGTCATCCGCCTTCGAGGTGCCGTGCAGGACATCACCGACCGCCGAGAGCGCGAACAGTCGCTTCGTGACGAGCAGGCGTTTACGAAGAGTATCTTCGAGGCGCTTCCGGACCTCCTCTACGCGTTCGACAGAGACGGGTCACCAACGCGGTGGAACGACCAATTTCGGCGCACTACCGGCTACACCGACGACGAGATAGCGACGATGAACGCCCTCGAGTTCATCGCCGAGGAGGATCGAAACCGGGTTCGAACGCACATCGAGGACGTCTTCGAGGCGGGCGAGACGACCACGGTCGAAGCCCGCCTGAAAACGAAAGCCGGTGACCACGTTCCGTACGAGTTCACCGGTGCACCGATGATGGACGAACGCGGGACGCCGGAGAAACTAGTCGGTATCGGTCGTGACATATCGCGCCGCATGGAGCGACAGCGTCGGTTCGAAGCGGTGTTCAACAATACGTACCAGTTCACCGGGTTAGTGTCGCCCGACGGAACCATCATCGAAGCGAACGAGACGAGAGTGTCGTTCGCCGATACGGACGTGCGCTCGGTCGTCGGAGCCAAACTGTGGGAGGCGCTGGAGTTCTGTGACGAAGGAGACCGGGAATCCCTCCGAAACGGGTTCGAACAGGCCAAATCAGGAAGTCCGTACCGGGACGAACTCCGCGTTCGGGGCGCGGACAGGGAGGCCGTGATCGACCTTTCGATCCGGCCGATAACCGACGACGATGGGAGGGTCACCCTGCTCGTTCCGGAGGCGCGCGATATTACGGCGTTCAAAGACCGCGAACGTCTGCTGCGAGTGCTCAATCGGCTCCTTCGTCACAACATTCGGAACGATCTGTCCGTGATACGGGGGTACGTCGAGACGCTTAGAGAGAGATCCACGGAGGAGGGAACGGCGGCGTACGCCGACCACATCGACGCCGCTGCGGAAAACCTGCTCACGACCAGCGAAAAGGCGAAGCAAATGGTGGATCTGATTCTCCACCCCACCGGAGAGACGAACCCACTCGAGATCGATGCCGTCGCGGAAACGGTGTCTGAACGGCTCCGAGCGCGCTATCCGGAGGCGTCGATCACGGTAGCAACCGAGGAGCCGGTGGTCGTCGAATGCAACGAACGGATCGAGACAGCCCTCGAGCAACTCATCGAAAACGGGATCGAGCACAACTGCTCGCCCTCGCCGCGGGTGACGGTTCGAGTGTTCGAGCACGCGGGAGAGGCGCACGTCGAGATCGCAGACAACGGGCCGGGGATCGCTGCCGACGAGTGGTCGATGATAGACGAGGAGGTGCGAGACGAACCGTCTCAGTTGCGCCACGGGAACGGGATCGGGTTGTTGCTCGCGCGACGGATCGTCAACGCGTTCAGCGGATCCCTTCAGTACGCGAGGGGGGACAACGGGGGAAGCATCGTTACCGTTCGCCTCCCGGCCGAGTGATCCTCTACGCAGCGTCGGTTTCCGGGGCGGAAGGATTCGATTGGGGTGTCGCAGTGGCTGTTGCACGAGCAAGTCGAATCCTTGTCCGCACGCCGCTCCTCCGAGCCAGTGTGAGCACACCCGACAGCCGACCGCTCGAGGACACGACGATCGGAATCTTCCTCGCGCCCGCGGGCACCGAAGAAGTCGAGTTCATCGAATCGAGAGACGCCGTCACCGACGCCGGGGCGACGGTCGACGTTTTGGGCAGCGAATCGGGCGAGGGCCAGACCGTCAATAACGACCTCGAGGAGAGCGAGCGCTACGAGGTCGATCGGACGTTCGACGAAGCGTCCGCGGACGACTACGACGCGCTGGTCGTCCCGGGCGGTACCGTCGGCGCGGACACGCTTCGAACCGACGCGGACGGCGTCGAGTTGCTGCAAGAACATCTCACAGACGGCAAACCGGCCGGCGTGATCTGTCACGGGCCGTGGACGCTGATCGAGGCAGACGCAGTCGAGGGCCGGACGCTGACTTCGTACCACAGCCTCGAGTCCGATATCCGCAACGCCGGCGGCGAGTGGGTGGACGAGGAGGTCGTGGTCGACGACGGACTCGTGACGAGTCGGAACCCGGACGACCTCGAGGCCTTTTGCGAAACGATCGTCGATGAGTTCGCGGCACGGACCAGCTGATTCAGCCGAAAACGAGAACCGCTACCGAACGGCTCGAGTCGCGTCGTCGATAATCTCGAGCGCCTCTTTCAGCTCCTCGGTGCCGGTCGCGTACGAGAGCCGGGCGTAGCCCTCGCCGTTCGCGCCGAAGGCGTCGCCGGGGACGACGACGACGCCGCGGTCGATCACTTCGTCGCACCAGCCCTCGGGGACCTTCGGCATCGCGTAGAAGGCTCCCTGGGGGGTGGGAACCTCGAGGCCGGCGTCCGTGAGTCCGTCGAGCACGAGGTCCCGGCGCTCCTCGAAGGTCTCGACCATCTCCTGTACCGGCTCCTGTGGGCCGGTCAGCGCGGCTTCGGCGGCGAACTGCGCGGGCGCGGAGGCACAGGCCTGGCCGTACTGGTGGACCCGAAGCATGCGCTCGATCCGTCGGTTCGAGGCGACGACCCAGCCGAGCCGCCAGCCGGTCATCGAGTAGGTCTTCGAGCAGGCGCTGACGACGACCACGTTGTCCGTCTCAGCGAACTCGAGCGGCGAGTGGTGCTCGCCTTCGAAGACGATGTGTTCGTACACCTCGTCGGAGAGACAGAGCACGTCGTGTTCGTCCGCGATGCGGGCGAACTCGCGCATGTCCTCCTCGCTCTGGACCGCGCCCGTCGGGTTGGCAGGGCTGTTGACGACGAACGCCGCCGTCTCCTCCGTAATGGCGTCCTCGACCGTCGCGGGGTCGAGCGTGAGGTCGTCGCGTAGGCCGACCGGTTTCGGCGTCCCGTCGGCGATTCGCGTCAGCGCGTCGTAGGAAACGAAGCCGGGATCCGGGAAGATCACTTCCTCGCCGGGATCGACGTGGGCCTCGAGCGCGATGTGCAGCGCCTCGCTGCCGCCCGAGGTGGCGATCACGTCGGCGGGGTCGACCTCGAGACCGTAGTCGCGGTCGTACTTCGCCGAAATCGCTTCGCGAAGCTGTGGGGTCCCCTTGTTCGAGGTGTAGGCGTCGACCTGTCCGGACTCGATGGCCTCGATCGCCCCGCGGCGGGCGTGGGCCGGCGTCGGGAAGTCGGGCTGGCCGAGCCCGAGGTTGATCGCGTCGTCGCCGGCGGCCTCGAACACCTTGCGGATGCCGCTGATCGACACCTGCTCGACTCGCTTTGCGAAGTCGGTCATGGCTATACGGGGGGTGTCGACCCCGATAACTCTTGATGGTTCGGCCAGCCGCGTGTGCCTGTCTGTGGCGGTCAGCGGCGGCCGGCGCGAACGGAGTCAGTCTTCGGACGTCTTGATGTCCGCCGAGAGCCCCTGGGCCATTTCGATCTCGTCGGCGTTGTTCATCGTCCAGGCGGTGCGCTCGGTGACGGCCTCGATGGCCTCGCGGGCACTGGGATACCCGTTGCCGGATTTCTTGACGCCGCCGAAGGGCAACTGAACCTCCGCGCCGATACACGGGAGGTTCGCGTACGCCAGCCCCACGTCGGCGTGGTCACGGAAGTAGTTGAGCTGCCGGTAGTCCTCCGAGATGATCGCCCCCGCCAGCCCGTAGGGGGTGTCGTTGTGGATCTCGACCGCGTCCTCGATGTCGCCCGAATACTCGACGAGGGCGACGTGCGGGCCGAAACACTCCTCGTTGAGACAGCGCAGGTCGGGCTCGTAGTCGATCTCGTAGACGAACGGGCCGACCCAGTGGCCCTCCGCGTGCCCGTCCGGAATCTCGCTTTCCTCGAGGTCGAACCGATCGACGAGGACGGTCGCGCCCTCCTCGCGGGCCAGTTCGTTGTACCCCCGGATCTTCTCGACGTGGTCGGCCTCGATGGCCGGTCCCATGAAGGTGTCCGCCTCGAGCGGATCGCCGACCGCGATATCTTCGGCGACGTCGACGAACCGGTCTTTGAACTCGTCGTAGACGTCCTCGTGGACGATCAGTCGCTCGCTCGAGACGCAGCGCTGCCCCGTCGTCTTGAACGAGGACATGACCGCCGAGTGGACCGCGGTGTCCATGTCTGCCTCATCGGTGATCACGATCCCGTTCTTGCCGCCCATCTCGCAGGCCGCGAGTTTGCCGGGCTCGCCGCCGACCTTGCCCGCGATCTCGTGGCCGACCTCGGCGGAGCCGGTAAAGAGAACGGTGTCGACCCGGTCGTCGTCCGTTATCGCCGCGCCGGCGTCGCCGAAGCCCTGGATCATATTGAAGACGCCCTCGGGCACCCCGGCGTCGTCCATCATCTCGGCGATGACGTGGCCGCACCACGGCGTCTGCTCGGCGGGCTTCCAGACCACGGTGTTGCCCTCGACCAGCGCGATGGCCATGTGCCAGAACGGGATCGCGACCGGGAAGTTCCACGGCGTGATGCAGCCGATCACGCCCCGCGGCTTGCGCCGCATGTAGGAGTCCTTGCCCGCGACCTCGGAGGGAACCACGTCGCCGTGGGGGTGGCGAGCGTTGCCCGCCGCCCACTCGACCATGTGCCAGGCCTCGGTCACGTCGGCCTTTCCTTCGGAGATCTCCTTGCCGCACTCCCTCGAGACGATCTCGCCGAGTTCCTCGTGGCGGTCTCGTAGCTCGTGGTAGATGTCCCAGAGGTACTCCGCGCGGTCGATGTACGACAGGTCGCGCCACTCCTCGAAGGCGTTATCGGCGGCCTCGAGGGCGGCGTCTACGTCCGCCTCCGTCCCGCGCTCGAACGTCGCCAGCGTCTCCCCGGTGGCGGGGTTCTCGCTCTCGAAGGTGTCGCCCGTCCCGTCCGTCCACTCGCCGCCGATGTAATGACCGCGTACCTGTTCGGTGACTTGCTGGCTCATACTCGAAGCAAGGGTGGGCGCGGTGAAAATCTTGCTGGTAGTTCACACATAACGAATGAGTCGCTCGATTCGGATGCCGAAACGAGACTGATCATTCGGTCGAGGGCGGGCGGCGGTAGACGGACGCCCAGGAGGATCGTCACCGGAACTGACCGTTCCCAGCACGTACCCTCGAGCGAGAACGCCGCCGTGTAGGACCGCGGTAGTGAGTGTCACCCTGACTTTCACAGCCAATTTGGCTAGCAATGCGCCTTATTCCGCTCCCCACTCGAGTTGCTGCCTGTATGGAGGCGGATACGTGTCCGAACTGCGGCGAACGGAACGACAGTCGACTACTGGAACCGGGCGTCGAAGTCGAACTCACATGCGTCAACTGCGGTCACAGCTGGACGACGCAGGGCTGACCCGTCCCGGTTCTGAACGGGACCGATCGTTTCCGGCTCCCGTTTCGGATCGACGCCCGTCCCGGTACCGATCGAGCGATCGGTCCGGACCTCCCACCGGACTTTTCGGAGTCGATTCTCCCGGAGCGAGACCCGCTCGAGCCGCCGCTTTCGGGCCGACCGGCCGACGCGTGATGTCGACGGGTGGTGGTTTCGACGGCGTGGACGCTCACCGCGCCGACCGGCTGGCTGTCCGGCGGGGCTCGACGCGAGCCCCGACTAGTCCCCGTGGACCTCCGGAAAGAGCGCCGGCGGCACGGAACAGCCACAGGGGCTGACCAGCCCCGCCTGAGGGGTGAACGCGACCGAAATCACCACCCGTTCGCCACAGCGGGGACAGTCGGGGAGTCCAGCCCCGTCGTCTGCGGGTGGCTCGTCGGGACCGCTCATTCGCTTCGGCCTCTGGGTCTGCTCGCGGCCGACACCGGACTCGAGGCTCCTCGTAGCGGGCGTTTCTTTCGCCGTTCGGGACGTTTATGTCCCGGTAGTACGAACGTAAGAATGGCTCCTGAACCCTTCCGGGTTGGGAAGCCAGGTCCCGGGTGCTCTGACACCCGGGGCGTTTCCGTACGTCCCCTCGTTCTCGAGACTGGCTTCCGTATAGATTATTATACTGTTGTGACTTATATCTACTGCTAGGAAGTCGAAACATTGCCGTACAGAGCGACGGACGACGGCTCCCGTTCCGCGACGCCGACTCGAGTTATATATAAGAGGAACTGTTCGCAAAGCCAACCTATGGTTTCGGATCTCGTGCTCGTTCCGGCGATGCTCGCCACGCTGGGCGTCGTCGGCGTCTACACGGGCTGGAAGCGCCGCGCGATCCACGCCCGGATGGCGGCCGTGACGCCGACGCCGGTGCGGGAGCTCGCGACGCCAGGCGTCGTCGAACTCGAGGGGACGGCAGTCCCGGTCGGCGAACCGCTCTCCGCGCCGATTACGGGACGGGACGCTGCGGTCGCGGCCTGGACGATCGAGGAGTGGGACGAACGCGGCGACGCGTCGCGGTGGCGCGAGGTCGCTCGCGGCATCGAGGCGACCGCGTTCGCGGTCGACGACGACACCGCCGCCGTCCGGGTCGAACCGATATCGAAGCGATCGACGGCGGGCAAGTGGACACAGACCACGGGCGTCAGCGCCTCGGACGGCGTCCGCATCGACGACGTGCTCGCCGAGTTCGACTCCTTCCCGACCGAAACGGCGTTCGATCCGGACGAGACGCCGTCGGAGCGCATTCGACGGCTGCACGACGATCACGGCCTCTACGAGGACACCGGCTCGATCACCAACGTGGTGGACGCGGGGAAGAAACACGGCCGCCGGCGCTACACCGAACAGATCGTCAGCCCCGGCGAAGCCGTCTACGTCCTCGGGCGCGTTCGAGACCGCGAGGATCCGGAGCGAGCGCGCTTCCGTCCGGAAGACGCCGCGGTGACGACGCCCGCGGACGGCCCCCTCGTCGTCTCGAGTCAGGACGAGGCGAGCCTGGAGGCCGAGTTCGAGTCGTCAGCGCGGTTTCGACTGGTCGCGGGTGGCGTTTCGACCGTCGTCGGCGTCGTCGGCGTCGCGTACCTGCTCCTCTGAGCGTCCGATTCGCCCGCGCGCGAATCGCTCACTGGTCCTCTTTCTCGCCGCGCTCCGTCGTGACGGTTCGGTCGCCCTCCGGCGGCGCGTCCTCCTTGTCGGCGTGGCGCTCTTTCCCCGCTTCGTCCATCTCCTCGGTCGACGGCTCCATGTCCTGCCCGGACCGCCCTTCCACGCTCTCTGCCGGCTCGCCGGGGTCGCCCGGCTCCGTTCCGAGCGTCCGCTGTTCGTCGCTATCGTTGCGTCCCCCGGTGTCCTCGTCGCGCTCGACAACTGGCTCGGCCCCGCCAGAATCGTCCGGGGACGCGCGCTCGTCGGCCAGCCTGATCGCGTCGTCGGTGATTTCGGCGATTGCGCTCCCGTCCATCGGGACGATATCCTCGTCGGCGTCGGACTCGAGGATCGCCTGAATCGCGCTCCCCGCGTCCGCGTTGGTGTCTACGTACGCCGTGTCCGCCTCGGTCATCCTGACGGAGCCGATCGGCTCGCCGCTGGCGGTCTCGACCCGCTTGCCGACGTCGTCGTCGGTGAACGTTGCGCACATACGTCGGCGTAGCGCTATCCCGGGAAAACCGCTGGTGCCTGCAGTGGCCTGTGAGTCGGGACGTGACGAGCATACGTCGCGAGAGCGTCTGTACTTACCGCTCGTTCAGATCGGCCGCCTTCTCGAGCTCGCTGCGCAGCGTCGTCGAGTCGAACTCGTGGTCGGGCCGGAGCCGGACGAAATCGAGGAACTCCCGCGCCGAGAGCAGCGCCGCGGCGTCGTAGGCCGTCGCGGCCGCGTCGACGGCGTCCCGGGGACCGATTCGGGGCTCGAGGACTGCCAGCGCGCAGGCCAGATCGTACGCCGTCGTCTCGTCGACGCGGTCGGCGTGGACGCTTGTGGCGTCGATGAAATAGAACTCGTCGTCGCAGAGCAGGATGTTCTCGGCTCGCAGGTCGCCGTGGGCCAGCCCGTGGTCGTGCAACGTCGCGAGCATCTCGAACAGCTCCGGTGCTCGTTCCGCGACGGTCGCGTCGGAGACGTCGTCGAGCGACTCGAACTCGGGGAGGTACTCGAGGACGAGGACGCCGAGCCCGTTCACTTCGAAGGCGTCGATCGGGCGGGGCGCGTTGACGCCGATCTCGCGCATCCGCTCGGTCGCCTCGTACTCGTGTTCAACCATCTCGCGGGGCGTGTCGAACCGGTCGAAGAAGCCCTCCGTGCCCGACGAAAAGGCGCCGACGTTCCGGCCCGTCGTCAGGACGGCGTGGACCAGCGCGTTCTGCCGGGAGACGATCTTGACGAACCACTCGTCGTCGATGACGCAGGGCGTCGAGAGCCAGTTGTCGGCCTCGAGGAACTCCACGCGGACCGACTCGCGGTCGTACCGATCCGCCAGCGTGCGAGCGACGCGCTCGATGCGGCTCCACTCCACGGTCCCGCGTGCGAGCCGGCGGATGTCCATACGTCGGTGTCACGACCGGCGGCGTTAAATGCGTCTCGAAGTGACACCGGGAGAACGTGATCGGAAGGTCACGTTCGAATCGCGGGCGGCGATCGGAAGACGTGGTCGCTGGATCCGATCCATCACACCTATCACTGTAAACATGGTATTCGAGAGAAATGTTCGCGATCGATAATTTAAGCGATGCGATCGACGTCACCCGGGAGTTTTTCACGCCGATCGACAGGGGACAGTGGCTCCGACTCGCGATCGTCGTCCTGTTCGTGACCTCGTTCGGGGCCGGTGGGCCGGCGTTCGGTGGTGGGGGCGGAAACGCCGGTACGGTCACCGACGATCCCGCCCAAGACGACCTCCCATCGGAGTTCGAAAGCGACGCGTCGACGTCACAACTTCTGTTCTGGGGACTCATCGTACTCGGAATCGTACTCGTACTCTGGCTCGGCTACGCGTTTCTCTCCGCCGTCATGACGTTCGTCTTTCTCGAGTCGCTTCGGTCCGGAGAAGTCCACATCAGACGCTACTTCGGAAACAATATCGGCCGCGGACTGTGGCTATTCCTGTTTCGACTCGGACTCGGACTCGTGGCGCTGTTCCTCCTCGGCGTGCCGATTCTGTTGATCGTTCTCTTCGCGACGGGTGGGCAGGGAGCGCTTACGGCCGGATCCGTTCTGGCGTTTATCCCGTACGCAATCGTCGTCGGACTGCTCTTCGGTATTCTATCGCAGTTCACCTCCGCGTTCGTCGCCCCGATCATGTTGCTCGAGGACAGGGGCGTCCTCGCGTCGTGGCGTCGGTTCTGGGGGACGTTGCGACGGAACTGGGCCGAGTACCTCGTGTATCTGCTGTTGGTCTGGATCCTGCAACTCGTGGTCGGGGGCGCGGCCTGGATCGTCGTCGGAATCGCCGGATTCGTCCTCGCGGTCCCGTTCGTCATCGTCGTTGCACTCCTCGTGTTCGCTCTCGGGCCGCTCGGCGTCCTCCTCTCGATCCCAGTCGGTCTGGTCGGCGCGGTGCTCGGGCTGCTCCTGCTGGGCGCGGTCTGGGCGCCGATCGCGTCGTACTTCCAGTACTATGCGCTGTTGTTGCTCGGCGATACGGACGCAGACCTCGACCTGATCCCCGACCAGCGTGCAGCGACCCGCGAGGGGACGGCGGACTGGCGCGACCGGCCGGAGGACGCCGACCCGACGAATCGACCCGACGAGTTCGACGACGAAACCGGCTGGGACGACGACCGTGATCGAGGCGACGCCGACGACGAAACGGACTGGGGGAGCTCGAGCGGCTGGGACGACGAAACCGACGACACGGACGACACCGACGGCGACGAAAACGGCGGCTGGCGGTAGTGCCGCGTTCGGAACCGATATCGGCAGTGGCCTTATTTCCCGCGCCATCGAGTACCACGTATGGCCGTCGATCTGCCCGACGAACACCGGATGATCCGGGAAACCGTCAGGGACTTCTGCGAGACTGAGATCGAGCCGATCGCCCAGGAGATCGAGGACGAACACCGGTTCCCCGCGGATATCTTCGATCAACTCGCCGATCTCGATATGATGGGCGTCCCGATCGCCGAGGAGTACGGCGGCCTCGGCGGCGATACGCTCATGTACGCGCTGGTCGCCGAGGAACTCGGCCGCGTCTCCGGCGCGATCGGACTCTCCTACGTCGCGCACACGTCCCTCGCGTCGAAACCGATCGAACTGTTCGGTACCGAGACCCAGAAAGAGCAGTGGCTACGCCCGCTCGCCGAGGGCGAGTACGTCGGCGGCTGGGCGCTGACTGAACCCGACAGCGGGTCGGACGCCTCCGACATGAACACACGAGCCGAACGGGATGGCGACAAGTGGGTGCTCAACGGGACCAAGCAGTTCATCACGAACGCCTCCGAGGCCGGTTCGATCCTCGTCAAGGCCGTCACAGACCCCGACGCGGGCTACGACGGCATCTCGACGTTCATCGTCGACCCCCGCGAAGACGACGGCTTCGAGGTGACCACGGTCTGGGACAAGATGGGGCTCAACGCCTCGCCGACCTGCGAAATATCGCTCGAGAACGTCCGTCTGTCCGAAGATCGTCTGCTCGGTGACGAAGGTGACGGCTGGGAGCAGACGAAGAAGACCCTCGACGGCGGCCGAATCTCGATCGCCGCGCTCTCGACGGGACTCGCACAGGGTGCCTACGAACACGCGAAATCCTACAGCAAAGAGCGCGAACAGTTCGGCCAGCCCATCTGCGAGTTCGACGCGATCCGGGACACGATCGTCGACATGTACCGAAAGACGGAGCGCGCTCGACTACTGACCCGACGGGCCGCCCGAACGTACGATCGGGGCGAGACCGTGACTCGAGAGTCGGCGCTCGCGAAACTGGACGCTAGCGAGGCCGCCCGCGAGGTGGCCGAGGACGCCGTGCAGGTGCTGGGCGGCTACGGCTATACGACCGATTTCGCCCCCCAGCGCTTCTATCGTGACGCGAAACTCATGGAGATCGGCGAGGGAACGAGCGAGATCCAGCATCTGGTCATCGGCCGCGAACTCGGCCTCTGATCGGATTCGTTCGACTCGGCCTCGAGCGACGACGCACCGCTTCGACGGGATCGGACCTCAGCCGAGCACGCCGCCGTCGTCGTCCCCGTCGCTCTGATTGCCGTCTTTGCTCTTTTCGTCGGTGCTGTTCGAATCGCCGCTGCTCTCGTTTCCGCCATCGTCGCTCGAGTCGCCGCTCGAGGCGCTTTCGTCGACCTCGGTCGTCACCGCTTCGGCGAGTGACGTGATATTCGACTTTTCCTGCATCCGGAGCTGTTCGGGATAGACGCCGATCGTCACGAGCAGGTCGTCGTCTGCCTCGACGGCTTTCGTGACGTGAAGGTCGACCGTAACGCTCTGACCGTCGAATTTCGCGTCGGCGGTGAACTGCGATTGGGTCGTCGTCTCCTCGAGGATCGTGACCTCGGCGTCCTCGACGTGAGAGATGTTTTCGATGCCGTTGTAGTTGTTCTCGACGAGATCAACGAGTTCTTTCGTCGACATTTCTTCGACGGGGTTGAACTGCTTGCCGAGGAGTTTGACTTTCGGCGTCGTCAGGACGTTGAAGACGGCCCCGCGCCGGCTCCCCAGCGGCCCCATGTCGACGGATTTCTCGTGTTTCGTCATGTGGTTCGTAACCGATACCGTCCCGGTGAGCCCCCCGCCGGGGACCTCTTTCTCCACCCCGATCTCGTCGACGGTGGTCTGTTCGTATCCCGTGTCGTCGCGGGCGCTGGCCTCGACCCCAGCCGGGGCTGACTCGTGGTTAGCCATGCCGATCACACCCAGACAGCCGGACAGGCCGGCGAGACCGGCGGTTCCGATCCCGGCCAGTACGCGTCGTCGATTCATCTCCCTACAAATGACGGTCCAGCTGGTAAGTGTTTGTTGGAACTACGAGTGTCTGTCAAACTGAAAACAGTCGGTCATCGATCCGCGACTCGGACCCCGCTACCGACCGAGCGGTGACCGGCCGATCAGGGCCAGCTACCGGCCTCTTCGAACGCGTCGGCGACACGCTGAATCGCGACGACGTATGCCGCGGTCCGCGGGTTCTCGAGGTCGTTCTCCTCGTAGGCCTCGACCAGCGCGTCGAAGGCGTCCACGATGACCGTCTCGAGTTCGTCGTTGACGCGCTCTTCCGACCAGGAGAAGCGTTGGCGGTTCTGGACCCACTCGAAGTAGGAGACGGTGACGCCGCCCGCGTTCGCGAGTATGTCCGGGATGACGAAGACGTCCTTCCCCTCGAGTACGTCGTCAGCCGCGGGGGTCAGCGGTCCGTTCGCCGCCTCCGAGATGACGTCGGCTTTCACGTCTTTTGCGAGGTCTTCGTCGACCGCGTTCTCGAGCGCGGCGGGGATCAGCAGGTCGACGTCGAGGGTGAGTACCTCGTCGTTGGTGATCTCCTCCTCGCTCTCGCTGTAGCCGACGACGCTGCCGGTCTCGTTTTTGTGCTGCTTGGCCCCGACCGGGTCGAAGCCGTCAGGGTTGTAGATGCCGCCACTCGAGTCGCTGGCGGCGACGACGGTCGCGCCCATCCGGTCGATCAGTTTCGCGGCGATCCAGCCGGCGTTGCCGTAGCCTTGCACGGCGACGGTCGCACCCTCGAGGTCCTTGTCGAGATAGTCGAACGCCTCGCGCGCGGCGAGGACGGTCGAGCGACCGGTCGCCTCGACCCGGCCTTCGCTGCCGCCCGAATCGAGCGCCTTCCCCGTGATGACGCCCGGTTCCGTCGTGTTCTCCAGAGTCTCGTAAGTGTCCTTGATCCAGTTCATCTCCCGCTGGCCCGTGTTCACGTCGGGGGCGGGCACGTCGCGGTCCTCGCCGATCATCGGTCGCAGTTCCTTCGCGAACGAGCGGGTGAGGCGCTCGAGTTCCGCCTCGGAGTAGTCGTCGGGATTGATAACGATACCGCCCTTGCCGCCGCCGAGCGGGATGTCGACGATCGCGGTCTTGTAGGTCATCCAGCCGGACAGCGCTTTGACCTCGTCGCGGGAGACCTGCGGATGGTAGCGGATGCCGCCCTTGTACGGCCCGCGGTCGCCGTTGAACTGCGAGCGGAAGGCCTTGAACCGCTCGAGGTCGCCGTCATCGCGTTCGATCGTGAGGTTCGTCTCGAGGACACGCTCGGGGTGTTTGAGCCGCTCGATCACGTCGTCGCCGATGTCGAGATAGGTCGCTGCCTCGTCTATCTGCGATTGCAGGCTTTCGAACGGGTTGGCTTCCTCGCTCATAGGAGGGAGATTCTAGCGACCGGGGGATAAGCGTAGCGAATATCTATCATAGAAGGGTATGGGTGTTCACTCAGGACGACTTAATCACCCATTATATCGACCGTTCGGTCACTTTTCGCCTAAAGCGGCTGTACCCGATCCCGAATTCACTCGACTCGAGCGCGATCGAGATGCGTCCGGATTATGCCGCTTCGACGGGATCGCAGCCGGTTCGCGATCGCCGGTCGACGACGGTTCCGCAGACGGGACAGACGAGCAGTCGATCGCCCCGTTCCGTCTCGGTCTCCCAGTCGTCGGCGATCGTTCCTTCGTGACCGCAGTCCGGACAGAAGAGGACGGTCTTTCCCCGTGCTGGCGGCGGATGCGAATCGTCGTGGTACGTGTACGTCGTCATGGGAATTCCTAGGAATCCTGCGGGTTTAGGGGTTGTGTGGGACGAACGATCGTGACGAACGACGACCGTCCCTTAGCTGGCAGCCCCGCGTACTAAGCCGCTCGTCGTGGTCGACCGCCGTATGTCTATCGAGAGTACGAATCCGGCGACGGGAGACGTGGTCGACAGGTTCGAGGAGACGTCGGCCGACGAACGGGACGAGCGCATCGCGCGGGCGACAGAAACTTTTGAGGAGTGGTCTGAGACGCCGATCGAGACGCGCCAGCGACTCGTCGCGAACGCGGGTGAGGTGCTCCGAGAGAACGCGGACGAGTACGCCGAACTGATGACCGAGGAGATGGGGAAACCCATCGGGCAGGCCCACAGCGAGGTCGAGAAGTGCGCGTGGCTCTGTGACTACTACGCCGAAACCGCCGCGGAACACCTGCAGGACGAGGTGATCGCGAGCGACGAAGACGCGAAGACGGTCGTGGCTTACCAGCCGCTCGGTCCGATCCTCGCGATTATGCCCTGGAACTTCCCGTTCTGGCAGGTGTTTCGCTTCGCCGTTCCCAACCTCGCGGCTGGCAACGTCGGCCTGTTGAAACACGCCTCGAACGTCCCCGGCTGTGCGCAGGCCATTCAAGACATCTTCGAGGAGGCCGGCTTCCCCCAAGGCGCGTTCACGACGCTGCTGATCGGCTCCGACGAAATCGACGAGGTGATCGAAGACGACCGCATCGCGGGCGTCACCCTCACCGGCAGCGGCGGCGCGGGCCGAGCGGTCGCCGAAACGGCCGGCAGCCAGCTCAAGAAAACCGTTCTCGAACTCGGCGGGAGTGACCCCTTCGTCGTGCTCGAGGACGCGCCGATGGAGGAGACGGTCGAGACGGCAGTACAGGCCCGCCTGATCAACAACGGCCAGTCCTGTATCGCAGCGAAGCGATTCATCGTAGTCGACGAGGTCTACGACGAGTTCGTCGACCGATTCGTCGAGGAGATGAACGACCAGACCGTGGGCGATCCGATGGACGAGGAGACCGATATCGGCCCGCAGGCCCGCGAGGACCTCATGGAGGACCTCCACGAGCAGGTCGAGGAGACAGTCGAGAAAGGCGGCGAGATCGAACTCGGCGGCGAGCCGATGGACCGCGACGGCGCGTACTACCCGCCGACGGTCCTGACCGACGTGCCCGAAGACGCCCCCGCGGATCAGGAGGAACTGTTCGGCCCCGTCGCGACCGTCTTCCGGGTCCCAGACGAAGACGCCGCGATCGAGAAGGCCAACGACACCCGCTTCGGGCTCGGCGCGAGCGTCTGGACGGAGGACCTCGAGCGCGGCGAACGCGTCGCCCGCGAGTTCGAGTCCGGGCTGGCGTTCGTCAACGAACTCGTCAAGTCGGATCCCCGGCTCCCCTTCGGCGGCGTGAAAGACTCGGGCTACGGTCGGGAGCTCTCGGAACACGGGATCCGAGAGTTCGTTAACACGAAGACGATCTGGGTCCAGCAGGACGCCGGCGACGAGACGGGACTGGTGGAATAACGTAGCCGCTCCGAACATACCTCACCGGCGGCGTCTCGCCGTCCTCGGTTTCGAACAGGAGAGCGACTAGATCTCGCCGAGGTCGTCCGCCGGGCGGTATCCCCGATCGAACTCGAGGAGACAGTTTCGCATGCGTCGGCGACGGTCGCAACACCGAGACGATCTGCTCGAAAGACCGATTGCGTACGACGAATCGTCACTACGCACGGTTACGGTCTGTCCGATCGGTTCCGATACAACCCGGCGAGCGTGGCCGAGACCAACGCGCCGAGAAAGAGGACGGCGAACAGTAGGAGATCGATCACTCGAAAGCGAACCGAAGACCGCTCCGAAGCGGGAGTTCGAGAGTCGCTATCGGCGTCGTCGGTAACGTTATTCGTCACATTGGTGACCGGCGTCTCGTTGGCTGTCGATCGGTTCGTCGTCTCGTTCGGACTGTCGTTTCGTTTGGGGACGAGCGTCACGTTCTGCTCGATCGACTCGCGGTTCTCGGCCTCGATCGCGACTCGCCGGATGTAGTAGCCGGTCGCGTTCACCTCGAGCGTATGCCGCTCTCGCGGGACGACTGTTTCGTACGCACCGTCAGGCCCTGTCACCGTCTCGGCACCGATACTTCTGATTGCTATCGTCGCGTTCTCGATTGGGTCGTTCGTCTCGTCCCGTACTGTTCCGAGCACTTTAGCCGTCGCTACCGAGAGCGTGACGTCGAGGGTCGCCCACTAGGTCGACGTGACGTTCACAGTCGCCGTTTCCCGATGGAAGCCGTCCGCGGAGACGACGATTTCGTGCGTACCCTCGGGGAGTTTCAGATTGTAGTATCCGTCGCTGGCAGGGGTCGTTTTCCTTTCAGTACCGTTCACTGCGACTGTCGCGTCCATGATGGGGTTCCCCTCTTCGTCGGTCACTCGTCCACTGAGACGGCCCGTATTCTCGTCGTCAGCCGAGTTGACGTTCGCCGCCTGACCGATACCGATCACAGTCTCGCCGGCCGTCGCTGTTCGGATCGCAGTCGGTTGCTCGACCGGTATCTCAGTTGAATTGGACCGAGTGATTGTAGTGGTCGGCAGAGATACAATAAATATGATAGATATGACGACGGCGATCGTTCGTCTTCCAGTAACACCCATACGTTTTCCGACATCTCGAGTGGGAGTAGTTTCCCGCGAATAATTATTATTTCTATGAGGTTACCGGTTGCGGGCCGAGGCGCGGTCGTTAGTGTTTCCGACGCGTTTTTGTGGACACTGTGTGACAGGAAAGTCATGATCAATCAGTACTACGAGGAGTTCGCGGTCCACGAGTTCGACCGAACCGTCCTCTCGCTGAAACGCGAACACGCCGCTGGGGAGGAGGAGTGATCGTCCCATGAGCACGGAATCGATCGACACCGACGCGGACCTCGAGTGGCTGTCGCTCGAGGCCGACGAGGAGATCCTCTGGGCCGGTGGCCCTGACCGACGGACGCTCATCCCGGCGGTCGCGATCGGGATCCCGCTCTCGATCGTCCTGATCGGCCTGGTCATCATCGCGAGCGAGTACCTTCGGGTGACGAACACCCACTACGTCGTGACGACCCGGGCGCTGTACAAGAAGACGGGCGTCCTCTCGCGGGACGTCAAGCGGATCGAACACGAGAAGGTGCAGGACATCTCCTACAGCCAGAGCGCGCTGGGGACCCACTTCGGGTACGGCGACGTCGAAGTGAGCACCGCCGGCGGCTCCGGCGTCGAGATGTCCTTCGACGCGGTCCCCGATCCGAAGGGCGTCCAGCAGCGGATCAGCGAGCGGATCGACCGCAAGCGAGGTGCCGCCGCGGACGGCGAGTCGAGCGAGGACGTTCTCGCGGAGATCCTCACCGAACTCCGAGCGATCCGGACGACGCTCGAGGACGACGAGGCCGTTCGATCGTCCACCCGAGACGGCACCGACGGCGGCTCCCCCTACGAGTATGACGAGGACCGATCGGTCTGAGCCGGCGGCGGGAGTCGACTCGAGGCCGAGCGCCGGCGAACCCGGGACAGCGATTCCGACCTGGCTCCCGGTCGAGGACGGCGAGGAGATCCGCTGGCAGGGCGGACCGCGAATTCAGACCGTGCTTCCGTCGGCCGCGTTCGCCGTCGTCGGCACGGTCGCACTGCTGGCCGCGATCGCCCTCGATTTCCTGCCGGTTTTCGCCGCCGTCGGAATCCCCCTCGTCGTCGCGCCGGCGCTGTGGACGTACGCCCGCGTCTCGCGGACGGCGTTCGTCGTCACCGACGCGGTGGCCGCGACCCGCCACGGCGTGCTCGGCCGGACCGTCAGGACCGTCTCCCTCGAACGGATCCAGAACACGACCGTCGAGCAGACCCCGATCGGGCGGTTCGTCGGCTACGGCACCGTCACGATCGAGACCGCGAGCGGAACCGAGATCGCGTTCTGGAACGTCGAGGAACCGGCGCGGATCCGCGACCGGCTCGAGGCGGAACGCGAGCGCCTGACCGGCGGCGAGGTGCCCGGTTCGCGCGAGCAGTGGACGGCCGTCCTCGAGGAGGTTCGCGCGTGGCGACGGCTCCTCGAGCAGAATCCGTGAACCGTCTCGGCCGATCAGAGAACCAGTGAAATCGTATAGAGGTTCAATAACGCGGCGGCAAACCACGGCACCGCGAGCCCGGCTGGGACGATCGGACGATAGGCCTGCTCGAGCAGCGGCCGGCAGACCAGTCCGACGCCGATTGCGAACGCTTTCAGGCCGACCATCCCCGCCACGCCGTACCCCTCGATCGCCCCGCGAGCAGCCGGGTTCGATTCTGATAGCCCGAGATGGAGGCCGACGAACGTCGTCGCCACGTCGGCCAGCAAGGCGAGCATCACGAGCGCCCAGAGCAGTCGCTCGAGGTCGACGGGCGTCACGTCGCCGGGTAGTCGACGGCGCAGGAACGCGCCCTCGGAACTCATAGCCTCCCCGCCGGAGTCGAACCGGATCGCCGTACCACTGGGAGCAGGCACTGGTTCCACCACCGCGGGTATTGTTATGGGAGTCGTAGGGACCGTTCCGCGGCCAGTAAGGTGTCATAACTGCTCGAAACAGTCACTCGAGGCGCTTCTCGGGATCGGAAGACGGCCGCTCACGACGGAGGCACGTACGCTGTCGGCCTGTTAGAGAGCTCTCCGTCTCGACCTGCGAGCCAGCTACGAACCTGCGGGACACAGAGATAGAGCAACGGGATAGTGAACGCACCCGACTTCGAGAGAACGCCGCGCTTTCTCGGCCGCGTCGGAGATGATCGCGCTGGTGCGGTGAGCAGGCTGGTCGGCCACGATGTCGACCGGCCGGCAGTCGATCCGGGTGTAGGCAGTGAGTACCACTACGACCTGTATCCGCTTCGTCACCGGTACCCGCCACGATACGTTCCAACTTACTACTGTCTGTGTCGATCGGATACGGTTTGCCCGGTTTGCCGTCGCTCACGCGCTCGAGTACGAGTTCCAGTCGGCTACGGAAGCAGAGGGAAAGAGGAGAGATCGGTCCGCGCCGAATCGATCGCCACTGATCGTCGGAGCTCGCCGCGAGGGGTGAGGAGGTTGGGTATCGCGGTCGGGGCGCGGACCGATCGAGAGTGCGTCCTGCCCCCGTGGTCACCAACACGGAGACGGCTATCAGTGAACAGCCGTGGGCCACGAACGCTTGCGTTCAGTCGTGCAGCCTTTATGTCGGACCGATATCAGGGGGTGATCCTCGAGGGACTGGAGGCGGCGAGCGCACACTGACCACCGGTCGAATACGTCGCCCAACTACTAGTCGCCTTCCTGTCAGTACCGGCGGGAACGACGCTTGGCGGCAACTGCAGGCAGAACCCCTTTCATCGATTTTGCCGTTCCTTTCGACGGTAACCGATCCTGTGTCCGTGAACAGATGCGTTGGCGGAACGGGGGCAATAGCGGCCAAACACCGGTGTCGCAGTATGTCCGACGAGTCAGATACCGATCATCTCGTCCAGCGGCTCGCAACGCTCGGCGATCGGGTCGAGACGGGAATGGATCGACGGCAGTTCCTCAGAACACTGGTCAGCGGCGGCTACGCCATCGGCATGGCCCAGTGGCTCGGGGTCGACGACTTCCTCACGGCCGACGACGGCACGGTTCCCGTCGTCACCGCACTCGTCAGGGACGATCCCGACGATCCGTGGTCGGTTCGCGAACGGACCCAGAACGTACCCGCGGAGTGGTACGCCGCCGTCAAAAAAGCGTTCGAGGTCAACGAGCGGCTCGCCCAGATCGCGTTCACCGGCTATCTCGGGAGTGCGGTCATCCCAGGCAGCTACGACAGCGCGACCGCCACCGTCTCCATCGGCGTCTCGAGCGACGGACACTCCGTCGGCGATATGTTCGCCGACATCGCGGAGGGGATCGACATCGACGTCAAGACGATCATCGAGATCGAGGACTTTCGAGACAGCGCCGAATCCGTAGAGCCCCGGCTCGCAGACGCCGTCGCGGACGGCCACGTTCCCAGCGGCGTTGCCTGCGAGACCTCTTCGAGCCTGGCAACGCTCGCACCGGCATTGTACCATCCGGCCAGCGAACGGCGGTTCTTCGTGACGGCCGAACACGCGTTTGCCGAGGACCGCGCGGCGACCGACGGATCCCTGACCCTCCCGCGCGAAGACGGCGATGCTGTCGAACTCGGGACCGTGACGAACTACCATCCCGTGCTGGATGTCGCTACCGTCGAGCCTGCCAGCTGGCTCGCACCCGCAAGCCGGATCGACGCACCATCGGTACCGCGCGTCCGCGGCCAGTTCACCAGATTCGGGCTCGCCGATCTGGTCGCGCGGGACCGCGAACTCGAGAAGGTCGGCGCGCTGAGCGGCCACACGACGGGGAAGATCCAGGGCGTCGATGCAGTGACCTGTTTCACCGACGAGTTCTGTCGCCGCGGGCAGATCCGCTGGGGCGGCGAGATGGACCTGATCGACGGCGACAGCGGCTCCGTGAGCTACCACCGCGACCCCGACGGCGAGGACGGCGAGGTCCTCGTCGCCGGGTTCAACAACGCCCGCACCTGGTGGCCCGGACAGAGCTACGTCTGGGGCGTCGGCGCGTACCGACTGACCGAAGAACATGGCTACCACTTCTGACCGCCGTCCGACCGACCGTCCGAACCGCGCTCGCCAGGCACCCGAAACTCACTCGACGATCCCGCATGAGTAACGATTCCGGTCGTCCCTCCCGATCCGACGCCGAGTCCGACCGGAGCGCCTTCGCCGCGCTTACGAACGGCAGCCTCCGCCTCCTCGGCGACCTGCTCGCCGTCTCGCTGTGGGTCCTGTTTCTGACGTTGCTGTTCCTCGAGACGGCCTGGCCGCGGTGGGCGTTCTACGCGCTGTTGCTGATCGGCGTCGGCGTCTACGTCAGCGTGACGGCGGGCTGGCTCCGCTGACTGCGAAAACAAACGGATCGAAAACGCAACGGGACCGCGGGTTACTCGAGCGCTGCCTCGAGGCGGTCGATCAACGCCACGTTGCCGACGTGGACCGGCGTCCTGTCGTGGATGTCGTCGGGCTCGACGGAAAGCAGCGATCGGTCGCCGTTCGAGGAGCGCCCGCCGGCGCGCTCGACGACGTAGCCGATCGGGTTCCCCTCGAACTGGAGCCGGAGCTTGCCCTCGGGGCGGGACTCGAGGCCTGGGTAGCCGAACGTGCCGCCGTAGGTGAGGACCTGGTTCACGTCGCCGATCAGCGCGCCGCCGTAGCGGAGTTTGAGCTCCGCCTCGATCTCGCGGGCGTACTCCCGGAAGTCGTCGGGCCAGTCGGGGACGCGGCCGCCGAAACCGTAGACGACCGGTTCGTCGGGCAGCGTCACGTCGTCGTCGACGATCGCCCGCTCGCCGCCGGAGAGTTCGTACTCGGCGACGGTCTCGTCGGTGGCGATCACCATCGTCGTGATGGGGCCGTAGAGGACGTACCCGGCGGCGACGAGGGTGTCGCCGCGAGCGGGGAGCGCGTCGTCGTAGACGCCGAAGATCGTCCCCATCGTGTTGTTGGACTTGAGGTTCGACGAGCCGTCGAGCGGATCGACCGCGACGGCGTAGGCGTCCGAGCCGGTAGGGTCGTCGCCGCAGTCGATCACGTCGGCGCGTTCCTCGCTCGCGTACTCGCCGACGCCGTCGATCTCGGCGAGCCGGTCGGCGAGCAGGTCGTCGGCCCAGACATCCGCTTCGGCCTGGGTCTCGCCGCTGGGGTTCTCCTCGTCGACCGTCCCCCGGCGACCGATCAGCCCCTGCCGGATCTCGGTCGCCGAGCGACCGATCGTCGACACGACCTCCTCGACGACTGGGTCGGAGACCGTCATTCCTATTCGGTCGCCTCGAGCGCGGCGTCGGCGGTCGCCTCCTCGTAGATGACCTGTTCGAGCGCGTCGAGCAGCCGGGTGGGGTCCTCGCGCTGCCAGACGTTGCGGCCGACGGCCAGCCCCTTCGCGCCGGCGTCGATGACGGCCTCGACCTGCGAGAGGAACTCGTAGTCCGACGTTTTGGAGCCGCCGGACATGACGACCTTCATGTCACCGGCGCACTTGACGGCGTGAGCCATCGCGTCCTTGCTGCCGGGGTATTTGACTTTCGCGATGTCAGCGCCCAGTTCGAGGGCCAGTCGGGTCGCGTAGGAGATCGTGCCGGGCTTGGTGTCGTTTTTCAGTCCCTGTCCGCGCGGGTACGACCACATGACCATCGGGAGGTCGTACTCGCGGCCCTTCTCCTGCGCGTCGCGGAACTCCTCGACCATCTCGATCTCGTGGTTCGAGCCGCCGTAGACGGTAAAGCCGAGCGCGTCGGCACCCAGTTCGGCGGCGTAGTCGACGGAGCAGTTGACCGCCGAGTCTGGCTCGCCCATCCAGAGGTTCGAGGTTCCGTTCAACTTCAACAGGAGGTTTACGTCGTCCTCGTAGCTGGGATAGTAGCCCTCCGCAATCCCCTTCTGGACGGCCATCGCGGTGACGGCGTCGTGGGTCGCCGTCTCGAAGACCGTCGACGGGTCGAGTTTCTCCGGGACGTCTTCGAAGTCGACGGGGCCGTGCTCGAGTCCGTGGTCCATCGCCAGAATCAGTGACTTGCCGTCGCGAACGATCGGAGAGTCGTCGATCGGAATCATCTGTTAGACGGTCCAACAGTGCGCTATATATCTCTGATGGTCCTGATTATCGAAATTACGTACAAGAGTAGTAATCTCGTCTGCCGACTGGAGATCGACGGAACGCTCGAGCGGCGATTTCGGCCTACACGCGGCGGTTTTGGCTTGTAATAGTGGTCGAATTTCGGCGGGCTGCGAAACGGTCGATCCGCTTACTCGAGCAGTTCGCGGGCGTTGTGTCGCCACATCCGGACGTGGAGAACGTTCAGTTCGAGGAGGTCGGCGACGGTCATCGCATCGACGGTCGCCAGCCGTTCGGCCGACTGAACCCCGGCCTCGGCCAGCGCGTCGGCGTCCTCGGGGCCGACGCCCGTTACCGCCGTCACCGGCGTCGGCTTCGGATACGGCCGCTCCGACGGCCGCTCTCGCGCGGACGAGACGGGTTCGGTGTGTTCGTACTCGAAGGACTCCCAGTCGTCGTCCTCGCTGACCGCGATCCACTCGCGTTCGGCGTCGCCGAGCCCGCGCACCTCGCTCGAGCGCCGGTCGAGGTCGCCGTCGGAGTCGAACGACCACGGTAGCGAGAACTGCCTGCGGAGGGCAGCCGCGACCGATTCGCCGATCCCTTCGTCGAGCAGGCACCGGTAGGAGTACTCCTTCTCGGCGACCGTTTCGGGGTCGATGTCGCACTCCTCGAGGGCCTCGCGTTCGTCGGGTTCGATCGCGGTCTCGGTCCGGCGATCGGCGGTGGCGTCGCGTTCGGACGCCGCGTCGGCGGCTTCGAGGAGGTCGGCCTCGTCGAACTCGAGTTCGACGCTGTCGTCGGGGACAGGGTCGTCGACTTCGGTGACGTCGATAGTAATCCCGATATCGACGACGTTGGCTTCGTCGCTTTCGCTGGCTGTCCCCGAACCCCCGTTGGACGCGACGTTCTTTTCGCTCACACGACTCACCAGTTCGTCTGGAACTCACATCCGCCGACCTTGAAACTTTCTCCGTTCGAGCGACCGCCGGCGCATCAGGACGGCGGGCAGGCTCGAAGCTGGGCCAGTTCCGGCCTTACAGGAGCGCGATCGCGAGCGCCGTACAGAAGAGCACGACCAGCCAGGCGACCCGACCGTGATACAGAGGGTGAGCAACCGGTAACGGACATCTCCAAGATGGCTCGAGATCGTCCATCGAGCGGGCGACGGGCAAGCACCGCGTTACTGTGACGGGACATCGCCCGCCGACTCGACGGTCACCCGGTCGTGGATGTGTCCCTCGCGCCGCTTCAGGTGTCGCGGCGTCCGGTCGTTCGAAACCGCCAGCATCTCCGCGACGATACTGTGTGCGATCTGGTAGGGCGAGCCGCCGCCGAGATCCAGCCCGATCGGCGTGTACAGCGACGACAGCGCCCTCTCGTCGAACGTCCGCCCTTCGTCCGCGAAGGCCTCGAGCATCTCTTCGAACCGTTCGTGAGGGCCCATGAGCCCGACGTAGGGGACCGACGCGTCCAGCAACTGCTCGACCGTCAGTCGGTCGTCGATGAAATTGTGGGTCATGACGACCGCGTGGGTGCGCTCGTCGAGGTCGACCGCGTCGTCGACGGTTCCCGGCGAGGTCGTCAGCGTTCGGTCGGCGTCGGGGAACCGCTCATCGAGGTCGACGCTCCCGCGGAAGCCGACGACGGTTACCCGGAAGTCGTTCTTCGCGGCCAGTTCCGTGACCGGCCCCACGTCGTGACCGGATCCGAAGACTAGCAGCTCCGTCGGAGCCGCGAGGCCGTCGATGAAGACTTCGAGGCGGCTGTCCCCCGGGTCGAGTTCGATGACGTCGGCTCGCCCGCGTTCGGCGAGGTCGCCCGCCGGCCCCGAGAGTCGCTCGGGCCACCCCATCGCAGGGCCGCCGTCCGGCGCTGACAGCCCCTCCTCGTCGGGTCGGTAGTACGCGCGATCCCCCCGCTCGAGCGGGCCGTCCCCGCCCTCGAGGACGGTGAGGACAGCGACGTCTCGCCCCTCGTCGAACGCTTCGACAGCCGGGCGGTAGGTCTCGGTCAGGGGCTCCAGCAGGACGTCGATGATCCCGTTGCAGCCGACGCCCAGCCCCCAGACGTCCTCGTCGTCCTCCATCAGGTCGTACGTCACCAGCTCCGGGCGGCCGCGTTCGCGGACCGACTCGGCCGTCGCGAGCAGGTCGTCCTCGAGGCAGCCCGCGGTGATAGAGCCGACGCCCTCGCCGGCCTCGTCGAGGAGCATCTTCGCGCCGGGTCGCCGGTAGGCGTTGCCTTCGACGTCGACGATCGTCGCCAGCACGTCGGTTCCAGCGGCGTCGAGTCGCTCGTGAATTCGCTGTACCACCTCGGTCTCGGGAACGCTCCAGTTGCTTCGTGTCATTGGTTCAGATCAGTTCGGTCGTCGGTCGCTCCGCCTCGGTTGTTCGCGCTGCCGTCCACCCCTCGCAGTCCCCCGACCCCCGTCGTCTCCCGATTGGCCACCGCGTAGACCTTGCGAACGCCCGCGTCGTGCAGGTCAGTCCCACACGCGCCGGCCCGAATGGCCTCGCGGACGCGCTCGCGGTCCGTCACCGCCGCGCCGGCGACGACGTCGACTCCGGCGTCGAACGCCGGTCCCGGGAGGAGAGACGCCGTCGCGCCGATCAGGACGACCGTCGCCGACACCGGTGCGGCCGCGAGATAGCGCTCGAGTCCGCCGTAGATGAGGGTCGAACCAGTGACGAAGACGACGGAAGCGCCGGCCATCGCCGCGCTCGCTTCGTCCGGTCTGTACGCGGTGGCTCGGACCCCCTCTGGAGCCGATACGGAGCCGACGGCCCGCCGTTCGACGACACGGACGTCGACGTCGGCGAACTTCCGGAACGCCGGCCGGAAGAGCCCCACCGTCGCGACCGTCTCGACGGCGGGGTCCAACAGCGCCATCGGATCGCCGGCGGTCCAGTCGACGAACGGGGCCGACAGCGCGTTGATCGCGGCGACGCCGACCGCGGTCTCGAGCAGATCTGTCCCCGACTCGGAAGCCGTCCGCGTCGCCCACGCGAGGAGCGTCTCGAGATCGACCCCGTCGGCCGTCCCCGCGAAGTCGGTTGCCGCTTCGGCCCCCTCGGACGGGCGGTGGGCGAGACCAGCGGTGGGTCGGTTCCGCGCCGTCGCGCCGCCGCCGGTGCTCGCCAGTTCGACGAGCACCGCCGCGTCGCCGACGGTCACGCGGTCGACCGTCGCCCCCTCGAGCGCGCCGCGGGCCCGCAGGCGGTCGACGACCGCGGGGAGAATCGGATCGGTCACTCGGGATCGCCCCCGTCTCCGGCCGCGATTCGTCGCGGGTCGTGTTCGTAACCGACCGGGCCGTCGATCCCGCGGCGCTCGAGTTGGCGCGCGGCGGCGGCGAGGTCCGGCGGCGTCGCGAAGCCGAACAGGCCGTCGATGTACGGGAGACAGGTCGCCATCCCCCGCGATCGGGGCTCGTACGCCGGCGAGACGGCCAGCGGATTGAGCCAGACGACCGCGTCGGCCCGGCGGGCCAGCCAGGTGATCCCGTCCTCCAGGGACGTCTGGTCGCCGACGTCGAGACCGTCGCTGACCACGACGACGACGGTCCGGCGGTCCACCGCGTGGGGGTGGCGTCGCCGCAGCGTCTGGAACGCGTCGCCGATCCGCGTCCCGCCGCCCCACTCGATCTCGGCCTCGCGGAGGGCGCCTGCCGGATCGCCGCCGGCGCGCTCGAACTCCCCGGTGGCGTCGACGAGGTCGGTGTCGAACAGGAAGACCGAGGCCGTCCGCGCGCGCTCCCGGAGCCGTTCGGCCACGGCCAGCAGCGCGTCGCGGTCGATCGTGTCGAGGACGGACCCGCTGACGTCGATCAACAGACAGCACCGGAGTTCGGTCGGCACTGGGTCGCGAGCGGGGAGTTCCATCGCCGTTCCGCCGGTCCCGAGGCTCGCGCGGAGCGCCCGACGCGCGTCCACGCGGTCGCCGTCCGGGGCCGCTCGGGTGCGCCGGCCCGGAATGGTCGCGAGCGCCGCGACGAACCGATCGATCGCCGCGTCGTCGGCGGCCGACAGCGACGCGTCGTCGGCTTCGACCGGCTGACGCCCCCCCACGGCGCTGTACCTGCGCGCGGCGTCGTCGCCGTCGTCGACCGCTCGCTCGCCGGCGGCGTGGCGCCGGCCGGTCGCGATCCGAACGTCGACGTCGCCCGACTCGTCGCTCGAGTCTGGCGTCGGCGCCTCGTCGTCGGCCGACGGGACCGTCGCCCCGTCGTCGGCCTCGAGGTCTGCGGCGGGCCCGCTCTCGGGGCCGTCGCCGTCGGCAGCGCCACTCCCCTCGTGGGTCGCGATGCGGTCGAGACCGGTCCGTAACCGGTGCCAGAAGGTCGGAAACTCCGCGTCGAAAACCTCGCCGTCGCTGGCCTCGGTGAGCAGGGTCGCCCGGAGCGCGTCCGCGGCGGTCGTTCGATCCGCGAGTCCGACCGCGGCGAGCGCCCGCGCCGCCTCGAGCGTGCCGTCGGCCGCGACCGTCGCACCCTCTCGGCGGAGCCGCCCGACGAAGCGCACGAGTTCCGTCAACACGTGCGTCCGGGCGGCTTCGAAGTCCGGCACACCGCCGGCCGTCGGCCGCTCGAGCCCCCGTCGACCGCGGCGACCGCCGTCGGCTCGGCGGTCGTAATCGCGCCGCTCGGCGTCGGAGTTCGGTGTCATGGCTCTGTCTCGACTCGCGCGTCGGCGTCGGCTGCGGCCGCCCGTAGCTGCTCGAGCAATTCGGTGTCGATCCGGGAGACGTCCTCGACCTCCTTGAGCAGGCAGCCGATCGTCCGCTCGATTTCGTCGGTCGAGAGCGGTCGGTCCCGGTCGTCGGTCCGGAGCGTGGCGACGGCCCGCGCCCAGTCCAGCGTTTCGGCGACGCCGGGCCGCTTGAGGAACGACTCTTCGCGGAGCCGCTCGACGACGGCACAGACCTCGGCCGCGATCGCCGCGTCGAGTTCGGGGACCTTCCGCGAGACGATCTCGTACTCCGTCTCGAACGACGGCGGCTCGACGTGCAAGTAGAGACAGCGCCGTTTGAGCGCGTCGCTGAGTCCGCGGGTCCGGTTCGACGTGAGGACGACGATCGGCGGGTGCTCGGCGCTGACCGTCCCCAGCTCCGGAATCGACACCTGGTAGTCCGAGAGGAGCTCGAGCAGAAAGGCCTCGAAGGCCTCGTCGGCGCGGTCGATCTCGTCGATCAACAGCACCGGCGAGCGGTCCTCGCCGGCGGTGAGCGCGCGCAACAGGGGGCGCTCGAGCAGGTATTCCTCGTCGAAGACGGACTGGGGTCGATCGTCGCGTTCGGCGTCGGACGGCCGGTCCGCGGCTCCCGCGGCGTCGTCAGCGACCGTCCCCTCGTTCGACTGCACCGCCAGCAGCTGTTTCGTGTAGTTCCACTCGTAGAGGGCGTTCTCGGCGGTCAGACCCTCGTAGCACTGCAGCCTGATCAGCTCCGTGTCGAACCCGTCCGCGAGGACCTTGCCGAGTTCGGTCTTGCCGCTGCCGGGCGGCCCCTCCACGAGGAGGGGGCGGCCGAGTTGCAGCGCCAGGTGGACGGTCGTGACCACGCGATCGTCGGCGACGTACTGCTGGCGGCCGAACCGCTCGCGAATCGCCGCCTCGGTCAGCGGTTCGACCGGCGTCACCGGCGTTTCGCCCGTCATGCTAGCTCCGTCGTCTCTCCCTCGGCGGGCTCGAGGTACTCCTCGGGGTCGTTCTCGAACGAGTCCGCGCAGCCGGGACAACAGAAGTAGTAGGTCGTTCCGTCGTGGGTGACGCTCGGCGCGTCCGCCGGCTCGACGGTCATGCCGCAGACCGGGTCGGTCGCCGGCTTCGCGGGGGCGTCGGTCGCCGCGGCGGGCTCGTCCGACTCGTCGACCGCCTCGCCTGAGGCATCGCCGCTCGAGGCGGACGCGACGACGGTTTCGGTCTCGGCCCGAACGTCGATCAGTTCCGCCAGCAGGCTCACCGCGATTTCGGAGCCCGACGACGCCGCGACGTCGACCCCCGCGGGGTTCGTGACCAGCTCGCGGACGGTCTCTGGGTCGCGGTCAACGAGTCCGGCGGCCCGCTCGACGACCTCTGCGGCCCGGCCGTCGCTCGCGACGAGACCGACGTAAGGCGCGTCGGCGAGCACGCCGGCGGCGACCCCGCGGGCGTCGTACTCACCCATCGAGGCCGCGACCACGAACGGCCCCGCGCCGACCGCATCGGCGATCTCGGCGGGCTCGAGCGTCGACAGGACGGTCGTCCCCGCCGGGTACTCGTCCCCGTCGGCGTCGGGGTCGACGACGGTCACCTCGAGGTCGAGTTCCGGTGCCAGCCGGGTCAGCGACCGCGCGATCGGCGAGCCGCCGACGACGAGCAGTCGGGTCGTCGGGACCACCGGCTCGACGAATATCTCGAGGGTCCCCTCGCTGTGACACAGCATGGGATAGGCCTCGAGTCCGGGGCGGTCGACGTCGTCGGGGTCAGGCGCGAGCCCCAGTAGCCGCGGCTCGCCGTCGGCGATAGCCGCTCGAGCGACCTCGACGACGCGCGACTGCGCGCAGGCGGCGCCGCCGATCCAGCCGTGCAGGTCGCCGTCCGCCGTGACGAGCGCGCGGTCGCCGACGTTCGCCGACACCGGCGGCTCTCGCCGGACGACAGTCGCCCGGGCGTACGGCTCCTCGCGATCTCGCAGCGCGCGTTCCCGCGCCGCGAGGTCGCTGTCTGTCGTTTCGGCTCTTCGACCGTCGGTCTCGTCCGCGTCGTCTGGTGGTGTGTCCCCTGTCATTCGGTGATGTCGTGTCGGCGGCGTCCGTCCGCGGGTCGGATCCGAAGGACCCGCGGGGTCGAGCGCTCAGTCGTCCGCGACGCCGTCACTCTCCTGACCCTCGAAGGCGAGTTCGACGTTGTCCGCGGGGTCCATCGCCAGCCCCGCCTCGTCGAGTTTCTTCCAGACGCGATCGGGCGTCATGGGCATCTCGACGTGACTGATCCCGCCGTGGGACATGGCGTCGACGACGGCGTTGACGATCGCCGGCGGCGAGCCGACGGTCGGCGACTCGCCGACGCCCTTCGCCCCGATCGGGTGGTGCGGCGACGGCGTGACGGTGTGGCCCGTCTCGAACTCGGGGATCTCCATGGACGTCGGCAGCAGGTAGTTCATGAAGTCTCCGCCGGTGACGTTGCCGTTGTCGTCGAAGGTGACGTGTTCGAGCATCGCCGTCCCGATCCCCTGGGCCAGGCCGCCGTGGATCTGCCCTTCGATGATCATCGGATTGATTCGGTTGCCGCAGTCGTCGACCGCGACGAACTTCTCGAACTCGACCTCACCGGTCTCGCGGTCGACCTCCACGATCACGATGTACGATCCGAACGGGTAGGTCATCTCCGGCGGATCGTAGTAGTTGACCGCCTCGAGGCCGGGCTCCTCGCTCGTCGGGTGGTTCATGTACGCGCCCGCGGCGATCTCGGTGATCGTGATCGAGCGGTCCGGGGCGCCGGCGACGTGGAACTCGCCGCTCTCGCGGTCCCAGTCGATGTCCTCCTCGGCGGCCTCGAGTTCGTTGGCCGCGATCGCTTTGGCCTTCTCGCGGACCTTGCGCGAGGCGACGGCCGCGGCCGCGCCGGCGACCGGGGTACTCCGCGAACCGTAGGTCCCGAGGCCGTACGGGTCGGTGTCGGTGTCGCCGTGTTCGACGGTGATGTCGTCGACGTTCATCCCGAGTTCCTCCGCGACGATCTGCGCGAAGGTGGTCTCGTGGCCCTGACCCTGGGTCTGCACGCCGACCCGGACAGTGGCGTTCCCGGTCGGGTGAACCCGGATCTCCGCGGAGTCGAACATCTCGACGCCTGCGATGTCACAGGACTTGCCGGGGCCGGCCCCGACCACTTCGGTAAAGGAGGAGACCCCGATGCCGAGCAGCTTGTCGGCGTCCTCCTCGATCCGCCGCTGCTGTTCCTCGCGGTAGGACTCGTAGTCGGCCATCTCGAGGGCTTTGTCGAGGGCCTTCTCGTAGTCGCCGGAGTCGTAGTTCCAGCCGGTCGCGCTCTCGTAGGGGAACTGGTCGGGCTGGATGAAGTTCTTCCGCCGGATCTCGGCGGGGTCCATGTCCAGTTCGTCTGCGAGTACCTTCACCATCCGTTCGATGAGGTAGACCGCCTCCGTCACGCGGAACGAGCATCGATAGGCCACCCCGCCCGGCGCGGTGTTGGTATAGGCCGCCGTCAGCGTCCCGTAGGCGGTGTCGATGTCGTACGACCCGGTGAAGATGTTGAAGAATCCCGCGGGGAACTTCGAGGGCTGGGCGACGGCGTTGAACGCGCCGTGGTCGGCCAGCACGTCCGTTCGGACCGCCTGGATCTCGCCGTCCTCGGTCGCGGCGAGTTCGCCGGTCATGTCGTAGTCGCGGGCGAACCCGGTCGACTGGATGTTCTCCGAGCGCTCCTCGACCCACTTGACCGGCTCCTCGAGGACGTACGACGCCGCCGCGGCGACGACGTAGCCGGGGTAGATCGGCACTTTGTTGCCGAAGCCGCCCCCGACGTCCGGGCTGACGATCCGGATCTTGTGTTCGGGAATCCCCGAGACCTGCGCGAACAGCGTCCGGTGGATGTGGGGCGCCTGCGAGGTCATGTGGACCGTGAGCTTGTCCTTGCCGGGGTCGTAGTCCCCGACGGCACCGCAGGTCTCGATCGGCGCGGGGTGGAGCCGCTGGTAGAGCATGTCCTCTTTGACCGTGACGTCGGCCTGCTCGAACGCCTCGGCGGTCGCCTCTTCGTCGCCGGTTTCCCAGTCGAGGCAGTGATTGTCCTCCTTGCCCTCGATGTCGTCCCTGATCACCGGCGCGTCGTCCTCGAGCGCGTTCTCCGCCCCGATGACCGGGTCGAGGACGTCGTAGTCGACGACGACCTTCTCGGCCCCGTCTTTGGCCGTGTACCGGTCGGTGGCGATGACGGCGGCGACCTCCTGGGACTGGAACTTCACCTTGTCGTTGACCAGGACGTCCTGGGTGTCGTCCATCAGCGTCGGCATCGTCGCGAGGTCGTGCTCGAGCAGGTCCTCGGCGGTGAGGACGGCGACGACGCCGTCGACGTCCAGTGCCCGGGACTTGTCGATGTCCTCGATGCGGGCGTGGGCGTGGGGGCTACGGACGATCTCGCAGTGGAGCATCCCCGGCTTCTTGATATCGTCGACGTAGTTGCCCCGGCCGGTGATGAACCGCTGGTCCTCCTTCCGCGTGACCTCCTCGCCCATGCCGCCGCGACCGTGGCCGCAGTGTTTCTCGGGCTGTGGCCCGCCGTCTTCGGCCTCGGCGTACTGTTCGGAGTCGCTGCTCATTCGCTCTCACCCCCGGAGACGGGATCGTGATCTCGGTCCGTTGCGGGGCCGCCACAGCAGTTCTCGACGCCGCAGTCGAACTCGCCGTCCTCGGTCGTCAGTTCGGCCGGCGTGACCGTCGAGCCGTCGGCGTCCGTGACGACGCCGCCGTCCGCGGCGGCGATCTCCCCCTCCTCGAGTTCCTCGGCGGCGTACTCGATCGAGCGAACGATGTTCTGGTAGCCGGTACACCGACAGAGGTTGCCGCTGATAGCCTCGCGGATCTCCTCCTCGCTGGGATCCGGGTTCTCGTCGAGCAACGCCTTGCCCGACATGATCATCCCGGGCGTGCAGTAGCCACACTGCAGCCCGTGTTCCTCGCGGAAGCCCTCCTGCAGCGGGTGCAGGTCGTCGCCGGCCTCGGGGAGGTCCTCCATGCCCTCGACGGTCATGAGTTCGCTCCCGTCGGCCTGCGTCGCGAACATGAGACAGGACTTGATCGGCTCGCCGTCCTTGAGGACCGTACAGGCCCCGCAGTTGCCGGTGTCACAGCCGATGTGGGTCCCGGTCAGGTCCAGTTCCTCCCTGATCGCGTGGACGAGCAACTGTCGCGGCTCGACCTCGATCGTGTGTTCCGTGCCGTTTACCGTCAGCGTGATCTCTCGTGTGTCTGTCACTGTGATACCCTCCGTTTGGTGAGTCCGGCGCGCTCGGCGGCGTCGCCCAGCGCCCGCTGGGTGAGGACGTTTACCATCCGTTCCTTGTAGCCGGCGTCGCCGTGTTCGTCCGATTCGGGATTCGACTGCTCGGCCGCCAGCTCGCCGGCACGTTTGAAGACCTCGCTGCCAGGCCGCTCGCCCTCGAGGTGGTCCTCGGCGTCGGTCGCCCGGACGTTCGTGATGTCGACGGCGGTGAGCCCGACATCGGCGGTCTCGATCCGGCCGTCCTCGTCCAGGACGAGCCGCGCGGCCGAGCCGGCCATCGCGTAGTCGCCGACCTTTCGTTTGAGCTTGTGGTAGGCGCTGCCCTCGCGGGGAGCCGGCGTCGGGACCCGGATCTCGGTGATGAGTTCGTTCTCGTCGAGCGTCGTATCGTAGGGCAGCAGGAAGAAGTCCTCCGCCGGAACGACCCGCTCGCCGTCGGGCCCCTGTGCGACGACCTCGCCTTCGTGGGCCAGCAGAACGCTGCCCCAGTCGCCTTTCGGATCCGCCTGCGCGATCGCGCCCGCGACCGTCCCGCGGTTCCGGATCTGCGGATCCGCGACCAGCGGTGCCGCGTCCGCGAAGCTGCCGTACCTCTCGTCGATCAGCTCCGACTCCTCGACGTCGGCGTGACGTGCGAGGGCGCCGATCTTGAGCCAGCCGTCCTCCTCTTCGAGGTAGTCGAGCCCCTCGATGCCGTTGATGTCGATGACCGTCTCCGGCACGGCGAGTCGAAACCGCAGCATCGGGACCATGCTCTGCCCGCCGGCGAGGATCGCCCGGTCGTCCAGGCTCTCGAGGAGGCTCACGGCCTCTTCGACGGTCGCGGGTTCGTGCGTCTCGAACTGTGCCGGTTTCATAGCATCCCGCGGATCCGGTCCGTGATGCCCGAATCCGTCTCCTCGACGTCGCTCATCTGGCGCTCGATGTCGCTGAAGAAGTTGTTCACGATCTTGTTGGCGACGGGGTCGATGACCCGTGAGCCGAGCTGCGCGATGCGGCCCGAGATGTCGGCCTCGGTCCACCACTCGATGCGCGATCCCTCGCCGTCCTCGAGCGGGTGGATCTGCATCCCCGACTCCATGCTGAAGCTACTGCCGCTCGCGGTCCCGCTCCCGGTAGCCGTCATAATGAAGTTCTCCTCGTCTCGCTCCTCGATCGTCACCGATGTCTCAAACCGGGGTTTGACGCTCCCGACGCCGACCTGCATCAGGGCGGCGTACTCCTGCCCCTCGACGAACGCACGCGCCGCGACCTCCTCTGGATCGGCCTCGGGTAGCGTCTCGGCCTCCTCGTCGGCCTCGTAGTCGTCGAAGCTGAAGTCGTCGTTCATCGGCGTGATGTACTGACAGCCCTTCAGCGAATTCCGAACCGCGATCGGATCCGAGAGGACCACCCACGCCTTCCCCGGCGGGACGTCCTCGAGTTCGAACTCGCCGTCGAACTCCATCATACCGCTCCTCCGACGAACCGCAGTCGTCCCGTCTCCCTCGCCATCATCTTTTATAACCCTGCACTATGTGCATACTATTTACCACACCATATGGTATCCCGTAGCATGCAGATAAACGTTAGCGTTTCTCAGCGGACACGTTCCAGGAGCCATTTAAACTAATGACGGGAGGGAAACTACACGACGGCGACGATCTAATCAGCCTCGATGCGGCTGTCGAGCGCGTTCGCGCGCTGCGCTCGGCGTGGCTGCCGTCTCTCGAAACCGAGCGCGTCCCCCTCGACGACCTGGCCGGTCGGACCCTCGCGGAGCCGGTTCACGCGCCGATCGACGTCCCCGAACGGAGCCACGCCACGATGGACGGCTTCGCGTTCGACGCGACCGAAGACTACCCCCTCGAGGTGGTTGACGACCCGGTCTATCCCGAGGACGAACCGCCGACGCTCGAGCCCGGGACGGCGGTTCGGATCGCGACCGGTTCACCGGTGCCGGAGTCGGCCAACGCCGTGCTCAAACGCGAGGAGGCGTCCGTCGAGGACGGCCGGCTCACGGGGACGGCGCTCGAGCCCGGGACCTACGTCTACGAACGAGGTAGCAACGTCAGCGAGGGCGAACGGCTGTTCGACGCGGACGAGCGACTCGGAGCGAAGGACGCGTTGCTCCTCGGCGACCTCGGGATCGACGAGGTGTCCGTTCGCGACCGCGCGTCTGTCGGTCTGCTGGCGACCGGCACAGAGATTCACGAGGGCCACCATCGGGACCTCGACTCGCCGATGCTGGCGGGACTCGCCCGGTCGTGGGGCCACGAGGCGACCTACGAGGGCTCGGTGCCGGACGAGAACGACCGTGTCGAGTCCCGGATCGACGACCTCGCACGCGAACACGACATCGTCGTTACGACCGGCGGCACGAGCGTCGGCGACAAGGACTACGTCGTTCGCGCGCTCGCCTCGCTCGGCGAGGTCCTGTTCCATCGGGTTCGACTCCGTCCAGGCAAACCGATCGCCGTCGCGCGTCTCCCAGACCACGACGCGGTGGCCTTCGCCATCCCTGGGAAACCGGTCGGCGCGTATCTGGTGACGGCTCTGGTCGCGCGCCCGTTCTTCACCGACGATACAGATCTGCCGACCGTCTCCGCGCAACTGGCCCGTGACGTGGGGATCGGAACCCCCGGGTTCACCTACGCGGTCCCGGTGACGCTCGACGACGGCACCGCGATGCCGCTCGGCCACACGGACTCGGCGCTGCCGGTCTACGAGGAGACGTTCGACCCGAGCGTGCTCTCCTCGAGTACGCGCGCGAGCCGCGCCGACGGGTTCGTGTTGACGACGGACGCCCTCGCTGCTGACGAAACGGTCGACGTCGTTCCGTCGACGGCGCTGGAGCGATGACGGACGACGGATCGAACCGGCCGTCGACCACCGACCTTCCGGTCCTCGAGCCCGCCGATCTGCCCGACGCGGCCGCCGAGGGGTGCGACAACGGTGCCAGTGGAAACGCACCGACCGTCGCCGGCATAGTGCTGGCGGCCGGGACGAGCAGCCGCTTCGGCGCGGAAAACAAACTGCTGACGACCGTCGAGGGGGAGCCGATCGTCCGTCACGCCGCGCAGACGCTCGTCGAAAGTGTCGTCGATCCGGTCGTCGTCGTCCTCGGTCACGAAGCCGAGCGCGTCCGAGACGCGCTCGCGGGACTGCCTGTCGAGACGGTCGTCAACGAAGACTACGACGACGGGCAGGCGTCGTCGCTTCGGACCGGGATCGAAGCCGTACAACGTCGGAACGACGAGCCGGAGGCGACCGTCGTCGCACTCGGGGACATGCCGTTCGTCTCCCCCGAAACCGTCGATGCGCTGGTGGTGGCCTACGCCGCGGACGCCGGCGACGCGATCGCGGCGGCGCTCGAGGGCGTCCGTGGCTACCCGGTGCTGTTCGACGAACGGTTCTTCGAACCGCTGACCGCCGTGGACGGTGACGTCGGCGGTCGCGAGATCCTGCTCGAGAGCGACGCGAGCGTCCTCGTTGACGTAGACGATTCGGGCGTGCGACGCGACGTCGACGTCCCCAGCGACGTGTAGAGCGACGTCTCGCGAAGACTTAATCCGTCTCGAGTTTCTTGACGACGATCTGTCCGTTCTCGACGTGCCATTCGATCCGATCTCCCTCGCCGACATCGAGGAAGTTCCGAACCGGTTTCGGTACCGTCGTTAGGTTCTTTTCAGAGATCTTCGTATCCGTAAGCGTACCCATCGGGGTGGCGTACAGCCGTAGTCAATACATAGCTTTCGCTATACCGAAGGATAGGAGATCAGCCACTGGAGCGCCAGCGGTGTGCGCCCCCGTCCGAGGCCTTGGTGAAATCGAGGTTGTACCGGTCGGACTCGATGAGTACCGGTCCCGGGACGTAGGTATATTCGGATCCGGCGACCGGTTCGAGGAGGTTCCGTTCCTCCATCGTCGAGAGCACGTCTCGGACCGTCCCTTCGCGGCCGGGGATCAAGTTCGCTTCGTCCATCACGCCGTCGACATCGACTCGCCCCTCGAGAAAGGCGAGTCGGATCGCCGACACCCACGCCGGTTCGCGTTTCGTCTCCCGACACATGACGGGTACCTCGAGGGCGAGGTTGTTATAGTTTCTGACGGGAATCTGCAAGCCATACGAGGATTCTGCGAACCAACCCCAGACGAACGCGGCGGGTACCATCAGGCTTACCCCGATCTTCGGCGTACCGCGCGCTATGGTTCGCGAGCAACTCGACAGGATCGGCGTCGTCGGCGCGGGAACGATGGGCAGCGGCATCGCACAGGTCGCGGCGACCGCCGGCTACGACGTAGTGATGCGCGACATCGAACGTGAGTTCGTCGAGAACGGCTTCGACACGATCGACGACAGTCTCGGTCGCCTCGCGAATCGGGACGGCCTCGCAGAAGACCCCGAGACGATCCGCGACCGGATCGAGGGGACGACGCTGCTCGACGACCTCGCGGACTGTGACCTCGTCGTCGAGGCCGCGCTCGAGGAACTCGAGGTCAAGCGGGAGGTGTTCGCCGACTTAGAGCGGGTCTGCGACGACGACATCCTGCTCGCGACGAACACGAGCACGCTCTCGATCACCTCGATCGCGGCCGACCTCGAGCACCCCGAGCGCGTGATCGGACTGCACTTCATGAACCCCGTCCCGATCATGGAGGGCGTCGAGGTCGTCGTCGGCGAGAAGACGACCGACGCGGCGACCGAACTGGCCCACGAGCTCGCCGAGGATCTCGAGAAGACGACCTGGGAGGCCGACGACAAGCCCGGCTTCGTCACCAACCGTATCCTAATGCCCTGGATCAACGAGGGAATTCGGGCCTACGACGAGGGCGTCGCCACGAAGGAGGACATCGACGCAGGGATGGAGCTCGGAACGAACGTCCCGATGGGGCCGCTGACGCTGGCCGACCACATCGGGCTGGACGTCTGTCTGCACGCCTCCGAGACGCTCCACGAGGAACTGGGTGATCGCTACAAACCCGCCTACCTCCTCAAGCGAAAGGTCGAGGCGGGCGACCTCGGCAAGAAGACGGGAAAGGGGTTCTACGACTACGAGTAGTCGCTTCGGCCGTTCGTTTCACCACAGCATAATTTATTTGGCGCTGATACGCGTTCGAGAAGACGATGCGATTCGCCCGCTTCGCTGCCATCGCCCTCCTTTGTAGCCTCGTCGGTATCGCCGCCTTCAGCGCCGTTGCCGCGGCCCCTCCCCCGGCACCGGTCTGTGGTGTCTGCGGGTCCAGCGTCGAAAACGCCAGCATTTCCGGCGCAACAGGCTCCGGAACGCTCGACATCTACGTCGACGAGACCGGTGACTCGCTGTGGCATGCTCGCGTCCCCGTCACCGAACCGGCCGCCGAACGGTACCGGACCAACGCGACCGCCCTCGAGGCCGCGGTCGATCGTGCGTGGCCTCGCTATCACGTCGCCGACGGCGATATTCGAACCGTCGAGACGACGCTCGAGAACGAGACCGTCGTCGTCAACTACACCGTCGACGACGTCGCACGACGCGGCGTCGGCGAGTCCTGGATCCTCGACTACTTCCACGAAAAAGGGCCGACGACCAATTACGACCAGCAAGCCCGGCGAGTGACGATACACACGCCCGACGGGACGGTCGTCACGAATCGCCCGACCGACGCCACCGTCGACGGGAACGCCGCGACGTGGCGGATCGACGGCGCGGACTCTAGCGAGCGCGGCTTCGACGAAGCGGTCTATATTACTTACGGCGAGAACGGCCTTCTCGGCACCGTAAGCGGCCACGCGACGATCGGCCTCGAGGTGGGTCCGTCGGCACTCGATCACGGTATCCGCGGCGGATTCGTCCCGGGAATACTGCTCGGACTCGTCGGCCTCGGAATGGGTCGAACCGACTGGGGGAGCACGGCCGTCGACGCGGCGACGCTCGAGCGACTGATCGTCGCCGTCGGATCCACCGGGGCGGTCGGCTTCCTCGTCATCGGTGTCCTTTCGACCGGGGCCGGCATCGCACCGGGAGCCGTCGCGCTGGCCGGGCTCGGGGTCGGCTACGCGCTACTGGGGAGTGGAGCACGGCGTTTCGGTGGTCGGCTCGAGACGCGCGGGCTGCTCGGCCTGGCGGTGCTCGCGACGCTCGTCGCCGCGGGATGCTCCCTCCTGCTCGCTGGACCGCCCGTGTACGCGTTTCCGCTCTGCTTCGGACTGGCCACCGCGCTCTGTCTGCCGATCGGCCACGCGGCAGAACGCGGCCGGACGCCGATCGCGCTCGTCGCCGTCGCCGCGCTCACCCCGATCGCCGCGCTCGCGGCTGTCGCACCCGTTTCGGTGTTCGGGTACGGTCCGGCACTGTATGGCCTCTTGCTGTTGCCGTGGGTCGCCGCTGTCGCCGTGTTCGGCTACCCGCTCGCGCTGCTCGGACGCCACCTCGCGCTCGAGGACGGCTAACGGTTCGATCTCACGACTGACCGCTACTCGAGAAACCGCGCACCCGCGTCCACGCCCGCAGGCGGCATCGCACACTGGTCTTTCTTGCCGAACCAGCGGTAGCGCCGGGCGGCGACGAAGTCGTACGCGCGGTCTCGGATCGCCCGCGGCAGGAATCGAAACGGGCCGAGCAGGCCGTAGACGCCGCCGAGCAACTGAGCGATCCGGATGACCGCGCTCGATTTCACGTAGCAGTCGTCGCCCTCGATCAGGACGACCGACTCGAGTTCGTCGGTCGGGAGTCCGTGTTCAGCCAACAACGCTTTGCCGACGTCCGACTGGAGCGAGGCGAAGCGAAAGATACCGTCCGTATCCCGCGGGAGGAGAAACTGGACGAACCCGTTACAGAGGTTACAGACGCCGTCGAAGAGGATGACTGGATTCTCGCCCGTGGTCGCGTCGCTCATCGGTTAGCAGACGCTTGGGGCCGGCCGTAATTCAGCGTTCCGGTCGTTCGAACGCGGTCGTCTGCGGTCGAAACCCGCGACCGTCACTGGTGGAGCGGCCGATTCGACATCTCCCGCCGGAGTTCGTCGAGCCGCGAGCGGGGGACGTCGTCCTCGAACTGCTGGAGGAGGGCGTATACCTCCGCGCGGGAGACTTTCACGTCGCCCTCACGGACGACGTCCTCGGGGCGCTCGCGTAGTTCTCGGAGGGTGCCGACCGCGAGCAGGTAGGGGATCGCCCACGCCGAGAGCCGGTTGCCGTGGTGTTCGGGCACGATCTCGAGGTACCGCTGTGCGTCGTCGAGATAGCGTTCGGCCCGGCCGGTGACCCGCCTGATGACGTTGGTGACGCCGCCGTGGTGGGCCTCGTCGGTGACGGACTCGACGTCGACGTCCTCCGCCGCGAGCCACTCGGCGGGGAGGTAGACGTTGTTCTCCTCGTGATAGTCGTCCTCGACGTCCTTCGCGATGTTGACCAGCTGGAGGAGCAGGGCGAACGACCGAGCGTTCTCCCGCATCTCGTCGGCTCGCTCCTGGGAGGTGCCGCGAGCGACCAGCCCGGTGATCAGCGTGCCGACGGTACCGGCGGCGTACCAGCAGTATTCCTCGAGTTCCTCGATGGTCTGGAGGCGCAGTCCGCCCTCGGTGGCGTACCGGCTGGTGAACATCGCCATCCCGCCGACGAGTTCGCGGACGGGTTCGCGCATGATCTCGCGGGGTTCCTCGTCGAGCGACTCGAACGTGGACAGGACGCGAGGCGTCTCGGCGACGACCTCCCAGTCCTCGTTCCGATCCTCGGGGATCCAGGGCTCGACGTCGTCCATGAACGCCGCGACCGAGCCCGAGGTGTCCGGATCGAGTAACCGATCGTATTCCTCGAGCAGTTCGGTCTGGGTCTCCGGCGGGATGTGTCCCGCGTCCTCGATCGTATCAGCTATTCGACAAAGAAGGTAGCCGAGACAGATGTGTCTCGCCATCGGCTCTTCGAGCCGATCGATCGTGATCGAAAAGGTCCGCGAAACGCCGTGAACCGCGTCGTAACACCACTCGAGGTCGGCGTCGGTGGGGGGTTCGGGCTGGCCCGTGGTCATCTACTCGAGTTAGTTTGGTGACCATCCGGGAAAAACGCCGCGGTCGCGGCGTGATCTTCCGACCCACGAGAGAGACGCATCAGGTGACTAATATCACTGCGTATCGACGGCCCGGCGTACTCCGACGAAATCCGTATCACGTCGAACGGCAAACTCCGTGATGTGAATCGCGTACTCATCGCCGGCGCACACGGCGGGGTCGGCAAGCACGTTACGGACTTGCTCGGGGACGGCGAAGGGACCGCTCGATCGATGGTCCGCGACGAGTCGCAGGTCGACGAGATGGAGTCACTGGGCGGAGAACCCGTCGTTGCGGACCTCACCGAAGACGTGACCCACGCGGTCGAGGGGTGTGACGCGGTCGTCTTCGCGGCCGGCTCCGGCGGCGACGACGTGTACGGCGTCGATCGCGACGGAGCGATCGACCTGATCGATGCGGCGGTCGAGGCGGGCGTCGACCGGTTCGTCATGCTCAGTTCTATGGGTGCCGACGACCCAGAATCCGGCCCCGAACCGCTCCGAGACTACCTGATCGCCAAGGCCGAGGCCGACGAGTACCTCCGCAGCAGCGGGCTGACGGAGACGATCGTTCGACCGGGTGAACTAACGAACGAACCGGGGACCGGTGAGATCCGGGCGAACGATGCCCTCGAGTCGGGGGACGGCGACATCCCCCGCGAAGACGTGGCCCGGACGCTCGTGGCGGCGATCGACTTCGAGCCGGTCTACGGCGAGACGTTCGAGATCCTGTCCGGTGAAGACGCTATCGAGGACGCGCTCCAGTCGGTCGGTTCTCGCTGAGTGAACCCGACGTCGGTTTCGGCGAGGCGACGCGGTCTACCCCCGTCAGTTCACCGCGTTCGATACCGTTCTGTCACGTCCTCGAGGGCGACTTCGCCCTCAGGGACGCGATAGGCGGCTACGACCGCCCGGTCGGCGTCGGGGCTGTTCGTCGTCTTGTCGACGGCGTAACCGACGTACGTACACGCCTCGCGCGTGAATTCGACCACCGAGTACCCCCAGTGGTGGCTGTCGAAGAACTCGATGTGCGGATTCATCGCGGGTATCAGCCACGACAGTAGCGGCTCGGTGAGCCGACGCCGGCGGCCGCGGGTCAGGTGCAGGGCCTCAGCCACGTTGAGCGAGGTCACGGCGGGCGTCATGAATTCGACGCCGATCCGCTCGCCCTGTGCGACGCCCTCGCCGCCCGTGATCCGCCCGGGATAGGAGGTCTGCGAGTAGGCGGCCACGTAGCAGTGCATGTCGCCCGTCAGCGTGACGAAGTTATCGACGTCGGCCGCCGCGATCCGCTCGGTGATCTGCATTCGTTCTCTCGTGTAGCCGTCCCAGCCGCCCTGCACGGGGTACAGCGAGAGCGGACCGGAGCCGATCCGGAGCGGGACGGTCAAGACCTCGTCGGCCCACACCGTCCACGTCGCGTCCGAGCCGGTGATAGTGTCGACGAGCCACTCGCGCTGCTCCTCGCCGAGCATCGTCCGGCCGGGCGGTTCGCGGTGCGGGCCGACGTTGTCCGGCGTCGGAATCGCTTCGCGAGGAGGGTCGCGAAACAGTCGTTCGTCGGTCATCGCGAGCGTCACGAGGTTCCCGAATTCGAACTCGCGCCAGAGCTGGAACCGGTCCTGGAGGGTGTCCCCGCCGGGATCGTAGTGGACGCGAGCGGGCATGTACTCCCACCACGCGTGCATCGCGTCGGCGACGAGGTCGGTCATGAACGCCGGATCGTTGCCCCGGGGGTGGTCGCCCGCGGGGGCGTCAGTTCGCTTGTCCCAGTACAGGTCGTTGACCATCTCGTGGTCGTCCCAGCCGGCGATCAGCGTGTGCGCTTCCAGCGCCTCCTGCAGGAAGCGGTCGCTTCGATACGTCCGGTACAGGTACCGGTAGTCTTCGAGGTTCCAGACGCGGCCGTTTCCGCTCGGCAACTCCTTCTCGCGCCCGGGGTAGTCGTACGATCCGAAGCCCTTGAAGTGGCCGTCCTCGGACTCGTAGATGAAGTCGCCGACGTGTACCATGAAGTCGACGTCCTCGCGGGCGACGTAGTGATACGCCGGATAGTAGCCGTTGAGATAGTTCTGACAGGCGAGCACCGCGAACCGAACGGACTCGAGGGATGCGTCGGGGTCGGGCAGCGTCCGGCACCGTCCGACCCTGGAGGCCGTACCGCGGTAGTAGAACCGATAGTGGTACTCGTGATCCGACTCGAGGTGGCCGTCGAGATCGACTTTGACCGTGTAGTCGTGAGCCCGGATCCGCTCGGCGTCGGTGACCACGCCCTCGTAGACGACACCGTCGAAATCGGGGTCTCGAGCGACGCGAACGGCCAGTGGCTCGTCCGCGTCGAAGGCGGCGGGTGCGATTCGCGTCCAGAGTATCACGCCGGTAGGGGTCGGCCCGCCGCTGGCGACCGACTGGGGGAACACCGTGTCCGGATCCGCGTCGGGGTCGTACTCGAACCGGTCGGCGTCGATCTCGGCGTCCAGATCGGTCGCGACCGCGAGGTCGTGCGAGTCGAGTTCGGATAGCAGTTCGGCGTGATCGTCCGCGCCCCGCGACGGCTCGTCGCGCCCACCCAGGTCGATGTCCTCCGACATAGAGGCCCGTTGGGGGGTACGGGATTGTAGAGCTATGGGTGCGAAGAGAGGAGAGGAGAGAAGGGGTCGTCGACCTCGTCTCGAGGAACGCTCGACCGAAGAGAGAACAATAAAGGGACGAGGTACCGAATCTCAGGGTATGGACTTTGCACTCTCGGCCGAGCAGCAACAGATTCGAGACATGGTGTCGGAGTTCGTCGACGAGGAGGTCGTCCCCGTCGCCGACGAGATCGACCACGACGACGAGTTCCCGCAGGACCTCGTCGACGAGATGGCCGAGCTGGGGCTGATGGGCATGCCCTTCCCCGAGGAGTACGGCGGAGCCGGGCTGGACTACCACTCCTACGCGATCGGCCTCGAGGAGATCTCTCGGGGCTCGGGCGGGCTGGGGACGATCGTCGCCGCCCACACCTCGCTGGCGGGGAACATGCTCTACGAGTTCGGCGACGAGTCCCAGAAGGAAGAGTTCCTGACGCCGCTGGCCGCCGGTGAGGACGTCGGTGCGTTCGCGCTCTCGGAGGCGGGCGCGGGCAGCGACGTACCGGCGATGGATACGGTCGCCGAACGGGACGGCGACGAGTACGTCATCAACGGCGGCAAGCTCTGGATTTCGAACGGCTCGGTGGCCGACACGGTCACACTGTTTGCGAAGACCGACCCCGACGCGGGCAACAAGGGCATCACCTCCTTCGTCGTCCGGCCCGAGGAGGACGACGGCTTCATCGTCGAGGGCACGGAGGACAAACTCGGCGACAAGGGCTGTCCGACCGCCGAACTCCGCTTCGACGACCTCCGGATCCCGGAATCGCGCCGGCTCGGCGAGGAAGGAGACGGGTTCGTCCACGCGCTGAAGACCCTGAACGGCGGCCGCATCACGATCGCCGCCCGCGGGGTCGGCATCGCCCGCGCGGCCTTCGAGGAGGCCCGCGACTACGCCAACGAGCGCGAGCAGTTCGGCCAGCCCATCGGCGAATTCCAGTCGATCAAGCACAAGCTGGCGGATATGGACACCAAGATTCAGGCCGCCAAGATGCTCATGCACAAGGCCGCCGACAAGAAGATCCGCGGCGAGAATTACATCAAGGACGCCTCGCAGGCCAAGCTCTACGCCTCCGAGGTGAGCCGTGAGGTCGCCAACGAGGGCATTCAGATCCACGGCGGCTACGGCTACACCAAGGACTTCGCCGCCCAGCGGTTCTACCGCGACGCCAAACTCAACGAGATCTACGAGGGCACCAGCGAAGTGCTGCGGAACACGATCGGCGACCAACTGCTCGACGAATAGCGCCGGACCGTCGCTCGCCGTCTCATACCCCGCACTCTCGCTACTCCTCGAGACACTCTCGAACCCACTGGTAGTGCTCGCGGACTCGCCGCCTGCCGGCGTCGGTCAGCGCGTAGACGTCGTACAGTCCCTCGGTCCGCTTCTCGACGAAGCCCGCGTCGACCAGCGCCGACAGCGAGCCGTAGAACGACTTGGGCTCGAGCCGCTCGTCGTAGTGGGCCTCGAGGCGCGATTTCAGCCGCTGGCCGCGCAGTTCGCCGTCCTCGGCGGCGGCGAGCAGGAAACAGCAGTCCCGACGGCGGCCGCTCCGGAGCCACTTGCTCATGGGCCGTGATGGGAAGGGCACCCGCTCGAGCGTTACGGTTTCCGACGCTCGGCCGGCAGAATTACTCGCGCTCGAGTCGCCGGCGAACGGTCGCGACGAGCGTCCACGCGAGCCCGCCGACCGCTGCGAGCGCGAGCAGCGGGCCGTCACCGATCTCGAGGAGGGCACTGCCGTCCGGTCGACGGTCGTGTCGGACGAGCAGCCAGCCGGCGTCCGGATCGCCGAGAACGACGTCGCCGGAGCCGAACGCGAGCGAGATCATGACGGCGAAGAGGGCGTACGCCGCGACCGAAACGAGGGTACCGACGCTGCCGGTCACGAACCGCGAGAGGAGCGCCGCGCCCGGCAGTCGGCCGCCGGTGTCGTCGTTCACGCCGTAGATTCCGAACCCCTGTCCGGCGTCTCCGGGTAGTCCGCCGATCCGGACGTCCGCGGGATACTGACAGAGGACGGCTGCCATCCAGAGGTCGCCGATCGAGCCGGCCGCGTTCGCCGCCAGCGGCACGACGAGCAGCGGCGACGGGAAGACGGCCATCGCGACGAGCCCGATCGCCGTGATTCCGACGAACGGCGCGAGCAGGGCGACGAGAAGTTGATTTCGCGTGTACTCCGTTCCGCTGGTTTCCGCGTACGCATACGGAACGACGAAGTGCGAGACGCCCACGCCGTACGACGGGGAGCCGCCGTAACGCGCCATGACTACGCCGTGGATGAGTTCGTGGGGGACGACCACGCAGGCGAGCAGGCCCAGCGAGACGAGCAGCCAGACGAAGATGGTGGGCGGCGACGAGGCAGCGATCACGATCGGCTCGAGGGAAACGCCGCGAATCCACGCGACGATGTGGCCGAAGCAGTAGGCGAAGCCGAAGAAGCCGACGGCGGCGACGACGAGCCACTGGGCGGCGACCGCTCGCGTGAGTCGAAACGTCGCGAGCGGCTGGCGGGCTCGAACGAGGTCCGAACGGCTCACGGGCGAACCTCGCAGGCGACCGAAAAATCGGTGTCGATGTTCGCCGCCCCAGCGGCCGCTTCCGAAGCCGACTGCGGCGGTACCGGCGATCCCGGTCCGGAACCGACAGCTTCCCGGTGGTCGGCCCGCGAGTACCGACCATGACAGACGACCGGACCGCAGAGGAGAACGGCATCAGAGCGACCTACGACGAAACCGAGTCGGAGCGCGTCCTCGCGTTCGAACACGACGGTGCGGGAAAGACGGCCGCGATCGCACAGAACATCGAGGGATACGCCATGCTGAAGGTGCGGCCGTCCGCGGACGGCGACGAACTCGAGCGCTACTACGGGTTCGATATGGCCCTCGACCACGTCGGTGAGCTGTTGGGCGTCTCGCCCCACGACTTGCCAGTGCCGGAGGCCGCGGCGGACATGGGAATGTGATGGTCGGTTCGTGACGGTCACACGACGAACGCGGCGAGGATCAACAGTCCGAAGTACAGCAAAACGAGGACGCCGAGCGCGTACAGCCGAAATCGGCGAATCTCTCCGTCCTCCTCGCGGACGGCGCGGTCGAATGCGGCGCGCTCGCGGTCGGAGAGGCGCTCCGAATGCTCGAGGCCGCGGTGAAGGGTCTCGGACCGGGCCCGTCGGAAGGGCCGATCACAGTACGGACAGCGATTGGGGGAATCGTCTGCACTGACATCGAACGCGGATTCGGCCCCGGCCCTGGACGCGTTCGCTACCGAGTGCTCATCGGCGGAAGGTGCGCGGCCGCGACCGTGTGAGTCGCCGGGCACGTCGTCGGCTACGACGAGCAGTCCGATTGTTCTTTGGTCGCCGCTCGAGCGCTGTGATAGTACCGACACTGGGGCCGGCCAGCACCGGTCATCGCTTCCCCCGACTCGTCTGCCGTCGCAGGGTCACAGTCCGAGATCACGGGAAGAAGCGGGAGCCATAAATACGCGGAGTCGAACGCTAGAGACGAGAATAGCCGTGGCAACTGAGTCCTTTCCCCGCCCGATCGGCACCCGCCGACGGTTCTCCGCACTGCTCGCAGCGACCGCGCTGGGCGTCTATCTACTACTGATCGTCGGCGCGACGACCTCGCTGACGAACGCCGCCGCGTCGTGTTCGACGTGGCCCACCTGCCACGCCCCGGTCGATCCGCTGAACCAGACCGAACTCGCGATCGCGTGGGCCCACCGGCTCACCGCCGTCGTCGTCGGACTGCTCGTCGCCGCGACGGCCGCTGCTGCGATCTTCGGCGACGCCTCGAGGCGCGTCAGGGCGGCGCTCGCGGCAGCCGCCGCCCTCTACGTCGTCCAGGTCGGCGTCGGAGCCGTCACCGCCACGATCGGTCCCGCCGCGATCCTCCCCGGACTCCACCTCGCGCTCGGGCTCGTGATCTTCACGGGCATCGTCCTCGCGCTCGCCTGGGACTTGGAGCTCGCGACCGGCAGCGACGACGACGCCATCGACTCGCCGGAACCGCTCGAGGAACTCGACGATGGCGCACCGGCCGCGAGTGGCCGCACGCTCCCCTCGAGCCGACTGGCTCGGGCCAGGTTGACCGCGTTCGCCTACTTCAAGATGATGAAGCCGCGGCTGATGTGGCTGCTCTGTCTGGTCGCCGCAGCCGGCATGGCGCTCGCCGCCGGTCCCGGCCTCGAGATCTACACCATCGTCGCGACGCTCGGCGGCGGCGTCCTCGCGATCGGCGCGAGCGGAACGTTCAACCACGTTCTCGAGCGTGACGTCGACCAGAAGATGTCCCGCACCGCCGATCGGCCGCTCGCGGTCGATCTGATCCCGGTCCGGAACGCGCTCGCCTTCGGCCTCGGGCTGACCGTGCTCTCGCTCGCCGCCTTCCTGACGATCAACCGGCTCGCGGCGGCGCTCGGATTGGCCGCGATCATGTTCTACAGCGTCGTGTATACGCTGTTGCTCAAACCGAATACGGTCCAGAACACGGTCATCGGCGGCGCGGCGGGCGCGCTGCCGGCCCTGATCGGCTGGGCCGCGGTCACGAACGAGATCGGCTGGCCCGGCCTCGCGCTCGCGGGCGTGATCTTCCTGTGGACGCCGGCGCACTTCTACAACCTCGCGCTGGCCTACAAGGACGACTACGCCCGCGGCGGCTTCCCCATGATGCCGGTCGTCCGCGGCGAGACCGTCACCCGAAAACACATCATCTACTACATCGCCGCGACGCTCGTGAGCACGATCGCGCTGGCCTGGATCACCGACCTCGGCGCACTGTACGCCGGCACCGTCGTCCTCTTCGGCGGGATCTTCCTCTGGGCCGCCGTCCGGCTCCACTTCGAGCAGACCGAAGCGGCCGCGTTCCGCTCGTTCCACGCCTCGAACGCCTTCCTCGGCGCGGTGCTCGTCGCGATCCTCGTGGACGCGCTCGCGTTCTGATCCTCGAATCGATTTCCGGACCCGTTCCTCACTCCCGAACGAGACCAAAAACGGCGAGTCTCGGCGGTTTCAGCGGTCGGCTCAAAGCGTGTAGTCGTACTCCCCGTTCTCGGTCTCGAGGAATGCCTCGAGCAGGTCGATCGTCGCCGAAACGTCGTCGACGTGGGCGGCCTCTGTCACGGTGTGGAGATACCGCGTCGGGACCGAGATCGCGCCGACGGGTTTCGCGCCGGCGGCCTGCTGGAAGCCCGCGGTGTCGGTGCCGCCCGACGGGAGGATCTCGAGCTGGTAGTCGATCTCCCTGTCCTCGGCGAGCGACTGGAGCCGGCCGTGGAGCTTGGGGTTCGTGATGACGCTCGAGTCCTTGAGCTTGATTGCGGTGCCGTCGCCGAGTTCGGTGACGCGCTCGCCGGCGTCGAAGCCGGGGATGTCGTTGGCGACGGTGACGTCCAGCGCGAGCGCGAGGTCGGGATCGATATCGACGCCGAGGGTGCGGGCACCCCGGAGGCCGACCTCCTCCTGGACGGTCGCACAGAAGTGAATCGTCACGTCGGGCTCGGTGAGTCGACGGGCCGCCTCGAGCATGGCGAAGAGGCAGACCCGGTCGTCCAGCGCCTTGCCGGTAATCGTCTCGCCGACGCGCTCGGTGGTCTGGGCCATCGTGACGAGGTCGCCGGGCGAGACGCGCTCGTTCAGGTCCTCGTACGGAAGTCCGGGATCGACGATTACGTCTTCGACCTTCGGTTTCTTCTCGCGCTCGTCGTCGTCCATCGTGTGGGGCGGCGGCGAGCCGATGACGGCCGGGAGATCCTCGTCCTCGGCGTGGATCGTCACGCGCTGGGCTTTGAGAACGCGGGCGTCCCAGCCGCCGAGCGCGTCGAGTTCGACGAAGCCGAAGCCGTCCTCGTCGCCGCGGACGTGTCTGACCATGAAGCCGATTTCGTCCATGTGGGCCGCGACCGCGACCGAATAGTCGCTTTCGCCCTCGAGCGTCCCCACGACGTTGCCCATCGCGTCGGTGCGAACGCGGTCGACGCAGTCCTCGAGTTCCCGGACCACGAGGTCGCGGACGCGGTCCTCGTAGCCGGGAACACCACTCGTCTCCGTCAGTTCCGTGAGGAGTTCCAGATCGAACGGAACGGCTGTCATGGCCGCATATGTGGCGTGAGATTACATAAGACCGCGGAAACAGGATGCGTTCGAGACGCGCTGCAGTTGTATTCAGTTCGAACGTATCGCCAAGCGAGAGCTATCACTGCAGGTGGATGCACATCCGTAACCGCGGAGTATTAACGGATCCGTCCACTACATCCGTGTATATGAGTAACGTACGTGTTGCGGGCACAGGGCTGACGCCGTTCGGGAACAGTCCCGAACGGACCGGCCGTGATCTCTTTGCCGAAGCGAGCATCGCCGCCTTCGAGGACAGCGGCGTCCCCCGAGACGACGTCGAAGCCCTCCTCTACGGCAACTTCATGGGCGAACTCGCCGAGCATCAGGGCCATCAGGGTCCCCTGATGGCCGAAGCCGCGGGCGTTCAGGCCCCCGCCACCCGCTACGAGTCCGCCTGCGCCTCGAGCGGCACCGCAGTCCGCGAGGCGGTCAAACGGATCCGAACCGGCGAGAACGACGTGCTCCTCGTCGGCGGGGCAGAGCGGATGACCAACCTCGGCACCGCGGGCGCGACCGAAGCGCTCGCGATCGCCGCCGACGACCTCTGGGAGGTTCGCGCCGGCGTGACCTTCCCCGGCGCGTACGCGCTAATGGCCCAGGCCTACTTCGACGAGTTCGGCGGCGAGCGCGAGGACCTGGCCCACATCGCCGTCAAGAACCACGCGAACGCCCTGACCAACGACAAGGCCCAGTACCAGAGCGCGATCGAGGTCTCCGACGTGCTCGAGGCCCCGCCGGTCTCCGAACCGCTCGGCCTCTACGACGCCTGTCCGATCTCCGACGGCGCGTCGGCGCTCGTCCTCACGAGCGAGGAGTACGCCGCGGAACACGACCTCGACGCGCCGGTCGCGATCACCGGCACCGGGCAGGGCGGCGACCGGATGGCGCTGCACGACCGCGAGCACCTCGCGCGCTCGCCCGCGGCCCGCGAGGCCGGCGAGGAGGCCTACGCAGACGCCGGCGTCGACGCGAGCGACGTCGACCTCGCGGAGGTCCACGACTGCTTTACCATCGCCGAAGTGCTCGCGCTCGAGGCGCTCGATCTCGAGTCGATCGGCGAGGGAATCTCGGCGGCCCGCGACGGACGTACCACCGCGGACGGCGAGACGCCGATTAACCTCTCGGGCGGCCTGAAAGCGAAGGGCCACCCGGTCGGCGCGACCGGCGCGTCCCAGATCGCCGAAGTCACCGATCTACTGGCCGGCGAGCATCCAAACAGCGATCACGTCGCGGACGCGACGACCGGCGTCGCCCACAACGCGGGTGGCACGGTCGCCAGTGCGACGGTTCACGTTCTAGAGGTGATGGAGTGATGAGCGACGCGAACGACGTCGAGGACGCCGGCTTCGACGGGTGGCTCGCCGACGCCGAGGAGGGCGCGGCCTACTACCTCGAGTGCGACAACGGCCACGGCTCCCTGCCGCCCCGCCGGGTCTGCCCCGACTGCGGTTCGACCGACCTCGAGGATCTCGCCCTCCCCGAGGCCGGCGAGATCCAGACGTTCACCGTCACGCACGTCCCGACCCCGGCCTTCGAAGAGGACGCCCCGTACGCGACGGCCATCGCCGACTTCGGCCCCGTGCGTATCACGGGACAGGTCGTCGGCGTCGATCCCGCGGCCGTCGAGACCGGGCTCGAGGTCGAACTCGAGATTTCGGTTTCGGAGACGACCGGCGAGCGCGTGATCGGCTTCCGGCCAGTCTGAGCCGGTCGCGTTCGGCCGCCGGATCGGCAGTGAGTATTTTTACCTCCGAGAGTACAACGAGATATGACTCTCTCGTCTCGCATCAGGAGTAGTTTCGTCGCGGGGCTGATCCTGATCGCGCCGCTTGCCGTCACGCTGTACATTCTCCGCTTCCTCGTCAACTGGTCCCTGCAGTTCGTCACGCCGGTCGTGCGCGCCGCAGGGCTCGCACAGTACACGCGAAACGTCGAAATCGTCGCACAACTGCTGGCCGTCGTCCTGATCGTCGCGGCGGTCGTCGTGCTCGGCTTTCTCGCCCAGCAGAGCGTCGGTCGCCACCTGTTCGGTAACATCGGGCGGCTCGTCAACGTCGTGCCGCTGGTCAGTACGATCTACGGCAGCGTCCGACAGGTCGCGGACTCGCTGGTCGAACGCAAGACGGGCTACGAGAGCGTCGTGCTGGTCGAGTACCCCCGCGAGGGCGTCTACATGATCGGCCTCGTCACCGGCGAGAGCCCGCGGCCGGTCGAGAAGGTGGCCGGGCAGGACGTCTACAACGTCTTCCTGCCGAACAGCCCGAATCCGACCGCCGGTCGGCTCGTCTTGCTGCCCGAGGAGCAGGTCCACGAGATCGACATGAGCGTCCGCCGCGGGATGCGACTCGTCGTTACGACCGGCATGGGCGACGAACGCGAGCCACAGGCGGTGTCGCCGCAGGTGCTCGAGCACATCGAGAACTGACTCAGTCGCCGGTATCGGCCCGTGGGAGCTCCGCGCTCAGGTACTCGACGAACTTGGCGGGGTGTTCGGCGTGGGGCAACTGGGTCGCGTAGTCGATGACGACCAGATCGAGGTCCGCCGCCTCCGCGAGGTCACGACCCTCCCGGAGTGGGACGAGGTCGGCGTCGCGACCCCAGACGAGCGTGGTCGGCGTCTCGAGGCCCGCCAGTTCCGTCGCGAGGTCGAACTCGGGATCGAGCGTGCCCGCAGCGAACGAGGCGGGGGCGTAGCGCGACCCGGGCTGGTGGGCGCTGTCCCAGGCGTACTGAACCTCGTCGGAATCGATACGATCGGAGTCGTAGTAGCCGTCGCGGTCGTAGAAGTACCGGATCGACGGCTTGCTCGCGAGCAGATTGTACAGCGTGGTCCCGACGATCGGCGTCCGCAGGAGGGTGCGGACCCACGGCCGCGCGTCGCTCGTCTCCTCGGTCGGGCAGATCAACACCAACCGCTCCACGTCGGTCTCGTCGGCGGCGTCGACCGCGAACGAACCGGTCAGCGAGGACGCCACGATGATCGGCTCGTCGGTGATCTCGCCGGTGAAATCGCGAATGAACTCGGAATAGAGGGAAGCCGAGTATACAAGCGGCGGCCGCTCCGAGCGGGCGAAACCCGGGAGGTCGACCGCGTAGACGTGGTAGTCCTCTGCCAGTTGCTCCACGATCGGCGCGAACTCGTTGCTGCTCGCACCCGCGTAAATCCCGTGGAGCAGGAGCATGTCGGGATCGTTCGGATCGCCGGCGACGGTGTAATTCGTCTCGATCCCCCGCCAGCGATAGGTTCGTTCGATTCCGGGGAGGGGGTTCTCGAGGCCGCCGGCGCGCCGTTTCAGGAGGCGGTTGCCGACGATGGCCCCGCCGACGGTTCCGAGCGCTGCACCGAGGACTGTTCGGACTTTCATACGGGGACGTTGGACGGCAACGGTCTTAGACCTCGGGTTCGGGTTCAAAACGTGCTGCGAACGGCGGGGCGGTGATTACTCCCGACGGGGACTCGCGTCCGCGTCGGTCTCGAGGTCCTCCAGACATGCTTCGACGGGCTCGAGCACGTCGCTGGCAATCGAGTATGGGTCGGTCTCGCCCTGTCGGACGGCCTCGGCGAGGTCGTCGATCCCGCCGGCGGCGGCGAGTTCGTCCTCGAGCACGGCGTGGAGGTCCTCGCGAAGCAGCGTGCGGATCTCCTCGGCGTAGCGCGTGCGTACCTGCTCGGCGTGTTCGCCGGAGTCGACGAGGTAGTCCCGATGCGCCGCGAGTTCGTCGATGAACTCGTCGACGCCGGTGCCGTGGATGGCGACGGTCTCGACGATCGGCGGCGTCCAGCCCTCGTCGGCCGCGCCGTCGTCGTCCGGCTCGCCGTCCCAGTCGTCGTGGGCGTCGATGACCTCCTGACTGTGGTGTCCGCCGCCACCGGCGGGGCCGCTCTCGTTGCCGAGCTGGACCATGTCACGGAGTTCCTGGACGGTCCGGTCTGCGCCGTCGCGGTCGGCCTTGTTGACGACGAAGATATCGGCGATCTCGAGGATACCGGCTTTCAGCGTCTGGATGTCGTCGCCCGAACCCGGCGGGACGAGGACGGCGACGCTGTCCGCCGTCCGAACGATGTCGATCTCGTTTTGCCCGGCACCGACGGTCTCGATGATGATCTTGTCTTTCCCGAAGGCGTCCATGGCCTTGACCGCGTCCGCGGTCGCCGTCGAGAGCCCGCCGAGCGTGCCGCGGGCGCTCATCGAGCGGACGAAGACGTCCATGTCGCCGACGGTGGAGGCCATTCGAATTCGATCGCCGAGGACGGCTCCGCCGGTAAACGGCGACGAGGGGTCGATCGCGATGACGCCCACCGTCTCCCCGCGATCTCGGTAGGTCTCCGCGAGCTTGTCGACCAGCGTCGACTTCCCCGCACCCGGCGAACCGGTGATACCGATCACGTCGGCGTTGCCCGTGTGCGCGTAGAGCTCCGACACGAGATCGCGGTAGCCCGGCGACCGGTTCTCGATCTTCGAGATGACCCGGGCGAGCGCGCGGTGTTCCCCCGCCAGCAGCTCCTCGAGCAGCGATTCGTCGGCGGCGTCCATGCTCATCGCTGGGGCACGTTCTCGCGGACGAAGTCGATGGTCTCTTCGATCGACGTCCCGGGGCCGAAGATCGCCGCGACGCCCTCGTCTTTGAGTCCCTCGCGGTCCTCGTCGGGGATGACGCCGCCGGCGAGGACGAGCGTGTCCTCTTTCGCGCCGTACTCCTCGAGCCCGTCCATGATCTTCGGGACGAGGGTGTCGTGAGCGCCCGAGAGAATGGAGATACCGAGGACGTCGACGTCCTCCTGAACGGCGGCCTGGACGATCTCGTCCGGCGATTTGTGAAGCCCGGAGTAGATGACTTCGAAGCCGGCGTCGCGGAACGCACGCGCGATGACGTGGGCACCCCGGTCGTGACCGTCGAGGCCGACTTTGGCGACGAGACATCGGATGGATTCCGCTTCCTGTTCGCTGCTCATACGGGCACGTACCCGAGCCGACTGTTTGACTTTAACGGAAAATGGTTGTGTTATTTGATGTCGTTGATGCTCCCCGTCGAGAGTGGTCGGAGTCAGTACCGACCGCCGTCTCGTCGGTCAGATTCCCTCCGTGTGTGTTGTTGTCAAACCACAACTTCTTTGCCCGGACAACGTAACCACGTGGCATGGATAGAGATGATAAACGAACAATCGGGGAACAGTTTACCGCTCGAGAACGGACACGACGCGGCGTTCTCGCTGCCATTCTCGGTGGCGGTATGGTGGGTGCAACCGCCACACCACTGCGAGGCTATCTCGATCGCTTCGCGCCGTTTAGTGGTACGGTCTGGGATACCGTCGCCGACGACCTCCCGGAGCAGGTGGAGAGCCCGTACGGATCGGCGACACTCAGCTACGACGACGACGGCGTCCCACACGTCGAGGCCGACTCGGAAGAAGCGCTCTACTTCGCTGCCGGCTACGCTCAGGGGGCCGACCGACTGTTCCAGATGGATCTCCAGCGCCGGCAGATGCGCGGTCAGCTCTCGGCCATCGTCGGTGACCGTGCGCTTCCCTCCGATCGGTTCCACGTGAAGATGGATTTTGCCGGCGCGGCGGCTGCCAGCTGGAATCTCGTCCGGGACTCCGAATCCGGCCAACTCACAGCGGCGTTCGCTGCGGGCATCAACCGACACCTCGATCGGCCGCTTCCACAGGAGTTCGACCTTCTGGAGTACGAGCCCGAACCCTGGCAACCGGTCGACACGTTACTCGCATCGATACAGATCGCCTGGGGACTGACCGGCAGCTTCCGAACCCTGCGCAAGGAGACGGTCGCGGCCGAGATGGGGACGGATACCGCCGAGACGCTTTTTCCTGACCGACTCGACCACGACGCGACTATTCTCGACCACAACGATGACTCATCCGAGAACGGTGGGCCGGACGCATCGATCGGCCAGCGACGGTTCGACCCCGAGCTGACACGATGGGTTTCGACGTTCGAGTCCCCGCCCGACGTCGGATCGAACTCGTGGGTCGTCTCGGGCGATCACACGCGTTCGGGCTCGCCGATCGTGGCGAACGACCCGCATCTGACGCTGATGGCGCCGCCGGTCTGGTACGAGATGCATCTCGAGGGCCCCGAAACGCACACCAGAGGGGTTACATTCCCCGGCATCCCCTTCGTCGTCATCGGCGAGAACGAGTCGGGCGCGTGGGGACTCACCAACGCCGGTGCCGATACCATCGACTTCTACGAGTACGAGACGCAGGACGGCCGCTACCGCTACGGGGAGGAGTTCCAGGAGTTCGACGAGGAGCAACGTACGATCGAGGTCGCTGACGGGCGAGACCGCGAGGTCACGGTCAGGAAGACCGTCCACGGTCCCGTCCTCGGAACCGAAAGCGACGGCGACGAGCTCCGGAGTCAGGTCGCCGTCTCCTGGGTCGGGTTGACGGCCACCCGGACGAGCGAAGCGGTCCTCGAGCTCGGGCGGAGCGGCGGGATTGCCGACGTACAGGACGCACTCCGACGATTCGATATTCCAACCCAGAATTTCGTGTACGCCGACCGCGACGGCAATACGCTCTATCGCGTCACGGGGAAGGTACCGGTCCGGCAGACGGACGGCGAACCCGTCCCCGGGAACCGGGTGTTCGACGGCTCCGATCAGGAGGGCGAGTGGCCGGGGTTTGTCCCGTACGGCGAATCCACCTGGGACGGGTTCGTTCCGTACGAGGAGATGCCCCACATCGTCGATCCAGACTACATCGGGACGGCGAATCAGCGCATCGTCGACGACGCCGACTACCCATACTACTTCGCGGAAGCCTATTCCACGCCCTTCCGAGGAATCCGGCTCCGGAACCGGCTGGACGATCGCGTTGAAAGTGATCGACCGGTCACCCGGGAGTTTATGCGCGACCTCCAGCGCGATACCCACGACGAACGGGCGGCGATGTTCGTCCCCACGATGATAAAGGAAGGAGCGGATGCCGTCGACGGCGCGACAGCGGACCTACTCGCAGATCTCGAGGAGTGGGAGTATCGGATGGACCGGAGCTCGCGGGCCGCCCTCGTCTTCGCACGGTTTCTCCCTCACTATCGCGACGTCGTCTTCCAGTCACGACTGGCGGAGGAACTGGATAGTCGACGTGACCCTGAGGAGTACTACGGCAACGACTGGGTCCTCATCACGCTCCCGCCGGACTCGCCGTGGTTCCCCGGCGGTCGGAGCGCTGCAATCGCCGAAGCGCTCGACCGCACCGCCAGGGAACTCGAGGAGAACGGATGGGAGACCTTCGGTGATTACAACACGACAGCGATCGACCATCCCTTCGACCGGGAGTGGCTGAACTATCCGCGCTATGCGACCGACGGCTCGGCGGCGTCGCTCGACAATTTCCGGAAGGAGAGCGAAGCCGGGAGTAGCTGGCGACAGATCTGTCCGATGGACAAGTCACGCGGCCCATCCCAGGGCGCGTTCCCGGGTGGCAACGATGGCTCGCCGTTCTCCGACCACTATGCCGACCAGCTACGGCAGTGGGCTGACGGGGAGTACAAACCGATCCCGCTTGCGGCACCGGATACCACTGCCGTCCAGTTCACGGAGGGTGACGAATGAGTTCGATCGGTGCGTGGCTCGACGAGGCTCGAACTGACGATCGACGCCGGTGGCTACTGGTCGCTGGTGGAGTCGTCTTTGGACTCGCGTTCGCGTGGGTCCACTGGCTAGGGTTCGTCGTCGGTGGGGCGGTCGTGGCGCTGCCACAGCCCTCGATTCGGCGCGGCGTCCTCGCCGGTCTCGGATTCGGCCTGTTGTCCGTACTCACCTTTGGCGGGTGGATCGCGGCGGCTGGCGTCCTCGATACGTATCTCGCGATGGGGCAGGTACTCGTCGTTAGCGTCGTGATTCCGCCGGCGGGTGCACTGCTCGGATCGCTCGTTCGCGGACTCCGGTGATACCGCCACAACGCGCGATCGAGCCGTCAGTCATCGGAGTGTCATAATATCAGTACAGTCCCCTCTCAGCGAAACCGTGCCGAACCAAAGGCTAAAGAACGAAACGACCGAACATTCCGGTAATGACTATCGTTCGTCTGCTGCGGAGGGATCTATCGTGGGCGTTGAAATAAAAGAGACCAGGGTGTCCGACGCCGAATTCGAGGCGATGAAAGGGTTCGTCTTCGAGTACCTCTCGGCCAGCGTCGAGAAGGAAGAGGAAGGCGGTCGCATGCGCTGGTACCCCTGGCACTCCGCCGAGTACCGGCACAACCACATCCTCAACGTCGTCGACCTCGCGACCGAGATCGCCGAAAAAGAAGGTGCGGACGTCGACGTGACCCGCGTCGCCGCCCTCTTCCACGACGTCGCCAAACTCGAGACCGATCAGGAACTCCACGCCGAGGCCGGCGCGCGCGTCGCCCGCGAGTACCTCGAATCCCGCGGGGAGTACCCCGAATCGTTCGTCCAGCAGGTGTGTCGCGCCGTCGAACACCACTCCTATCAGGGCGATCTGACTGACCTTGCGCTGGAGACACAGTGTCTCATCGAGGCCGACCTCCTCGACAAGATCGGTGCCAACGGTACGGCCCTGATGCTGTTGCGCATGGGTTACGAGGCCCGGACGCACATGGACGCCGAGGAGATGGTCGAACGGGTCCTCGAGCGCGGCTACGACGCCGCCGCGCGCGTTCAGAGCGATACCGCCGAGAGCATCGCCCACCAGCGCTTGAAACGCGTCAAGTGGTTCAGCGAGTGGCTCGAGGACGAGATCGCAGCCCTAGGCGAGTAAGTCGTCGGCGGTTCGGCGTCGACGAGCTACCGATCCCATCGACGCGGGGGCGGTGGCGACGCGTCGATAGACCCTTCTCGAACGACCGCGCCGCACGCTCACTGCTTGTCGACGCTCGAGTGACCGATAGGTGGCGCTCGAATCACCGCTATCGAACGGCCAGTGCGTTCATAGCAGTGTGGTCTCGAGACGGTAGTAATGGAACGCGCCCGTCGGCCGACGCTCGTTGCGGTCGCGATCTGCTGTACAGTTCTTCTCGTCCTCGCTCCGGTCGCGACGGCGACTGCGGGGTCGCAGACACAGAACGAAAGCAACTCGAGTGCCGCCAGCGACGCGCCCGAACAGCGAGTCACGACGTGTTTCACGGGATCTGGAACAGAATTCACCATCGGCGCGGAAAACTGAACCAACATCTGGATTCGGATGCACGCCGCGATGCTGACCGGTTCCGGCTGGTCAATCGGTGCCGAACTCATCGGCTCGACCAACGGCAACTCGATCATCGAGGTCGTCGCCGGGATCCAGTACGTCGGTGACGGCTTCCTCGATCTCCTCTCGGATCCCGTCGGATCGTTCGACCTCGTCCAGGGGTTCGACTTCCAGTTGCCGATGCTCGAGAACGTCGGCGTGGGCGAGACCGGAAGCGACCGATCCGGCGGTGAGACCGGCAATCAGTCCACCGACGGCGACGAGAGCCGGGACGCGCGTTCGAACGACAGTCCGTTCGAACTGCTTCGGTGTTGACCCCCTCAGACGATCCGAAGCGTCCCCATCGCCAGAAAGAGCAGGCCGAAGCCGACGAGGACGGCGGCGCTCAGAGCGGCGACCACCGGTGCAAAGGCGTCGACGCGACGCCCGGCCGCGGCCAGTGCCGCGGGATAGACGACGATCCAGCACGCGATGCCGGCGAAGAAGCCGACCAGCAGCGCCGGCGAGCCGGTCTGGACGACGACCGTTCCCGCGAGCGCCTCGCCGACGGCCGGCGCGTGCGCGAGGACGTCGAGCGTTCCCGGCTCGAGGAGACCGACGCCGACCGTGAGCCAGAACCCGATCTGATAGGGGTTGGTCAGCGAGAGGACGAGCGTCTTCCGAAACCCTGTGGTCGCGTCCCGGCCGCCGTCGGTAAACGACGTGGCGGTTCTGGCTTCCTCGAACGCGCCGACCGCGAAGTACAGCATGAGACAGCCCCCGGCGAGATAGAGCGCCGGTCGAACGGCGGAGAGGCGGTCGATCACGGCGACGATGCCCGCCAGTGTGAGGACGAAGAAGATCGCGTCCGCGAGCATCGCGCCGAGGCCGGCCCGGAAGCCCGCCGTCCAGCCGCGGACGACGCTCTCCTCGGCGATGATCGCGTTCATCGGTCCTGGCGGGGCCGCGAGGGCGAGCCCGAAGAGACTGCCGGCGAGCACTGTGACGATGAGGGATGGCACGGATCTCGGTCTCGAGTGAGCGAGCGGTGACGAAAAACGTAGCGACTTCGGCGTAACCGATCGACGGCACCCATTTCGATAGCTCTGACGGAATCCTCAGCAGTTGATACAAGCACCGTGCTGAATATGGGGGATGAGTTCAGCACGACGATTTCGTTTGTTTCACGCCCAATCTAATGAACCAGCCGTTCAGTAGGTCTGCGAACCTAACGGGACCACACCCATCAACTGGCGGGAATGTTAACAGAGTCGTGCTAAATACACGGCGCGTATCAGTCGCGCTTGGAGCTTGACAGCAATCGTTGCCACAGTCGCCCGTGATCGTGGGTCTATATCCCGAGCCACTCGTCGTTTCGGACTTGGTATCCGTTCGTCCGACAGAACTTCGCCGCTTCTCGGCGTACCGCCCGGGACGTCGGGAGCGTTTCTTCGTCGCGGATTCGCTCGACGATCCAGTCGCTGATGACTCGGATTCCTTCATCGTCGTCATCGGCGTCGATCGCTTTGAGTTCCTGGAAGGTCTTCTGGTAAGCGTTGCGCTGTGTCCAACTGAAATCCGTATTCCGAAGCGTCTCGCTGGCTTCCACGACACGTTTCATGGCCGCGGCGACTGTCGGCCGCTGTACCTGCACCCGGATGGCAGCCGGAGAGTCGAACGTTTCCTCGTCTGTCTCCGGGACCAATTCCTCGATACTGTAGCTCCCTTCGGTCGATTCGATCTCGCGATCGCCGACTGCCGCGACGACCTCGGTACCCGTCGCCGGGAATGTCAACTTTTCGAGTCTCTCCTCGAAATCGGTGAGTTCCTCCGCATCCACCGGTGGCTCTGCTTCGTCGCCGCGCTCCAGTTCAGTGGCGATTTCACGTTCTTGCTGGCGTCTCTCAGCGTCTCGTGCTTGCTTCTCTCGACCGCTCTTATCGTCTGCCATTCTGGGATTTTGGCTCTCCAGCCGGATAGCTCTGTGGTCGATAACAGGGACTCCCAAACGTTTACGCCAGTCGTCAAAACCGGGTGTATCGGCCATCGCCCGACAGATCTATTCGTCCACTGAACACCCGAGGAATTACCGGCGTTTGAGTGCGAAGACAGCCTCTATATTCAACAGACCGTCTCTGATAGATCCGACCCCGTTCGACCAGTGGTTTCTTGCCGCGGCAATTCGACGGTTCTGATAGCATGGATCGCGGTGCGGACCTCGAGGAACCCGTTCTGGCGGCGTGGCGACTGCTCGGTCGCGGCTTCGCCGAAGCGGCCGACGGCGACCCGAGCGACGACGACTCGCTCGCAGCACTCGAGGAGCGATCGACCGTTCTCGTGCTCCGACTGCTGGTCGCCTTCGTCGCCCACTCCCGTGGCCTCACGGTTCGGGCCGGTGACGACGCGATGGCGGCCGACGGAGACGGCAACGCGGTCTCGGCGGCCGAGGCGGTCGTCTCCCTCGAGGAACTCCGAATCGAGAGCCGCGGGGAGCGCGATGCGGCCGACGGGGGGTTCGCGGACGCCGCTGACGAGCGGTCGACGGCGATATGGCGGCGGCTCGAGGCGCTGTTCCGACTGCTCGACGACGGGGACGAATCGCTCGGTGTGCCACCGTACGACGGCGAGTTGTTCGACACGGCGAACGACGATCTCTCCACTGACGACGCGGTTGCCGACCGATATCTCGCCGCAGCCATCCATCGGCTCTCGACTATCGAGACCGACGACGGACGGACCGAACCGGTCGATTTTGCGGCAGTCGAGACCTGCCAGCTCGGAAGTGCCTACGAGACGTTGCTCGATCACCGGTTTCGGATCGGATCGGCGGGCGAACTCGTCGTCGTCGACGACGACGAGCGAAAGACGACGGGGACCTACTACACGCCCCAAGACGTGGTGGACTACGTCGTCGAGGAAACGGTCGGGCCGCTCGTCGACGGCATCGAGGACGACCTCGAGTCGGACGGGCTCGAGCCGGGGACCGGCGAGTACCTGACCGCGCTCCACCGGCGGGTGACGGCGCTGCGGATCCTGGATCCGGCGATGGGGAGCGGCCGTTTCCTCGCGCGGACGCTCGACTTTCTCGTCGCGCGGGTGCTGGACGCGGCGCACGAAACCGGAGAGGAGACGGCGCTCGGCGAGCCACGAGTACGCCACGACATCGCCGCATCCTGTCTGTACGGCGTCGATCGGGACGAACTGGCCGTCGAACTCGCGACGGCCTCGCTGTGGCTCGAGACGCTGGCGACTGGGCAGCCGCTGACCGGCCTCGACCAGCACCTCGAGGTGGGAAATGCACTGGTCGGCTCCGACGCGTCGACGGCTCGTTCGGGAGTGATCGCGGCGAGGTGCGACGAGTCGCCGTCTCTGGGCCGGCGGATCGAACTGGCGAACGTTCGGACGGCGAGTCGATTCGGCCTCGAACTCCCGGACGACGCTCTAGAGCGACTGGCGCACGCGATCGACGACGACGAAGCGTGGGCCGACCTTCGGGCCACCGACTGGTTTCGGGCCGCACGGTCGATGAGCAACGAGCGGGGGTTCTTCCACTGGGATCTCGAGTTCCCCGAAGTGTTCCTCGACGAACGAGGGCGACCGCAACCGGACGCCGGATTCGACGCGGTGCTCGGCAATCCGCCGTGGGTGGCGACCGCGGGTCGGGCCGATATCAGCGCATCGATGGACCGATCCCTGCGGGCGTATCTCGAGGAGCGATACACCGCGACGCGTCAGCAGTTCGACCTCTACGTCGCCTTTTGTGAGCGGTTCGTCCGCCTCGCCGCCGCGGGCCGTATCGGAATCGTCGTTCCCGACGCGATACTCGCGCGGGAGCAGAACGTCCACCTCCGTCGGTATCTGCTCGATACCACCTGTCTCACGACCCTGCTTCACCTCGGCACCGCGTTCGAGGGCGTCGAGAACGGTGCGGCGGTCGTCGTGACCGGTGCCGACGAGGGGAAGACGAAGTGCGCCGCTCTCGAGGGAGAGGCGACCGTTCGGACGGTCGACTACGCGGAAATCCCGCAGTCAGCCTTTCGAGAACAGGATGCGTGTCGCTTCTTGGTGCACCTTGATCGTCACGTGCGCTCGGTCCTTCGGAAGCTGGACCGGTTTTCGTCACTCGGCGAGCGCGTCGATATCTCTCGCGGAGAAGAGATAAGCAAACGAGCCGAGTTCCTCGCCGAGACGGACGATCGTGGTGGACTGCGAGCGATCGTCCCGGGTTCGGCCGTCGTGCCGTACGGATTCGACGACACGGAGACGCGGTACGTTCCGGCCGACGAGATCGAGAAAGATCTGAGGAACTACCGGAGCCCGAAGCTCGTCTTCCGGCAGACGGCCTCGAAGCCGATCGGCGCGCTGGATTCGAACGATCGGATCACGATCAAATCGGCGTACAACATCCGCACGGACGGCTCGGAAGCGGATCTCCGCCGGCTGCTGGGCGTCCTCAATTCGTCGCTGCTCGAGTACTATCACGAGGTAACGCACGCTGCCTATCGCACCGTGTTCCCCCAGATCAATCAGGCGACGTTCGAGTCGTATCCGATCGCCGTTCCGGACGCTCCCGAGTTCGACGACCTCGTCGCCGAGCGGATCAGCCTGACTCGCGAGCGGCGCGGGCTGACAGTCGACCTCCGAACGCAGTTGGGACGGTATCGGGACGGCGATTCACTCTCGGAGATCGGCACGTGTGATTCGGTAGCCCCGCCGGACTCGACGCTTCGAACGACCGGCGACGAACTGGCGGGTCTCCGGCTCGGACGTGCTTCCGTCGATTGCGTCGCTCCCGACACTGTTCGTATCGACGCGACTGCTCGGTACAAACCGGCCGACGGCGACCGCGAGACCGATCGGTGGGGATACACCGAGACCGATCCCACGCCGGCCCTCCGGCTCTCGGACCTTACGAAAACCGAGGGCGACCTGCTCGAGGCCTTCGTTCCCGTCGCCGTCGACGAAGCCGGCGGCTTCGCGGGCGTCCGCGAGACTGCTACGAAAACGATCTCGCTGCTGGACCGGCTTCGAGCCCTCACAGTCCCCGTCGTCGACGACGTTCGCGACGGACTCGAGCGCTACCGCGAGACGAAAACCGATGCGGCGGAGCTCGAGACCCGGATCGAAGCGATCGATCGGCGGATCGACGAGCTAGTCTACGACTGCTACGGACTGACTGCGACGGAGATCGAGACCGTCGAGGCGACTCTCGACGATGGGTAGGACGCGAGTATCGCACGAGCCGTCGACCGTCACGGCCGACTACCCCTGCTCGACTGCGCCCGGCGGGACTGGGCACCACACGGTGACAGTCCGCTCGACGGCCCCGGTTGCAGTGACAGGCGAGATGGGCCGGCGGCGGTCCAGACACGCAGGCAGCGTCGACGGAGCGTCGGAGACTACACGGCGGTTGCGGCGATCCTGTGGACTCGTTGGGACGAGAGACTATCCGTCTGGCAAACGACTGGATCGGTATGACCGACCCTCGAGCGCGGGGCATAGCGGAAGCGAGGACGAAGCAGTGGCGCGGATCATGCGGTACACTGCGGTCGACGACCGAACCGGGACGTCGATGAACCGCCGTGCGCTCCTCGCTGCCACCGCCGGGATGACAGCGCTCGGCGGCTGTCTCGACAGCGGCTCCGAGAACCGCACCGATGGCACCGAGAGCCAGCCGTCGCTGCCGTTCGAGATCGCGACGATCGACGCGACCGGCAGCACGGCCAGTACCGTCCGCGTCCCCCAGTCCGGACGGACGATGCTTCTCAACTTCACCCGGACGCAGTGTCCGACCAGTCGGGCGCACCTCTCGACGCTCGCCGAAGCGAAAGCCACGCTCGAGGATTCGGGGTACGCTATCGACGGCGACGAGTCGGACGCCGGATTCCTCTCGATCGTCGACGGCACCAGCGGCCCCGATCCGTCGGACGGCGAGTTACGGGCCTGGTTCGACGAAAACGGGGGGAACTGGCCGCTCGGTCGCGATCGGGACGGCACCTGCCACGAGTTCTACGAGATTTCCGGCTATCCGACGACGATGACGATCGACGGCACCGGCGAGGTTCGCTGGCGCGACCAGTCGGGGACCGCACGGAGTACCATCGTCACCGCCGTCGAACGCGCGCTCACGGAGCGCGGGTCCGAGAGGACGGCTGACGGTGGTGGCGGAAACACGAGTGAGACGCTCGAGGATCAGCCGTTCTGACGGCCGTGGCCGGTCACTGGAAGGGGTACGATTGGCTACCGCCGCTCGAACGCCGCGCGACCAGCGTCGCGACCGCGACGGCGTTCTCGTCGCCAGCGTCGTCACCGTCGTCGACCGGCCGGCGGCGTTCCTCGTAGGAGAGAACGGTCAGATCCAGACACGCTCGTAGTAAGTCGTTCGACCGGTAGCGATGGCGGTCGCTCGAGGGCCCCGCCACCGGATCGCTCGAGCGAAGATGATGCTCGTACACCAGCACGCCGTCCGGCGCGAGCGCCGCTTTGAGATCGGGGAGATACTCGAGGGCAGCGAAATATCGGACGGTGACGAGATCGTATCGCCGGCGGCCGGGATCGAAGTCGGCCAGATCCGCGCGGATCCAGTCGACGTCGACGCCGCGGTCCTCGGCCCGCGCTCGCGCCGTCTCGATGGCCTCGTCGGAGATGTCCACGGCATCGACGTCGTAGCCGCGCTCGGCGAGGAAGATCGCGTTGTCTCCCGTCCCGGTGGCGACGTCGAGAGCGCGGCCGTCCGGAAGCGTGTCGGCGCGCCGCTCGAGTTGCGGAATCGGCTCGACGGCTCGGCCGGGGTCGTCCTGGTGGCTGTATCGCTCGTTCCACCGTTCGCGGTCGTCGCTCACGGGGGAGACGACGGCCGGTGGCACCTTATTCGTACCCCACCTTCCGCTCACGGATCGACACGACCGGTTCGACTCGCGGACCAGTGAACCATTTGTATCTAGCGCCCCAACTGTCACCTATGGTTGGTCGCCAGTACGGACGGCGAGGGCTCGAGTTCGGTCGGACCGTCCGAACGAGTCCCGACGGGGTGGGTCGGCGATGAGGCGTCGTGAACTGTTGGCCGGCGTCGGGAGCCTCGGCGTCTTCGGCGGCGCAGCAGGTGTCGTCCTCGGCGGCGTCCCCTCGTTCGGTGACGGTCCCGAAGCGTCTACGGACGGCGAAGAATCGGAGTGGCCACTCGAGGTCGAGACGATCGACGCCCGCGGCAGCGAGGCCGGGACGCTCACCGTCCCGAACGACGGCGTGACGGTCGCCATGTTCTTCGTCACCGGCTGTGGCCAGTGCCAGGCGCACATGCCCCACCTCGCCGAGGCGCGCTCGCGGCTCGTCGACGACCGCGGCGATTCGCTGACGTTCCTCTCGCTGACCTACCAGTCGTTCGGTACGATGCCGAAAGACGAACTCCGCGCGTGGTGGCGAGCTCACAGCGGCAACTGGTACGTCGGCTACGACGATAACTCGGATCTCGCGGCCCAGTACAACGTCATCGGCTACCCCGTCACGATCGCCATCGACAGCCAGGGCGAGAAACAGTGGGAAAAACTCGGCGTCGGGTCCGTCGACGACATGGTTCGGTCCGTCGAGTCCGTTCTCGAGGCCGATACCGCAGCCGAGTCCGAAGCCGAACGCGACGCGAACGAGACGACGACAGCCTGACCCGGCAGATTCTTCGCTCCCTCGACCGTCGTCTACAGCGGCTCCTCGACCGTTTCCGCGACCGTCAGCAATTCCTCGAGCACGGGCGGTTCGGCGGTGAGCTGGACCGTCGAGGCGGCCGGATCGTACTCGACGAACTCGGTTTGTTCGGCCATCGGCAAATGAGTGTGCTGGAGGAGGAGTTCGATTCGGTTACGGTGGTCGTCGAGTATCTCGTCGCTGTTTCGCTCCATCCGAGCGATCGCGGCCGCGAGTTCGTCGACGCTGATAGGCTCGTCGCGATCCTCGAGGCAATACAGCGCGTAGCGGCGTCGTTGGTCGGCCAGCAGCTCAAGCACGCGATCGACGGATACCATGCTATGGGCATAGAGGCCAACGTCGGTAAGTGGTGTGGTTGATGACACTATCTGGACAATCTTTTAGATATGATATTCCACAGGCGATGGCTCCCAATTCCGTCGGCGGAATTTTGGGGTCTTGACACGCCTATCGGGGGAGTAAACTTCGCTGAGAACACGGTGAACAGAGCCACAACTAATATGATGGTCCTGACGAACCTCACGGGTAATGACTTACTCTCGCCGCTCGGTACTCGCCGCGGGTGCAACTGGCTCGCTCGCGCTGACGGCCGGTTGCCTCGACTTCGTCCTCGGAAACGGGCCGCTGAAATTCGACTCCGATCGTGCCGCACCGACAGACGGGGCGCTCGAGGAGACCGGCTACCAGAAACAGGAAGTCCGCGAAGAGAAACTCGAGCGGACGGTCGAGCTCCCCGGAGGCGTCGAGCGCGACGTCAGTGCCTCGATCTGGGCCTCGGCCTACACCAAGAAGGTCGAATACGCGGGCCAAAAGCGTGAAGGGGCGGCCTTCGCCGCCGTTTCGGTTCCCGGGATGGAGGTCGCCGGAAAGTCGGTAAACCCGATCGACGATATGTCGAACAAGGAGTTGCTCGATCGGTTCATGAGCCAGATCGAGTCCGAACAGGGTGCGATCGAAGATATCGAACACGAAGAGTCGTTTCCACTGGGCGTTCTCGGCGACGAGCGCACGGTCGACACCTTCATCGGCAAATCCGAACTCGAGGGCCAGACGATCGATATCGAAATCAAGCTCACGTCGTTCGACCACGACGGCGATCTGCTCGTCCTGATCGGCCTCTATCCGAAGATGCTCACCGAGGAGTCGGCGAACGCGGAGGTGCTGATGGAGTCAGTCCAGCATCCGTACGAGGGCTGACGGTCGCGAGTTCTGACGGGAGAGCGCTGTTTTCGAACGAGTTTGACGGAACGACGAGCGGTCGGTTCAGATGAACGATGAACGGACGGTTCCGTCGGTCAGAGGTGGCTGTCAGTCGATTGGCGACGAGCCACGAGTAAACGAAAGCGAACGGCCGAGACGTCAGTAGAACTCGCGGACGAGATCCATCGCGTCCTCGGGTGCGCCGTCCGGAATGTCGGACATGTCCTCGGTGACGCCGTGCTGTTCGTGGTACGGCACGGAGTTTTCGTCCTGATACATGACGCCCTGATACTCCTTCTCGCTGTCGAGGATGACCTCCTTGGCGGCCTCGTAGTCGTTCGGATCGTGGTTCTCGTCTTCCTGCAGGTCGACGAGGTTGTCGCGGAAGTAATCGTAGGTGTCGACGTCGTTGAACGTGACGCAGGGGCTGAAGACGTTGACGAAGCCGAAGCCGTCGTGTTCGATGGCTTCCTGGACGATTTCTTGGTGGCGCAACGCGTCGGAGGCGAACGACTGGGCAATGAAGGACGCGCCGGAGGCCATCGCGAGGGCCAGCGGGTTGACCGGCGGCTGTTTCGGCCCTTCGGGGGTCGTCGAGGTCTCGAAGTCCGACCGCGAGGTCGGCGACGCCTGCCCCTTCGTCAGTCCGTAGATGCGGTTGTCCATGACGACGTAGGACATGTCGACGTTCCGGCGAACGGCGTGGACGAAGTGACCTGCACCGATCGAGTAGCCGTCACCGTCCCCGCCGGCGACCATTACTTCGATGTCGGGCCGAGCCATTTTGACGCCGGTCCCGACCGGGAGCGCACGGCCGTGGACCCCGTGGAGGGCGTAGCTGTGCATGTAGGTCCCGATCTTGCCGGAACAACCGATCCCGGCGACCACGAACGTGTTGTCGGGGTCGTTGCCGGTCTCGGCCAGGGCTTTCATCATGCCGTTCATCGTCCCGAAGTCGCCGCACCCGGGACACCACGTCGGCTGCTTGTCGGATTTGAAGTCGGTGAATCGTACGTCGGAGCTCATTATGCTGGTACCTCCTCGGAGAATCGCTCGGTGATCTGTTCTGCGAGTTCGTCGGCCTTGAATCGCACGCCCGTGTACTTGTTGATGCGCTTCACGCGAGTCAGCACGTCGTGTTCGATCACGTCGGCGAACTGTCCGTTCGCGTTACATTCGACGACGATCGTGTCGTCTGCGGCCTCGATCTCTTCGGTCAGATCCGGCCGCGGGAAGATGTAGGGAACCGAGATGACGCGGACGTCGATGCCGTCTTCCCGGAGGTACTCGAGGGCCTCGACGAGCGCGCCCTCGTTCGAGCCCCACGAGATGACGAGGTTGTCGGCGTCCTCGTCGCCGAACTCGCGGTAGTCCCACTCTTCCTCGTTCTGTGCGGTCTCGACCTTGCGGTTGCGCTTGTCGACCTGCTGGACGCGCTCGTCTTCCTCCTCTGTCCGGCGGCCGAGTTCGTCGTGCTCGAGGCCGGTGGACATGTGGGCGGCGTCGGTCGTGCCGGGAATGGCGCGGGGGCTGACGCCGTCTTCGGTGGCGGCGTGGGCTCGGAATCGGCCCTGCGAGTCGAGCCACTCGTCGACCTCGTCCTCGTCGACGAGTTTGCCGCGGTCGATCTCGACCGCGTCCATGTCGAACGTCTCGGGTTCGAACGTCTGCTCGGTGACCGACATCGCCAGATCGGAGACGAGGAAGACCGGCGTCTGGTACTTCTCGGCGAGGTTGAACGCCTCGATGGTCTTCCAGAAGCACTCGTCGATCGACGTCGGGGTGACGACGAACCGCGGCACCTCGCCGTGGCCGCCGTACAGCGCCATGTTAAGGTCGCCCTGTTCCTGTTTCGTCGGCATCCCCGTCGAGGGGCCCGACCGCTGGACGTCGGTGATGACGAGCGGCGTCTCGCTGGTCGCGACCAGACCGAACGTCTCGGTCATCAGGTCGATCCCGGCACCCGACGTCGCGGTCATGGCTCTGGCACCTGACCGGGCGGCCCCGAGTGCCATATTGATCGCGGACAACTCGTCCTCTGCCTGCACGACGTGACCGCCGTAGTCCTCGATACGGCCGGTCAGGTACTCCATGATGGACGTCGCGGGCGTGATGGGGTATCCGGCGTAGAACCGGCAACCAGCGGCGATCGCACCCATGCCGATCGCTTCGTTGCCGTTGAGCAGAACGTAATCGTTGTCGGTCACGTCGATGTTGTAGCCGAGGTGCTCGAGATCGTAGTTCTCCTCGACGTACTCCTGACCGAGACGGGCTGCCTCCTTGTTGTTCTCGACGATCTTCGAGCCCTTCCCACCGAAGCGCTTCTCTAAAGCCTCGTCCAGGTACGCGACGTCGAAGCCGGTGATTTTACACGCGGCACCGAGCGCGACGATGTTGCGCATGATCGCGCCGCCGGCGTCTTCGGCCAGCGACTTCAGGGGGACGTCGACTGCGGTCATCTCGTCGGGGATCTCGGCCTCCCAGGAGCGTTCGCCGTCGTAGATGATGGCACTCCCTTCGTGGAGTTCGTCGAGATTCTCGTCGATGGTCCGCTGGGTGAGTGCGACCAAGATGTCCAGACGGTCGACGACGCTTTGTACGCGGTCGACCGACGTGCGAATCTTGTAGGCAGTGTAGCCGCCGCGGATCCGGGACGCGAAGTCTTTCGACGTGAATACGTGCCGTCCGGCTCGGGAAAGTGCCTGAGCGAAGATTTTACCCGTGGAGTCGATACCGTCGCCGGCCTCGCCTCCGATCGCCCAGTTGAGATCCTCAGCCATGTTATCCTGAGCCTTACCCCCCACAAATGAAAAGGCTTCTGAAACCCCAACCGGACAACCGCAACAGCGGGTGATATGTTCGGTAGGAGGGGTCAGTTCGCATTAATCGTTACAAATTCCGGCCCAGTCGGTTAACGAGGTGAAGAAACCAGAAACAGTGTGAGAGTGGCCAGGTACTGCTCGATCGCTTTCGGGACGAGCGTCGGAAACTGCGACCGGTTCACGACCGCGACGGAACGGAACGCCTTTTCAACCCGCAGTCGAACCCGTTCGACATGGATGGGACGCCAGTCACCGTCGCATCGGTCACCGACGTCGGTCCCGATACCGTCGCGCTCGAGTTCGAGACGCCCGCGGGGTTCGACGCCCTGCCGGGACAGTTCGTCTTACTCCGGGCCGAGCCCGACGACGAGGAGCTCGCCCGCCACTACACGCTCTCCTCGCCGTCGGTCGGCGAGACGTTCGAACTCACGGTCGGGATCGACCCCGACGGCGACCTCTCGCCGTGGCTCGCCGCCCTCGAGGCCGGCGATACGGTCCACGTCGAGGGACCGTTCGGTCGAATCACCTACGACGGCGAGGGGGACGTGGTCGCGGTCGCCGGCGGCCCGGGCGTCGGCGCGGCGGTCGCCATCGCCGAGGCGGCCCACGAAGCGGGCCACGACGCGACGGTGCTCTATCAGGCCGCCGAACCCGCCCACACCGATCGGCTCGAGGCGCTCGAGGAGGCCGGTGCGACGGTCGTTCTCCTCGAGGAGGAGGCTGACGACGAACTGGCCGAGGCGGTCGCTGACCACCGCGAGGCGGGTCAGTTGTACGCGTTCGGCTTCGACGACTTCGTCACGGCCGTCGCCGAGGCGATCGAGGCCGACGGCGGCGATCCCGACGACGCGCTGATCGAGAACTTCGGCTGACAACAGTTTGCTCTGCACTCCATCGCTTCGCTCCGTCGCTCGGCAAACTGTTGAGTAAAAACACTCCTCCCTCCCCTCCGCGCGGCAAGCCGCGCTCGGCTCACGGCCTTCGACCGTTCGCCCTTCCACGGTGCTTCGCACCGCGCTCTCCGGGTCGGTCGTCGGCCCGCTCGCTCACTCGACGCGCGCTGCTACCGCGCTCTGTCTGTCGCTGCAAGAGCCAACGCCGTGGGTACGGAAGCGACCGATTCAGTACGGCCACGACATATGCGTGTGTCACGTGTTTCGACAATCGCGCGAAACGATGGGTTAGCGTGCCTGACAAAGGTGTTTATGTCACATCGTCGTGGTCGCCTGTATGCAACGGCGCACCCTACTCGCCGGCACGACCGGCGCGCTCTGTGGACTGGCCGGCTGCGTCGGATCGGGATTCGACAGCTCCAGAACCGGGGTCGACGCCTCGAGTTCCGACGACGCCGCGACCGAGCGTGACGACTACTCGCCGCGAACGATCGTCGTCGGCGATCTCGACGCAGTTCCGTTTCCGGCCGCGCATCCGCCCCACGAACTCGTCCTCCGAAACGAGAGCGGCACGGAACGAACGGTGTCGGTCGAGGTCACGACCGACGAGGACGAGGAACTGCTCGCGCGGGAGTTCACCGTTTCCGCAGGCCGGTCGCTCGAAATCGTCCTCGCCGAGCCGCGCACGTACACGGTCTCCGTGACGGCGGACCGTCAGGGTGGCACGTCGAGTGCGACCGTCGGAATCGATCGCGACCCACTCGATTGTACGCGCTCGTCGACGACCGTCACGCTTCGCGAGAACGGAACCGGGACGAAGTCGGTCTCGAAATCGATCGCCTGTCCCGAATTCCGGGTCGCGGAGCGATCGATCGAGACCCTCGAGCAGAACTGCGCGGACGAGGCCGATGACGACGACGCGACCGTCGCCTTCGAGGACGAGGCGGTGATCGTCGACGGTTCCATCACGACGCCGACGCCGTGTTACGAGCCGTCGATCGCCGAAGCGACCCACGACGAACGCCGCGACGCTCTCGAGATCACCGTCGCCAGCGGCGAGCAGTCGGCCGCCAGTTGCGCCGACTGCCTCGGCGTCGTCGACTACGAAGCGCGGCTCGAACTCGAGGGGCGCTATCCCGGTCACGTCGTCGTCCGCCACGAGTCAGGCGGCGGGAGGCGACGGGTCGCGACGGCCGAGTATCCGCCGGACGGGGCGGAAACGGAGCGAACGAGCGGTTGAGCCGTCGGCTACAGGCTCAGTGTTCGACCAGTTCGATCAGGATACCGCCGGTGTCTTTCGGATGCAGGAACGCGACCGAATGCCCCCACGCGCCCGGCCGCGGCTCCTCGTCGATCAGCGTCACGTCGTGGTCGCGGACCGTCTCGAGAGCGGCCTCGATGTCGTCGGTCGCGAGCGCGAGGTGGTGGATACCAGCGCCGTTGTCCTCGAGGTAGCGGGCGATCGTCCCGTCGTCCTCGAGGGGCTCGAGCAGTTCGAAGTAGCCGTCGCCGCAGTCGAGGAAGACGACGCGCATGCCGTCGAACTCCTCCTCGTGGGCGACCTCGAGTCCGAAGAGGTCACCGTACAGTTCCGCGAAGTCCTGTGCGTCGTCGATCGCGATGCCGGCGTGGTCGAAGTGCATCGGGCTGTACTCCTCGGACCGGCGGCGTTACTGTTGTGATTTTTCGTCGGGTTTTCGCTCGAGTCGCTCCTCACTGACGGGTCCTACAGGCCGAGGTGGTCGGCCACTCGTTCCGACGGCCCGCCGTCGAGTTCGAACACTGTCCGCATTTCGTCGTCGGTGAGCTCGAAGTCGAAAATATCCGCGTTCGCCTCGATGTGCTCTCGGCTCGAGGCTTTCGGGATCGCCGCGACGTAGGGGTGCTGGAGGAGCCACCGCAACGTCACCTGCGCCGCCGACTTGCCGTACTCCTCGCCGATCGCTTCGAGCCGGTCGTCGCCGACGACGCTCCCCTCGGCAAGCGGGCTGTACGCCGTTAGAAGAATCTCGTTCTCGATGCAGTAGTCGACGATGTCGTCGGGCTGGTGGTAAGGGTGGTATTTCACCTGGTTCGTAACGATCGGCGTCTCGGAGTGACCCATCGCCGCCTCGAGGCCGTCGACGCCGAAGTTGCTGACTCCGATGTGCTCGACCAGTCCGTCGTGCTGGAGGCCGTTCATCGCAGCGATCGTCCTCTCGAGCGGTGCCCGGTCGCTCGGGGCGTGCAAGAGGAGGAGATCGACGGTCCGTAGTTCGAGGCGCTCGAGGCTCCGCTGGGTCGATTCGCGCACGTCCGCGGGAGCGGCGTTGCTCGGATGGACCTTCGTCACGACGAAGACGTCCTCGCGGTCGATCCCGCTCTCGGCGATGGCCCGGCCGACTGGGGCCTCGTTGTCGTACATCTGGGCGGTGTAGACGTGACGGTAGCCGATCGATAGCGCGGTTTCGACGGCCCGCCGGCAGTCGTCACCGGTCACGCGTGCGGTGCCGAGCCCCAGCACCGGTACGTCGGCCCCCTGTGCGACGACCGTTCCGGTCGTGGAATCGGTACTCATGGCCGAGCGTTCGTGACGGGCCGTCATCAAGGCCGGCCCGGCGAGCGACGAGCGATCGATCCGCAGCGAACGCCGTCGAACCGGCCGCGACGGCGACCTCGAGGTGTCGCTACGCGTCGTCCGTCGCGTTGCCGTCGGACTCGTTGCCAGTCGCGTTGCCGGTTGTTTCGTTTCCAGTCACGTTCCCGTCGGACTCATTGCCGACCGTGGCGTTTCCGCCATCGGTTTCGTTCATCCCAGCTGTCTGATTTCCGCCGGCGTCGGTCTCGTTGCCGCCAGCGGCACCGTCGGGCATCGAGAGGGAGTCGCCCTCCCCGGGCGGCACGATCTGCATGACGACGCCCGTATCGCCCTCGGGGACGCCGCGCTGATTGGCGAGCACGTAGACGTTGCCGTCGGAGTCCTGGCCGAACATACGGACGAAGTAGGGGAACGACCCGTCTTCGGTGCCCGCGATCTGGAGTTCTTCCATCTCCCAGAGTTCGTCGCGCGGGACGACCTGCTCTTGGCCGTCACCGCCGGCACCCGCTGCACCGTCTCCGGCAGTCGCGTTGGTCTCGTTATCGAAGCCTTCGTCTTCGATACCGTTTCCGCCGGCCGTCTCGTTCGTACCGCCACCGGTCTCGTTACCGCCGATCGATTCGTTCTGCGTGTCCTCGGTGGCGTTCTCCGGAGCGCCCGCTGCATCGGGGCTGACGCCTTCGGTTTGATTACCGCCCGTCTGTCCCATTCCGCCGCTAGGCTCGGCCGCCGCGAAGATCCGTCCCTGCGGGGACTGTCGTTTCGGATCGGCCGTCCAGTCTCCAAAGATGTACTTGCCCTGTAGGCCCTCGACCTGATCGGCCTCGTAGACGTGACCGCCGACGATCACGATACCGACGACTTCTCCCTGATAGATGTGGGGGTACTCGACGATCGGATCCTGCAGCTCCTGACCGTCGTACGGCGGCTCGTTCGGGGCCGTATCCGGGCAGTCTTCGGGCGGATCGCCGGGGTTCTCCGTGCTGAAACAGTGGGTTCCTTCCTTGACGTTCCAGCCGTAGTTGCCGCCCGACTCGACGATGTTCGCCTCCTCGAAGAGGTTCTGTCCGGCGTCGGCGACGAACAACCGACCGTCGCTGTCGAACGAGATCCCGAACGGGTTCCGGAAGCCCCACGCGTAGTGTTCGGGGAGGGCGTTCTCGGAATCGGCCAGCGGGTTGTCGTCGGGGATCCCGTACGGTCGGTCCCCTCCCTCGGCGTCCACGTCGATGCGGAGGACGCTGCCGAGCAGATTCTCGCTGACGTCCTGTCCGTTCCCGCCGCCGTTCTGGTCGTACCAGTCGTCGACGTGACCCTCCATGTTATCGTTCGCACCGCCGCCGTCGCCCATCGGAACGTAGAGGTAGCCGTCCGGGCCGAACGCCATCGGGCCGCCGTCGTGGTTGTACTGTGGCTTCTGGAACTCCATCAGTACCTGCTCGGATTCGGGATCGACCTGGCTCAGATCGTCGGTCGCCTGAAACTCCGAGACGACCTCGACGTGACTCCACCCCTGTGGGGTCTCGTCGTTCGGCGGCGCGCTGTAGTGAACGAAAACGCGCCCGTTGTCAGCGAACTCCGGATGGAAGTCCAGTCCCAACAGGCCGCGCTCGTCGTACCCCTGATTCGGATCGGCGTAGTCGCCCTGGAACGTGCCGAGTTCGACCATCCGATCGCTCACGTCGAGGAACGGCTCTTCCCGCAGTCCGTCGTCGGTGACGACGCGGACCTGACCGGTCTGGTCGGTGACGAAGTACCGGCTCTGGTCCTCGTCCGCGACCGCGAAGTCCGTCGGTGCGGTCATCCCCTCCGCGATCGTCTGAACGCCGACCTCCGTTCCCGGCTGGAAGAACGGCTGTGCGCCTTCGGTCCCTCCCCCGTTCGCACCGCCGCCACCGCCGATCTCGAGGGTCCCACGCATCGAGGCGGGATGAACCGCACAGTAGTACTCGGCCATCTCGCTCGTCGCCTCGAACTCGAGGGTCTGGGTCGCTCCCTCCTCGGTGATGATCTCGGTGGCCTCGAGTTCGGTCCCTTCCGAGTCGAGGATCGCGATGTTGTGGGGCGCGCCGTCGACGTTCTCCCAGGTAATCTCGTACGTCGTCCCCTCCTGCAACTGAAGGGTCGGGTTCGTCTCGCCCTCGATGGCCGAGGGTGACCGGCCGACCCACCCGCTCGATTCACCGCCGAGTTCGAACGATTGCGTGTCCTGTGCGAGGCCGAGGCCACTGAAACCGGCGACGCCACCGGCGGCCGCAGCGGCTTGCAGCACTCGCCGGCGGGACGTCGATGGATAGCTGTCGGTCGCCTCCGGTACGGAGTTCGATCGCTCGTCGGGTTGCTCGCTCATGGTATGCTCACGGCAGCGCAGTCGGCCGATATTCGAATAAACTATCCCGGCCGTTCCCCTCAATTTCCCGCTCAACAGAAAGTTATCTCCTGATCGCCAGACGGAGGCGACCGTAAAATCCGATTACCGAAAGCGCATCAGTGACGTTACGAGATGCTAACTCGAACTTCCGCGGTTCAGACCGCGCTGCCGGGCTGGTACTCGCCGAACTCGTCGCGCATAACGTTACAGATCTCGCCGACCGTCGCGTAGGCCTTGACGGCGTCGATGATGTACGGCATCAGGTTCTGGTCGCTCCGGGCGGCGTCGCGCAGCGCCTCGAGGGCGGCGTCGACGGCCTCGTCGTCGCGTCGTTCGCGAGTCTCCTCGAGGCTGTCGATCTGGCGCTGCTGGTCCTCCTCGGTGATCTCCTGGACGTCCATCTCGGGGTCCTCGTCGACCTCGAACTCGTTGACGCCGACGATGATGCGCTCTTTCTCCTCGATCTCCTTCTGGCGGTCGAACGCGGTGTCCTGAATCTGGCGCTGGACCCACTGCTGCTCGACGGCCTCGAGCATGCCGCCGCGGTCTTCGACTTCGTCCAGAATCTCGTAGGCTTCTTCCTCGACCTGATCGGTGAGGGATTCGACGTAGTAGCTCCCGGCCAGCGGGTCGATGGTGTCGGCCGCGCCGGACTCGTGGGCGAGGACCTGCTGGGTACGCAGGGCGGTGCGGACGGATTCCTCGGTCGGCAGGGCCAGCGCCTCGTCCTTGCCGTTCGTGTGTAGCGACTGGGTGCCGCCGAGGACGGCCGCGAGCGCCTGATAGGCGACGCGGACGACGTTGTTCTCGATCTGCTGTGCAGTCAGCATCGAGCCGGCGGTCTGGGTGTGGAACTTGAGCTGTTTCGACTTGGGGTCGTCCGAGTCGAAGCGCTCGTCGATGATGTCGTGCCACATTCGGCGGGCTGCACGGAACTTCGCGACCTCCTCGAAGATGTTGTTGTGGCCGTTGAAGAAGAAAGAGAGCTGCGGTGCGAACTCGTCGACGTCGAGGCCGGCCTCGATCGCCGTCTCGACGTACTCGATCCCGTTGCCGAGCGTGAACGCCAGTTCCTGGGCGGCCGTCGAGCCGGCCTCGCGAATGTGATAGCCCGAGATCGAGATGGTGTTGAACTTCGGCGTCTCGTCGGCACAGAACTCGAAGATGTCCGTGATGATCCGCATCGACGGCTCCGGCGGGTAGATGTACGTGTTGCGCGCGATGTACTCCTTGAGGAGGTCGTTCTGGATCGTTCCACGCAGCTCCTCGCGGTCGACGCCCTGTTGGTCGCCCACCGCGATGTACATCGCCAGCAGCACCGACGCCGGCGCGTTGATCGTCATCGAGGTCGAGACTTCATCGAGCGGGATGCCGTCGAAGACGGTCTCCATGTCGTCGAGGGAGTCGATCGCGACGCCGGCCTTGCCGATCTCGCCGGCGGCCATCTCGGCATCGGAGTCGTAGCCCATCTGCGTGGGCAGGTCGAACGCCATCGAGAGCCCGGTCTGGCCCTGATCGAGCAGGTAGTGGTAGCGCTCGTTGGTGTCCTCCGGCGTCGAGAAGCCGGCGTACTGGCGCATCGTCCACAGCCGACCGCGGTAGCCCGTGGAGTACACCCCGCGCGTGTACGGCGGCTCGCCCGGGTTCCCCAGATCCTCCTCGTAGTCGAGGTCGCCGACGTCGTCCGGCGTGTACAGTCGATCGACCTCCTGGCCGCCAGTATCGGTCGTAAACGTTTCTTTGCGCTCGCCAAAGCGCTCGAGGACCGGTTCGACTTCCTCCTCGTGCCACTCCTCTTTGCTGGCACGGATCTCCTCGAGTTCGTCGGGATCGAACATTATGATTAGCGTGGACGGGGCGGGGCTTGAACTTTGATGAACAGCGTGGCGATACGTCACGTTTGTGTTCGGCGGAACTCCCGTCCGCGCTGGGGTCGCGCTCGACGGACCGCTCAGACGCTGTCTTCCGGCTCGTGGCGCTCGGCCATCCGCGAGGCCTCTTCGGCGTAGCGCGCCCGCGTCTCCGGATCGTCGACGGTCCCGACCTGATCCGGAGAGACGGTCAAGCCGGCGCGGGTCGTTCGAGCGGAGCCGGTAAAGCTCGTCAGCGCTCGCTCGCGGCGGTGGTACTGTCGGCCGTCCTCGGTAGCGTAGACGAGGATAATGATGTTGAGTTCGTCGTCGCCGTAGGTTCGTTCGACCAGCCAGACGGGAATTTCGCCGTCGGACTCGTCGACAGTGCTATTCGTATCTCGCTCCGTCGTCGAATCGGTCCCGTCGGCCATCGTATCGGATTCGTTCGCATTCATGAATATCGTGTCGGTCGGCACAACCGCTTATGTCTCGAGCCGTCGACGCCTCCCGTATGGCATCGGAGTCGGCGGTAACGAGCGATAGCGGAGCCGACCGTCGCCGTGCCGCCCGCTACACCGCGCCGTTTCTCGTCGTCGGGCTGGTGAATCTCGGACTCCTGCTCCGGTGGGGCCTGGATCCGCTGTGGGCGTTTGCCGTCCTGCCCCCGATGCTGTTTCTCTCCGGCATCGGCTGGGTCGCGTTCCGCCACGGCTTTCACGAGCGTCCGGGCGGACCCGGCCGGAGCCGGTGACTGTGAATGAACCGAATCCGCCGTCACCGGCCCGTATCGTACTTGTACGTCGCCGATTCGGGATCGATTCCGAAGTCCTCCGGTGACTCCTCGTCGTCGGCCTCGTCGCGGCCCTCGGGGGCGCGCTTGAACGCCTCGCGGAACGGGTCTGGAATCCGGAACTCGGCGACGTCGATCGAGAGCGGCACCGCGTCCGGATCGGAGCCGTCGCGTTTGGCCTCGAGCCGGTCCTGTAGCACCTCGGGCAACTCGGACTCCTCGATCCGCTGGAAGCCGAACTGCGCGAGATAGGAGCCCTCGCCGGTCAGGGCGTAGACGGTGTCGAACCCCTCGTCTCCCGCGTACTCGACGAGCCGTTCGACGACGTGGGCCCCGACGCCCTGACGCCGCCAGCCCTCGAGAACACCGATGCTGGTCAGTTCGCAGACGTCCGCCGCGTCGTCGGGTTTATGGACACGGATGCGGCCGAAGCCGGCTTTCTCGCCGGACTCCTCGTCGACCGCGACGACGTAGTCGCGCGAGCGGAACGCCGTCTCGTCGAGCCCCATCGACTCGATGTGATCGAGCAACCAGACCTCCTCCCTGTTTTTCGCGTCCCGCACGTACATGGTCGGATATAGGGCGCGTGCGGGCAAAAGCGTTTGTGGGTTGCCAGTATCGGGCCCCGCCGGCCCTGAACTGCCGTTTCCGCAGACCCAGCGTGCGTATCGCGTACCGTGAACCGAATATTTCGGTGGCCGGCATCGGACCCTAACGACGTAGCCTCGAGAACTATTCAAATGGGATATCTATCACCGCTAATGAAACTCGTCACCGAGTCACTGGGGGAGTGCATCGAGCGAATCGAGACGAATCGGAAGACGCTTCGCGTCTGCAACGCATCCGACGACGCCGAACTGGACCTCGTCACGTCGTTTTTCGATCCGCACGATCTCGAGGTAGAGATCGTCGACGCGGCCGGCCGACCGTCCGACACCGTCGATCTGCTCGCCGAGGGGCGGCGAGTCGCCTCGAGTCCGCTCGAGGTGGTGAGCCACTATGCGCGAGCGTGGGAGGAGTCGATGGCGCTCGGGCTGCGAGCCGACCCGCCCGCCGTCGTCACCGAACTCCGGGACAACTACTTCGAATCCTACGACAAGCAGCGGATGGTCATGGCCTCGCGTATCGTCGAGTTTCAGGCCTGGAACGTCGGTTCGGGGGAGTTGCACGCGGGATTCCAGCAGCTTTCGAAGCTCGACCACCAACCCGAGGTCTATCGGAACCTCGCGTCGTCGGCCGTCGATGTCCACGTCTACGGCGAGCCGGATCGCGAACCGCTCCCATCGCTGGATCTGACGGTCCACGGGAGCGACGAGGAGGAGGTCGCCCGTCACTGGTGGGTCGCCTACGACGGGGACGGCGACGACGACGAGAAGGTCGTGTTGCTGGCACAGGAACGGGGCGAGAACCAGTTCTACGGGTTCTGGACCGAACGGTCCGGCATCGTCGACGACGTTATCGACCGTATGGCGCAGCTCGGCTGAAGAGCGCTATCGCCTCGAGCCCCTCTACGGCGGGTGTGCGCTGACCGTCACCGCATCGGACGGTGGGTCCGGCCACTGGAGTCGCGCGTTCGTTCCACCAGTCGCTCGATCCGCTCGTCGGTCGCGGGATGGGTCGCGAGTAGTCGGCTGAGCGAATCCTCGTCGTCAGTCTGAACGTAGAGCGTCGCGAGCAGCCCGCGAGAGGGCTCCGCAGCGCGGTCGATCGTTCGGAGCGCGCGGGCGAGTGCGATCGGCTTCTCGGAGACTGCGGCGGCGCGGTCGTCGGCGGCGTACTCCCGGCGGCGCGAGTGGGCACGGACGACGAGCGTCACGAGCAGGAAGGCGACCATCACCCCGCCCTCGATCAGTGCCAAGAGGCGGCCGAAGACGGTCCGTGACCACGACGCCGGATTCCCGCGCATCCAGGCGACCGCGCGAGCGGCCCCGGCGATCGGCATCAGGAGCGGCGCGAGAACGAGAAAGACGAGCCCCGCAACCGTCCGGAAACCGCTATAGGCGAGCGTCTGGACGAACGCGTCGTGGCGCTCGAGGTGGGCGAGTTCGTGGGCCGCGAGCGCCTCGAGTTCGTCGAGCGACAGCAGTCGGAACAGCGAGCGATCGAGGACGATCACGCCGTTGCGGGCGCTGCCCAGCGCGAAGGCGTTGGGCATCGGTAGCCGCGCGATCAGGACGGTCGGCGAGTCGACGGCCATCCGCGACTCGAGGGCGTCGAGCCGGCGGTGAAATCCGGGCGCGTGCGACCGCGGTAGTTCGACGGCCTCGAGGCTGGCAAGCAACTGTCGGGTACCGAACCGGTAGCTCAGGACGCCGGTGACGAGCGCGATGACGACGATTAGAACCAGCGTCGCCACAGGGTCGGGTGCGGAGTGTCGGAGAATCGACAGTGCCCAGTAGCTGACGGCGGCCAGTCCGAGATACCACAGCAGGAGGAGACAGCCGACCAGCGCCATCAGGAGCCGGGTTCCGGTTCGACGAGCGGGCATCTCGGCTCGAGCTAGGGGAGACTGACTGAAACGGGTACCGATGGGGCGGCCAGGTTCGGCCGGCGAAACGATCGTCGCATCGGCCGAGACGGGCGATCGGCGAGCCGGATCGACGGATCACACGTAAACCGGTGACAAGGCAAGCCGTATACCCATCCGAGAACGGCGCCTACAGAATAGCAATGGATATTGGCTCTGACGAACTCTCGATCGAGACGCCGGCATCCCCCAGCAGCACGGTCGTGATGGGAGTCGCCGAGCGAGAACGGACCAGCCCGCTCGAGATAGAACCGCTATACGAGACGATCGATCCGGACGCCCTCGACAGGCTCTTTCCGAACGACGGGTCGGTCCGCATCACGTTCGAGTACAGTGGATACCTGGTAACGGTACACGGGAACGGACATATCGAAATTCGCGACGTCGGGATCGATATCGGTGAGTGATCCCGTCAGAGACAGACGAGAGCGTCTCGCAAAGACAACAGCACTGTCCGAGTAGCGGACGATGAGCCCGCTCGAGAACGGGGTATCGGCGACAATCGCGGTAGCGCGGTTCGAATCTAACTCCCTCCGCTACGTTCACAATCGCTATACTGTTCAGCGGACGACCCCGTATACGCACCCATGACACAGGAGCTGGGTCCGCTTGCTCGAGAGGTGGCGATGTCCTACTACGAAGACGCCCTCCCGGCGCACGATCGGTTCCACGCCAAACGAGTGCGCGACGTCTCGATTCGACTGGCAAACGAGTGCGACGAACCCGTCGACAGAGACGTCCTGTCCGCAGCGGCGTGGCTGCACGACATCGGTCGTCCGCTGGAACGGACGAACGAGATCGACGATCACGACGAGTGGGGCGCGAGAGAAGCGGCGGCGCTTCTCGAGGCCGAAGGGGTGACTTCCGATCGAATCGAGGCCGTCGCATGCTGTATCCGGACCCACAGCATTCGCTCGAGTTCGCCGGAGCCGGAGACACTCGAGGCGAAGTTGCTGTTCGACGCGGACAAGTTAGACGCCGTCGGAGCTCGCGGCCTCGTTCGACTGGCCTGTATCGTCGGCGAGCGATCGGGCCGAACGGGCGAGAGGCACGCGGTCATCGACGACACATCGGTTTTCGGGACGATCGCGTCGGATCAGCCGGATATCTCGCTTCTCCGAAAGTGGGCCAGAGAGCGGCTCGATCGGTTGTATACGTCCCCTGGCCGCCGCCTCGGTGAGTCACGATGGGAGTTCATGGAGGACTTCTTCGCGCAGTTCGACGCCGAGATCGGGGTCGACGGGAAACGGTAGCTCGGCTCACCCGCTCGAGACGTATTCACACTCGAGCGCCTCTTTCTCGCCGATTTCCGGCGACAAAAGCCGCCGTTCAGACACGTTCACCCGGTTCCACCGAGGAGGTCCGGACTCGAATGTGATGTCAACGGTCTCCGTTCCGAGAGCGGTCAGTCCGCCGATAACGCATCCTCGAGCCGATCCTCGATGTCGTCCAGTTCGTCGCGAAGGGCCTCGCCCTCGGCGCCCTCGAGTTCGTCGATCCGGTCGGCGATCCCCTCGAGCCGGGAGTACTTCTCGTCCTCGTCGGTGTCGGTTTTCTGGACGTAGACGTCCTCGTCGACGTCGTAGACCTCGTCTTCCTCGAGATCGGTCACGGCCAGAACGACGTCCAGTTTGTCCCGGTCGATGCCCGTCACCCACTCGCGGGGGATGCCGTGGTCGTCGAGGGCGGCGAAGACGGTCTCCTCGTCCTCGGGCTGGCGGCGCTTCCGCGTCGTCCGCCGAACGGTGCCGTACCGGCCGTGGAGCCGCTGGTCCGGACCGAGGCGCTCGAGTAGCGTGTCGCGAACCGAGCGCCGCACGCGGTTCGCGCCGTGTTGCACGTCCGAGGCGAGGACGTAGAGGTCGGTCGCGCTCCCGGTATCGAGCGCCGAGGGGTCGTCAGCGTCGACCCGCTCGAGTTGCTCGGCGAGGAGTAGGGCGTCGTCGTGGACCCGCTCGGGCGTCGAGCGGGCCGCGGCCGCGGAGACGAGGAACGGGCTCTCCCCGGCAGCGGTCGCGTCGGGATCGTGGCGGATCTCGTCGTCGTCGGCCGCGTACTCGTCCGTGAGCGTGACGACGGTCGCGTACGGTTCGACACCCGGCGGGAGTTCGTCGATCGGGACCGAGTCCTCGTCGAGTTGCTCGAGAAAGACGACGAACTGCTCACGCCAGAGCGGCCGCCGCTCGCCGCTGTCGCCGAACCGGACGACGATCCGGTCGTCGGCGGTGCGCGCGATTCCGAACGGACGATCGGAGACCGGCGTGACCAGTTCCGCGCCGGGCTCGAGCGCCTCGCACTGCCGCCGAAGCGTAGTCCAGGTGTCGTCGGGTTCCATACGCGCGCTACGTCGGGCAGCGTAAAAAAGCGCGTCCACGAATCTGCCGCCGGCTCGCCTACTCGAGGATCGCGGGAAGGTCCGAGAGCGACGCGAGCCGATAGGTCGGGTCCGCGTCCGTCGGCGCGTCGTCCTCGTCGCGAGCGACCAGCGCGGAATCGATGCCCGCGTTGTCGGCCGCTCGCACGTCGACGGCCCGGTCGCCGACGTACAGCGCGTCGTCGGCGGTGAGGGCGTCCATCGCGGCCTCGATGTTCGTCGGGTCAGGCTTGCGCCGGGCTAACCCGTCGGGGGTCAGCGGACAGCCGTAGACCGTCTCGAACAGCGATCGGAGCCCGAACCGATCGAGCAGCGTCGAGACGACGGTCGGATGGTTGTCGCTGACGACCCCGAGCGGGACCTCGAGCGAGCCCACTGCGGCCACGTCGTCGTACGCCGAGCGCAGCCCGCGCTCGACCTCCTCGCGCTGGACGCGAACCATCTCCCGTGCGGCCCGGGCACAGAGCACGTCGGCCTCTATGTCGAGGCCGCGACACCGCTTTGCGATCGAGTCGAAGTCGCCGCGCAGGAACGCCTGGATCGTCTCCGCCGACGGTCCCGAGCGCTCGAGGGTTTCGTACGTTCGAGCGAGCGCGTTCGAGAGCCGTTCTGAGGAGGGGGTCTCGACCACGACCCCGTCGAAGTCGAACAGGACCGCGTCGTACTGCATTGGTATCAGCGTCAGTAGTGGAAGCTAATAACTCTGGCTAGCTGGCCCGGTGACGGCCGACGGCACGGATCGAGTTTGTTACAGCGTCGAATCACCGGCAGGCGGGACCCACAGCTAAGTCCCCTCGTTAGGTATTGTATATCAATGCTACACGCGGAAGGGCCACTGCTCACCGTCGACGTCGGAGCGCGAACGGCGACCGAGACGACTATCGACGGCGTACTCGAGGACTACGTCGGCGGGCGAGCCGCGGCGACGGCGCTGGCACACGACCGAATCCCGTTCGACGCGGAGCCGTTCGGGCCGGAGAACCGGGCGTACCTCGCGACGGGGCCGCTACAACAGTCGCAGATGTCCTTTACCGGTCGGATGAACATGACCGGCCTGTCGCCGCTGACCGACGGACTCGTCTCGACGAACGCCGGCGGCTACCTCTCGCGGAACTTCGTCGGGACGGGGATCAGCGTCCTCGAGGTCGCTGGCGCGAGCGACGAGTTACTGGCCGTCCACGTCACGGACGAGGGCGTCGAGTTCGAGGAAGTCCCGGAACTCGAGGGGGCGACGGTCCCCGAGGTTTCCGATTATATGGACGCACAGCACGGGCTCGGTCCCGACAACTGTATCGCTATCGGCCCGGCAGGCGAGAACCGGGTTCGGTTCGCCTCGGTGATGACCTTCGATTCGCGGGCGTTCGGCCGCGGCGGGCTCGGCGCAGTACTCGGGTCGAAGAACGTCAAGTGCGTCACGTTCGAGGGCGACGCGACCCCGCCGGTCGAAATCCCGAACCCGCCGGAGATGGAGATCCACCGCGAGGCGGCCCAGTCCGACGACCGGATGCGCCGACAGGGGACGACCGGCAGCACCGAGTTCATCAACGACAACTTCTCGCTGCCGACGCGGTATTTCCAGGACTATCGCTTCGAACGCGCCGCGGACATCGGCGGCGACGCCGTCGAAGCCAAGAAGTACAAGAAGGGCGCGTGTTCGGCTTGCGCGTACGCCTGCAAACTCCCGACACGGGACGAGGAGAGCGGCGTCGAGACCGAGGGACCGGAGTTCGAGACCGTCTACGCCTTCGGCTCGAGTCAGGGCGTCGGCGACATCGTCGACGTGATGCGCGCCAACGAACTCTGCGACTCGCTCGGGATGGATACGATTTCCGCGGGCGTCACCGTCGCGGCCTATCTCGCCAGCGAAGACGAGTTCGGCAACGCGGAACTCGCCCAGGAAGTGACCGAGAAGATCGCCTACCGCGAGGGGATCGGCGATACGCTCGCGGAGGGCGTCGACCGCGTCCACGACGACCTCGGCGTCGACAACTACACCGTCAAGGGCATGGAGTTTGCCGCCCATGACGGCCGCGTCCTCCACGGCCAGGGGCTCTCGTACGCCGTCGCGAACCGCGGCGCGGACCACATGTACGCCGGGATGCTTTCCCTCGAGTACAGCGGCGAACTCGATCCCGAGGGAACGCTCGGCAAGGCAGAGACCCTCGTCCGCGAGGAGAACGCGGCCGCGTTCCGCGACACCGGCATCGTCTGCGCCTTCGGCAGCGACTACGTGACCGACGAGCGCCTCGAGACGCTGTTCGACGCCGACCACGACGACCTGCTCGAGATCGGCGCGAGAACGGTGCGCCTCGAGCGCCATTTCAACAATCGGCGCGGGATCGACCGAAACGAGGACGGCCTGCCGTACGAGATCCCCGACCTCGAGGACGCGATCGCCGAATACTACGCGGCACGGGGCCTGAACGACGACGGAACCGTCCCCGAGGCCGAGATCGAACCCGTCGCACCGCCGGCAGGGTCCGCCGGCGACTGATACGGGCCGCTGTAACTGTATTCCGGAGCGATCGTGAGCCCCCTGGCGGTCGCTCCGGGACTGACTTCCAGCAGTCCGTACGACGGACGCGGCCCATACCCGTTCGTCACTCAGCCGCCGTAGACCGACGGTACGAGCCGGATCACGTTCTCGGCCGAAACGCTCGTCTCGAGCCCCTCCAGATGCGTGACGTGTTTCGTGTCCTTCGTGACGACCGTCTCCCCCGCGAGCCCGTCGCCGTCGTCGGCCAGGAGCCGTCCCTCGAGCTCGGGATACGCCGCTTCGAGCTCGACCAGAAGCTCGCCGACAGTCTCGGCGTCCGTCTCGTGGAACACAGTCTTCTCGCCGACGGCGTCGCGAAATGGCCCGAAGAAGACGCACTCGAGTTGCACGGCGGGATATTCGTCGCGACGGTTCTTGTAGCCGACGGTCACGCGGTGCTCGCCCGCCGAGTCGAGAGCGGAGTCCCGTCGATTACGACGGCGTCAACCGGTCCCAGAGCGACTTGAGCTCGGTCGCCGCAGCCAGCGCCTCCAGCCCGCGGAAGGCGGACTGCTCCTCCTCGTAGTTCGCTTCGAGGAGCGCCTCTATCTCCGGATCGAGAGCGAGCTGATCCGCGATCGTTACCAGCCCCTCGTAGGCGGTCATCTCGATCCGTTCGGTCGCCATCCCGGCGTTGAGATAGACCATGTTCAGCAGGTCGTCGTCCTCGATTTCGGCCTCGAGCTCGCGGCGGTCCTCCTCGAGGCCGTCGAGGACCGAGGCGTCGCGCGCTTCCGCCGGTCGATCGAGCGCCGCGAAGACGTCCTCGAGGCGCTGGATCTGCGTCCGAGTCTCGTCGCGGTGCTCGGCGAAGCGCTGGCTCATCCGGTCGTTAGTCGTCCGTCGGGCGAGTTCGTCGAGGGTCTCGACGAGTTCCCGTTCCACGTAATACTGCTGGGCGAGCCGATGGACGAACAGCTCGCGGAGGTCGTGAATCGCCATACGGGGCCACCACCGACCAGTCGTTTAGTCGGTCACCCGGAACACGCAGGCAGAACTCGTACCACTCGAGGGCGACCGGAACGGCGAGCAGACCGTTCGGCGACCCGCTTACGCTGAGCCGTGTCCCGGCACGTCGTCGGGGACGTCGAAGTCGTGGAAGTGTTCGCCCTTCTCCCTGCTGAGGATGTTCAGCGCCGCCGACGCGCCGTCGCCCGCGGCGATGACGGCCTGCCACTCCTCGGCGCGGACCATCGCGCCCGTAGCGTACAGACCGTCGACGCTTGTCTCCATGTCGATGTCTACGTCGATGGTGTCCTCGTCGTCGAACGCCACCTCGAGGTCCTCGGCGATCGAGCGGTCGGCCCCAGTGGCGAGGACGACGTAGTCCGCTTCGTACTCGCCGTCGTCGGTTTCGATCCGGAACCCGTCGTCGCCCGACTCGATGTCGGTGACTGCCTCGCCTTCGCGGATCTCCGCGCCGCGGTCGCGGACCTGCCCGCGCGTGAGTTCCATGAACTCGCTACCGCCGATGCTCCGGATGCCGGGGTAGTTGAACAGGTGGGCCTTGTGCATCCACGTCTCGTCGGTGTCGAAGACGATCGTCTCGAGTCCGTTCTTTCCGGTGAACAGCGCTGCGCTCAGGCCGGCTGGGCCGCCGCCGACGACGATAACGTCCGCCATGAGGGGGGCGACCACGGACGAGCGAATAAAGAATTCTGACGGGACGCGTGACTGTCACGTAATAGAAGGCGATGCACCGCTCACAGGCAATCTCAGCCCCTGTTCCTTTTGTCGCGAGTGTGGAGAGGATCATCCACGAACCCCATGCCGGATCAGACCCAACCTGAGTCCCCACGCGAGGAGTCGCTGTGGCTCGCCACGACGCCGACGACCGAGTACGGCCCGCTCGAGGACGGCCTCGACGTCGACGTGGCGGTCGTCGGCGGCGGTATCACCGGCCTGAGCGCGGCAATCAACCTGAAAGAAGCCGGGCGAAGCGTCGCGGTGTTCGAAGCGGATCGAATCGTCGAGAGCACCACCGGACACACGACGGCCAAACTCACCTCCCAGCACGGGCTGATTTACGACACGCTCGTCTCCGAGTTCGGCGAAGAGCGGGCGAGACAGTACGCCGAGGCGAACGAGGCGGCGATCGACGAGGTCCAGCGGCGCGTCGAGGAGATGGACATCGACTGCGACTTTCACCGGACGGAAGCCTACACCTACGCCGCCTCGCCGGACGATCGAGAGACGATTCGCGACGAGGTAGCGGCCGCCCAGCGGGTCGGTCTGCCCGCCTCGTACGCCGAGGAAACGCCGCTGCCGTTCGATACCGACGGCGCGGTCCGCTTCGACGAGCAGGCCGAGTTCCACCCCCGGAAGTACCTGCTCGCGATCGCCGAGGCAATCCACGGCGACGGCAGCCACGTCTTCGAGGAGACGCGCGCGCTCGAGGTCGAGCCCGGTTCACCGTCTCGCATCGAGACGGAGCACGGCGACGTGATCGCGGACGACGTGGTCGTCGCGACGCACTTTCCCGTCCTCGATCGCGCCGGCTACTTCGCGCGGATGCACCCCCACCGGGCGTACCTGCTCGCCGTTCGCGTCGACGAAACGCCGCTCGAGGGAATGTTCTACGGGACCGAGTCGCCGCCGGCCACGATGCGAACGTACTCGCCGAGCACAGCGGCGGGCGAGCACGGCGGTGAGTCCGAAGACGACGAACTGCTGCTCGTCGGCGGTCAGAGCCACAAACCGAGCGTCAGCGGGGTACCGACCTCCGAGCGGTATCGGCGCTGCGAGGCCTTCGTGCGCGAGCACTTCACCGTCGAGTCGATCGAGTACCGCTGGTCGACGATGGACTACGAGCCGGTCGATCAGGTCCCGTTCATCGGGAAGATCGACCCGCTGGCCGGGAACGTCTACGTCGGTACCGGGTTCAACGGCTGGGGAATGACGAACGGGACCGCCGCAGGGACGATCCTCGCCGATCTGATCGTCGAGGGCTCGAGTCCCTGGGCCGACGCCTTCGATCCCCAGCGGCTCACGCCCGGCGCATCGGCGAAGAGCTTCCTCGAGGAGAACGCGAAAGTCGGTGGCAGTTTCGTCGCGGACCGGATCAAATCGCTGCTCGCGGGCCTCGAGAAGGGAAGTACGGCGGACCTCGCTCGCGGCGACGCCCGCATCGTCCGGCGTGCGAGCCAGCCGGTGGGACTCTACCACGACGAAGAGGGGTCGACCCACGCCGTGTCGGCGACCTGTCCCCATATGGGCTGTCTCGTCCGGTGGAACGACGCCGAGCGGACCTGGGACTGCCCCTGCCACGGCTCGCGATTCACCTACGACGGCGACGTACTCTCGGGACCCGCCGTCGAGGGGCTGCTGTACCGAGAGCTCTAACTTGCTCGAGCGAGCGAGAGACTGCCGATTTCAGAGCGAAACTGCATCGAGGTCGATCCGGTTCGGTTCGGGGACCGACTCGGCGGACGCGCTCGAGACGGCGTATGTTCCGCGTTCGCCCTCCCTCTCGTCCTCGTCTCCCGAGAGCACGGTCACGCCTCTCGCCAGCAGGGGTGCGATTACGCCCGCGACGACGGTCCGGTGATCCGACAGCGGCGCACGGACGACGACCCGGTCGTCCGCCGCGAGGTCAGCGTCGTCGACGACGCCACGCGCAGCCTCGAGAACCTGTCCGTGGCTCACGGTCCGCTCGCCGTCGGTCAGGATCGCGGTCTCGGGATCGATCGACAGCGGCGGGAACGACGGGTTCTCGCTCCAGAGGCCCGCGTCGAAGTGGTGGACGTCCGGCGCGTCGGGCTTGTCGCCGTAGCCGACGCGCTGTGCGCCGCGCGGCAGGTCGTACCGCTCGAGCGCGTCGACAGGCGCGACGAGCGCCCGGAACTCGTCGTCGTCGGCGAGGTCCGTCGGCGGTTCGAAGCGGGTCGTCCCCTCGAGCAGCGTCGTGCCGAGGAAGGCGAGCAGGGCCAGCGGGCCGTCCCCGACGACGCCGACGGTGACGCCCTCGCGGACGCCCGAGTGACGCAGGAAATTGCCGGCCTTCCAGGAGGTCGTACACAGCCAGTGGTAGTCGTACTCTCGACCCGTCGCGTCGACGAGGCCGATCCGTTCGTCGCGAAGCTCCCGGGTGAGCAGGTCGTCGACCGTCCCAGCGTTCATACCCGAACGTGGGGGCCGGGGCGGAAAAAGCGCGCCGACTCGCGGTCAGGGTACAGTCTCCGTCACCCGCCATACGGCGGGGTTAGCGGCCCTCCGGCCGCGACTGCCGGCCTCAGTCGTCGGCGGCAGCGGGTTCGGCGTGGTCGACGTCGGTCCCGAGAACGTCGAGGAATTCGGCGAGCCACTCGGGGTGGTCCGGCCACGCCTGTCCCGTCACGAGGTTGCCGTCGCGCGTGACGCCGTCCTCCCAGTCGCCGCCGGCGATTTTCACGTCGGCCTCGAGCGCCGGATAGCCGGTACAGGTCCGCCCCTCGAGTACGTCCGCGGCCGCGAGGATCTGAACGCCGTGACAGAGCGCCGCGACGGGTTTGCCCTCCTCGAAGAAGTGACGGGTTAGCTCGAGAACCTCGTCGTAGGTCCGGAGGTACTCCGGTGCGCGACCGCCCGGAACGACGAGCGCGTCGTATCCGGTCGGATCGACGGCGTCGAAGTCGTAATTCAGTTCGAAATTGTGCCCCGGCTTCTCGGTATACGTCTGATCGCCTTCGAAGTCGTGGATCGCCGTTGGACAGGCCTCGCCGGCCTCTTTCTCGGGACAGACGGCGTGTACGTCGTGGCCGACCATCTGCAGCGCCTGAAACGGTACCATTACCTCGTAGTCCTCGACGAAATCGCCCGCGAGGAGTAGTATCTGTTTTGCTGACATGGGTGTTCCCATTCCGTCATTCGACTGCGTCGGTCATAACCTGTGTTACTAGATACCATGACACTCACGTCGGGGGGAGCAGCGCCTTAAAGCGACCGTCCCCGGCAAACGGTCCGACGATCGGACTGTGTGGGCTGCCGACGTGTCGCTCACACCGTCGTCCGACGTTACGTTTTCAGGGCAAACGTTAACGGACAGTGTCCATCGATGACCGGAGGTAATGCGCCACGACGAACTTCTGAACCTTCACGCGCTACTTCGACTGGTTCGAACGTACATGGAGCAACACGGCGACAGCTCTCCCGACGCGTTCGCTGCGTACGACTACCAGCACACGAGGCCGATGCACCTCCACCGGTCGAAACGGGACCACAAGCGGTCGCTCCGATTGCTCCTCTGGGGGATCGTCCGGTCGATCGAGACGGAGAGCGACCTCGCCGTCGCGCGTCGGTGAGTTCGATCCGAGCGCTGCCGCTCGGTGACCGAAACAGACGGAGCAAGGACTTCGACGGGCCGTCTAGAACGCGCGCTTGATCTTCTCGAAGAAGCCGTCTTTCACTTCGATCTCGTCGCCGCCGGCCTCGGCGAAGGCCTCGAGCGCTTCGCGCTGTTCCTCGTTCAGACTCTCGGGCGTGACGACCTGAACCTGCACGTAGAGGTCGCCGTAGCCGCGTCCGCGCAGTCGGGGCATCCCCTTCCCCTCGAGGCGGAAGGTTTCGCCGCTCTGGGTCCCGTCGGGGACCTCGAACTCGGCGGCCCCGTCTAGGGTCGGGACCGAAACGGTGTCGCCGAAGGTCGCCTGCGGGAACGAGACCGGGAGCCGGTAGTGGAGGTCGTCGCCCTCGCGCTCGAACTCGTCGTGTTCCCGAACGGCCACGTCGATTAGCAGGTCGCCGTGGGGCCCCCCTTCGGGACTAGGCGCGCCCTCGCCCTCCATCCGGAGCGTCTGGCCGTCCTGAATCCCAGCCGGAACTTCGACGGTCAGTGTCGCCTCCTCGCGGACGTAGCCCTCACCGCGACACTCGTCGCAGGTCTCGGAATAGAGCGTCCCCTCGCCCTCGCAGCGGGGACAGGTCGTCGTCTGCTGGACGCGACCTAGCGGCGTCTGCTGGACCTGCGTCACCTGCCCGCGGCCCTGACACTGCGGACAGGTCTCGGCGTCGGCCTCGGGCGGATGGCCCGCGCCCTCGCAGACGTCGCACTCCTCGGGCCGCTCGAGGGTAAACTGCTTTTCAGCGCCTTCGTAGGCCTCCTCGAGGTCGATCTCGAGTTCGGTTCGCATGTCTCGGCCTTTCCGGGGCCGGCGGCGACCGCGACCGCCCCCACCGCCGCCGAAGACCTGCTCGAAGAGGTCGCCGAGACCGCCACCGCCGCCCATGCCGCCACCACCCATTCCGCCGCCCATGCCGCCGAACGGGCCGCCACCCATGCCGCCGGCACCGCCGGCCTCGCCCGCGTCGAAGCCGTGTTTCTCTGCCTGTTCGTAGCGATCGTGGCCCATCTGGTCGTAGGCCTCGCGCTTCTCCTCGTCGGTCAGCACCTGCTTTGCCTTCTGGATCTTCTTGAACTTCTCCTCGGCGTCGGGGTCATCGCTGACGTCCGGATGGTACTCGGTGGCCTTCGTCCGATACGCCTGTTTGATCTCCTCGGTAGACGCGTCGGGGCTCACGCCGAGAACGTCGTAGAAGTCCTCGCTCATTCGTTGTGTCCCTGATAGTCGATTGAGCCACTTGAAACGACCGTTCCACCCCAACCTTTTACTCTGCGGTCTGTCGCAGGCGCGACATCGGCGCGCCTGCGACGTCCCTCGGTAAAAGGTTGATCAAAAGCACAGCGTCACCCCCTCAGCCGCGCTAACGGCGCGGCCTCGAGGGTTCCTCGGCCCGCTCGCTCACGCGGTTCGCTCGCGGTGGGTTCTCCATACCCCTCGCATTTCGAACCGCCCATTGAAACCCTGCGTTCGCCTATCGATCTCAAAAGGCAACGTAGGCCCGGTTATGTCCGTTCCGGCAACGAAAATGAAATCCACGTCTGCGGGCCGACGAAGACCCGTTACTCGTCGTCTTCGTCCTCGTCGAAGCTGACGTCCTCGAAGTCGGCGTCGACGTACTCCTCGTCCTCGCCGCCGGCCGCGCCGCCACCGGCCTCGGGACCGGGGTTCGGGCCGCCGCCCATGCCCGCACCGGCCGCGCCGCCAGCGCCTGCGGCACCGCCGGCACCCGCAGCGCCGCCGGCCGCACCGGCACCGGCCTCCTGCTGGTAGATCTGCTTGCCGATCTCCTGGAGTTCCTCACTCAGGTTCTCGGTCGCGGCCTCGATGTCCTCGGCGTCGGCATCGTCGTCGTCGATCGTCTCCTCGAGATCCTCGATCGCGCCCTCGATGTCGGCGCGGAGGTCGTCGTCGACCTGCTCGTCGTTCTCCTCGAGCAGCGTCTCGGCGCGCTGGATCGTGGCCTCGGCGGTGTTGCGGGCCTCGATGCGCTGGCGCTTCTGCTGGTCCTCCTCGGCGTGCTTCTCGGCCTCGCGCTGCATCTTCTCGATCTCCGAGTCGGAGAGGCCGGCACCGCCTTCGATGGTAATCTCTTCGGTGGTGCCGCTGCCCTTGTCCTCTGCGGAGACGTTGACGATGCCGTTCTCGTCGATCGAGAAAGTGACCTCGATCTGTGGCGTCCCCGCGGGGGCCGGCGGGATGCCGGTCAGGTGGAACTCGCCGAGCAGTTCGTTCTCCTCAGCGAGTTCGCGCTCGCCCTGGAAGACCCGGACCTGCACCGTGGTCTGGTTGTCCGCCGCGGTGGTGAAGATCTTCGACTCCTCGGTCGGGATCGTCGTGTTCTTCTCGATGAGCCGCTCGAAGAGACCGCCCTTGACCTCGATACCGAGCGAGAGTGGGGTGACGTCGAGCAGCACAATGTCGTCGACCTCGCCGCCGAGGACACCGCCCTGAATCGCCGCACCGAGCGCGACGGCCTCGTCGGGGTTGACGTTCTTCTGGGGCTCCTTGCCGGTCAGCTCCTCGACCTTCTCGGCGACCTGTGGCATCCGGGTCGACCCACCGACGAGCAGCACCTCGTCGATGTCGTCCTCGTCGTAGCCAGCGTCCTCGAGCGCCTGCTTGGTCGGCTCGACGGTGCGGTCGATGAGATCCTGCGTGAGCGACTCGAACTTCGCGCGGGTCAGGGACTCCTCGAGGTGGATGGGGCCGTCGTCAGTGGCCGTAATGAAAGGCAGGTTGATCTCGGTCTCCTTGCGCGAGGAGAGTTCGATCTTGGCCTCCTCGGCGGCGTCTTTGAGCCGCTGGAGGGCCTGACGGTCCTCGCGGAGGTCGATGCCGTGTTCGTCTTCGAACTCGTCGGCGAGCCAGTCGATGATGGCCTCGTCCCAGTCGTCGCCGCCGAGGTCGTTGTCACCGTTGGTCGCGACGACTTCGTAGACGCCGCCGCCGAGGTCGAGGATGGAGACGTCGAACGTGCCGCCACCGAGGTCGTAGACGAGCACCGTCTGGTCGGAATCGTCGTCGAGCCCGTAGGCCATCGACGCGGCGGTCGGCTCGTTGATGATGCGCTCGACCTCGAAGCCGGCGATCTCGCCGGCGTCTTTGGTCGCCTGGCGCTGTCGGTCGGAGAAGTACGCGGGGACCGTGATGACGGCTTTCTCGACCTCGTCGCCGAGGTAGTCCTCGGCGTCCCGTTTGATCTTCTGGAGGGTCATCGCCGAGATCTGCTCGGGCGTATACTCCTCGTCCTCGATCTCGACGGTGTAGTCTTCCTCGCCGATGTGGCGCTTGATCGAGGAAATCGTCTTTTCGGGGTTCTGGATTGCCTGGTTCTTCGCGGGTTTCCCGACGAGCCGTTCGTCGTCGGTGAACGCGACGACGGAGGGTGTCGTCCGTTCGCCTTCCGCATTGACGATGATCTCCGGATCGCCACCTTCCATCACCGCGAACGCGCTGTTCGTCGTTCCGAGGTCGATTCCGAGAATCTTGTTGCTCGCCATCGTGGACGGCTATTGTGCGCACTTTGTTTTAAAGGTTACTAGGAGAGCGCAGGAACCGAATAAAACGCCGTACAGTCGGTGTGCACCCGCGTTTACGGCAGTTGTGAGTCAGTAAAAACGGACTCGAGTCGATCGTGTACGAGCAGCGTTCGACGGAAAATCGCGGCGGTGATCAGCGGTTCCGGTATCTCACTCGTCGGTCGCGTCGGCCGAGTCGTCGCCGGCGACCTCGCCGCCGAGCGAGATCGCTTCGTCTCCGTCGTCGTCCGCAGCGTCGTCATCGGCGGCGTCGACGTCGCCGGAGGAATCGTCGGTCGACGCATCGCCGCCGTCGTTCTCCTCGCCACTGGTATCGGCAGCCGATCCGTCAGCGCCTTCCGATCCCTCGTCGGCCGCGTCCTCGCCGTCGGCCTCGAGTTCGCCGTTCGAGACGGTCACCTGCGCGTTCTGGATGACCTTGTCACCCATCTCGTAGCCGGGCGTGTAGACGTCGGCGACAGTTCCCTCCGGCTGGGCGCTGTCGACCCGCATCATGACCTCGTGGCGCTGCGGATCGGTCTCGGTGCCGGGTTCGGGATCGATCTCGGAGACGTTCTCGTCCTCGAGGATGCGATCGAACTCCCGCAGCGTCATCTCGACGCCGTCCTGCAGACTCTCGGCGTCGCCGCTGTCTTCCTCGAGGGCGCGTTTGAGGTTGTCGCGGACGCCGATGAGCCGTTCGACCAGATCCTCGGTCGCGCGGTCTTTGATCTGTTGCTGGCGCTTTTTCGCTCGTTTCTTGTAGTTCTGGAAGTCAGCCTGTTTGCGCTTGAGTCGGCTCTTCAGCTCCTCGATCTCCTCGTCGCGTTCGGCCAGCGCCTGCTCGTACTCCTCGCGTTCGGCCTGGAGTTCGCCGATGGTCTCGGCCTGAGATTCGATGCGCTCCTCGAGATCCTCGAGTTCCTCGCGCTGCTGATTGACGGTCCCGTTCAAACTGCGAGCTTCGTCGACGATCGAACTGACCTGGCGCGCGAGTTCGTCGTCGTATTCGGTAACCTGGTCGAGCAGTCGCTGGATATCGTCGCTCGTTTCGGGTGCCTCGTCGGTCGCATCGTCCGTTTCGGCACCGGGGACCGTCTCAGCGGCTTCGGCGGACTCCCGTTCGGGTTCGTCCGGGCTCGAGTCGTCAGCGGTCGCGGACTCCGTTTCGCCCTCGTCCGTGTCGGGAGCCGGGTTCGATTCCCCATCCGTCGACTCTACGGGATCCGCGTCGGTCGTCTCGCCGTCGTTGGATTCCTCCTCGGACGGGACACCGTGGGCGGACGCGTCCGTGCCCTCGTCTTCGCTCATGTGGCAGTCAACGAACAGCGGTAATAAAAGGGTTGAGGTACCCGGTCCGCGGTCGGCGAACGATGGCGGCCAAAAGGGTGGAAGCGACTTCGGATCGAGAATTACCTGTGTGTCCTTCCTCCCACATCGCCGCTACGCTCTTGGTTCGCCAACACGGACGGGCTACTGGACATGGACTCATCCGGCCGGGCCAGTCGACGGGCCGTGCTTGGGGGCATCGGCGCAGTCGTCGGCGGGCTCTCGCTCGCTGGCTGTCTCAGGACGACACGGGAAACGGGGACGGAGCCGGAGCTCTACACGACGCCAGCAGCGGGTGAGTTCGATGCTGTCGTCGATAGTATGTGGCTCTCCGACAACCTGGACGGCGTCGATCTGCTCGATGTCCGAGACGAAGGTGCGTTTACCGACGGCCACATCGCGGGTGCACGTCGGTTTCCCGATACCGCGTTGTTGGAGGTGCACTACGAGGAGACGCCCGATGGCTACGAAGCGTCGCCCGGCGTGATCGCGACGGCCGTCGCGGATGCCGGTATCACGGCCGACGACGATGTGATCGTCTACGGCGAGGGATCGAATCTGTGGGAAACGTACGCCATCTACACGCTTCGCGCGATCGGCCACGACGGCACCGTGGCGTTGCTCGACGGCGGCTATCCGGTCTGGGCGGACGCCGGCGGCGAAACCGAAACCGGGACTCCCGAGCCGACGTCCGCGACCTACGAACCCGAACTCCAGATGGACGTCATCGCGACCCGCGAACGCGTCGCAGCCAACGTTCGCGAGGACGGTGCAGACGTACAGCTCGTCGATAATCGGACGCCCGCAGAGTACTTCGGCGTCCAACGAGACGACGGTGTGAGCCGATACGGTCACATAACCGGTGCGATTAACATCGAATTCACGCAGAACCTCGTCGACGACGGCGCTCGGTTACGATCGCCGGCCGACCTCGAAACGCTCTGGCTCGAGGACGCCGGTCTCGATCCGACGGAAGAAACGATCTCGTACTGTTCGACCGCCGTCCGCGGATCGGTCGGCTGGTTCGTCATGGAACAGCTCGGCTGGGACACCGTCCGGAACTACGAGGGCAGCTGGGCCGACTGGGGGACGCTCTCCGAAGCGGACGGCTACTACTACACCACTGGGGAGGGGACGGGCACAGTGATCGACACCTTCGCGTGAAACGTCGAGAGACGCGTTCCCCGGCGGCTCTCAGCATCGACGGACCGACGAAAACGGACCTGCACAGCGATCCGATCCGTCGAACACCCGACGGTATATGTGTGTCTCCCTCCTGACTGTCATCCGTGACGCGGCAACCGACCGGCGAGCCGGCGGCGATCGAGCTCCGGTACGAGGACGGAACGGTCCGGATCGACGGCCTCGAGCAGTCCCCCGTCTCCCCGTCGGCGCTCCAACAGCGTGTCCCCGACCTGGAGCCGGACCGGCGGACCGACGGCTGGCGCGTCCCTGCGTATCGGTACGCTATTCTACGCGCGGCGCTGGCGGAAACGAACGCCGCGATCGACGATCAGGTTCTCGACCTCGCCTCCCTGTCGGCCCCCGAGTCGGCGTACGAACTCCGCGACTATCAGCGAACGGGGCTCGAAACGTGGCTCGAGACCGACCGCTGGGCCGGTGCCGACGGGTCGGCGTTCGAGTCGGTCGGGCGAGCGCCCGCCGGCATCCTCGAGTTGCCGACCGGCAGCGGCAAGACCGTCATCGCGTTGAAGGCGATCGAACGGCTCGCCGTCCCGACGCTGGTCGTCGTCCCGACGATCGACCTGCTCGAGCAGTGGCAGCGCGAACTAGAGCGCGAATTCGGCGGGCCCATCGGTCGCTTCGGCGGCGGCGAGCAGCGACTCGAGCCGATCACCGTCTCGACGTACGACTCGGCGTATCTGAAGGCGGACTCGGTCGGCGATCGGTTCGGCTGCGTCGTCTTCGACGAGGTCCACCACCTCGGCGGCGAGGGCTACCGCGAGATCGCGCGGCTGCTCGCCGCGCCCGCACGACTGGGGCTGACCGCGACCTTCGAGCGCCCAGACGGCGCACACGAGGTCATCGAGGAGATCGTCGGACCGCTGGTCCACCGCGTCGACGTGGACGAACTCGCGGGCGATCACCTCGCGAACTACGACGTGAAGCGACTCGAGGTCTCGCTCACGCCCGACGAGCGCGAGGCGTACGAGCGCAATCAGGAGGTCTTCACGAGCTACCTCGCGCGCTCGAACATCGACATGCGCACCGGCTCGGACTACCAGGAACTCGTCAAACGCTCCGGCTCCGATCCCGAGGCCCGGGAGGCGCTCCTCGCTCGCCAGCGCGCACGCGAGATCATGCTCGGGAGCGAGGCCAAACTCGAGGAACTCGCCGAAATTCTGGACGACCACCGCGACGAACGGACCATCGTCTTCACGGCCCACAACGACCTCGCGTACGACGTCAGCGAACGATTTCTGATTCCGACGATCACCCACCAGACCGGGGCCGCGGAGCGCCGGGAAATCCTCGAGCGCTTCCGCGAGGGTACCTACACTCGCATCGCGACCTCGAACGTCCTCGACGAGGGAGTCGACGTACCGGATGCCTCGGTCGCGGTCGTCCTCTCCGGCAGCGGGAGCGAACGGGAGTTCACGCAGCGGCTCGGTCGGATTCTGCGGCCGAAAGCGGGCGAAAACAGAGCCTTGCTCTACGAGGTCGTGACAGCTGACACCTCGGAAGAGCGCGTCGCGGAGCGCCGTCGTTGACGGCAATCCAATCACGGTGCCGGCACTCAGACGTAGCCGTCCACGTTCCACTCGCCACCGAGTTCCGCGCGCTCGTGGGTGTCGAACGAGCCGCGCTCGAAGATCGTCACCCGCCCCGTCTCCTCGCTCAGCGTCACCGTCGCGATCACGTTCGCTCGTTGGGAGGTGTCCAGCGCACTCATGTGTCGCGACCCCATCCAGTCCTCGTACTCGGCGCGGCCGCCGTCGGCGTCCTCGAGATCGCCGGGAACGAGATCCCGAAACCGAACCATCTGCTCCTGAACGACGCCGTCGACGCTGACGACGATCGCGCCGTCCCGTGTCATCGCCACCTCCTGGGCCGTCTCGAAGAAGGTCTCGAGATCGAGACGGACCGCCCGACAGCGGTCCGTTGGCCACCTGTTGTGCCCCATCGGATCCGCGAACTCCGCGACGGTCGGCCCGGTGACGACGGCGACGTACATCCCGGGTCCCTTGACGTACCGGTCGCCCCACCGGTCGAAATCGAGGCTGATCCCCTCGAGGGTATAGCGGACGCAGTCGATCAGCTCCCGGACGCCGTCGTGGCTCTCGTACGCGATTCGGAGCTCCGAATCGTCCATACGGACCGTTGGACGGCGACGGCCGTAATCGCGCTGCCTGAACGGCGACGGCCGACGGGGGCGCGTTCGGTCGGCGGGACACGGTCGGAGTCCACGGCCGTCCGGGCCACTTTTGCCGACGCCACACTGACTCGAGATAGATGCTGACGAAGGACCTGCTGCGCGTCTCGCGGGCCGGCGGCGGCTATCACCCGCAGTTCGCCGGCCGCGAACACCGCCCGCTCGCGGCCCGCATCATCGGCACGTATCAGGGTCACGTCGGCGAGCCGCAGTCGGCGCTGGAGGAGGCGCTCACCGACCTCGAGCGCGACGCGGGCGATTTCAAGCTCGCGCGCGGGTTCGCGGCGCTGCTCGAGCGGGAGGCGACCTTCGAAACCGACGCCGAAATCGAGCCCGAGCGGGCGCGCAAAGCGGCCTTCGAGGCCGCCGAAGACGTCGGCGTCGTCACCGAGGACGAGCGCTATCGCGCGCTCGTCCGTGCCGGCGAGTCCCTCGGCGTGTCGGCTGACGACCTCGAGGCCGCGCTCTACGCCGATCTCGAGGAGCGGCAGGTCCTGACGGCGGTCGAGCCGCGCTGGGACCCCGACGGACTCGTCGCGCAGTACAACCTCTCGCTGGCACAGACGGCGCTGTTCGACGCGACCGACGTCCGGGTGCGCTCGAGCGATCCGAAGGCGCTGATCTCGGCGATCAAACGCCTGCGGCTGATGTACGAGATCCGGCGGCTCGAGGGCGATTCCACGGCCGGAGATGAGGAGCTGTCGGAGCGCGAGGTCGTCGTCACCGGCCCGACACACCTCTTTCGCGCGACCCGGCGGTACGGCACCCGATTCGCACGGCTCCTGCGGACGGTCGCGAACGCCGACGAGTGGCGACTCGAGGCGACCATCGACGATCGCGGCACCGAACGGATCCTCGAGCTGTCCCACGAGGATCCGATTCGAGTGCCCGACGCCGAGCCGGTCGCGGACGTGTCGTTCGACAGCGGCGTCGAGGCCGACTTCGCCGCCCGCTTTTCGAATCTGGATCTGGACTGGGACCTCGTGCGCGAGCCTGAGCCGCTCGCGACGGGAACGCGAGTGATGATCCCCGATTTCGCCTTCGAGTACGCACACGGCGGTCCCGACGCCGACAGTATCGACTCGGGAGCAGGGGACGCTACGTGCGGCCGTGACTTCCGCGTCTACTTCGAGATCATGGGCTTCTGGACGCCCGAGTACGTCGAGAAGAAGCTCGCCCAGCTCGCCGACCTCGAGGACGTGGACATGATCGTCGCCGTCGACGAATCGCTGGGCGTCGGCGAGGAGATCGCCGCCCGCGACCACCGGGCGGTCCCCTACTCGAGGTCCGTCCGGGTCAAAGACGTGGCGGACGTCCTCCGCGAGTACGAACGCCAGCTGGTCGCCGAGAGCGCGGCCCGGATTCCCGACGAGTTGCGACCGGACGAGGACGCGATCGCGCTGGACGCGGTGGCCGAGCGCCGCGGCGTAAGTGCGGACGCCCTCGCGGACAAGTCCTTCCCCGAGCACGAGCGCGTCGGCCGGACGCTGGTCCGGCCGGTCGTTCTCGAGTCGCTGGCCGACGCGATCGAACCCGGGATGGACCTCGCCGACGCGGAGGCGGCGTTCGAGGAGTACGGCATCGCCGACTCGAGTGCGATACTCTCCCGACTCGGCTATCGCGTCGAGTGGGACGGGCTCGCCGGCGGGACGATCGCCAAGCGCTAGCCGACGACCCCGACCGTTACAACGACCGTTGCCGATAGTACCGGCATGAACGTGCTCGTCGTCGGCGGCGGTGGCACGATCGGCAGCACCGTCGCGTACACGATCGTGGTACAACATCCGGCAGCGACCGTCACGCTGGCCGACCCACAAACCGAGGTCACCGACGGACACGCGATCGATCTCCGTCACTCGCAGTGTCACGTGGCTCACGCGGCAGGCCGCCCGTCGTTCGACACTGAGTCCGCCGGGACCGTCACCGCGATTGACCCGAGCGCGGAGCCGGGACTCGAGCCCGTCGACAGGGCCGACGTGATCGTCGTCGCCGCGAGCACCGCGCGACCGCCGGACAGTTTCCAGCGCGGTGGTCGACTGTCGATCCTCGAGCAGAACCTCGAGATCGCTGCCGAGGTGGGCGACTGGGTCGGCGATGCGGAGCCGACACCGACGATCGTCGCCGCCAACCCGTCGGACAGAATAACACACCGTCTCTGGGAGGAGAGCGGCTGGCCGCGCCGGTGTTTCATCGGCTATTCGCTGTCCGAAACGGCGCGAATCGCCGACGAACTGGCTCGTCGGTTCGACGTCCCACCGGGCGATGTCTACTGCCCGATCCTCGGCGAGCACGGCGAACACATGGTGCCGGTCTTCTCGCAGACGACGGTCGCCGGCGAGCCGATCGATCTCGCCCCGGCCGAGCGCGAGGCGATCCTCGACTACGTCCGCGACGTTCCCTACGACGTCATCGCCAAGCGCGGCGGAAACGAGTCGTCGCGGTGGGTCACCAGCCGGGGGATCGCGGCGATCGTCTCCCGACTCGTCGGCGGTGGCACCGACGAACCGGTCTGTCTATCGACGCCGCTAGCGGGCGAGTACGGTCTCGAGGACGTCAGTGTGAGCGTTCCGGTGCTGCTCGATTCGCACGGGGTGGCCGAAATCGTCGACTGGGAGCTCGCGCCCGTCGAGCGAGAGGGTCTCGAGCGCGCGGCCGACGCCGTTCGGGACTCGCTCGAGTGAGACGCCGGACGATGGAGCGGCGTGACCCAACGTCTGTAGTGATCAATCTTATACAGTTACCGTCCCTACCTCAACATGAACACACTCGTGTCCCATCAGTCAACCAGCGAACCGGTCACCATCCTACTCGTCGAGGACAACCCTGGCGACGTCCGCCTGATACGGGAAGCGTTCAAATCGGCGGGGTTCGCTACGACGTTCCATACGGTGACCGACGGAGACGCCGCCCTCGAATTTCTTCGGGAACAGGCAGCCGTCGAATCGGGACCGGATCTCGACCTGATGCTGCTGGACCTGAACCTGCCGCGAACGAGTGGCTTCGACGTTCTCGAGGAGATCAAGGACGATCCGATGCTGGCATCGCTGCCCGTTCTCGTCCTCACGAGTTCCGAAGCGACCGAAGATATTGTCAGAAGCTACGAACTCTGTGCGAACGCCTACCTCACGAAGCCGACCGATCCCGACGAGTTCGTCGACATCGGCCGAGCCGTCGAATCGTTCTGGGTCAACGAGGCGACGCTTCCGTCTCTGCCGTCGTAACGGGCGATCCGTTTCACCGTTCTCCGTCGACTGCGTGACGATCTATCGCATCCCGAATGGGGCAACACCGCTCGCGCAAGTCGAACGATCGTCCCGCTCGAGCACCCGCTGACGACCACGGCGATCCGGCAGACCATACGGAACGTCCTTATGAATCCCACGTACCGCGCGGCGCGGGGAGTCGTCGCCATCGATACCGACATCTGGCTCGTCGGCGAGGCCGGCACGGACGAGGTTTGTACCGAATCCGGCTCGTCACCTCGATCACGACCGGACTGATCGTGGCGGATTTCGTCATCCCCAGTTCATCTCCGCCGTCCTCAAAGAAGGGACGACGAACCCCGCGAAGATGGGTAGCGAGATGGGGCCAGATCCGGATCGATGAGCCGCTGAAATCGAAGGCACAATCCCCTTTCCCGTCGCAACTGTGGATTCCATGCGATGGCACTAGCAGAACTCGAACTGAACGATACCGAGCAAGAGTGTATCGACAACTGCTTCGAAGCAGTCCAGGCCTGCGAGTGGTGTGCAGACCAGTGTCTCGACGAGGACATGGACATGTCCAGGTGCATTCGCCTCTGTCGAGACGTGGCCGATCTGGCCAGCGACCACGCCCGATTCATGGCGCGTAACTCGAATTACAGCGACCAACTCACCGAGGCGACCGCCGGGGCCGCAGAGGAGTGTGCCGAGGAGTGCCGGCGTCACGACCACGACCACTGTCAGACCTGTGCCGACGTCGTCGAGAAGTGCGCCGAGTCCTGCCGCGAGATGATGCAGGCGGCCTGAAGCGGTCGTTCGTCCTCTTTTCGCGGAACCGCTCCGATAACGGGGGTGCGCGATTCGTCGCCCGCTACGCCTCGAGGTCGCGCTGTCGCCCCTTGGGCACCATCGAGCGCAGTTCGCCGTGGACGTAGAGGCCGACGCCGAGCGGTTCTCGCTCTCCCGCGATTTCGTGTGCGGCGATCAGATACCCCCAGTCGCCGTCCCACCGCTCGAGTTCCTGATCCTCCCCGGCGGCGAACCGCCGGGCCTCCTCGCGCTCGAGGTCGATCACGCACTCGGTCGCGGCCCGGCCGAAGCGCTGGACGAAGTCCGTCGTGGGTTTCCAGTGTTCCTGTCGGGTGCGCAGACAGGTCATCCCGATCGCCTCGATTTCTATCGGCGACGGAGCCGCGCCGCCGTAGATCCAGATCTTACCCGCGCCCTTCTCCCAGAAGGTGTAGCCGTCGAACGTCTCCGTCGGGATGCCGAACCGGTCCTCGAAGTAGTCGACGACCGCCTCGCGCGTGGCGCGACCCTCGACGGTCCGCTCGGCCGCGGTCGCGGGCAACCGATCGAACCGCTGTCCGTCGTTCGTCTCCGGTTCGGAGCCGCCGTCGCCGTCTCGTCCGTCGCTCATTCGGCCGTCACCTCCAGTTTCGCCACGAAGAAGCCGCCGGTGTCGTTCTGGTGGGGATAGATTCTGGCGGCTCGCTCGAGGCTCGAGTCGAACGCTTCCCCGTCCCACTCGGTCAGTCCGGGGGCGTGCTCGAGGCCCAACTCGAAGTCGACGACGCGGCAGTCCTCCTCGTCCAGCGCATGCTGGACGACGGCCTCGTTCTCCTCGGGGGCGAAGGTACAGGTCGAGTAGACGACCGTTCCGCCCTCGCGGGTAGCCTGGATCGCCCGCCGGATGATCCCCTTCTGGATGCCTGCGACCGAGGAGATGTGGCCTTCAGACCAGTTGTCCAGCGCGTCGGGGTTCTTCCGGATCGTCCCCTCACAGGAGCAGGGCGCGTCGACGAGGGTGCGGTCGAATTCGTCGAAGTCGAAGCGCTCGAGCGAGTAGTTGCGCGCGTCGGCGTTGGTTACGGCGAGGCTGGTCGCGCCGAGACGCTCGGCGTTGAATCGCAGCGCCGAGATTCGTCCGAGGTTGTTGTCGTTCGCGACGACCGTCCCGCGGTCGTCCATCAGCGCCGCGAGCTGGGTCGCCTTCCCGCCGGGGGCCGCACAGCAGTCCCAGACCCGCTCGCCGGGGTCGGGGTCGAGGACGACCGGCGGCACCGCGGAGACCTCCTCCTGACCGTGGGTGAACCCGTGAAACGAGGTCCACGTTGATCCCGGCGAGTCCGTCTCGAGGTCCAGCACCCGCGGGTTCCAGTCGGCCTGCTCGTAACCGACGCCCTCCCGCTCGAGCGCCGCGAGCGTCCGCTCGACCGAGGCCTTGATCGTGTTCACGCGGACGGCGTTGCCCAGCGGCCGCTCGCAGGCCGCCAGAAAGGCGTCGAAGTCGTCGACGATCGACCGATACCGCTCGAGTGGCTCCATCGAGCGCGGATTCGAGCGGCTGGTGTTTGTGGGTTTCGAAGCGGACGGCGGTCGAGGGGAGTCGTCTTCGGACCGCGTTCCCGACGCCCGCGATTTTATGCTCCTGACGCACTTCTGGTAGCGTATGGCAGAAGTTCGCTTGCAGGGACAGGCGGCGGAACTGGAGAATCCGACGCTGGTCGAGGGCTTTCCCGGCGTCGGCCTCGTCGGAAAAATCGCGACCGACCACCTCGTCGACGAACTCGACATGCGCTACTACGCCAGCGTCCACTGCGAGGGGCTGGCCCGAATCGGCGTCTACCGCGGCGGTGACCGGACGGCCCGACCGCCAGTGCGCCTCTACGTCAGCGAGGAGCACGATCTGCTCGCGCTCCAGAGCGACGCCCCAATCGCGTCCTCGGCGGTCGAGCGCGTCGCCGACTGTCTGACCGGCTGGATCGTCGATCAGGGAGCCACCCCGATCTACCTCAGCGGCCTCCCCGCCGAGCGCGACGACGAGCGGCCCGACCTCTACGGCGTCGCGACCGGCGACGGGGGCGACCGACTCGAGACCGCCGAGATTCCGATCCCGCCGGAGGACGGCGTCATCACCGGGCCGACCGGGGCGCTCATCAACGCCGCCGCTCGCGAGGACTTCGACTCGCTCGCGCTCGTCGTCCAGTGCGATCCCCAGTTCCCCGACCCCAAGGCCGCGAGCGTCCTGCTCGAGGACGGGATCGGCCCGCTCGCCGACCTCGCAGTCGACGTGCAGGAACTCCTCGATCACGCCGAGGAGATCCGCGCGAAGCGCGAGCGACTGGCTCAGCAGATGCAGGCGATCGATCAGAACGAGAGTTCGCAGGCCCAGCCCCTGCGGATGTACCAGTAGCGGCAGTCAGCGCGCTCGCCCCGTCCGGACTCGTGCACGAGAGTCGGCCGAAAACACGCTACGATTCACGCTACGCCGTCTCGAAAGTCAAGCTAACGTATATCACGGAACCGGGTGGTTCTAGCGGTATGTCACGCGAGACGGACCTCACGCGGCTTTCCGCGGTGCAGCTCGCCGATCGAATCCGAAGCGGGGACGTGACGGCGACCGAAGCCGTCGAGGCTCACCTCGAGCGGATCGACGAACGCGACGACGAGATCAACGCCTACGTCACGGTCAGCGCCGAGCACGCGCGCGAAGCCGCCGCCGAGGCCGATCGAGCCCTGGAAGACGGCGACGACGTGGGACCGCTTCACGGCGTCCCGCTGGCACTGAAAGACCTCGGCTCGGAGAAGGAAGGGATCCGCCACACGTACGGCTCGGCGCTGTTCTCCGACCACGTCGCGGATCGGACGGCGGCGATCGTCGAGCGCCTCGAGGACGCCGGCGCGATCGTGATCGGGAAGACGAACACGCCCGAACTGGGCCACAAGGGGACGACCGACAACGAGGTCATCGGCGCCACGGCGTCGCCGATCGACACCGAACTGAACGCGGGCGGCTCCTCCGGGGGCTCGGCGGCGGCGCTCGGCGCTCGCATGGCCCCGATCGCGACCGGCAGCGACGCGGGCGGCTCGCTGCGCATTCCGGCCGCGGCCTGCGGCGTCTACGGCTTCAAACCGACGTTCGGACTGGTGCCCGACGACGGCCGGCCGAGCGCGTTCGGCCGGGAACTCCAGCACACCACGAAGGGACCGATGAGCCGCACTGTGGAAGACGCTGCGCTCATGCTCTCGGTAATGGACGGCCCGCATCCGGCCGACCCGAACAGCGTTCCGATCGATATCGACTATCTGGACGCGCTCGAGCGGCCGATCGACGATTATCAGATCGCGTACAGCCCCGATCTCGACGTCTTTCCGGTCACCGACGACGTGCGGGCGGTCGTCGACGAGGCCGTCACCGCGCTGGCCGAGGCCGGCGCAACGGTCGACGAAATCTCGCTCGACCACGGCTACTCGATGGCCGACCTGAGCGAGGCCGCGATGCCGGCGTACACGAGTTCCGTCCTCGAGAGCGCGACGATCGTCGAGGAGGCCCACGGCGTCGACTTCTGGGAGCAGTCCGACGAGGTCTCCGACAGCCTGCTCGCGATGCTCCACATCGCCGACGAGCACGGCCCCGCGGACGTCGCCCGATCCGGGATCGTTCGAACGGGCGTCTACGATGCCGTCGAGGACGCGCTGACCGACTACGACCTGCTCGTGGCACCGACGCTCTCGCGGGCCGACGTGGAGCTACACGCCGACCTCGGTGCCGAGGCCTGGGAGTGGCCGATGACATGGCCCTTCAACTGGACCGGCCACCCCGTCGCCTCCGCGCCTGCCGGGCTGACCGAGCGCGGCCACCCCGTCGGCCTCCAGATCGTCGGTCGTCGATTCGCCGACGACGACATCCTCGCGGCGAGCGCGGCCCTCGAGCGCGAGCGGCCGTGGGACCACCTGTACGAGTAAGGGCGAGCGCTATTGATCGGCGTTACCGGGCCACACGAATCGTCTACCCGCGAATTTCGCTGTCGTAACCCGAATCGCTCTCCGCAACCCAAACCCATTTTCGCGTTCTCCTCCACCGTTCGCACATGGCAACAGAAGACGCCGACGCGATCGCTCCGGGGACGTGCCCGACCGCCAGCGGTATGCCGATGCTCGGACTCGGCACGTGGGAGAACGAGGACGCCGACCAGTGCGCCGAAAGCGTCCGAACGGCCCTCGAGACGGGCTACCGACACATCGACACCGCCCAGGCGTACCGGAACGAGGACGCCGTCGGCGACGGCATCGCGGCCGCTGACGTCGACCGCGAGGAGATCTTCCTCGCGACCAAAGTCTGGATCTCGAAGCTGGGCCACGACGACGTCATCGAGTCCACCCGAGACAGTCTCGACCGACTCGGCGTCGACTACGTCGACTTGCTGTACGTTCACTGGCCGTCCGGCGAGTACGACCCCGAAGAGACGCTGTCGGCGCTTTCGGAACTGCACGACGAGGGGCTGATCGAGAACGTCGGGGTCAGCAACTTCCTCCCCGAGAACCTCGAGGTCGCCGTCGACGTCTGCGACGCGCCGATCTTCGCGAATCAGGTCGAACTCCACCCGATGCTGCCACAGGAGGAGATCCGGGAGGCCTGTGACAACTACGATATCGAGGTCGTCGGCTACTCGCCGCTGGCCCGCGGGCAGGTGTTCAACCAGCCCGAGATTCAGGAGATCGCGGAGAAACACGACGCCACCGAGGCGCAGGTCAGCCTCGCCTGGGCGCGCGAAAAGGGAGTCACGGCGATCCCGAAAGCGACCGGCGCGGAGCACATCCGCGACAACTGGGAGTCGTTGACCGTCGAGCTCGACCAGGAGGATATCAACGCGATCGACGCGATCGACGAGACGAGCCGCGAGGTCGATCCCGACTTCGCTCCCTGGAACTGACACACTGCCGCCGCTCGGACGGCGAGACGCTCGTTTTTCCGCCGGCTGAAGACCTGTCGGCCGTAGAGAAAAAGCAGGAAAGTTTACGGTACGCCGGCCTTTTGGCTCGCGTATGTCTACCCGCTCACAACGAGGTGGTGGTGGTGGGTTCGTCGGTGCAATCAGGGCCGACGTTCAGCGGTTACACGGTGCCTGGATGGAGATCGTCTTCCCCAGGCAGCGCGGCCGCGGCCACTCCGTCATGGGCAAGTGGAAGCCTGAGACGCTCCCGCAGAAGGTCGGCTATCACGGCTGGAGCGTCCTCGGACTCATCGGCTTGCTCGTCCTCTATCCGCTGACCGTTCTCGGCCTCGCAACCCGCTTCTACGCGGCGAAACTCGACTCGACTCGAACCAGACTCGGTATCGTCGGCGTGACGGCCGTCGCGCTGCTCGGCTGGGGGCTGTTGACGATCGCCTGGGGCGCGATGTCGTACATGAGCCAGGTCGACATTCCCATCGAGGCCGTCCTCGCGGTCGCGGCGGCCAGCGGCGTCGCGACGGTGTCGACCGCGCTCGCCGCGACGTGTACCAAGAAAGGCGGCCGCGCAGTGACGGTGGTCTTCGCCTACCCGTTCGCGATGACGGCGCTGTTCCTCCCGCCCGTCGTCGCGGCGCTCGTGACGCCGTCGCTCCATCCGTACGTCCTCGATCCCAGCTACGAGTTCGCGGCCTGGGCGCTCGACAACGTGCTCGTCGTCGGCGGTATCAACGACTACCTCCGGGGCAACTTCAGCCTCGAGGGGGCCGCCTACGCCGCCATGTGGCTGGGCATCTCGTTCCCGCTGGGCTGGTTCCTCGGGACCATCGTCGCGCTGGCGAACCTCGTTCGCCCGTCGGAGTAGCCCGACTACTCCGCCCGCTTGTTCCGAACGTTTCGAGTCAGCAGCTTTCTCGCCTTCACATCCGCTTCAGAAGATGCGGATCCTGCCTGGAGCGCTATTAATTCTCCGCCTATCTGGACATCCGTGTGACAGTTTCAGACGACGATCCTTCGGGTCCGTCCCTCTACGCTTCGAATCCGGATACCGATGAGTGGGTTCACGCCCCCGACATCGATCCGGCCGACTCGGCCCCTCGGCGCTTGGGGCGGGCAGTTCGATGGGTGACGCGCTGCCTTGTCCGACGACCCGAGATCGGAATCGGGGTCACGAGCGGTGCGTTAGTCGGACTCGAGGTCGCAGCGGTGATCTGAGGAGGCGATCGGTCCAGTGTCGGTCACCGGACGCCCTGCACGGTTTCCTCGTCCCGCCACGAACCAGTACTGTGATCGCCATCAGACGACACCGCCGGGGTTCCGATGTCGTCTGCCACCGCTGGGAGACAGGTGCGTCCCTCGTCCGCTCGTCGCGTTCGTACGCGTTCCGTGATTCACAGGTACCGGCCGGTAGGTCACACAAAAGGCCGCAATCTCCCAATTTTTAATTATCCGGTCCCCAACACGGTATATGGAGTTCGACCTCCCCACGACCGCTGCCGCGTTCATCGCCGTCATCGCGATCGGTGTCGTCGGTCTGATCGCCGCGCCCATGATGGCCATGGATACTGTGTTGATGATGGTCGCGCCGTCGATGATCGTCTTCGGACTCATCATGTTCGGCCTCGGGCTCAAACACGGCGAATACCGCACGGTGGGTCGATAACGACGAACGGGATTCGAGAACCGGCGTTCGCGGTACGTTGTGGCCGGACAATATACGATGAGCGACGGCGCCGTCGCTCTCGAGTCGATCGAACCGGGAAAACCGGGGTAGCTATCGAGCGATCGTCGTCCGCAGGCGGCCTACATGTAACCCAGATCGCGCAGGCGCTCCATCAGGTCCTCCTTGTCCTGGGCGCGGCCCGCACGCTCGGTCGTCCCCTCGAGGTCCTGGAGCCACGCGGGGTCCTCGTCGCTCTTCTCGGTGCTGACTTCGCTGCCCAGCGAGCGGAAGCCGGCGAAGTACTTCGGTGAGATCGGGATGTCGTCCTGGTCGACGCCCTCGGGGAGGTCGTCGTCGCTCTCGGGGACGTAGCCCTCCTCGGGGAAGTTCTCGACCGTGTCCGGCACGACGAAGTTCCAGAAGGCCTCCCAGACGGCGGCCTCGTCGAACTGCAGGATGGGCTGGATGCGGTCGTGGGGCGGGTAGATGTCGGGATCGTGGCGCGGCGAGAAGAACGTCTCGTCGGCGCGGGCCTCCTGTTCGTCCCAGCGGACGCCGGAAATGACGCCGTCGATGTCGTACTCCTCGAGCGCGTCGTTGAGCGCGACTGTCTTCAGCAGGTGGTTGCCGACGTAGGTGTCCAGCAGGAACGGGAACTCCGCTTCCTCGTACTCGAGGATGTCGCGGACGTGGTGTTGGTTGTGCTCGGAGAGCTCCGAGATGTCGATGTCGTCGCCGGGCTCTAAGTCGTGTTCCTCGGCGTACTCGCCGACGTCTTCGTTGCGCGCGTAGATCACTTCGAGGTCCCACTCGTCGGCCCAGTGATCGACGAAGTCGTGGATCTCGTCGAAGTGCTGGAAGTGGTCGATGAAGACCGCGGGCGGTACCTCGAGGTCGAAGCGATCGGCGACCTCCTTGATGAAGTACAGCGTGAGCGTCGAGTCCTTGCCGCCAGTCCACATCACGGCGGGGTTCTCGTACTCCTCGAGGCCTTCTCGGGTGACCTCGATCGCCTTCTCGATCTTGTCCTGAATGTGCGGATAGTCTTCGGGGTCTTCGCCCTCGCCGTCGGTATAGTCGACGTCTACGTAGTCGGGAAAGTTCTCGGCCATCTCGTAATTAGATATAATTAGGAGGTGTAAATTCCTTGTGGCGGCGGAAAGGTCTGACGCCATTCCGGCCCACCGAATAGCGGTTTCGGCTGCAATGGATCCGGGTGCGAAAATCGGGTGATATCCGGCTCCGGGAGCGGTCGTGAATGGGGACGACGGCGGACGACACCCGAAGTCACCGATACCGGCAAACGTCTCGCCCACGGGCGGCGGCCCGAGCGAACCGACCGCGAATATTTCCACTCACGACACATTCTTTGTAGCCGTTCACCCACGCTTGAATGTGGACAGTTAGCATAGATGGATGACTGACGGATGGACGGATCGGTCGGCCGTCCGAACCGAGACGACGACTACTCACACCGTGTCAGCACACGAATCACCGCCGATACGACGGAGCATCGAGGTCGAGTACTGGGTCGTCGATCACCGGGGCCGGCTCGTCGAACCGGGCGATCTCGTCGACGCGTCGCCGGGCGCCGAACGAGAGTTCGTCGAGCCGCTGCTCGAGATCAAGACGACGCCCTGCGAGTCGACTGCCGAGTTGCGTGCAGAGCTGTACGAACGGCTCGGGGCCGTCCTCGAGCGAGCAGCCGAACGCGATCTGGGACTGGTCCCGCTCGCGACGCCGATCGATCACGGCGAGATCGGGGACCGACCGAGCGACCGAACCCGCGTCCAGGCGCAGGTCATCGGCGACGACTTCGAGTACGTCCGCCACTGCGCCGGGACGCACATCCACGTCGAGCAACAGCCGGGGCGGACGATCGACCAGTTGAACGCCTTTATCGCCCTCGATCCGGCGCTGGCGCTGGTCAACTCCTCGCCGTACTTCCGCGGCCGGAACCTGGCGACGGGCGCCCGCTCGAAGCTGTACCGCTGGATGGCCTACGACGACGTGCCCCACCAGGGCCGGCTCTGGCCCTACGTCGACGACACCGAGGAGTGGACGCGCCGCCTCGAGCGCCGATACGAGGACTTCGTAACGGCGGCGACCAACGCGGGGGTCGATCGGGCGACTATTCGGTCCAACTTCGATCCGGAAAGCGCCGTCTGGACCCCGGTCCAGTTGCGCGAGGCGTTTTCGACCGTCGAGTGGCGCTCGCCCGACACCGCCCTCCCGAGTCAGGTCGTCCGACTGGCGGATCGGCTGGTCGACGCCGTCGATCGACTCCGCGGGGCCGACGTTCGGATCGAGGGCGACACCGGGCGGGTGACCGATGAGGAAATCGTCTTGCCGACCTTCGACGCCGTGATCGAGTACGTCAACGCCGCGATCCGGGACGGATTGGCCTCGGACGCCGTTCGGTCCTACCTCGAGCGGATGGGGTTCGACGTCGGGGCCTACGAGCCGATCGCGCACGAACTGGCCGGCCGGGGATCGGTCGACCGCGAGGACGCGCGTCGACTCCGACTCGAGTACGCGGAGCGCCTCGAGGACGACGTTCGGCGCACGACGGCGATCACCGGCGACTGACGGGGCCGCCGACCGTCGGCGCCGTTTCTCGGGTGTGTCACCTGCCACCGGCGGGCAACGTATTACTCCGTGGCGCCGAAACCGACGGTCGCATGACGGACCTAGACGGCGAGACGATAATCGTGACCGGCGCGAGCAAAGGACTGGGTCGCTCGATGGCGCTTCACCTCTCGGCACTCGGGGCGAACGTCGTTCTCACGGCCCGCAGCGAGGACGACCTCGAGGCCGTCGCCGACGAGGCCGACGGCGAGACGCTGGTCGTCCCGGCCGACGTTCGCGACGCCGAGGCGGTCGACGCCGTCGTCGAAGCGGCGCTCGAGCGGTTCGGGACCGTCGACACGCTGATCAACAACGCCGGCGTCTCGGGGCTCAGCTTCGGCGACGAGCGCCGGCTGCTGGTCGAGACGGACGAGGAGGAGTGGGATCGGATCATGGACGTCAACGTCAAGGGCGTCTATCTGTTCACGAAGCGCGTCCTCGAGGCGATGCTCGAGGGCGGTCAGGAATCGGGAAACATTCTGAACGTCTCCTCGGGCCTCGGCCGGCACGCAGTCCCCGGAGCAGCAGCCTACATCACGTCGAAATGGGGCCTCGAGGGCTTTACGCGCGCAATCGCACTCGAGGCCGAAGACGAGGGAATCAACGTCAACGCGATCGATCCGGGCGGGCGCGTCAACACGCGCATCTGGGGCCACCTGCCCGAGCACGAGCGCCAGGAGATACTCCAACCCGACGTAATGGACGATGCGGTCGCGCTGCTCGCGGCCCAAGGTGCGGACGGGGTCACCGGCGAGTCGATGACCGCCGGAGAGTGGGAAGACCGGCTCGAGTAACGCCGCTTTTGTGCCGCGTCGCTACGACCGACGATCGATCGACCTACGACGACGAGAGCTGATTCTGGCATCCGTGGCAGTAGCTCACGCCCGGCTGATTCAGCGTTCCACACGCCGAGCACTGGACGGTCGACGACCCCTCGCCCTCGACACCGAGTTCGGTCGCCAGCGTCGAGAGCACGTCGTCCGAGGGCGTGATATCGCGGTCGCCGTCGTATCCGCGCGTCCGCGCCCACTCGTTGACGAGGTCGTCATCACGGAGACGCTCGAGACCCCGGACCAATCCCAGAAAGCACAGCGTCGGGGCGATCATCACGAAGGCCGCAACGGCGAGGCGGCCGACGAGCGCGTACGGTCCCGGATCGTTCATGGCCGTCGTTGGCTCCCGGAGATCAAACCTCTATCGCCGAACGGAACCCGGAAGCGCGTTCTCTAGATCTCTCAGCTACCGCCCCGGGTCGCACTGGAACCGTCTCGAGGCGCGGCCCCGCGGGTCGCCGGAGACCGACCCCAGACCGCTCACTGGGTCGGAACGATACGGAAGACGCCACCTCCGTCGCCGCCGGCTCCGAGCGCGTACAGTTCCCCGTCACCATCCTGGCCGAACGAAATCAATCGCTCGGGAGTCGCACCGTCGGTGACCCGGACGGCGGTCGTGGGCCACAGGCCGTCGTCGGATGGAACGGCAGCGAACAGCCGCCCCGACGGTACGAAATCGCCGAAGACGTACGCCCCCTCGAGCGCCGGTAGTGCCGTCCCTCGATAGACGTAGCCGCCGATGACCGACACGCCGCTCACGGCCGTGTCGGCGGGTGGATGGGGATATTCGATGATCGGGTCGCGGAACCGTTCGCCGCCCCGGACGCCGTCGGCGGTCCGTTCCGGACAATCATCGGCCTTGAAGCATTGCGTCCCCTCTCTGACGTTCCAGCCGTAGTTCCCGCCCTTCTCGACGAGGTTTACCTCCTCGTAGTCGCTCTCGCCAACGTCTGCGACGTAACAGTCCTCGCCGTCGAAAGACAGCCGCCACGGGTTTCGAAATCCCCACGCGTAGTACTCGTCGAGTCCGTCGCGGCCGACGAGCGGGTTGTCATCCGGAACGGTGTAGGCCCGGTCCGCCGCCCGCTCGTCGACGTCGATCCGGAGGACGCTCCCGAGGAAATCCGTCGTCACGTCCTGACCGCCGCCGCCACCGCCGCCACCCGCACCGATACCGACGTAGAGGTAGCCGTCCGGCCCGAACGCGAGTCCGCCGCCGTTGTGGAAGTCCGCCGGCTGCGGGATCTCGAGGACGACGCGGCTGGAGTCGCGCTTCACCCGCCTGCCGTCGGCGCTCGCCTCGAACGCCGCGAGGATGCCCGTGTGGTCGAACTCCTGGGGCGTCCCGGACCGACGGGGCGCACTGAAGTGGACGAACAGCCGCCGGTTGTCGCCGAATTCGGGGTGCAACACCATACCCAGTAACCCGCGTTCGCCACCGCTGAGCACCGTCTCGCGCAGATCGAGGAGCAGTTCGTCTCGGAGCCCGTCCGATTCGTGAACGCGAATCCGGCCATCGCGCTCGGCGACGTACCGGCGGTCCGCATCGGGGGCAAATTCGACGGCCAGCGGGAACGCCAGCTCGTCGGTCACCGGCTCGAGCCCGATCGCATCTGGCAATCGATCGAGTCCGTCCGCTCGGTCGTTCGACTCCTGCGCGACGGCCGACCGCCGCGCGGACCCGACGGTTCCGGCCGCGCCAGCGGCTGCGACCATCAAGAACCGCCGTCGACTCTGGACAGTTCGCATGGTGGCCCGTACCACCTCGAGCGGAAAATACGCCTGTCAGGTCCGCGGAGAACGTCGTACGGCCGCGACTGTGTCCGAAAGCGAGCGGTCGATCCCCGGACCACCGGGTTCTCGTCGTCGCTTTCGTGGCGATACCGAGAGCATCTCGTCGGACCGCTGGCGCGAACACCGAGGTCGGCTGGTCGCCGCTCGCGTGCGAAGGTCGCTTACGCCCGACCCCTGCAAAACCGCTCGGCGCGCCGCTGGCCGCGTTGCATCAACCGATCGATGAATACCGGATCGCGATCGACTTTCGACGATGCGCTCAGGTCGCTCCCGAGATCGATGAATTCGACGGCGACCGGCTTGTACTCGTCCGGAAGGCTGCCGTCCTCGATCAGTTCGTTGATCGTCTCGATGAAGTCGACTTCCTGATACAGCGAGAGGTTGCCCGCCAGTTCGTTGCGCCGGTCGGCGATCTCCTCGACGGATTTCGGGACCTCCTCGCGATATCTGGGATTGATCTGGACGATCCAGATTTCGTCGGGTTTCTCCGCCGCCCGGTCCGGTACCGTCAGAAAGTCTCGAATCGGCGGGTTCTGCGAAAACAGGCCGTCCCAGTACCAGTGGTTGCCGATTCCGACCGCCTCGAACAGCGTCGGAATCGCCGCCGACGCGAGGACCGCTTCCGCGGTGACGGCCCCGTTGCGAAAGGTATCGAACTCGCCTTCGGTCACGTCCGCTGCTCCGAGGATCAGATCCGTCGACGCGTCGTCTGCGAGCGCGGGAAACCGCTCGAACTCGATGTGCGCCTCGAGCGTCTCGAGGAACCGCGCACGGCCGGCGTCGGTGGTCGGAAGTTCGTAGGGACTGAACAGCGGTAACGGCCCGCCGCGTGCGGCGAACCGCGCCAACGCGACGAGCCAGGCGTTGGAGAGCCGTTCGAACGGCGACTGCGCCGAGAGGTCACGCCACACCGCGTCGAGCGTCGCGACGGCGCGGTCGGTCCCACCCGTGGCCAGTCCGTACCAAGCGGCGGTGGCACAGACGGCCCCACCGGACGTCCCGCTCAGTCCGACGAGCTCGTACGAGTCCGTACCACACTCTCTGAGGAGACGCTTGAGCACGCCTGCGGTGAACGCGGTGTGACTACCGCCTCCCTGACAGGCGATCGCAACGCGAGTGGAATCGCCGGCATCGACATCGGTCGCCATGGATACCACGCCACCGCGCCTCGAGATAGTGGTAGGGAGATGTCAGACGCCGGAACGAACAGCGGCTATCCGCTTCGAGGCCGTGGCGACCGTGGCCCTGTCGGTAGCCCGTCTATTCGGTCAGTCAGTGATGAACTTGTTGTCACGCCAGTTGACGCCGCCCTGTCCCGAACCGCGGTCGCGTGGTCCTTCGACGACTTCGATATCTGCGGGGCGGGGTTCGCCGTCGACGATTCGGGTCGCCTCGAGGTCGCCGTCGCGTTCGGAGATCGCCGTGAGAGTCCCCTTCTCGGCGGCTTCCGCGATGCCACAGAGGACGAGGAACATCTGGTACTGTAACAGCGAGTTCTGGAGCACGGTCTCGCGGTCGCCTTTGAACGCGGCGAACTCGACGAGTTCCGATTCGATCTCCTCCTCTTCTTCCTCGTCCCAGCTGAAGGATTTCTGTCGCCGTTCGTCGGGGTCTTCCTCGTAGACCCGGTTCTCCGTGACGCTGGCCTTGAGCTGGGCCGTCGGCGTGTACTTGCTGACGGATTGGTCCTCGGCGACGGCTTTCAGAATCAGCGTGTTGTTGCGTCGCGTGATCTCGACATCGTCGACACCGTCCGGGAACGTCGCGTCGTCGATGTGGTCGCGGAGGTCTTCGAGGGGCAGTTCGAGCGTCGAGTGCAGCCGATATACGTGTCTGGATTCCTCTGTTGACATAGTGGGAAGGTGGGTACGGCGACAGTCGTGGTCTGCTAGTACGAGGGCGTGACTTATATGACCTGCTATTAAATCCGTGAAATATCAGGTTGGAGAAACGTATGTGGGGGTTACGACTGCACGTCGTCGCCGACGAGACGCTCGCCGGGAAACCGATCAGGCCGCGTTGAGCGTCTCGGCGAGTTCGCCGCGTTCTTCGAGTTCCTCGAGTACGTCGGAGCCGCCGACGAACTCGCCGTCGACGAACGTCTGCGGGATCGTCTCCCAGTCGCTGCGTTCCGACAGCGCCTGTCGGAACTCGTCGAGCGACTCGAGCACGTCGACGGTTTCGAACTCGTCGCGGTGGTGATCGATCAGGCCGAGTGCCTTGCGGGAATAGCCACACTGGGGCATGAGCTCCGTTCCCTTCATGAAGAGGACGACTTCGTTCTCCTCGATCGCCTCGGCGACCTGCTCGTTGACCTCGTCCTGGTCGAGACCCTGATTCGGTGGGAATTCCATACTGGAGTATATGGCAGTGAGGGGGGATATGCCTTGCGTCATTGGCACTCGCGAGCCGGGACGCGACTCGACGGCGCCGAACGAAGGTGGCGAGCGTCCTGAACGGGTCACTCTCCCGACGATCTAGTCGGCCGTCGCTGCCGTCTCGAGTACGTCGAGTTTCTCGGCGGTGTAGCCGAAGACGTCCTGATAGCCGTTCGGCGACATGAGGACCGGATAAAACGACTCTTCGGCGATCTGTTTGTCGCCGTCGGCTGCGGCGAACGGCGAGCCAGCCTCGACCTCGGTGAAGTTGTCGACGAACACCTCGTAGGTCTCTGCCTGCTCCTTGCGAATGACGTCGGTGAGCCGATAGACGGGTAGCTCCCGGCGGACGGTATCGCCAGGCAGGACGCCGACCGCGGTGAGAAACGACCGCGTCAGTCGGTCAGCGTTCTCCGCCGCCGTGTCCGATCCCTGAAGCCCACACTCGACTTCGACGGTTTCGATCGCCGAGAAGAGCCGTCCCTCGGCGAAGTTGCTCGTCTCGACCATCGCCGCGACGGGCAGTTGCGGAACGATCTCTCTGGCCGTCTCGTCGACACCTTTGACGATCGCGAAGGGATCGCCGTGGCTCTGCGTCGAGTGCATCGAGAAAGTCAGGCAGTCCTCGAGTTCGGCGACGAGTTCGTGAGCGAGCTGTCCCTCGTGGGTTGTGGCGTCCGGATCGCCCGGAAACGCACGGTTCAGATCTTCGTCGACGAACCGCACCTGTCGCTCGAGTGCCTCCTCGTTGGCGACGACGAGCTTGACGGGGCGTTCGACGGTCGGGCGTTCGTCGAGCAGTCGCTGGACGGCTCTGACGCCACAGGGTTCGTCCCCGTGGATACCCGCGACGACTGCGATTTCCGGCGTTCCCGACCCGAGCTGTGCGACTCTCATTACCAGTTAGTTCGGCTGAAAGGGGAAAGGCGATTCGGTCTTTCACAGCCGGCACGCCCTGGTAACCACCACCATACGGGATGTGAGCGATCGCGACTAGCCTGCGAACACCTGCCAACGATCGCGACGCGAGCGGGCGATCACTCGAGCGAGTCGGCGTACTCGCGGTCGACCGCGCTGGCGGTCGGACGTTCACCGTCGAGCGAAATCTGCCAGCCGTCGATCCGGGCTGGCTCCTCGAGTGCGGCGGCGAGCGTCGTTCTGACGGCGCGGACGTCGACGCCGTAGTAGTCCGGCGGGACGTCGTGGAGGTACTGCAGCGCGGTTTCGAAGAGGCTGCGCATGCCGTCGTCGTTCTCGAAATCGACGTGCTTGTACGCCCCTGCCGCGACCTGCACCATCCCGTGGAGAAACGCGCTTTCCGTGGTCCCACGCCCGTAATTGTACCACTCCGCTTCGAAGCAGTCGTGTGAATCGTGGTACTCGCCGGCATTGTAGAGCGCGACGCCGTGAATCACGGCTCGTCGAAGCGTGCCGTGTTCCCAGCCGTTCGATTCACCCCGTTCCGCGCTCCAGCCGGTCGGAGACCCCGAAACCGGGGGGCTCACGGCGTTGTCACGCGTATGGTCGCCCATCGGTATCACGTAGGCCCTTTGGAACTATCTCTCTTGGGACGACTCGGACGGCGTCGCCGTGCTCGAGCAGTGGGTCCACCGGCAGCTGTTCGGTTCGACGTGTCACCTTCGGAGTGTGTAAGCACCGCCTTTATTCGGATACGACGCCCTACATTGGTGTATGACCCAGCCGTACGGCCGGTGTCAGCACTGCGGGGAACGCCTCTACGGACACGTCGAGGGCGGCTACCAGTGTTTGAACTGCGACCGGCGCTACTCCGAGCGGGACCTCGAGACGCAGTCGGCCTGAGCGATCGGACAGGGGGTCGGCTTCTCGAGGAGCGCGGGGCTCGAGCAACGGTAGGGCAGTCGTACCGCTAGCCGCCGCCCGACGCGACGATTATCTCCCGCCGGTCCGTTACCGAACACGGATCGGTCGATTTAACCCCGAGGACGCCCTCAGCCAGCAATGCGTGCGAGGGTAGCCAAGCGGTCAACGGCGGCGGACTCAAGATCCGCTCGTGTAGACGTTCGTGGGTTCGATTCCCTCCCCTCGCATCGCAGCAAAGTGCACGGTCGCACGGAGCGAGATGCGGAAGATCAGCACGAAGCGATCTTCCCTCGCAAACGTTTCCCGAAGTACTCCACGTAGCGACGCGCCTGTCATCGAGGGCAGTCCGGACGGATCCGGTAGCAGATATAGCCGCCCTATCACGTTCGTCTACCCGGTTACGGCGACGATCCGCGACGTCTCGCGTATAGCGATCGCTCCGACGAAGAGAGCGACGCGATGTGCCACAGCTGGTTCGAGTCGATCGCGTTGCAGGTGACCCGCTGGAGATATCCGTCCGTCTGAGGAACACTGGTGAGCGGCGCGACCGCGTCCGTTAGCGATCGGCCCGCCGCAGTCCGGAGCGCATTCGGACCAGCAAAACGGTCGCGATGGCCGCGGCGGCGGCCAGCCCGCCGAATCCAGGAACGGTGTCCGAGAGGGGGCCCGACGGCGTCGCCGTCGATCGGGCGGCCCCCGACTCGTCGGTCACCGTCACGTCCCCGACGGTCGATCCGTCGACGGTGATCGTCGCCGACGACTCGAGCGTCGCCTCGAGCGAGATCGTGGTCCGCTCGCCGGCAGCCAGACCGACCCGTTCGGTCGCGATCGGTTCGCCGTCGGCGGCGACGGTGATCTCCCGGGTACCGGCAACGTCGCCGGCGTTCTCGACTGTCGCCTCGATCCGGACCGGTTCGCCGGATCGAACCTCGCTCGGCTCGAGGTTCGCGTCCACGATGTCGAACGCTGGCGTCGCACCCTCGACGCCGATTGCAACCGACGGGAGGCCGGAGACGGTGGCGGTGTATGTCCCCGTCTCGGAGTCGTATCTCGTCCGGACCGAGCGCCATTCGCCGTTTCGGTGCTCCGAGAGGACGACGTCCTCGGGTGCTGTTCCCGCGGGAAGCGCCTCTTCGGCGACGGTGAACTCGAGGGTGTGCCAGCCGATCGTGTCCGCGATGCCGTCGTGGTCGAAACTGGCGTAGCTGACGGCTCCGTTCCGGTGAGGAGCGGTACCGCGGGTTCCGGGGCGGAGGGTGAACTCGTAGCTCGTCCGGCTCGTCGCGGGGACGATCCGCACGCGCTCGAACGAGACGCCGTCAGCGCCGACGCCGGTGAGCATCGTTTCGGCCGGCTGTCCATCCTGCGAGCCGGTGACCTCGAGTAGCGCGTTGCCGTCGACCGTCGTGGACGTGAGCTGGATTGCTTCGGTTCCGGATCCGATACCGAAACCGCCACCACCGCCTCCACCCCCACCGCCACCCCCGGATCGTTCCGCGAGTTCGAACGACGCGGTGGTCGCCTCGTCGACGGCGAGCGTCCGAACGTAGGTCTTATCGGCGAAGCCAGCGCCGTCGGGGGGCGTGACCGTGATCGTTACCGTGCCGTTGACCGACGCGCCCAGACCGTCACCGTTCGGCCCCAGCCAGCGGCCCGACTCGTTGGTCGCCGTCGCCCGCGTGACCACCGCGTTCTCGGTCGCGTCCGCGTCGATCGGCGAGACCGCGACCGACGCGTTCGCGACGCCGCCACCGCTCTCGTTCGTGACCTCGACCGCCAGATCGTGGCCGGGATCGAGTTCGACGGCGACCGTCTCGTTGCCGCTGACTTCGCGGTTGAGGACCGTTTGATAGGTCGGGTACGCGCTCGCGTTCTCGAGGTAGACGCCGTGGGTGCTGACGTTTGCCTCGGTCGCGGCCTCGAACTCGCCGTCCTCGACCGTGCGCTCGTCGGTCCAGTTACCGTGAGCCGGCGTGACGAGAACGGTGCCGTTGACGCCGCTCTGTGCGGTCGCGGCGAGCGTTCCCGATCCGGTCGCGGGGCGGCTGATCGTTCCGTTCACCCGTGCGACCCCGCCGTCGATGACGAGGACGCCCGACGAAACGGTCCGCGTGTCCCCGGCCAGATCAGTCAGGTTCGCGCCGACCCGCACCACGCCCTCGTCCGACGGATCGAACGTGTGGGTCGCGTTCCACCGCTCTCCGGGGACGGCGTCGTACGACTCGAGCCACGCCCGACCGGTGATGTACTGGTCCGCCTCACTGTCGAACGTGACTGAAACGTCGATTTCGTCGCCGGTCGCCGCCCACCACGGGGCGGAGACGGTCGTCGCCGCGAAGGGGTCGTCGTAGGTGACTCTGAGATCCGTCCGCACTTCTTCGCCCGCGGTCGGCGTCAGCGACGCGTTCGTCGTCGCGTTCTCGAGCGAGACGTTCACCGTCGCGTCGTCGGGAACGGCCGAGGCGTCGACCTCGAGCACTCCGCCGCCGTCCGCGGCGGTCGGAACGCCGAACCGGCCGTCGGCGGTCGTCGCGTTCGCGACGATGGTCCCGTTGTGCGTGACTCGAACGGCGAGGCCGTCGCGTGCCGGCGCGCCGTTGACTGCGACGGTGCCGGCGTATCGCGCCGGCGGATCGACCTCGAAGCGGACCGTCGACGTGGTCGCGGTCTCGTTCTCGAAGGTGGCCGCGAGCCCCACGACCTCGCCGTCGACGCCGTCGGCCGCCGTGACGTTGACCCCGAGGCCGTTCTCGACGGCGTCGCGGTCGACCGCGACTTCCTCACCCGGCGCGAGCTCGGTTCCGCTGACTGCGATGGTGAGGTTTGCCGGATCGACCGTCGTCTCGCCGGAGAGGTCGATCGTCACGTTCCCCGTCTCGGGAACCGCGAACGTCGCCGTCTCCGCGGAGCCGTTGCTGACGCCGTAGGCGTCGAAATCGTCGCTGACGTGTAATCGCCCTGCACCGAGGTACGCGACGGCGTTCGACAGGATCGCCTGCCCGTCGTCGGTTACCGTCCCGGCATGGGGCGTTACGCCGAGCAAAATCTGCTCGTCTGCCCTGTCGACCGAGATCCCCGTGCCGTCGGCGAGCACGCCGTCGTCAGTCGACGACGCGAGCGTCCGGGTCCCCGGCGCATCGAACCACGTCCGGTTCGTGGCGTTCTCGAGCAGCGTCACGGCGTCCCGTTCGCCGCCGACGCCAGCGAACAGCGGATGGTCGCGGTCGATGACGGCCTCGACCGTCCCGTTCGAACTCGAAGTCTCGAGGCCAGCGATCTCGGACGTGTTCTGCGCGAGTCGAACCAGCGCGTCGTCGCCGACGCCGTCGCCGAGGTAGAGAACGCCGGTGTCGTTGGCCGTCGTCGCGTCGACGAACGTCGCTGTCGGATCGGTATGGGTGTCGTCGGTCGCGGGTAGCTCGAGCGCGACGAAGACGTCGTACGCGCCGGATTCAGCAGCTGAGACTGCATCGGACGTGTTGACCTGACTCGTTCGGTAGGCGATCGGCAGCCGCGCCGTCAGATTCGTTCGAAGTCGGTCGGCGTCCGAATCTCCGGAATCCGCAACGACGCCGACGTCGTAGATCTCCGGCACGACGCGCGACGGCCCCGTCCGAACCGTCTGCGTCTCGTTGCCGCGAACGAACTCGTGATCGAGTTCGAGGGTGCCGTTAACGTCGTTCGCGAGGGACGTCGTGACGTCGAACTGGCCGTCCGTGACCGCCGGGTCGAAGGTGACGGTCTCGTTCGGCCCGAACCGCTGTCCGCCGGCTTCGAACTCGAGCGCACTGGCCGCGAGCGTCGCGTTCTCGGTCCGGGTGATCGTCAGGTTCTCGAGTCCCGTGACGTTGAACGTCGTCGTCACCGAACTATTGGACTCGATCGGCTCCGGCAGTCCGCCGTCGACGACGGCGACGAAGTCGAGGGCCACGTCGTGCGCGACCGTCGCGCCCGAGGACAGGGCGAGCGTTTCGGTGTCGGGGTGATGTCCGGTCGCGTTGACGGTGACCGTTCGATCGCCGGGGATGACCTGCAGTTCGTAGCCACCGGTGGCGTTAGTCGTCGCGTTCCACCGGCCGCCGTCGACCGAGACGGTCGCGTTCGCGATGGGCGCACCCGCCTGATCGGTGACCGTCCCGGAGAGCGTGACCAGCGAAGTGGCGTCGACCGCCGCCTTCACGTCGACGATCCCGTGCCCGTACCGGGTGTCCTGTCCGGCGGGTTCGCCGTCGGGTTTCCAGGCCGTCTCCTCGAGCGCGGTCGCGACCTCGTCGGGCCGGAGGTTTTCGTTGGCCGATAGCAGCAACGCGACCGAGCCGCTGACGTGCGGGGCCGCCATGCTGGTACCTGACTTGCGCTGATAGCCGCCGCCGGGAACCGCGCTCTCGACCCACGAGCCGGGCGCGGCGACGTTGGGGACCGTGTAGTTCGCTGGCCAGTCGGCCGGCGGCGAGGACCAGGCGTCGTCCGTGACGATGGTCTCGCCGCTCGAGAACGAGGCGACGTCGCCGGACTCCGTCGAGGCCCCGATCGCGAACGTCTCGTAGTTGTTGTGGTTAATCCCACCAACGTCTTCTTGACTTTCCATCCCGAATCCCGCTCGAGAGGGGGCGATTCATGGCGAACGTTAACAATATCCGACGGATGGACGAGCAGGTAAAGAGCCAACTCCGGAATCTTGAGCAAACTCGCGTCGACGGAGAGATAAGCGAGACAGACTACTATGCGATTACGTCCTGTTTCAGCGCGCTCGTCGGGACCGAATGGTGCCGCTCGGCAACCCAGCGCAATCGAGTAAGTCAATACAGGATGAGCGCTCTCCGCGCCGAGAAACCGCTGACCGACTTCGCGTCGATCGACGATGTGAACCGACTGCTCCGGACCCACGCCGACGCCGGAGCGAAAAGTGCCAGTGCACAGAGCGGCTACGCGTCGGGGCTTCGCGCGCTGTTCGGCTATCTCGACGATCACGGCAACTGGCCCGACTATCCGTTTCACGATAGGATCAAGCCGAAGACCGGTCTCGAGAGTTCCGACGACGGCGACGATCGCTCCAGCGCCAGCGTCACCGACTCCGAGGGCAAGGTTCGGCCCGAGCAGGTGCTCGAGTGGTCCGAGATCATGGAGATGACGGAGCACGCCGACCACCCGAGAGATGCCGCCGTGATCGCGTTTCTCGGCGATAGCGGGTTGCGCGCCGCCGCCGCCTGCCAGCTTCGCGTCGGCGATATTCACGCCATCGATAGCGAGTCCCCCACGATCACGCCGAACGATGCGCCGGGCCAGAAGGGACTGAACTCCCACGAGATGACCGAGTTTCCCCTCCGCGAGTCGGCCGGCATCCTTCGGCAGTGGGTTAACACACAGCACCCGGAGGCCCCGAACCCGCCCGACGACGCCCCGCTCTGGCCGGTCCGGCGTGGCTACGATCCCGACGATCGGGAGAACTGCGCAGCCGCAACGCGCACCCTCCGCGATCAAATCGAGAAGGCCGCCGACGCCGCCGACATTGACAAGCCCACACACATTCACGCATTTAGACATTCGCTCGTCAAGCGGCTTAAGATCGATTACGACTACGACTGGGTCGAGCTTCGCGACGCGTTCGCGTGGAGCGACGACAGCGTCTCGGAAATGAGCCAGCGCTACGGCCGGCTCGATAGCGACGAGCGACTCGAGCGTCTCCAGCGGAAACGTGGTGTCGATCTCGACGACGACGAGGACACCGAGCCCGCGACCGTCGAGCCGTGTCGTATCGCAACCTGTCCCGGCGAGATCCCACCGGAGGCCGACTTCTGTCCGGTGTGCGGGACGGCCCAAGACCCGGACAAAGCCGACCGCCAGACGCCCAGCGCCGACAAGATCGAGGCGCTCGAGCAACAGGTCGGCCAACTCTCGATGGCACTCGGCAAGCTCGCCGAGCGCGATGAGAGCGTCGACGCCGCAGAGATTCTGTTCGACGGCCCGCAAGCTGTCTTCGACGCCGACGACACCGACGAGTGAGTGCGTCGGCGTGGTCGCTTGCGTCGGCCAGCGTCTCCGTCTCCGTCTCCGTCGCCGTCTCCGCCGCTCGAGCCCGAGCCCGCGTCGGTGTCCGGTCGGTGCGTTCGTCGTCGATCGCGTTCGCGTCGTCGTCGCAGTCGTGTGTGCCATATCGGAGAGAGATCGCAAATGTGGCTCACGACCCAACCGACGACCGAGAAATCGCGCGATCTGCCGACGGCCACCGAACATTTACCAGCGTTCGGCGCGTCTTCCGAGATACCGCGACCGGTGTGATCGTAGTCAAGCCAGCCGGGTCGTGGATGAGGCATTCACCGCCGCCGTGACGCGGGAGTTGGGTCCTCCCGCGTCGATTCTTTCGCACTCAGATCATTTCGATAGCCGTGCGTCAGCGCTCTATCACCTTGAATCTCTCGGGGAGATTCGGCCGTCTCAGCCCGTAACTCCCCGTCCAAGCGGAACGGTTGTCTATAACTACCGTCCGTCGGATGAGCAAAGAAAGCCGCGTCCGATCGGCGACCGAGCGGCGCGAGATCCCGCAGCGCTCCGGTGGTCGTGGTCGGTCAGTCTCGGTCGCGGTCCGGTACCGGTCGGCCGCCGTAGCCGGCGCGTCAATCGCGCCGGCCAGTCCGACGCCGACGGTAACGGGCTCGCGTCGAGTCAACCGCGCCGATCATACCCGCTGCCCGAGAGCGGCCAGAGATCGGTTTCTCTGCCGATCCAGAGTGAGATCCGTCAACCCCTTCCGCGAGCGTCGAACGGACGAGAGACGGCAACGCTCGAGCAAGAGCGGGCCGCCGTCGGTTACCGCCGCGCCACTTCCGCCGTGACTCTCGTTAGTGCCTGCGCGAGGTCGTCCGCTGCCGTCGAACTCAATATCGCCAGCGGCATTCCGATCATCGCTTACGTTGGGAGGGTAAACGAGAACGTCGAACCGTCGCCGGGTTCGGATTCGACCCAGATTTCGCCGCCGTGGCGCTCGACGATCCGTTTACAGAGCGCGAGCCCGATCCCGGTTCCATCGCGTTCCTCGTGGGAGTGTAACCGTTGGAACACCTCGAAGATTCGCTCGTGTTCGTCCGGTTCGATCCCGATACCCTCGTCTTCGACGGAGATTACCCACTCGCTGTCGCGTCGCTCGGCTCCGATGTGTACCCGCGGCGGTTCGTCGCCGCTGTAGGCGAGCGCGTTCGACAATAGGTTTTGAAATACCTGCCGGAGCTGACTCGCGTCGCCCTCGACGCGGGGAAGGTCCTCGGCCGTGATCTCGGCATCCGTTTCCTTGATCTGGAACTGTAGGTCGGCATGGACGGCCTCGAGAGTATTATTCAGGACGACGGGTTCGAACGGATCACCGCGGGTTTCCACCCGAGAATACTCGAGGAGGCCGTCGATCATCTCGCGCATCCGCTCGGCCCCGTCGACCGCGAATTCGAGGAACTCCTCACCGTCCTCGTCGAGGGTGTCACCGTAGCGCTGTTCGAGCAACTGGAGGTAGCTGGTGACCATCCGCAGCGGCTCTTGCAGGTCGTGGGAGGCGACGTAGGCGAACTGCTCTAACCGTTCGTTCGATTCCTCGATCTTCCGCTCATATTCCTTGCGTTCACTGATATCGCGACTTACTCCGCATCGACCGATGCGACCGTCGCCGTACTCGTAAGGTCCGAACCGCGTTTCCACGGGTACGGTCTCCCCGTCGGCCGTTTCGAACTCGTACTCGAGGACGCCAACCTCGCGCTCGCCGGCGATAACCTCGGTTTCCAGTTCGTTGGCGGTTTCGTTTATTGTCTCGCTATTGATTAGCGTCGGGTGTCCCCCCAGCAGTTCGTCGCGATCGTAGCCGACGAGGTCGCAGAACGCCTCGTTGACTAGGACGAAGCGGTCGTTTTCGTCGAGTGCGTACGCGCCGTCCCAGATTGTCTCCACGAGTTGCTCGTACCGTTCTAACTCTTGTTCACGCTCCTTGCGCTCGGTAATCTCGCGGAAGTAGACCGAAAGCCCCGTTTCGGACGGGTACACCCGAACGTCGAACCATTTGTCGAGGGTCGGGAATTGTTCTTCATAGGAGACGGCTTCTTGCCTTTCGAGTGCGGTGTGGAACGCCTCGTCACCACGGCTCCCACGGGCATCGGGAAACACGTCCCACACGACTTCGCCGAGTAAGTCCGATTCAGATTGTTGCAGGAGTTCTTCCGCTTGCCCGTTGACATGGGTGAACCGGAACTCCTCGTCGAGGGCGTAGAATGCGTCGGAGATTCGGTCAAGAATGCGCTGGAGTTCGCTCTCGAGTTCCTGTTCGCGCTCGTACCGATCGGTCATATCGCGAGTGACTTTCAGAAATCCTCGGTGGGTACCGTCATCGTCCCGAAGTGCCGTGATCGTGACGTTCGCCCAGAACCGCGTCCCGTCCCTACGGACGCGCCATCCCTCGTCTTCGATTGACCCCCTTTCGGTCGCTTGCTCGAGATTCCGTTCGGGAACGCCCGCTGCTTGATCCTCCTCAGTGTAGAACGTCGAGAGATGTTCGCCGACCACCTCGTCAGGCATGTAGCCTTTCATCTGTTCGGCCCCCGTGTTCCAGTTCCGGACGTAGCCGTCTGCGTCGAGCATAAAGATCGCGTACTCTTCGACGGCGTCGGCCAGCGATTCGGTACCGGTTGGCCACTCCCCGGCGTTGGCGGTCTCTTCGGCTTTCGAGTGATGAGGTCGCCACCAAACACGGCCATTTGACCCTGCCTTCTTGGTCTCGAGTTCACCGTGGTCGACAAGCCGCTCAAGACGTTCGTATGTACTTCGGCGACCGAGATCGAGCTGATCTGCCACCTCGAGTGTCGTCTGCGGAGCGCCGGGAATATCGAAGAGTGCAAGAGTTTCTCGGAGATTATCAGTCAGCGAACTGGTGGTCATAATGGACTATATCAGATCACGACGGGCTATAAACCCTCCGCGAGCGGAGGCTGATTTGGGAGCCGTGGCCGATCGATTAGACCGACCACACGATCGAGGCTGCGTCATCCCGACCGACGCCGTACTGGCGCGTCTCCGTCCGCTCGGTGCGGACGATCTCGAGTCGTCCCGAGCATCTCGCACAACGCGTCGTCATCGCGCCGGCACCTCCGTCGCCGAGACGAGTCCGCAGTGATCGCAGAGTTGCCCGGCCGCCGGCCCGAAATCGGAAAGGTCGACGACCGCCGTCGGCCGCCCACACCGCGGGCAGCCCCCGTCGCGTGGGTCAGTTTCAAGTCCGTTCGCCACCGAGTTTCGACCGCCTGTATTCCGGGTCATTGGCCTGAACACCGTGATCGGAGACAGGCACCGTCCGGCTGTTCCAGCAGCCGGGCATTCTCGAGCGACCGAACGCCCGAGCGTGCCGTCTCTCCTCACCAATTGCTACGGTAGCCATTCACTTAACTCATTTCCGGGGTCCGGCGGAGAGTCGCTCGAGTTGCCACCTCTTGCCACGGTAGCACAAATCGGCGAAAAGAGAGGCGATCTCGTCAGTTCACGACGACGATGATCGGCCGGTCGTCCGCGATCGCAAGGACGCGCTCGAGCACGTCCCCGTCGCCGTCGGCGTCGATCTGGACCGCGCCGCCGTCGGTCGCGGCGTTCGCGAGCGCCGTCGCGTCGTCAGTCTCGAGGCCGATCGCGTCGGCCGCCGGCTCGGACTGGACCTGCTCGGGCTCGTCGTCCCGGTGGAGGTGGCACCGGTCATGATCGCCGACCGGGTTCTCGCAGTCCGAGCCGTCCCGGCACTGCGCGCCGCACGTCGCCGGTTCGCTCTCGCCGCCGTCGAGCGCGTGGCGTTCCTCCGCGTTGCGCTCGACCATCTCCCGCTCGGCGTCGAGCTCCGCGCCGACCGACGGCGGCTTGGGCTCGGACTGGACCGTCTCGACGATCTCGCCGTCGTCTGTCGCCCACCGCGGCGTCCGGGTGACCGAGTCGTCCGTCTCGAGCCGGATCTGCGCGTAGTCGTCGACCGCGTCGAGGTCGACCACGTCGTTGTCGCCGTCGCGAATCACGTCGACCGCGATTTCGTCGAGCCGGAGCGCGTCGGTCGGGATCGGCCGCATTCCCGTGGCGAATTGGGCTGCCCTTTGGTGCTTACAGATCGTTCCGCCGTCGCCATCGGCGTCCGGGCAGTCACACGCACCACGCCGAAGGTCGACCGCGTATTCGTTGCTGCTCGCTATCGATTCGACGACGAACGCACCGTCGCCGCCGCCGTTGCGGACCCGGTGCCCTTGCGTGAGGGCTCGCACGTCGCGTTTCGTGAGCGGTTCCGTTCGTTCCGCGATTTCCCAATCGAACTTGTAATTTCGGGTCATTGGCTGAACACCGTAGCGGAACGAGCGCGGTCATCCGGGCGTTCCAGCGCCCGTCTCGCCCTCCTTCCTTGCCTATTGCTACGGTGGAAACCCATATAAAGCTCACACGCGATCGTGGTGACTGTCCACTTGCTTTAGAAGCAACAGGGATAAGTGACACCTCCGCATACCGTCGCGTATGGACGACGGAGGACACGAGCGCGGCGATCTCGACCGCACAGAGTCGGGCGAATATACCAAGCGCGTCACCGACGACGAGATCGTCGCCGCTGTTCGCACCCACGAACCGGCCGCAACCAGCGAGGTCGGCGACGAGGTCGGTATGACCCGCCAAGGTGCCGATCGTCGGTTGCGACAGCTCCGCGACGAGGGGAGAGTTAACAGCAAGAAGATCGCGAAATCTCTCGTCTGGTTCGTCGACGATGACTGACCGCGTCTATCCGTGTCCGTCGTCCGACCACTGCGAGTTCGAGGCAGATAGCGCCGCGGCGCTCGTCGAGCACGTCAATACCGAGCACGCCGGCGAGTACCGGCGCGATGACTGGCCAGATACCGCGGCTGGTCGAGCAGTTCGAACGGGGGCCGACAAGGACGAGGGTAATGAGGACGACGAGAGCAAAGTCCCCGAATAACACGTCCGAGTTGCACGAGAACGGGTGTTCGCAGAACATTTTGTCCAATGATAATTAAGTCTACTTTGAGTAGTGTTAGCCGATGGTAGAATCCCCATCAAAAGAAATCCGTATAGACTGGAATCAGAGCATCGCACCTGAGGAACACCCGATCGATCGGGCTACGATCATCAGCTCCGGCCGTGTTGCTGAGTCCGAGTGGCGAGTCGAGATGGTCGACGTGACGGAGGACACCTACGAGCGGCTGTCCCCTGATCGCGACCGCCGCCAGTAATTCGGCGACGCTCGTCTCAAGAGGACCGATCCGGCGGTTCTCTCTCGGCCAATTTCTTAGCGGAGGTGTACGTCAGACAGAGACCGGTGTGAGATGGTTTAACAGACGCGACGGTGGTCCTACCATCGCCGGGTAACCAACGGACCCCCAATCGATAGCCCAAGCCACAGGAGAGCGATAGTACGCTCGGTTACTCCGCTCGGAGCGCGATATTGATCGCCCCGTTTACGTCGGCGTGAACTTCGTAGTCGCACCGGCGGCAATGGAAAGTATCACCTGTTCGCGCTTCTGGCGTCCGCTGTCCGCATTTTCGGCACGTCGTACTTGTCCCGGCGGGATCGACGAAGCGAACGGGTATCCCCCGTTCCGTCGCTTTGTAACTGATTTGCTCTTGAAGACGCGCGTACGGCCAGTCGTGGATCGGGTCTGTAGCCGTCTCGCGATAATCGGTTAGGTTCTCGAGGTGGATCACCGCGGGAGTATGGCGCTCGGCGAGCCTGACGATCTCACGAGTCGCCGTATTAGTGACATGGTTGGTATACCGTTCCCGTTCGCCCCGGATCGCTCGAACGCCGCGTAAATCCCCGGCTTCCATCAATTCCGTCCGCCGGCGATCGAGCCGCTCGCGGTGGTGTCGGAATTCCGCACCGGATTCCATCTCGACCTCAACGATTTCCTCATCGTCGACGACCGCAGCCGCGTAGAGCGTCGTCTCGCCTAAATCAACGCCAATCCGTGTCGATACGTCCTCCGGTCGATAGACCTCAACCTCTTCTTCGATCGAGAGATGAGCAAAGAGATCGCCGTCGTTGAGCCGGAACTCCAGTGCCCCATACGAAAGATCGCCTGCGACGAGCCGTTCGAGGTACTCACGCTGGTACTCACCGCAGTCGATATGGAACCAGAGCGGATCTTCCCGTGGTACGATCTTCGCTCGGAGACCATATCCCCGTTCGTTTTCGACGATTTCAACGCGGCGGCTGGGCTTCGTACAGCAACTACAAATCCGAAGATAGTCGCTATTACCGAATTCGCCGATCGGACGCTCGCCATCACGTCCTCTCTCGTTCCAGCTGTTAAACGCCTCCTGCGCCTTATAGGCCGCCGCGTTCCGATCGTGGGCGTATAAGTTGAGATCGTCCGGCGCTTCTCGGGCCGCAACACGAGTCAGTTGAGTATCTCGACCGGACCATCGATACGGTGGGAACGACGGAAGGTAGGCCGCGATGATCTTGGCGACGGTCTGCCAGTCATCGACCGCGTCCCGAATTCGGCTGTTCTTCTGGTTGCTCGTTTCGAGTTTCAGCCGGAGTGTCCGCGCGACCGATTCGGTCGTCGTCCCCGCGGTGAATTCGTCGAGCGTGGTAGGCTCCCCTTCCGCCATCGAACTGACAGTATTCCCTAATCCTTATCAATGTGGCTATAGATCCATTATCTAACTCGGTCGTGGCTATAGGTCACGGCCGACGAGGGGCAGTTTCACCCCTCTCAGCCGTCGATACTACGGCTGTAGGCCCGCCCGCCGTTAAGCCCGGCCCGGATGATCCTTGCTTAGATGCACGGGCACGGACCTCTTCGCCCACGGGTCTCCGCCGGGATAGGCGAAAAGAGGCGCATCGACAGCGCCCGGCTCGAGGTAGTACTACACCAACAGCGGTTGGGACACAGGACGAGAGTCCGACGCGGTCCCGGAAATTACAGACCGTAGGTACAGGGCATATCCCCTGTGGGAAGGAATTCGTCACGCCAAGAGTGGGTATCCCACCGTATACCGAGGGCGATCCACCAATCGCCCGAAGAACGGAAACAGAAATCTCACACTCATATCGCGAGTTCATCGACTCATATAAAGGAGGTGGACAACAAGGGTCGACGATCGGCTACTTCGATACGACGCCATAAGCTTCGCCGAGCGTACTCATACAACGATCTCACCCCCTGTTCCAATGGCCGAGTTCCCGGCGACGGGACTGAAACTGGAATGCAGAGCATATTTCGGTTCCAGTCCACCCAGTTCCAATGGCCGAGTTCCCGGCGACGGGACTGAAACTCGGACTCTCCGGTCGTCTCCGTCACAATCCAGACTGTTCCAATGGCCGAGTTCCCGGCGACGGGACTGAAACTTATGTATCGAAATCCCACGCTCCAGTGTCTCGAGCATCGTTTCAACGCCTGAGGTCCCGGCGATGGGACTGAAACGGACGCCCCCTGAGTGTCCAAGTAAGACCACTACGACGTTTCAACGGCTGAGTTCCCGGCGTCGGGACTGAAACTAGTACATCCGAATCCCCGAATCGCTCGCGACGACGTTCCAACGGTCGAGTTCCCAGCTACGGGACTGAAACTATCGGATAGGCGCGCAGGGGGCCCCCGGACCCGTGTTCCAACGGTCGAGTTCCCGGCGACGGGACTGAAACGCACTAATATATCCACAGGCTTCTATAGATATACAGTTCCAACGGCCGAGTTCCCGGCGACGGGACTGAAACAGAGAGTCCTCTTCCACACCGGCGCGCCGACTGCCGGTTCCAACGGTCGATCGCTCGGTGATGGGACTGAAACCTTGCACGGATGGATTAGCGCAAGCATGACCGTATTCAGTTCCAACAGTCAATCTCGGCGATGGGATTGAAACGTTGCCCGTAGGCGGCATATTTAGCGTTACAGGGGCTGAGGATCAACGCCGCCGATAGCTCGCTTTCCGACCGCATCTGGTGGGAGCGCGCCGTCCGGCCCGCACTCTCGTCGCTTTCCCGCGACGAGGTCGGGCTCGTCGAATACCGCGCCGGCCACCACGATTACCGCTGGATCGGCGACGACTGACCGAGAGCTCTCGCTTTCTCGAGGCAACGGGCGCGTCGGTCCTCTCCGATCGAATATCTAACTCAGGTAGAACGCACGACGGCGGCGACCCACTGTTCGAGACCGACAGCTCTCGATCGCGGTTCTGGTCCCACAAATCGAGATAGAAGATGGACTCTCGAGACGTGGTTCCTAACGGAAGAACGAGTCTGGACTGATAAACCCGACCACTACCGTCTGAGATCGTTCCTAAAACGTTATTGATCGGTCTCATGCCGTAGATATAGATTCGTTTTGGGCATTTTCACGTCTGTTCTCTTTAACGTTCAATTTCATTGTAATATAACAATAGCTACCCTTTTGTGGTGTGCAACTGTACCATCTGATGGGGAGGGCGGTCCAGTGGTGTCGGTCCCGGCGGGACCGGGACATCCGCTACCAACACCACCACGAAAGGCACATTCCCTTCTCAATCTGGACTTCGCGATCGATATACCTGAGATAAGACACGGACTCTCAAACCGTAGAGCGAGACCAACAGGAAAACGGCCCGCGACCGACCGCCGGTCGCGATCGCGGTGCGGTGCGTCGCTTATTGGAGCGCCAGTTTCGGCGACGACGGTACGTCGATCTCGTCCGCGTCGATCGCCGACTCGAGATCGTCGACGCTTACGTCGATGATTTCGGCCGCTTCAGCCCGTAATTCGGGTGAATGCTCCGGCAGCCGGTCGTTCCGCTCGAGCGTCTCGGCTTTCGCGAGGAGGAGCATCGCCTCCTGCTGCGCGTCGGCGTCGGCGGCTCCGAACGCGTCCCCGACCGTCGCGATCGGGTCGTCGGCCGGCTCGTCGCCTTGCGGATCGGGGTCGGGTTCGACGCCGCCCGTCTCCGGCATCTGATTCGCGTCGGCGAGCTGGTCGACCGCGTCGTCGCGATCCGCGTCGATCTGCCTGATCATCTGTTCGAGGTCGAGCGCCATCGGGTCGCTCAACCCGGTCGTCTCGCCGATCACGTCGCCGAGGAGTTCGCGCACGTCGTCGACGACGTGGCGATCGACGACCGCCGGCTCGCCATCTCGTTTCGAGATCTCGCGGGCGGCGTAGAGCAAGGATAGCTGTTCGCGATTCAATTCGACGGTAGATTCTGGTTCCATATATGGATTCGTAGTTAGAGAAGTCGGTCGGAAAGCGATTCGAGACGGCAACGGCAGAGTGAGCGGAGAGAGAAAGCGCGCCGTCGAACGCGGGGGTCCTGCCCGCGATCGGAGCGCGTTCTATGACTTTCGAACGAGAAGGCTGGCCGCTTGCGGCCGCGGTCGACCGCTGAACTATGACAGTAACTGCCACTGGCCTTGCCGTCGACACGTCGGACGCGTCGGTCATCGGTCGCGATCATTTGCCGGCACCCGTTTTGTCGACGAACGCCTGAACGCGCTCTATGTCAGTCATCTGCTCGATCTCGGCGATCGGACGCCGCTCGACACGCCGTAAGTAGCGCGTCGCCAGTTCGCTGATCGCCGCGAGCGACTCTTTCTCTCGACGGTACTCCTCCATCGGGACGATCTCGACGCCGTCATCGTTCGCGACGATAACGACGTTCTCCGGGTCGTGGCCGCGGTGCGCCAAGACCGCTTTCGCATAGCGCGACCAGTCGGCGCGGTCGAACGCGTCGGTCCCCGCCCCGTCCGAGATCGTCTCGACCAGCGCCGCATTGAGGTCGCGGTCGTCCTCCGTAATCGACGACACGTCGGCCGGCTCGACTCGCGGTCGGTCGGGCTCGAGATCGTTCCGATCGCGTCCGTCACCGTCGTCGTCAGTCATCGTCACCGTCACCGTCCGCGTTGATTTCGCGGCGGATCTCGACGCGGCTACCGTCTGGCCACGACGATTCGGAGATGATCTCCGTTTCGTCCTCGAGCGCGTCGTCGTCGACCGCGTCCGTCGCGATCGCGTCGACTGACCTGTGGATGATCGTAATATCCCAGCTGCCGCGGGCGGTCTCGAGATCGGCGACGCGGTCTCGCAGCTCGCGTTTGCGACGCCGTCGCGTCATCGGCCGCCCTCCGCGTCGTCCCCGAGCAGGTCGAGGCAGTCCAAGCAGTCGTCGCGCTCGCATCCCGAGCATAGCGGCTCGTCGGGCGTCGGCTCGCTGAGCAAGTTCAACCCTCTGACCCGGACGCGCATCCGTCCGCCGCTGGCTTGCTCGAGCCGATCAACGCGGTCTCGCAGATCGCGTCGTCGACGATCCGTCATCGTCGCCCCTCCATTCGCTCGAGTTCCGCGACGCGTTCTTCGAGGCGCTTCAAATCGCGGCGAGAGTCGAGGAACTCGTTCCACGACTCGACGGCGGAGACAGCGTCTTTCCACTCCTCCTCCTCCAATAGCCCCGTGATCGACCGCCGATAGACCGACTCCGTGACGAGGTCGCGACGGTCGCCCAGCGTCTCGTCGATATGGTCGGCCAGCGCGTCCAGATCCCGCGAGATCGTCGACTGGTTCACGTCATATCGTTCCGCCATCTCCGTCTGGTTGATGAGCGACGGGTGGCCCCGCGCATAGATCTCGTCGAGCAAGTCGGCACGACGTTGCGGCCAACTCAATTCCGCCGGGTCTGTCAGCGGGATTTCGAGATCGCTGTATTTGGGTTCGCTATGCGTTGATATGCCCGTTTCGTCGTCCGCTTTCGTCGTCGAACGCGTCATTCCAATCCCCCCAATTCATCCAGTCCGAGCTCGTACCGCTCGAGTTCGTCGATCGTGCGATTACTTTCTTCTCCGATCACCGAGAAGACCGCAGCGAGATCGGCATCCCGGACGAGAACCGCAGAGTGAGAGTCGGTCGACATATATCCTCATCCGTTTCACGCTCCACGAATGGAAGTATGTTTCGGGGCAACAGGCCCCACGCTCGCGTCCCGATCGCGGCGTCGATGCTCCTACACCGCCCCGAGGTCGGGTTATCGAGCGATTCCACCTACCCGTTTGTCTTGGACATCTCTCAGAACCCGCCGGTGGTATTTCTTAACAGTGGTTCCCCCGATACCAAGAGCAGAACCGACCTTCTGATAGACCTCATATTTGCGTTCGCTTTCGGAATAGTAGTCCCCGCCATGGTTCGCGAAGAGATACGCGGCCATAGCAGGTTTCCCAGCGGCCGCGACTTTCACCGGGATTACATCGCGATCGTCCAGTAAAGGAATCGGCCCTAACATCACGTACAGTGCTGCATATACCCGAGCCCTCCGGTCATAGAGAACCCGGGTTGACTCCTCGAATACGACCCGATCACCATCTGGAATGTCAACAAAGCACGTAGTTGGACCACGAACAGCCACGCAGCCGTTCTCGTATTCGTCGAGGATGTCGTACAAAGCCATCAAACACCTATACATATCCGATTGCACATAAGATTCACAGATCGTGTGGTCTCCGCTAAGCTTTTGCTTCCGCTCGAGACAGACAGGAATGCCGCGTTCGAAGATAACGCGGGAATTAGGCACCAGAGCCCGCATCCAGTAGCAGGAGCGATTCTGGTGACCATCTCACCAGCGACAGCTATGGAACGGACATCAGCCTATAAAGGGTACATAAAGAAATGGCGTCCACCCCAACGCCGTATCGCGGTTTTCGGCGTTCACTTTCACCGCGGTAGTACAATCCTTATATGTCCCGGCGATCAACACGTTGAATGTCGCGTTCCCCGACCATCGCCAGAGCCCGCATCCAGTAGCAGGAGCGATTCTGGCGGAGGTCACGACCGATCAGCTACATCCACGACCAGTCACAACTATGAGCTACCACGACTCCGCCAACGGTAACGAGCAAACCGACGTTCGAGAGACGACCGAAATCCCAATCACCAACGAGCAGACGGCGACCGAACCAGACCGCCTCTATCCGCTCGCGACCGCTGCAGATGCTGGTCGCGACAACTATACGCGCGTCGAGTTCGATGACGAGATCTGCTGCATCCTCCGCGAGTACGCTCGGAAGCGGGCACCGAACCTCCGCTCTATCGATCGCCACAACGTCGGGGTCGCCGGCGAATACGCAGTCGCCACGTGGCTCGGCGTTCCGCTCGATACGCGGATCACCGACGACTACGAAGGCGACCGCGGCTACGATCTCGAAATCCCGCGACGAGACGGCCGAAACGCCCGCGTCGAAGTGAAAACGACGCGGAGACAGGACCCAAAAGCCACGGTGAAACGATCTCGGATCGACAACGCGGATTGGTTTGTCCTCTGCCGCGCGAGTCGCGGCGCAGATCGCGTTGAGATCATCGGCTATGCGAGACGCTCGTCGGTGAAAGAGTTCGGCGATATGTACGGCCTCAGTGGCTATACGCTGGTTCCGGAGTACCTCCACGTCACCGACGGCGCGTACCTATCCCCAGAGGATGCACGAGCCGTCCATCACCGCTACTGAAACCGCAGCTCGCCCGATCGCGTTTGAACTATGAGCGCGGTAGAGAGCTGTCGCTCATCGGTTTGAAGTAGCGGACACCGGCCAACGGCCAGAGCCCGCATCCAGTAGCACGTAGGACTGGGCTACGAGGGACCATATAATCTTGGATCGTTTACCCCGTTGCCCCCCGCGGTCGCGTCGACCACGGCGCTGGCGATCGCCACGCCCACTCGTCGCCCGTCTCGTTCTCGTCGGTCATGACTGGATCTCCTCCGACCCGTTCGTCGCCGCTCGCGTATCCGACGCCCAGTACCATGCCGCCTGTCGGATCGCGTCCGGGCTCGCCGTCACCGACGCCGGCACGTCCAGCGTTGCCGGGTCCAACTTCTTGATCGGCTCGCTCCCGCGCTCCCGGTAGGCGTTGGCGATCGCTTGTATATCGCCGGCCTCCGTCCGCGCCGCCGTCTCAATCGATCGTGCTCCCTCCGCGAGATACGGGGCTGGCGGGCATCCGGCGCCGTCCGGGCCGTCGCCAACCCAGTACCACGAGCCCGTCTCGTCGACCGCGATCGGCTCCACGTCGATCTGGTGCCCGCGTCCCCGACGCTTGAGCCAATAGTCATGCAACGCGTGGTCCGACGGCCACTCCTCCCCATCCACGTCCACGCCGAACAGCGCGATATGGACGTGTGGTGCGCCCCATTTCGTCGGTTCCGGCGCGGCGATATACGCCGGCATCCCATCATCGAGTCGCCGAGCGATCCACTTTCGTAGCCGGCGTTCGTCGTCTGTTATCTCAGCCACCGCGTCTTCGATGGTCTCGAACTCCCCCGGATCCGTCGTCCCTGTCACGATCGCCCCGCCCTCATAGCCGGTTGATGCCGCCAGATCGAACGCGTCGAGCAACCGGCCCGTTGCCTCCGACGCTTCCGACGCCACCGTGAACCGCGTTCGATCCGCATTCCGCGTCCGCTCGTAGCCCAGCTTCCACGCCCCATACGAGCCGATCAGTCCGCCCCACTCCGCAGCGGTCTCGAACGTCGACCGTCTCCGTAGACGCGCTTCCGCATTCTCTTTCGCGATCGACTTCTCGGATTCGCCCCCGTTACTATCCCGAGACCCCTGCGGACACTTTCTCCTACTCGCTGTATCAAGCACGCTCTCGGCGATCGCGTGGTACAACGCGTCAGTTGCTGTTATCAACAGCGGACAGCGCTCACTCGGCCGATCTCGGCCGAATGGGTTTCGCATCCGTTCGATCTCGATGTAGCCGTCTTTCTCAAGCTCGGCGACATATCGCCGAAGATGCTTGTAGTCGTAGGTCGCGTTCGCGACGGCGTCGTAACCGTGCATCTCGCCGACGAGCCGACTCAGTACCACGCCGCAGGAGCCTGCTTTCGCGACTCTCTTGGCTGCTCGCTCTCTCACGTCCGACCGCGGATGGCGAGACCACGGGAGCCACGCCGGCTCGAGCGACGCACGATCCACCCCTGCCCCCGGTACCCTTTGACACATACTCAGGCCGCTCGACAGGTTGGCGTCGCGGTCGCGGTCGACGACGTGATTGCCCAGCCGGTCGTGATCGTCGTTCGCAGTCACGCCGACCACCTCCGGTGGCGGTCGCGATCATGGTCAGCAAGACATTGGAGGGATTGACCACAATACCTCGTAGACGTTGCCGGGCGAGCCGCTGGTGCCGTCACCGTCGTTTCCGGACGACGAGACGACGATCGTCCCGGCCGACCGGGCGTTCCGCACCGGGTCGATGAACTGCTCCGCATAGGTCTGCGCGCCGAGGCTCATGCTCACCACGTCGGCGTCCCGGTCGACCGCCCACTGCATCCCCTCGATGATCTGGGCGTAGGTCCCGCTGCAACCGTTCTCGCAGTCCGTCAGTACGGCTCCGTGCAGCAGATCGGCGCCGGGCGCGACGCCGATGTGGGAGCCACTCGCGTTCCCACCCGCAACCGTCGCGCTGACGTGGGTTCCGTGGTCGCCGAAGTCCTGCGGCGTCGATCCGGACACCCTGTTCCCGTCCTGGTCGAACTCCGCCCAGCCGCCCGGATAGGTGGGGTCCGACGAATTGGTCGTATAGAGATCGATGTCCGGATGGTTCGCGTCGACGCCCGTGTCGAGGACGGCGACTTTCGTGCCGCTGCCGTTGACGCCGTACTCGTCCCACACCGTGGTCGCGTTGATCTGCTCGAGGCCGTAGGTGGCGTCCGATCCGGCGGTCGTCGCGGTCGAGTCGGTCCCCGCCGTCGCTCCGCTCGTCGACGCGCTGGCGGCGGCCGCTCCGTCGAGTTCCACCTCGAAGTTCGCGTGCAGCGTAGACACGTCCTCGAACCGACCGAACGACTCGAGGTCGACGCGACTGGTATCGACCTCGAGCAGGACGGCGTTGGTCACCCAGAACCGATTCTCGATCGCCACCCCGTCGGTCGATCGAGCGTAAGAGATGACCTCGCCCTGCGTCCGCTCGGCGTGGTGTTTCAACTGGGTCGCCGCCTGATCGGGCGGTTCGCCCGGCGATACGTTCGCCTCCGAGAGCCGGACGATGACCTCGACGGTCTCGCCGTCGGCGTCCGTCTCGAGCGCCGAGTCGATGGTAATGTCGCTGCCGCCGTCCGAGCTCGCGGTGCCGCCATCTGTGTCGGCGGCCGCGAGGCTGTCCACACTGCCACCAGAATCCGCGATGGCCGTGGCCGCGGCGGCGCTCGAGAGCGGTGCCGCGACGAGACTACAGACGACGAACAGGAGAACGCCCAGAACGAGCCCGGATCGCAGTCGCCCGATTTCGGGCGAACGAGGGAACATACAGCCGAGGTGGACAGTAGCGTGATAAATACATTATGGCAATCGTGTCTTTCAGCTACGATGATGAGATCGCGAATCTCCGATGACCCAGCGTTGGATGGCCGCCATCGACCGCTGCCCCCACGGCGAGCGCCAGCAGGGCCACTTTTCCGTTCGGACCACCGAATGCGGACGATGAGTGACGATGACGCTGCTGTGAGTCGTGCGACGATGGCGCTTCGCGCGGCCGAAGCGGGCGCCGCCGTCGCGGCCAGCTCGTTTCGAACGGAACTCGCTGTCGAGGAGAAGGGGACCAAGACGGACGTCGTGACGCAGGTCGACCGAGACGCCCAGGAAACCGTCATCGAGACGATCCGCGAGGAGTTCCCCGACGATCCCGTCGTCGGTGAAGAGGACGACGCGCTGAAAGACGTTCCCGAGTCAGGACCGGCCTGGATCGTCGACCCCATCGACGGAACGAACAACTACGTCGACGGCACCCGCGCGTTCGGAACCGCCGTCGCGGCCGTCGCAGACGGCGGGCCCGTCGGCGCTGCCACGGTCTGTCCGGCCCTCTCCGATACGTACCGCGTCGGCCCCGACGGCGCGTTTCTGAACGGCGAGCCATTGTCAGTCAGCGACTGTGACGACCCCGAGGCCGCCACCGTCTGTCCGACTTTCTGGTGGGATTTCGACCAGCGCGACCAGTACGCCGCGGCCACCCGCGAGGTCGTCGAACGGTTCGGCGACATGCGACGGTTCGGCTGCGCCCAGCTCGAGCTGGCGATGGTCGCCACCGGCGCGCTCGAGGGAGCGATGACCAACATGGCGATCAACCCGTGGGATTCCCTCGCCGGGGTCCGACTGATCCGCGAGGCCGGCGGCGTCGTGACCGACCTCGAGGGCAACCGCTGGCGACACGACAGCACGGGGTTAGTGGCCTCGAACGGCGCGATCCACGACGAACTGCTCGCAGCGGCCCGCGCGATCGAGGACTGAGCCGCGGCCCGGATCGGGCGGTCAGCGGGACAGTCAATCGGGCTGAAATCGGAAACGGTAAGCGCTCCCCCCTACGGGATTCGGGTATGGACGACTTCATCGACCGGTACGGGGCCGAGCGCGTCTGGGCCGCGACCGTCGCGAGTCTCGCAGCCGTCGTGGTCCTCGGCGCCGTCCTGTTCCCCCAGCGCGTGTACGTCGACATCATCTGGCAGTACTTCTGGGGGCCGGTCGTCGCCGACGCTCACAGTTGGCCCTGCGTCGCCTGGGCCGGCGGCGAACAGGTCCAGTGTAGCCAGGCGCCCGCCAACGCCGGACCGACGGCCGAGCCCGGCTACACGTTCGTCTCCTACGCCGGCTACATCCCGTCGCTGATCCTGTTCCTGATCGGGGCCATCTTCGCCGTCCGCAGGCTCGAGATCGAGCGCTACCGCGCGGGCTTTTTCGCCCTCTTCCCGTTCATGCTGTTCGGCGGCGCGCTGCGAGTCGTCGAGGACGCCAACGCGGCCGCCTTCGAGGCGACCGGCGAGATGGCCATCCAGCTCCCCTGGTCCGGGTTCATCATCAGCCCGCTGATCTACTTCACCGTCTTCTTCATCGCCCTGTTCGCGGTCGCGAGCTCGGTCAGGCTCGAGCGCGAGGATTACGTCTCGGGCTACGAGTACCCGCTGGCCGGGATCGGCACGACCCTGCTGACGGTTTCGATCGTGTATCTCGCCTACACGGCCGCGACGGAGCCGTACGCGGAGTTCTACCCGCTGATCCCGCTGGTCATTCTCGTCGGCGCGACGCTGACCACGGCGATCACCTGGGTAGCGATCGAACGGTTCGCGCCGGAGCTGAACCGCGGCACCCGCTACATGGGGATCGTCGTCATCTGGGCCCACGCGGTCGACGGCGTCGCGAACGTGATCGGTCTCGACTGGGCGACCACGCTCGGCCTGCCCGCCAACCTCGTCCCGAAGCACCCGATCAACCGGGCGATCGCTAATACGACGGCCGACATCCTCCCGGCGGACATCGTCTCGGCGACCGGGTCGGCCTGGCCGTTCCTGTTCGTCAAAGTCGCCGCCGCCGTCTTCATCATCTGGATCTTCGACGACACCGTCTTCGAAGAGAACCCCCGCTACGCCGTCCTGCTGATGATCACCGTCGTCGCCGTCGGCCTCGGTCCCGGCACCCGCGACATGCTGCGGGCGACGTTCGGGGTCTGAGTCGGACTTTCCTCTCGAGCCCTCGCCGCGCGGCAGCGACTGGAACGGGGACTTTAATCGCCCGCGGCGGGAACGAGCGTTCATGACCGACACGGACGGGTGGTTCGCGGACGGAGACCGCGATACTCCCGACGCGCTGGCGACCGCGGTCCGGGAGGGGAGCGCCGACGAGCCCCGCGACTGGCCCGCCGTCGCCGTCGATTCGGGGTTCGCGACCGACGCGGACGACTACTACGAGGCGCTGAAAGCGGCGACGACGGCCGCGACGCGAGCGGCGGTGACCGACCGCGAACGGGCCGACGACCGCCAGCTCGTTCACGCGGTGCGGGCCATGGACGACTGCGCCCGGACGGCCAACGAACTCGCCGAGCGGTTGGCCGAGTGGGCCGGCACCGTCGATCCCGAGGCGGGGACCGGCGTCGAGTACGCTCGAGCGGTCGCGAGCGGCGAGGCCGGTGACGCCCTCGAGGAGCCCGCCGTCCGATCGCTGGCCGAACGAGTGGCCGGCCTCGCGGACGAGGCCGACGAGCTACGGTCGTTCCTCGAGCAACAGACCCCGGCCGTCGCGCCGAACCTGTCGGCGCTGGCCGATCCCGTGCTGGCGGCCCGGCTGATCGCACTGGCCGGTGGCCTCGAGGAACTGGCGAAGAAACCCAGCGGGACGATTCAGGTGCTCGGCGCGGAGGACGCCCTGTTCGCCCACCTGCGGGGCCACGCCCCCTCTCCCAAACACGGGATCATCTACACGCACGACGCGGTTCGGGGAACCCACCCCGAGAACCGCGGCTCAGCGGCGCGAGCGGTGGCCGGCAAACTTGCAATCGCCGCGCGCGTTGATCACTATTCGGGGGAGTCGAAGCCCGAACTCGAGGCCGAACTCGCCGAGCGGATCGAGACGATTCAGGCACGAACGACTGACGGCGACGGCGGGGACGACGCCGCGACCGACGGGGGTGCCGACGATGAGTGACCTCCCGGCGGGCGTCGAGCGCCGCGAGTTCGACAGCACCGAGCGACTCGCAACTCGAGGGGAGCCCGTCTATGGCGAACCGACCGAGGGAGAGTGGCGCGCGTGGGATCCCCACCGGTCGAAGCTCGGAGCCATGCTCGAGTTAGGGATGGACACCGGCCTCGAGGGTGGCGAGACCGTCCTCTATCTGGGGGCCGCCAGCGGGACGACGGTGAGCCACGTGGCCGATTTCGCCGGCCCGACCTACGCCGTCGAGTTCGCCGCGCGGCCTGCTCGGGACCTGCTCGAGGCGGCGGAATCGCGCGAGCGGCTCTTTCCGCTGCTGAAAGACGCCCGGAAGCCCGAGAGCTACGCCCACGTCGTGGAGTCCGGCGTGGATGTGATCGTCCAGGACGTGGCCACGCGCGGGCAGGCGCGGGTGGCGCTCGAGAATCGGCGGTTCTTGGCCGAGGACGGGCGGTTGCTATTGGCTGTGAAAGCGCGGAGCGAGGACGTGACCCGAGAGCCGGAAGCGGTGTTCGCGGACGTTCGCGAGGAGTTGAAGGAGGGGTACGAGGTTTTGGAGGAGAGACGGCTCGAGGCGTATCACGCGGATCACCTCGGGATTGTCGCGCGGCCGCGGTGAGTTAGCTTCACCGCAATTTCGGTCCGGTAGCGCCACGCTGATCAGTCGTAATATTCACACGTCATTGTCGTCATATCGCACCGGTCTGTGGTGCCCCTAAGGGGGCAGGGCAATTGCGCGGCGCGCAGAGCGCGCGCCGTGCTGAAGGAAAGACAAACTGGCTGATACCGGACAGTACAACGGCGCTGACCTACTGGTAGGAGAAAACGGAACCTCGATAACGAGTGTTGTCGAGTCTGCTTAGGAGGGAAGAGAGTAGACTACGACCGAGCGCTAAGCACAGGTCAAGTGGATAACGTAGCAGCAATCGAACTACCGAACTGTTGCCAAAAACAAAGGATAGTTCAGCAAGCAGTTCTCGGTGACTCCGGCAGATTGCTACTAAAACAGACACACCGTGTGTTGTGTTTATTGGGTGGGAGCTATCGAACGGATGATTTTGATGTATCCGTCGGGGTCGGTCGGTTTTTCCTTTACCAAATCCGCCTTCGTCGAGGGTAGATGGCCGGTCCCCTGCTTCGCTTTCGAGCCGGTTAGTATCACTACCGGGATATGAGAATAATCTCCCTTGATAGCCCTCAATACTTCTCTCCCAGTTGTTTGCCGGAGGTGCCAGTCGAGAAACACGAGGTCAGGCTCGGGTACATCTGGGTACTCCCCCCGTTGGTGAATGAAATCCACACCTGCCGCACTCGTCGAGACACTATGGACTGTCACATCGAGCGAAGAATTGCTGACCGTCTCTTCGACGAAGCGAATATCAGCCGGGTTATCATCCACTAACAGGAGGTCGTTCACTCTTCCCGGGGAGTCGGGGTAGTTTGATGTTTTCACGGTTTGCTCTCTCAGAACACGTTTGAATGTAGCCTTATTCGACGGGTAACACCGTTAGGGCTACTTTTGGATATACAACAGCCTTTAAGCGTTTAGCGATTCGATTTATCCGTTTCAGAAAGGGTACTCCCGAGGATGTGTTTCGTCCCACGGCGAAGCCGAGACGCGATGGCCTGCTGGGAGATTCCGAGTTCGTCGCCAAGTTCTTCCATCGTCACCTCACGTGGGGACTCGAAGTAGCCGCGCTCGTAGGCGAGTACCAGTGCTTCCTGCTGTGTATCAGTGAGTGCTGCCTCGGTTCCGGTCTCGACCGGAGTCAGTGCGTGCAGTTCCGTCAGCGTGACCGGAATGTCCAGTTCTCGACACCGAGAGTGAAAGGTTGCAACATCGCTTCGAGTGTCCCCGCGAATGTCGAACGTCCACTGCTGGTTCGTGCCGGTCGCCTTAATGAGCGGGATGTCTGTCTCGGTCAGCACACTCAGTACGTCGTCGTATTCGAGTAGCCACTCGACACGCAGGAGATACTCATCCTCGACGGAATCGACGAGTTGGATTTGCTTCACACCCGGATGGTCAGAAAATTCCCCTTCAACGCCCTCGACTTCCGTTCCTCGGACCCAGAAGTAGGGAATCACCACGTCACGCGACGGAATCAGTCGTTCGAGTTCGACCGTTACGTCCGGTAGTTGTGTGAATACGGTGCCGAGGGGGAACTGATCGGATGGAACGGTAAAGGTAGCCTCAGTAGCCATTGTTCGAACGATGTCGCGTTGGCTGTAAAAACCTCCCATAGAGTAGTGAGCCCGAACGATTCCGCAAATCCGCTCTTGTTGCTCCCGACTTGCTAACTACGCACCGTAGTTATCGCGGTGTTCAGCTATCTCTGGGTGAATAGAAGACGTTGAAGCATCATTCCGATTCGACCCCTCGGGGTTGCATGTCGACAGAATCCGATTCCCGAATATGCACACGAGTCACAACTTATCGTGTGTATGCGTTGAACCGAGTCGTTGTCTGAGTCACTGCTGGCACCTTAGTGATCAACATACTTCACCGGTTTTGTGCGTAACAGACTGTCCAGCAAGTCGAGAACGGAGAAGTTCGGAAGCTGTGTGTACGAGTCTGAGTAATTGGTTACTCTCGAGGCGCTATCTGACTCACGTCTAGTTCGCCATCCAGATATGAAATGCCGTCTTCGGTGACCGCATACACACCGTTTCCGAGATTCTTCACGAGGCCGTGCGGCCGAAGATAGTCTCGGCACCGTCGGCCGAGATATTCTGCGCCGAATTTTATCCGTTCATCTCTTTCCATTTTCGAGGGCGGATGAGGCCCTTCTTCCTCGAGAAATTCCAAGATTCGGTCATCGGCCCTGACCATCCACTCCGCATCCAATCTCATTACCCTGAATACGGTTCAAACCCGCCTATAACACCCGATTAATACATTTTTGTTTGTTTTAGACTACCCTGATACGCGTGCTAGCAAACTATTAGTAGGTCTAATCTAATGAATATTAGACAAGGGCTGTGTATATGTCGCTCGGACAGCCTCGAAAGCGGCCGGCCGATGTTTCAGACACCGATCCACGAATAACGACTAAAACCCCTCCAGAAGCCATGCACGACGATTCGCAAGACCCTGAGTATCCCGCTCGAGCGGACGTATCGTCCACCAACTACCCACCCGCAGACGGCCGGTGTGCGTGGATCGACCTCACTGGCTTCCAGCGCGACTGTCTCGAGGCCGTCGCCCGTTGCGAGCGCGACGGCGTGGTCCCCGACGAACGCGCGATCACCGACACGCTCGAGCGCGCCTACCCCGGCGTCGACCGCACCCGGCTCGAGTTCAATCTGCGGCCCCTCGTCGGACTCGGTCTCCTCGAGGAACGACGACTCGAGGCCCGCGGCGACGCCTATCCGCTCACCGACGCCGGCCGCGCGCTGCTCATCCAGCGCGCCGAGCGCTTCGCGGACGCCTGCGGGATCGCCGCGTTCGACTCCGAAACTGGTGGGGCGGGTGCTCGAGGTGACGGCGAGGGATGAGCGGGGCTCGAGATCGGGCGCCGAAGCGGTGTCCCGACTGCGGTGCGGTCATCGACCGCGATCCGCTGATTGGCTGGTGGCTCTGTGACGACTGCGCGCTCGCGGTCGACGCCCGCGGGCGACGGCTCGAGTGATCGGTCGAGTGAGATCCGTTCTGGCCGTCGCATCGTCGGATCGGTGAGCCGGTCGTGCTCTCTCCCATCCCGAATCTGTACCGATCGAATTCGCTCGAGGACGACGATCGAACGTGTACGTCCCCCAGCAGGCTTTTGCGAACGGCACTGGTACCGTCGGGTATGAGCCTCACCACCGACGACTTCGCCGAATTCATGGCCGATGATCCGGCGGACGACGAGGATGTTCCCCTCGGTGACGCACTCACCGAATTGGCCGTCGAGGTCGATACCGATGCTGTGGAAGCGGTTCGGGACGTCCGCGAACACCTCTGAAACTCTTTCTCGATACGAACGTCATCGTTGCCGCCGTCACCAACGACACTGACCGATCAGAAACTGCCGTTCGAGTGCTCAACGGCTTCGAAGCTACGAAAACACGGTGCAGAGCGACCGCAAGATCTAGTCTGAGCCAATCGTAGTCGAGATCGAATTACCGGTAGCATCGTCGTATAGCCCTCCATCGTTTCCGAGGCGAACTTTCAGTCCGCATCTAGTCCTCCAATGTGACGTGAGAATCTGGCAGCACAGAACATGACACCACCGGAATATACATAGTGGCCCCCTCCCCTCCATCTATCGTATGGCACGCTATGCTGAGGAGTGCTGTGCCGACTGCAATGGCAAAAAGATCAGACGCTCGGACGGCTCCGTGTGGTGTCCGAACTGCGCACTCTTTAGCCCGAAACAGGAGGCCTCGTAACATAGCCCACAACTGGCCCCACGATCCTATTATACAATAACGAATATAAGGGTGTTCGTGGTACGCCGTCGTGGTATGTCAGCACACCCCACGTTAGGTGACACGCTCGAGGGGACAGTCGAGCGCCATCCCGACCGCGACGCGATCGTCTATCCCCGCAAGGACCAGCGCTGGACCTTCGCGGAGTTCGACGAACGCGTAAATCGGCTCGCGAACGCGTTGCTCGAGGCCGGCATCGAGAAGGGAGACAGAGTCGCCACGGTACTGTACAACGGCTCGGAGATCGCACTCACCGTCTACGCGTGCGCGAAGATCGGTGCCGTCTTCACCCCGCTGAACTTCCGCCTGCCGGCCGGCGAGATCGAGTACATCATCAATGACGCCGCGGCAGAGATGGTCCTCTTCGAATCCGATACTCGAGAGTCGGTCGAGGGGGCGCGGCCGAACCTCGAGACGGTCTCGGAGTACGTCTACATCGACGACGACCGCGACGAGGTGCCGGAGTACGCGAGCGGGTTCTACAGTATGCTCGAGTCGGGCTCCCCGGAAAAGCCCGACGTGAACGTCGACGAAGACGACGTGTACGCCTTCATCTACACGTCCGGGACGACGGGTCGGCCGAAGGGTGTCGTCCACGAACACCGGGACATGATCGAGCACAACCTCCTGTGCATCGCGGAGGCGAACATGACCCGCGACGACGTCGGCCTCTCGATGATGCCGCTGTACCACTGCGCTGAACTCCACTGCAACCTCTTCCCGCGGGTCCACCGCGGCGCGGCCAGCGTGATCCACCACGAGTTCGAACCCGACGCCGTGCTCGAGGCGATCGACGAACACGACGTCACGCTCGTCTTCGCCGCGCCGACCGCCTGGAACGCGCTCTCGATGACCGCCGCCGAGATGGACGCCGACGTCTCGTCGCTCAGACTCGGCCTCTACGGCGCGGCACCGATGCCCGAACAGGTCCTCGAGAACTGCCGGGAGCACCTCTGCGACGACTACCTGCAGGCCTACGGCATGACCGAGATCGGCCCCGCGGGCGTCTTCCAGCCGCCGGAGGACCAGCTCTCGAAGCAGGGCTCCGCTGGCCTGCCTGGGCTCAACCACCGGCTGCGGATCGTCGAACCCGACGCGGATCCGGATCAGGAGGTCGACGACGGCGAGATCGGCGAGATCCTGATCTCCAGCCCGTGTACGATGCGCGAGTACTGGAACCGGCCCGAGGCGACCGCCGAATCCCTCCGCGAGGCCGACGGGACGACGTGGTACTACACGGGCGACCTGGGCTACCAGGACGACGACGGCTACCTCTACGTCGTCGACCGCAAGGACGACATGATCGTCTCCGGCGGCGAGAACGTCTACCCGGCCGAGGTCGAGGACGTGTTGTTCGCCCACGACGCCGTCGAAGAGGCGGCCGTCGTCGGCGAACCCGACGAGGAGTGGGGCGAACGGATCGTCGCGTACGTGGTGGCCGACGGCGTCGACGCCGCGGACCTCGACGAATTCGTCCTCGAGAGCGATCGGCTCGCCGACTTCAAGCGCCCGCGGACGTACTACTTCGTCGACGAGCTCCCCAAGAACCCAAGCGGCAAGGTCCAGAAGTTCAAGCTCCGCGAGGACGAGGCGGCCGTCGAGCCCGAGGCCGAGACGGTCTCGTCCTGACGCGCCGCGATGAGCGGTCGGCCGGAGCGCGAAGTTCCGGTCGTCCGCACCGACTCCAAACCGTATTTACTGTCGGGGCCAGAAACACGGGACGATGGAACGCGGGTCGCGAGAATCGTTTACGCGCATGGGAACGCTGGGGATCGAGGAGGAGTGTTTCGTCGTCGACGAGGACGGCCGCCCCACCAGCGGGACCGACGAACTCGTCTACGAACACGACCCGCCCGAGATTCTCGAGGGACGACTCGATCACGAACTGTTCAAGTTCGTTATCGAGACGCAGACGCCGTTGATCGAGGAGCCCGACGACGCGCGCGACTCGCTGTTGGCGGTGCGGCGAGCGCTGGTCGACCACGCCGAGGCACACGGCTTCCGGATCGCCGCCGCCGGCCTCCACCCGCTGGCGAAGTGGCAGGAACTCGAGCACGCCGAGAAACCGCGCTACCGCGCACAGCTCGACCGCATTCAGTATCCCCAACACCGGAACACGACTGCGGGCGTCCACGTTCACGTGGGCGTCGACGACGCCGACAAGGCGGTCTGGATCGCCAACGAGCTGCGGTGGTACGTCCCGGTGATGCTCGCCCTCTCCGCGAACTCGCCCTACTGGAACGGGTTCGACACCGGTCTCCAGTCCGCCCGCGCGAAGATTTTCGAGGGGCTGCCCAACACCGGGATGCCGACCCACTTCGAGGACTTCGAGGAGTTCGATCGGTTCGAGCGGCTGATGCTCGAGACCGACTCGATCAACGACCGCGGCGAGCTCTGGTACGACGTGCGCCCCCATACCGCCCATGGAACCGTCGAACTCCGCGCGCCGGACGGCCAGGCCGATCCCGATGTCGTGCTCGCGTTCGTCGAGTACACCCACGCGCTCGTCGAAGCGCTCGCCGAGGAGTACGAGGACGGCGCGAGCGGCCACGAACACCGCCGCGAACTGCTCGACGAGAACAAGTGGCGGGCCATCCGGTACGGTCAGGACGCCGCCTTCATCGACCGCGACCTCGAGGGCACCGTCGACCTCGGCGAAGTCGTCGACCGCGAGTGCGAGCGCCTCGGGATCGACGGGATCAAAGACGTCTACGAGCGCGAGAGCGGGGCCGATCGGCAACGTCGCCTGCTGGAAAACGAGGGGTCCGACGCCCTTTGCCAGTCGCTGTTCCTCCAGACGGAGTGACCGCTCCGCAAAGGTTTAACTCCGCTCGAGGCCTCGTCCTGTACGAGAAGCCACATGAGTTCCGACGACACTGACGAGGGTCCGGTCGACGGTACGGACGATCGAGACGAATCGCTCGAGGGACCGGCCGACTTCGTCGAGACCGACGCGGAGGACCCCGGTCGACGCCCGGCCGTCGAGGAGCTCGACCAGCGGATCGTCGATCTGCTCTCGTGGATCCTCGACACGGAAACGCGCGCGAAGATTTACGTTTACCTGCTGGCCAACCCCGGGAGCACCTCCGAAGAGGTCGCGAAGGGGACCGGGCTCTATCCGAGCACCGTCCGCGAAGCCCTCGCAGAGCTCCACGACGAGGAACGGGTGACGCGGGAAAAGCGCGCCAGCGAGGGGGCCGGCAACAACCCCTACGAGTACACGGCGATCCAGCCCAGCGACCTCGTCGGCGGCGTCGCCGATCAGGTCCAGCGAGAGCTCAACACCATCTTCACGCTCGACCGCGTCCTCGACCGGGAGAGCGACCGCGAGCCGCGAGCCGAACTCGAGGAGGACGTAGAGCCCGTGAAGATCACCGTCGACGATACCGCGCCGACGCTGGGCGACGAGCCGGCGTCGGACGACGAACCGGAGACCGACGACGACGCCGACGTCATCGAGTTCGAGGACGACGTGCAGATCGACACCGTCGACACGGAGGCGGACGAAAGCGCGGACGACGAGAGCGACGATTCCGAGACGGGCACGGCGGACGAATAAACGTTCGAGTTAGGCCTCGGGTTCGAGGATATCGGGCCGCACGAGTTCGAGGTCGCCGTCGATCGCTTCGACGGTCGTCGTCGGCCAGCGGTCAGTCGTCGTTAGCACCACGATATCGTCGTCGGCGACCAGCACGGTGTCTTCGCTTTTCGCGCCCTGTACGGTCGGGTTCCACGCGTAGGCCATCGGCGCTTCGACCGGCGCGTCGTGGCCCGGTGTAGCGATCCACTCTCGGCCCGCGAAGCCGGCCGCGCCGCCCTGATGGTGGTGTTCCCACTCGCCCTCGTGACCGACCGCGGCGTAGGCGTCCTGAATGGCGTCGAAAACGTCGCCAGCCGTCCCGTCGGCCGGATCGTCGCCGTTCGCGGCCGCCCGCGTCGCCGCCAGCGCCGTCGCTTCGACGCGAGCCGCGGCCTCGTGGCGCTCGGCGAGCCACTCGGGCGGGTCGAACGCGACGGTCCGGGTGCAGCTCGCGTGGAGGCCGTTCCGCTCGGCGGTGACGGAGACGAGGGCGTAGTCGCCGAGCTCGGCCCGCGTCGGCGTGTAGTGGCGGTACGCCTGCGCTCGCTCCGCGCCGCCGACGAGGACGACCGGGGCTTCGATCTCTCGCGCCGAGAGCGCGATGCGGAGGGCAGACGCGACTTCGTGTTCCGTGTCCTCGGCTTGCAGTTCTCGACAGACCGACTCGACGGCGGCCGCCGTCTCCCGGCCGAGTTCGCGATACCGCTCGCAGTCGCGCTCGGTCAGCGGCTGGCGCAGCGGCGTCGGATCGACCCGCTCGAAACCGGGAATATCGATATCGGCGGCCGCTCGCCCGTCACCGACGCGCTCGGCGATGGCGTCGGAAAGCGACGAGGCGTGCCAGGGGAACCGCTCGATCTCGACCGCGCTCGTCTCGAGGTCGGGCAGTTCCTCGCTGACGATGCGGTCGGCCTCGATGTTGTCCGTGACGAGGGTCACCTCGTCCCCGTCGTAGCCGATCGCAGCGACGCCGGCGTCGGTCTCGCGGTCGACGACGTTGCTCCCGCCCGTGAGCCACGCAAAGGAGTTCGGCCGGGCGAACCAGACCGACTCGAGGTCGTGAGACTCGAGGAAGGCCTCGAGTCGCTCGCGTTTGTCCATGTCGGGTGCTGGCGAGGACGGTCCTTGAATCCGACGAACGGGAAGCCGTCGGTCGGCGTGAGTGTTCTCGGTGGAACGGCGACGGGTTCGACGATTCCCGCGAGATCGGACGACTCGGGCAACCTAAGTACGGCCCGTCCTAACTCCCGCTGAACGACCGTGTCGTACGATAATCACACGCCCGACTCGAGGCTTCGATCGCTGATCGGCCGATTCGGCTATCCGCACCTGCTGACCGCCACGCTCGCGCTGGTCGCGGCGACGATCCTGCTCGGCGTCGCAGCGAAGGCGACTGGCTCCGGGCTGGCCTGCGAGGCCAACTGGCCCCGGTGTGACGGCGGCCCGTTCAACCTGCTCCCGGCGAACCTCCCCAGTTTCTACGAGTGGTTCCACCGCTTCGTATCGATGTTCGCCGGGTTCGCCATCGTCGGCTCCGCGCTCGCCGCCTGGCGGCTCCCCGACGTCGACCGCCGCATCACCGGCCTGGTCGTCTTCGGTATGTTCCTGACGCCGGTGCAGGTCGCGCTCGGCCGCCAGACCGTCAAGCAGTACACGATAGACATCCTCTCGCTGCACTTCTGGACGGCGGTCACCATCTTCACGCTGTTCCTGATCGCCACGGTCCTCGTGTGGGCACCGCGACTGACGGGTACTCACGTCACCGCCGCGCTCGCGTTCGGGATCGTCGCGCTGCCGGCACACCTCGTCCTCAGCCCGGCTATCGAGGCCGGGATCGCGATCTACTCGCCGACGATGCAACTGACGATGTACGCCGTCAGTCTCACGCTGCTCGGCGCGGCCATCGTCGCCGCGATGATCGGTCGCCGGCGCTTTACCGGTCGCGCCGTCACCCCGCTGACCGCCGCACCGCCGATCGCGGTCCTCGTTCTCTTCTTCGGCCGGCAGGCGGTGAACCCGACGCTCGAGGTGCCCTACCTCGTCGCTGCTGTCGCGCTACTCGCGACGTTCGTCGCGGGACTGGTGCTCACCCGCCGCGGCGAGTCGGCGAGCGGAGCAGCAGACGCACTCTCACCGTAGCGGGTCGCTATACCTTTCTGAACGCGCATCAGCCGAGTACGAGAACGAGAGAGAGGCCGGCGACAACGGCAGCGACGCCGAGGCCGAAGAGGCCGTAGTTCGTGATCGGGTTCGCGGCGGTCGTAAGGTGGAGGGAATACCGTCGGCGCGAGAGGGGCCAGAACGGTCGGATTCCCATCGGCGTCAGCGCATCGACGAGGAGGTGCGAGCCGATCGAGACGACGCCGACGAGAAACGCAAAGGAGACCACGCTGGCACCGACGAACGCCGAGCCACTGTCGACGAGGACGGCAGTTAGAGCGGCGAGCCCGGCGCCGACCAGGAGCGCGAACGCGACCGTATGCGTCGGGCCGCGGTGTTCGATCAGCGGTAACCGATGGTCGTAGTCGGGCAGCGTCGACAGCATCACGCAAACGAGGCCACCGACGATCGCGATGTCCCCGTGCCCACTCAGGGTGACGATGGTGCCAAGCGGCGTGTACGCTAGCAATGCACCGCCGTAGTGGCCCACCTGATACATGTATAGCATGAGACGGACAATCAACTTATAAACTCACCTTACTGCCGACGATCGCGGTCCCCGGTCGTCTCCGGTAGCCACCGCCGCCGGTGTTCCGATATCCGTTCCTCGTCCGGCGTCGTCGGGGCCACGGGGGCGGGCCGGGCCACAGGCAGTGAATCGGTCGGTACCGACCACTGCTGTTTTGGCCGCGCGTTCCCTTTCCGATACCGTGGAAAACGTCACTGACAGGACGAGCAATCCGTTCGGTATGCGACCGCCCTGGGACCGCTCCGATCCCGGCGACCGGACGGCCGTCTTCGGCTACGGTGACGCCAACGCCGACTTTCACGTCATCGGCGACTATCCCGGCGTTCACGGGGGCGAATCGACCGGAATCCCGTTCACCGAAACCGAGAGCGGAGCCGCGGTTCAGGCCGTCCTCCGCGAGGTCGGCTTCGCGAGCGGGCCGCGAGATGCACCCGTCCTCGAGAACTGCTTTCTGAGCTACGTCCACATGTGCAGCCTTCCACACGGAGAACGGCCCACGTCGGACGGCTACGCCGACCTCGAGCGGTTCTTCGACGCCGAACTCCGTGCGATCGACGCCCACATCCTCCTGCCGGTCGGCCGCCACGCGACGGACCACGTTCTACGGGAGTATACGACCCAGCGGGATCGACTGGACCTCGACATGGCGGCCTTACACGCCCGCGAGGTTCGAGGGCGCGGGTTCCTGGTCGTTCCGATCAGGGATCCCGAAGAGTGGATCGACGGCGACCGGGCGGCGATCGTCTCGCGGCTCGAGGCGCTGCTGGCGAGCGATTACCGACAGACGAAAGGCGTCGCGACGACGGTCGGCTAGACGTCCGTTTTCGGCGCGAACACCACCAACGCCGTGCTCTCCTCCATCGCGTGCGGTGAGATGTCCTGATCGCCGTCGAACCGGACGACGTCGCCAGGTTCGAGGTCGTACACGTCGTCCCCGAGCGTGAGCGCGAGCGAGCCCTCGAGGAGGTGCAAGACGACGTTCGAGTCCGGATGGCGATGTTCGGGAACGCGCTGGTCGGCCTCGAGGCGGAGCCGTACCGTTCGCGGTGATCGCTCCCCGAAGACCTCGGCGTGGGGCGTCGATTCGAGGGCGTCCAGTGTCGTGTGCTCGGGCATAGCTGATCGGTGACGGTTCTCGGACTTGAACGTGCGGCCGAATTCGTTCGGGCCGTATGCCGACGAAATGCTGACGCTCGGCGTCGGCTGCACGCGGGCCTCGACGGACCGTCAGAGCGACCGCTCGCAGATATTGCGTTAACATTAAGCGTATATTTGGTATACACTTGCTGTATGGAGGTTGTCAACCCGGCGACCGGAGAGCGAGAGGAGACGGTCGAGGAACACACCGAATCCGACGTCGAATCGGCCCTCGAGGATGCGACGGCGGCCTACGGGGAGTGGCGCGATCGGCCGATCCGCGAGCGCGAGGAGTTGCTCGCGGCCGCGGGCGAGGTGCTCCGCGAGAACAAACGCGAGTACGCCGAGACGATGACCCGAGAGATGGGCAAGCCGATCTCGCAGGCGATCGCCGAGATCGAGAAGTGTGCGTGGGTCTGTGACCACTACGCGGAACACGGCAGCGCCTACCTCGAGTCCGACGGACACCCGAGCCCCCCAGGGTCGTCCGTCGAGACGGTCTACGATCCGCTTGGCCCGATCCTGGCGGTGATGCCGTGGAACTTCCCGTTCTGGCAGGTGTTCCGGTTCGCGGCCCCACATCTCACCTCGGGCAACGTCGGATTGCTGAAACACGCCTCGAACGTCCCCGGCTGCGCGCAGGCCATCGAAGACGTGTTCCGGAAGGCCGGCTACCCCGAAGACGTCTTCCAGACGCTGCTGATCCCCTCCGATCTGGTCGACGACGTCATCGAGGACGAACGCGTCAAAGCCGCGACCGTCACCGGCAGCGGACCGGCGGGCCGCGCCGTGGCCTCGACGGCGGGCGACCAGCTCAAGAAGTCGGTCCTCGAGCTGGGCGGGAGCGACCCGTTCGTCGTCCTCGACGACGCCGACATCGAGGACGCGGCGGAAACAGGCGCGTGGGCGCGAAACCAGAACGGCGGCCAGTCCTGCATCGCCGGCAAGCGATTCCTCGTCCACACCGACGTCTACGACGAGTTCCTCGAGCGGTTCGTCGACGAGGTCGAGTCGCTGACCGTCGGCGATCCGATGGACGACGAGACCGACATCGGCCCACAGGCACGCGAGGATCTCATGGAAGAACTGCACGAGCAGGTCGAGGCGAGCGTCGAGGCAGGCGCCGAGGTGCTCACCGGCGGGGAGCCGATGGACCGCGACGGTGCGTTCTACCCGCCGACCGTCCTCGCCGACGTTCCCGAGGGCTGTCCGGCCGACAGCGAGGAGACGTTCGGTCCCGTCGCCGCCGTCTACGAGATCGATAGCGAAGACGAACTCGTCTCGAAGGCGAACGACACCGAGTTCGGCCTCGGCGCCACCATCTGGACGGAAGACCGCGAACGCGGCCGACGCCTCGCCCGCGAGGTCGACGCCGGCTGCGTCTACGTCAACCAGCTGGTCAAGTCCGATCCCCGCGTCCCCTTCGGCGGGGTCAACGACTCGGGCTACGGCCGCGAACTCGCGCGTGAGGGCATGCTCGAGTTCGTCAACCGGAAAACGGTCTGGGTCGAGTAACGGATCGCCGGACCGACACCGACGGCTGCCGTCGTCCTTTATATACTGTCGGAGAACATGTTCTCGGTCTTTCCCGTCCCGTAAGAACGCTCTCGCCCCGTTATACGCCGGCTCTTCTTACCAGAAGTTGTTATGAGCGATCGTATCGGTGCACCCGGATTGGGGCTATCGCGACGCGAATTCGTTGCGGCGACCGGCGGCGTTGCGGCGCTGGCCGGCTGTCTGAGTCAGGGTTCGTCGGACACACAATCGGCACAACCGGCCGACGAACCGGAGACGAAGTCGTCCGGCTCGAGTCTGCCGTGGACGAGTTCTCCCGAGGTCGTCAACGTCGACGAACAGGGCGGCAGCGTGACGCTGTCGTCGGTTACTTCCCGCCACGCCGTTCACCCGATGGACTCGATGGGCGGCCCGGTCGAACTCCCGCAGGTCTGGGCGTTCAAAGCCGACGACGGCCAGCCGAGCGTACCGGGGCCGATCCTCCGAACGACCGAGGGCAACGACATCGAGGTGACCCTCGACAACACGAACGCCGACATGCCCCACACGCTGCACTTCCACGGGGCGCAGAAGACGTGGGAGAACGACGGCGTCCCGACGACGACGGGCATCACGGTCAACCCCGGCGAGAAACACACCTATACCATCCCCGCGAACGTCCCGGGGACACACCTCTACCACTGTCACTATCAGACCCACCGCCACATCGACATGGGAATGTACGGCATCTTCCGGGTCGATCCGAAGGGGTACGAACCCGCCGATAAGGAGTACTTCTTCACCCTCAAGGACTGGGACTCCCGGCTGAACCGCCAGATGGCCGGAGAGGACCTCGACTACAGCCCACGGAACCGGAACCCGGACGTGTTCACGATCAACGGCAAGAGCCTCCCGCGGACGCTCCACCCCGAGGACGGCTCGCCGATCATCGTCGATCACGGCGACACCGTTCGCCTCCACATGGTCAACGCTGGCTACATGTCCCACCCGATGCACACGCACAACCACCGATTCCGTCTCGTCGAAAAAGACGGCGGGCAGGTCCCCGAAGCCGCCCAGTACGAACAGGACGTTACGAACCTCGCCCCAGCGGAGCGCCACACCGTCGAGTTCGAGGCCAACGCCGATCCCGGTATCTACCTCATGCACTGCCACAAGGTCGATCACGCAATGAACAGAGACGTCTACCCCGGCGGCATGGTCAACGGGATCGTCTACCGCGAGGCGATGAACACCGACATCTTCGCGAACCTCATGAAGTACGCCGGCTACGAGGGCTAACCCCCTCGAGCAGCAGTTCGCGATACTCGACTCGAGCAGAAACGAGCGGATCGACGCCGTTTACGCCGATCCGTGCTACGTCCAGCCTTCCCGTCTCGAGCGACCGTCCGAACCCCCGGCCAACTGATTCCGTTCGGCGAGGCGGGCACAACCGGTCCCGGTAATATCGTATCGCTGGCAGCCGATCGACCGGATCTCGCCGTCTCCCCGGAGACGGCCACACGCGTTCTCGACCGTGAGCGGATGCTCATCGATGTCGGCGGCGAGGTCGACGACGTACAACGGCCCCGCGTCCGCGAGGGCCTCGAGAATCTCGCACTCGAGGTCGTTCCGAGCGGTCATCGGGAGATGGCCACCTCCTCGTACGCCTCGAGGAGTTCGCGGTATCGGTTCCGGACCGTGACCGAACTGACCCCGGTTTCCTCGCCGATCGTCTCCTGGGTCAGCCGTTCGTTGGTCAGCCGCGCCGCGCCGTAGATCGCCGCGGCCGCGAGCCCCGCCGGGCTCCGACCGCTGTGGAGGTCGCGGGCCTTCGCCGCCTCGAGGATCTCCCGGGCGAGCCGTTCGGCGTCGTCGCTGACCGCGAGCTCCGACGCGTACTGCGGGAGGTAGTGGACCGGATCAGCGGGTTCGATCTCGAGCCCGAGTTCGCTCGACAGGTATCGATAGGCCCGCTGGACGGGGAGTTTGTCGACGCGGCTCACCGACGCGAACGCGACGAGCGTCCGCGGGGTACCGTGCTGGCGGGCGGCCGCGTACAGACAGGCGGTCGTCATCGCCTCGATCGATCGGCCGGGGAGCAGGTCCTCGTCGACGGCGCGGCGGTACAACACCCCGGCCGTCTCGCGACACGGCTCCGGCAGGCCGAGCGCCGATGCCATGCGCTCGAGTTCGCCGAAGGCCTGTTTCAGGTTGCGCTCCGCGGCGTTCTTCGAGGTGAACCGCTCGTTCCACGTTCGCAGCCGCCGGAGTTGCTCGCGCTTGCGCGACGAGATGCTGTTGCCGTATGCGTCCTCGTCGCTCCAGCCGATCATCGTACTGAGCCCCTTGTCGTGTCGACGGGCCGTTGTCGGTGCGCCGACCCGGCGGCGGTTCTCGTCGTCGTCCTCGAACGTCCGCCACTCGGGGCCGTAATCGATCGCATCCGCATCGAGGACGAGCCCGCACTCCCGACACGTCCGCTCGCCGTGTTCCTCGTCGTGATCGATCCGACCTCCACACTCCGGACACTCGGACCGCTGTCGCTCGCGCTCTATCGCGGGCACATCGTTCCGGGTCGATCCCTCGTCAGCCGTGTGAACGGTCGTCCGAGTCATAAGTGGTAGTGCCGGAGTTCACGCTCCGGTTTCGTTCTGTTCTCGCTCGAACTACAGCAGACAAAGGGTATCAACGACAGGCGGATTCCCAGCCCGTGAGAACCGGCGGCCGCGTTCTTGCTGTCCGGACGGCAGCCGGGTAGACGAGCCAGTATCTCCCAGCAGACGGCGGTTCGGTCGCCGAGAGGAACAACGTTTATTCGCTCCGGACAGACACCACGTATAGATGGACCGCGACGGTGACCGAACTGACGGTGACCCCGACGTCGACCACGACCGAGCGGCTGGCTTGCGCGCCGAGGACGACCGCGTCGAACTCGGCCTCGCGCTACTGGCCCGCCTCGAGCACGAGTCGCTGTCGCTGGCCGACGCCGTCGACCGGATCGAGACGGTCACGACCGATCCGACTGTGACGCGGACGATCCTCGACCGGGCGGAACTCCGCGGCATTATCGACCGCGACGACGGGATCGTCCGGCCGAAGAGCCGCCAGTACGTCCGCTTCGAACGGGACGTGATCACGAAAGAAGGCGAGTTCTCCTGCCAGCGCTGTGGCTCCGGGCTCTCGACCGGCTACTTCATCGACCTCGAGGCGGGCGAACTCGGCCCGTTCGGCTCCTCGTGTATCCGAAAAGTGACCGGCCGCGACGACTAACGGCCCTGCCGGAGTTCCTCGATGAGCTGTTCGATCGTCTCTCCCTGTTGCTCGATGATCTCGCTCTGGCGCTCGACCGCCGCCTCGAGCGCGTCGATCCGCTCGAGCAGTTCGGGATCGGTCTCGGGCGTGGGCGCAGACGTGCTCTGGCTCGGCTCCGCGGTGGTGACACCGTCTCCGGCGCTGCTCGAGGCCGCCGCATCGGCGGCGTCCGCGAGGATCGACTCCGTCTCCGTCGTCATCGCATCGGCGTCGTGGTCACCTCCCGTCGTCGAAGCGGACTGGGACGGCGTGGCGGCAGACTGACCGTCGCCCTCGTCGGTCGACACTGTTGCAGCCGGCGTCTCGTCCGTCCCGACATCTGCGAGCGGATCGGCGGCGTCCGATTCGTCCGCCACGCTCGCCTCGTCACGTCGCTCGCTGTCCTCCGGCTCCGGCGGATCGGCATCGAGCGGATCGACGCCACCGCCGAAATCGACCGAACCCTCGCTGCTGGCCGGCTCGTCATCGTCGCCGCCGAGGGTCTCGTTGAGTTCCTCGAGCGACCCGACGCCGTGATAGTCGAACAGCGCCCGCTGGAGTCGTTCGCGGAGGTCGTTTGCCTCCTCGTTTGGCGCTTTGATTCGCTGTGGGCGACCGTCGACCGTGAGGACGATCTGGGTCGCGACGCTGCCGTCCTCGAACGAGAGGTTCGTCACGCCGTCGAACCGATACTCCTCGTAATCGCCGTCCCAGACCGCTCCGCCGATGTGCTTGACGAGTCGATCGCTCGTGATGATCAGGGTCAGTTCGCTGAACCGGTAGGTCTTGACGACCGTCTCGCCGGACTCAGTGATCCCGTTGCCATTGAGTACGCCGGCGAGGACCGGGTGGAGGACGGCGTCGGTCTTCCCCGCGGGGATCGTGAACTCCTGCGTGCCATCGAGCGCGTACTCGAGGGAGAACTTGGTCTTGCGCCGGCCCTCCGAGAGGGTCAGTCGGTCGGCGTCGTGGGGATACTCGTCGGCCGATTCGTCGCTCAGGAGGCCGTCGGCGCGGTAGACGATGGTCCGCGTGGGTGTGATGAAGATCTCGTCGTCGCTGCCCAGAGAGACCCGCGCCGCGATCTCCTCGCCATCGAGAGTAGAGTGGACGATGCCGGGAACGCTCATGGGGCGCCCTTCGTATCAGTATGTGATAAATCCGTGGGTCCGCGTTACACGCCAGTCTCGAATGAGAAGGTTAAAGAAACGGACCGCACTATCCGTAATCGAGCCCGGGTGGCTTAGCTGGACATAGCGCCGCACTCATAGGGTTCAGAGATTCGGTGCGGTTTCGCCTTGGAAGCCTCCGTGTCCCTCGAGGACTCTGCCGAGCCTCGAACCTGGGACATGCGGAGATCGAGGGTTCGGAGCCCTCCCCGGGCATGCTTCTCACAGAGATCACGAGTCGAAGACGAGTGGTAACACTGGAAGCAGGCCCGAATTACTCCGAGCCCGCAGGTCTTGCGCGGACGAGGTGGGCACGAGGCAGGAAAGACGAACGAAATGAACCTTCCTACGGTTCGGTCCTCAACAAGGAGACGGTCTAATCGGGCGGCTCTGTGAGGCGTTCGTCACCGTGACTTCGCCGTCGTCGATGCGAAGGTCGACCCGAACGGTATTATCGCCGGTGCAGGTCTCGTCGATCGTCCCTTCCGCGTTCGTCGTGGCTCGAAGCGTGTACGTTCCGTCGGGGAGCGCGTCGATTACGAGATATTGCCCGGGAAGCGACGAGTCGTACACGTCAGCCCATCCGGCACTGATCCCTTGATAGTCACAGTCGAACTGGGCACTGCTGTTGGCGTTTGGACGGGACGGCATCCGGAAGTTGTCCCGGAGACAAAACGTCTGTTTCTTTCCGACGCCCATCTTCTCGCCAGATTCATTGAATAAGGCATATTTATTGAATCCTTTCAAGTGAGCGTGGCTATGAGAATCCGAATATTCGTACAGATCCGGACGATTCATGGGATTCCCTAACTCGGCATCCCTATTTCCGGCATTGTAGATGATCATGTCGAATCGAAGGAGTCGGTGTTCGCCCGGGGTCACGAACCCGTCTTCGACATCGGCGCTGGATTCGTCGAACACTTCTGTCGAAATTGTAAACTCCCTGACTCCCGGGACGAAGTTGACCCCCGACCTGGTCTCGGCTCGGTCTTCCCCGACTGAGTCGTCCTCGGTTTGACCGTCTTCTGCTTGGTCGTCCGCGGATTCAGGGTCGGACTCGGTCGGCGTGGACGGCGGCGCTGTCGAGTTCGCTTCGTCCGCAGGAGTCCCCCCCTCGTCCGCAGTGTCTTCGCTTCCGGAGGCCGTAGCGGGGTCCGTGCTACTGTCGGACACGCTCGTTGTGAACGGGCTGTCGACCGCAACGCCCGCGAGCGTAATCGTGGCTACCCCCGCCACTGCGATGAGAAGAATCCCCGCCACTACCGCCGCACGCTTCCTGTCTCGTATGTAATTACCCTTCATCTTCTCTTCCCGGTCTGCGCTGGACCAAAACGAGAAGAAAAATAGTAAGAATCCGACTGACTGATCGTAGACCTCGTGTACTCGTTCGAAATCGTCGACAACCGAGAAACACCTCCGCTCGCTTTCGCTTAGGATCTGGCTACCGAACATCGGAAACGAATCTGTTCCCGGGAGGAGTCTCGCTCGAGTCGTCATCGATGTTACGCGATCGGTTTCGGCGGCCAGTTCGGTGATCGCATTGGTATCAGTGGTCTGTGAGTCTCACGGTAAACCAGCAAGCCGGCTCGGAGGAACGAATTGATAGCAATAATACACACAGCCATTACGTTTAATAGAGTTTACAATCACGGTACCGGTATGCAGAACAGATATATCGTGATTTTCGCGCTCGAGGGAGCCGGGTTCGGCGTGATTTTCTATCTCCTCGCTCGAGAGGCGGTCCGCTCTGTTTTCGATGTTACTGAGCTGATACCACAGTTTCCGTATGCTGGAATCGTCGCGAACGCCGTCGGTGGGACCGCCGTGCTCCTGCTCCTCGATTTCCTGACGGTCTCGGTGGCACGGCGCCTCGGACTCCACAAAGTATGAACGGCAAGCCGACCGAGGCGGATCGCGGTCGATGCGTCCGGTCGAGGGGTGATGGGTCAGGCGTCGTCGGTCGTTTCGCCCCAGTCTGTGAAGCAGTCCGCGGGTTCGACGTCACGAATCGCCTCCATCCCCTCGCTGGGGATGTGTTTGAAACAGCGCGGTTCGTCCTCCGTGACGGCGATCCACGCTGCCTCGTCGCCACAGACCGCACAGCGAGGCGCGCCGCCAACTCGCAGCGCGTACCACCAGCGAAGCCGCTCGAGTCGGCCCCTAATCTCTGCTTCGACACGATTTCGCAGCCGAGATAGACGACCGCCGGCCGCAGTCGATCCGCCCCCGGAATCGGTCCCCTCGTCGACAGTCATGTTCGTGTATTCGCGTAGCGCGCGGGTTACACTTTGGCATCCGATTTTTCAGTCGCCGAAACGTCGATGGGATCCGGTTGCGATCAAACTACCCGGCGTCTCGTGAAGCATTCCAATTCAGGCGATCGAACTGTCCTCGTCCGCTGCGGCCGCGAGATGCTGTCGGCCCCAGTCGCGCATCTCCTCGATGACGGGCTCGAGCGATTCGCCGAGTTCGGTCAGCGAGTACTCGACGCGAACCGGCTTCTCGCTGACGATCTCTCGGTTGACCAGCTGCTTTTCCTCGAGGTCGTCGAGCACGTCGGAGAGGACCTTGCTCGAGATGCCGCCGACCTCGTCTTCGAGGGCGTTGAACCCGAGCGGTCCGTTCTCGAGCAGCCGGTGAATGATGACGGTGTGCCATTTCTTCCCGATCAGCGACGCGGTGGAAGTGATCGGACACCACTCCTCCCCCGCACACCAGACGTCTACTCGCTGTGTGGACTCGTCCATAGCCCTCGGTACGTCCCGAACGCGCAAATAGTTGTATCTGGGAAGCGAGTTACCGGCTGTAACTCGTCTCTGGCGTGTTTGATCACCGCCATCGCCGACGTGGAGCCGGGTCACTTACCGGTTCGTAACCGGGTAACCGTCGCGTTAGCTGACGTTTATGCCTGCAGAGGCGTAACCAGGTTACAATGAGTAACCACGGACTGACGAATCAGGACGCTATCGGCGACGAGCAGTATTACGAGGTCGTCGTCGTCGGTGGTGGTCCGGCAGGGCTGACGACCGCACTGTATGCAACGCGCCTCGGTCACGAGACCGCCGTGTTCGACCGTGGCGGCGGCCGAGCCGCGATGATGCAGGAGACGCATAACGTCATCGGCACCCCGGAATCGGTATCGGGAACCGAATTCCTCTCGACAGCCGTCGACCAGATCCAGTCGTACGGTGCCGACTACCGCCGGGAGTTCGTCACGAACATCGAGCGCGTCGATGACGCGTTCGCTCTCGAGACGACGGACGGTCTGGCCGTCGCGGAGCGCGTCGTTCTCGCGACCGGGTTCTCGGACGGTCGCCCCGACCCACCGCTGCCCCGAACCGGGCGCGGCCTCCACTACTGTCTGCACTGCGACGCCTACATGTTCGTCGACGAACCGGTGTACGTGATGGGCCACGGAGAGAGCGCGGCTCACGTCGCGATGATCATGCTCAACTACACCGACGACGTCGACCTACTGCTCCGGGGCGAGGAGCCCACGTGGAGCGACGAGACGGCGACGATGCTCGAGGGCCACCCCGTCGACATCGTTCGCGAGGACGTGACCGGCGTCCGAAACGGCGACGACGGCTGGCTCGAGGCCCTCGAGTTCGCCGACGGAGCCGTCCGCGAGTACCGCGGCGGGTTCGCGATGTACGGGAGCGAGTACAACAACGACCTCGCGGCCGACCTCGGCGCAGAAATAAACGACGACGGCACGGTCGCCGTCGACGATCACGGCCGAACGTCGGTCGAGGGCCTGTACGCCGTCGGCGATCTAACGCCCGGTCACAACCAGGTTCCCGTCGCGATGGGACAGGGCGCGAAGGCGGGGATCGCGATCCACAAGTCGCTCCGGGAGTTCCCGAAATCGGTCGCCGAACTCGAGGCCGAGGGAACCGTCACGACGAACGACGTTCCCGCGATGGCCCCCGATCTCAGGAGCCAGGCGAGTGACCACTCCGCGGCCGAGGGCGACTGAGAGAGTTCGGGTGGAGTCTAGATCGAGATCGAACTTGTAGCGGCCGTCGGACGCCGTGCGGGACGGACCGGACGATTCGGAATCATCGCTCGGGCGTTTCGATCCGAGTGTAGTACTCCGCTACCGACGAGTCGGACCCGATGACTGTCTTTCTCGACGACACTCGATCTTTTTCTGATCGACGTGGAAGCCATCGTCATGCCGCTGTACCCCCGTCTCTATCCTCGGGGCGCCAGCCAGGTGCCGATCACGGGGTGGTCACGTGACTGACTCGGGCTACACGCCGATCGAATCCTACGGCGTCATCGGGAACCTGGAAACGTGCGCGCTCGTCGGCCCGGACGGGTCGATCGACTGGTTTCCGTACCCTCACCTCGAATCGCCGACGATCCTCGCTGCGATCCTCGATCCGGAGCGCGGCGGTCGGTTTCGCATTGGTCCGACGGATACGGCCGAGGGGAGTCAGCAGTACGTCGAGGGGACGAACGTCCTCGAGACGGCGTTCGAAACCGCGGCCGGGACGGCGACGGTGACGGATTTCCTGCCGCCGGCCGGGGCCGTCGATCATCCGAAGAAGATCCTCTACCGCGGCGTCAGCTGTGCGAACGGCGAAATCGACCTCGAGATCGAGTACGAGCCACGCTTCGACTACGGACGCGCGAACACGACGTTCACGCGGACGGAGACGGGACTCCGTGCGGCGGGTCACGACGAGCAGACGGTGCTCGAAACCCCGATCGATCTGGCCGTCGACGGTGATCGCGCGACGGGGGAGATCTCGCTCGAGGCGGAGGAAACGGCCTGGTTCGCGCTCCGGTGTACGGGTGCCGAAACCGTAGCTTCCGATCCGGAAGACGCGCTGTCCGACACGATTCAGTTCTGGCGGGACTGGTCGCACAGCTGTGCCGAGGCGGGCGGCTGTGCCTTCGGCGGCCCGTGGCACGACTGCGCGGTTCGCTCCGGGCTCGTCCTCAAACTCCTCACGCACGCCGAGTCGGGCGCGGTCGCCGCCGCCCCAACGGCGTCGCTGCCGGAAGACATCGGCGGCGTTCGAAACTGGGACTACCGGTACAACTGGCTCCGCGACGCAGGGTTCACCGTCCAGGCGCTGATGAACCTCGGCCACGTCGAGGAGGCGGCCGACTACGTCGACTGGTTCATGGATCTCTGCCAGACCGACGACCCCGCGCAACTCCAGCCCCTCTACGGGCTCCACGGGAACGCGGACCTCGAGGAACGGGAACTCGACCACCTCGCCGGCTATCGGAACTCCCGACCGGTTCGGATCGGCAACGGGGCCGCCGACCAGACGCAACTCGACATCTACGGCGAACTCCTGCTCGCGGTCGACGAGATGCTGGGCCACGGCCGAGACCTCGACGGCGGCGACTGGGCGACGATCCGCGATATCGTCGAGTACGTCCGGGACGTGTGGGACCAACCGGACGCCGGAATCTGGGAGGTCCGGGGCGGCGCGAAGCAGTTCGTCTACTCGAAAGTGCTGTGCTGGGTCGCCCTCGATCGCGGAATCGATATCGCCGTTGAACGCGACCGCGACGCGCCGCTCGAGGACTGGCGGGACGTCCGCGAAGCGATCGAGACGGACGTCCTCGAGAACGGCTACGACGAGGATATCGGTGCGTTCGTGCAGGCCTACGGCTCGGACGCGCTCGACGCGACCGGCCTGTTGCTTCCCATCGTCGGGTTTCTCCCGTTCGACGACGAGCGGATCCGTGGGACGATCGAAGCCATCGAGGCCGACCTCGTCGAAGACGACGTGCTCGTCAGGCGGTACGACGGCGACGACGGCCTGCCGGGGGACGAAGGGGCCTTCGTCCTCTGCTCGTGCTGGCTGGTCGACGCGCTCGCGCTCTCCGGGCGCGTAGACGAGGCCCGCGAGCGATTCGAGGCGCTCCTCGAGTACGTGAACCCGCTCGGACTCGTCGCCGAGGAGTTGGATACCGATACCGGCGCACACCTCGGCAACTTCCCGCAGGCGTTCAGCCACATCGGCATCATCAACAGCTCCCTGTACATCGGCTACGCGATGGGTCGTGATTCGGCCGCACTGGCGCCGATGGGTATCCGCCTCGGTGATCCGGTCGACATCGACGGCTGGTGAGCGTCCGAATCGACCTTAGAGTTCGTCTGAAAGCACCTTCGCAGCGACGAGCACCGGATCCCAGGTGGTGTTGAACGGCGGCGCGTACGCGAGATCGTAATTTTCCACGTCGGAGACCGTCGCACCTTCCGAGAGCGCCGCGACGATAGCGTGGCTTCGGTGGACCGCGCCCTCGCCGTACTCGCTGACGAGGCTCGCGCCGAGAACGCGACCGGAGTCACGGTCGGCGGTCAGCGTGACCGTGACGGTGCCGTCCTCGGGATAGTAGCCGGCCCGCGATTTCGCCGTTATCGTCTCGCTGACCGGATCGAACCCGGCCTCGCGGGCCTCCTCGAGGTCGACGATTCCGGTTCGAGCGGCTTCGACGTCGAAGGCCTTGACGGCCGCTGTACCGGCGATGTCGCCGTCTTCAGTCGGCGTCCCGGTGACCGTCTGGCCGACCGCACGGCCGTGGCGATTGGCGGTCAGCGCCAGCGGAACGTACGCGGGCTCGCCAGTAACGACGTGGGGCGCCTCGGCGCAGTCGCCCGCTGCGTAGACGTCGGGCGCGCTCGTCTCGCGGTAGGCGTCGGTCGCGATCGCACCGGTCTCGCCGAGTTCGATACCAGCGTCCTCGGCGAGGCTCGTTCGGGGGCGAACCCCGGTCCCGAGGAGTACCATCTCGACCGCGACCCGCTCGTCGGCGGTAACGACTGCCTCGACGCGGTCGCCGCCCGAGAGCGCCCGTACCTCGGAATCGAGGTAGAGCGAAACGTCCTGCTCCCGGAGGTGCTCCGCGACGGACTCGCTCGTTTCGTCGCTAAATCCGTTCAGGACGCGGTCGCCGCGCTGAAAGAGGTTTACCTCGAAACCGTTCGCCGCCAGCGCTTCGGCCATCTCGACGCCGATATAGCCGCCGCCGACGATTCCCACAGGGCCGGTACAGTCCTCGAGATACCGGCAGGCCGGTCCCCGGTCCGGCTGTTGGAGCTCTTCCTCGTCGCGCGCTCGAGCGACGTACTCGCGTAGTTCCTTCCCGTCGCTCATCGAGCCGAGCGTGTACACGCCCTCGCGGTCGACGCCGTCGATCGGGGGCACTACCGACTCCGACCCCGTCGCGATCAGCAAGTGACCGTAGGGCTGGACAACGGTACCGGACTCGCCCTCGGCGGTGACGGTCCGCGTGTCGGTATCGATGTCGACGACCTCGTGTCCCGTCCGGAGATCGATGTCGCGCTCCTCGCGGAACTCCTCGGGCGTCACCGAGACGAGGTCCTCGAGCGACTGGATCTCTCCTTTCACGTAGTAGGGGAGCCCGCACGCGCCGTAGGAGACCCACTCGCCTTTTTCGAAGACGACGACCTCGCGGTCGGGGTCGTCGCGTTTGGCCTTGCTCGCCGCTGACATCCCCGCCGCGTCGCCGCCGACGATAACGAACGGATCGCTCATATCGGAGACCATCACAGGCGACTCATATAATTAGTCGCTGACTGTGCACGGGCGCTACAAGAGCGTCAGCGAACGGCGTTTCTGGACCCGACGCTACTCGTCGAGAGGCGCCACTGTCGGGTGTCAGTCACGCGTCGAACCGAGAGACGGGCTCAGCTCCGCTCTTCCTCGGAGAACCGCCACGGGCTGTCGGCCGCGACGGCGGCTTCCTCTCGCGAGAGCGGTACGTCGTGGTACAGCTGCTCGAGATGGTCCATCGTATACCCCACGGAGTAGCGTTCGACGGCCGCCCTGGTCTCGCGCTCGGTGACCAGGCAGGTCTCGATCGACTCGACCATCGATTCGAGGTCCCCGTATTCGAACCGCTCGCCGTTGTCGGGACCGATCGTCCGATCGAACGGCGGGACGTCGGCGGCCGCGACGGGGGTCCCGCAGGCGTTGGCTTCGAGCGTCGAGAGCCCGAGTGTGTCGGCGGTCGAGGCAGTCAGGAAGGTGTCGATCGAGGAGTAGAAGATGGGAAGCTCCTCGCGGGGGAGAAACTCCCGGACTTCGACGTTGTCGGGGGCATTGCGTTCGAGACAGTCCCGATAGGGGCCGTCACCGACGATGACGAAGTCGTACTCGGGACACTCCTCGGCGACCCGCAGGATCTCGCTGACGTTTTTCTCCATGCTGAGCCGGCCGCTGTAGCCGATCACGGTCCGGTCGGGGTACCAGTCTTCGTCGGTCGGCTGGAAGAAGTCCATATCGATCCCGACGGGAAGCTGGACGTGTTCGACGTCGCGCTCGATACGTTCGGTCGAGGCGGTAACGATGTCGAAGCTCTCGAGGAACGCGTTCTCGATGGGGACGTACAGCTTCGAGAGCGCGGTAGCGACGGACTCGAATTTGACGTTCTGGTGGAAGTACTCCTCGAGGGGCGTGTGGTGGGTGTAAATCGACGGGAGGTCGTGTTTCCGGGCGTAGTACCGTCCGAGCAGGCCGATCGGCGCGGGGCCGTGGCAGTGAACGACGTCGAGGTCGGGCAGCGTCGACGGCCGTCGGGTGAGCGGGATGCGGTAGCCGGCGTAGAACGGATTCGGCAGCGACCGGACGGGAATCTCGCGGTCGCCGGGCTCGTAGTCGCCGTCAGGGTAGATCACGTACACTTCGTGACCCATGCGCTCTAGCTCCTCGCGCCAGAGTTTGATCGTATACGTTACGCCATCTATCTCAGGGAAATAACTGTCCGTGAAAAATCCGATCTTCATTCAGGCCACCTCCTCGTACAACGACTGATAGCGGTTCGCGACCGTCTCGAGCGAGAATTCCTCGCTCCGTTCGGCCGCGTTCGATCCGAGCCGGGCTCTGAGATCGGAATCCGTGAGCCGTTCGAGGGCGTCCTCGAACGCGTCGACGTCCGATCCGGACGCCTTCAGGCAGTCTGTGCCGTCCTCGAGCCACGAGAACGTCTCGATGTCGCGGACGAGAAGCGGCTTGCCGGCGGTCATCGCTTCCAGCAGCGCGATCCCCTCGTTTTCCTCGTGGGTCGGGAAACAGAAGATGTCGCCGGCCGCGTACGCGCCGCGAATGTCGTCGACGAAGCCGGTGAACGTGCAGTTGTCGGGTGAGTTCTCGATCAGTGCCGTCGTTTCCCGCCCCTTCAGCGAGAGGTCCAGCGGGCCGAACCACGCGAAGTCGAGGTCGGGCAGCCGCCGGGCCAGCTCGACGAACGTCTCCAGTCCCTTCCGCTTGATCACGTGACCGACGAGGAACACCGTCGGCGGGCTGAGATCGTAGCGCTCGCGGTACTCGTCCTCGAGCGATTCGAACCCCTCGAGTTTCTCGCGGTCGACGCCGTTCGAGATGACCGTCGTCGGCGCGTCGGTGTAGGTCTCGATTAGCCCCCGGTTGTACTCCGAGGGACAGACGAGGGCGTCGGCCAGCCCGTAGGCCCGCTCGAGATACGGCTTGAGCGGCTTTGCGAGGGCGTTCGTGAACCGGAAACTGTCCCCGAAGTCCTCCGCGGTGACGTGCGTATGCGCGACGACCGGGACGCCCCGTCGTCGCGCTCGTCTCGCGTAAAACACCGACCGCGGCCCCATGAGGTTACAGTGGAACACGTCGGCGTCGAGCGTCGGCTCGGTCGTATACGAAAGCTCCAGTCGGTCCAGCATCTTCCGCTGGTGGACGACGGACTCCCGGATACCGCCGGTGACGTGATCCTCGAGTTCGAAGTAGTGGCTGATCTTCATACCGGACTCCCGTGTCGTTACCACCGGGCGCACCGCGTCGCTGGGCGCCGTCGGCGACCGTCGGTTTTCGTCTCGGTACTCGCTCCGCCTCCGTTCTCGATCGAACGCGGCGTTACTCGACTTCGAGCCACGGCACCTCCATGAGCGCCGGGATGTAGGTCTCGATGTGGTGTTCCCAGACGCCCTCCTCGCCGAAGGCTTCGCCGTGGTCTGCCGTCACGATTACTTTCCCGTCGAGTTCCGGGATCAGGTCGGCGACGGACTCGAGGGCGATCCGGAGGTTCTCCTCGTAGAGGGCCATCGCGGCGTCGCGCGTGCCGTTCTTGACGAGGTCGGCCGGATCGAGTTCGAGCCAGAGGCCGGCCTTCTGGGCGAGTTCGCTCCCCTCGAGCGTGTTCTCGACTTTCGGTCGGATCGTATCGCCGAGCGACGAGAGCGCGCCGCCACCGCCGTCGCCCTCCTTTTCGGCTTCCTCCTGTTTCTTGATCCCCTTCTGGATCTGCTTGAGCTTCTGCCCTTTCCCCCGGGCGAGGTAGGGGGCGTGTGGCTGCATGTAGTGGAGCACCGTCCGATCGGCCGCTTCGACGGCGTCCTGGTGCTCGTGGAACGCCTCCCCGAGGCTGTCCGGCGGAACGGTGCCGAGGTCGTCGTCCCAGCCGCTCTTCCAGACGTCGAAGACGTTGCTGATGTGGTCGGACGCCGACCACTCGTAGTCACAACTAGCCCCCCACTTGAGTTCGTTCAGTGGGATGCCCAGATCGTTGATGAAGGGATTGCTCGAGAAGTACGCGATGTCGTGTTCGTCGGTGAACGTCCGGTAGGCCCACTCCGGGGTCGACGAGCCGACGCTTCGACGTTTCTCTAACGTCCCGTCGAGGTACTCGTCGTACACCTCGCTGAACACGTCGTACCGACACGCATCCAGCACCAGGCAGTAGTCCCAGTCAGTTTCGAGGAAGCGCTGGTCCTGCATTCGTTATCGCCTCCTTTCGAGTCGACCTACGTATTCTTATTGGTTCCCGGAAAGTCACCGCGACCGCCCTTATCGGGCTAATATCCGGGTCTATCTGCCGAGTTTGGGCGATCGGATCAGCCGCGGAGCTACTCGAGATAGCCGAGTTCGCGAAGCCGGTCGCGGGTCTCCTCGTCGGCGTCGGCTAACGCGTCGTCGGCGTCGGCGACTCGCTCGTCGGGGTCGTCCCACGCGCCACCGACGGCCTCCTCGAACCGGGCGAGTGCCCGTTCCGTGGCGGCGACTGTTTCGTCGTCGGCCGGATCGACTGGCGACTCCTCGGCTGGGTCCTCGTCGAGCCGATAGCCCTCGTCGGGGATGCGATCCGCGCGGACGTACTTCGCGTCGGAGCTGCGGGCGGCCCGCAGCCGGGAGTACGCCCGGTGATCCTCGGGGAGTTCGATGCCGGCCTCGCTGGCCTTCTCCTCCAGATGGTGGAGTTCGATGACCGGCTGGGCGTACTCGACGAACGCGTAGTCGCCGTCGGCCGCGTCCGCCTCCCCGTTTCCGAGGACGGCCCGCTGGCCGGGATCCGCCTCGGTCGTCCCGTCGAACGCGCGGAACTCGCTCGAGAGCAGCGAACGCGTCGGGTCGCGGCCGACGGCTCCATCCGCACCGGCCGTCGTACCGACCCCATCGGGGTCGACGCCGGTCGCGTCCAGCACCGTGTGATAGCAGTCGAGCAGTTCGACGAGGTCGTCGCGCCGGTCGGCCTCGAGGTCGGGGTGTTTGACCAGCAGCGGGACGTTGATGAGTTGGTCGTAGAGGGCGAACTCGTGACCGTAGAGGTCGTGTTCGCCGTGGAGTTCGCCGTGGTCGGCGCAGACGACGACGGTCGTGTCCTCCCACTGGCCGGTCTCGCGCAGCCACGCGAACAGGCGGCCGAGTTCGGCGTCCATGTGGGCGATCTCGGCGTCGTACAGGCCGCGAATATCGTTCCACTCCTCGTCGTCGATCTCGCGCGCGCCCGAATTGAACTCCTTCGAGTTCTGGCAGACCTCGCTGGGGTCGACGCCGGGGGCGAACTCCTCGCGGTACTCCTCGGGCGGGTAGTACGGCAGGTGGGCGTCCATCAGGTTGACGAACGCGAACCAGCCCTCGTCGCTGTCGCTGTCGTCGATGAACGATTTCGTGCGGTCGATGACCGACGGCGTCTTCGAGTCCGCCCCGTCGCCGCTGGCGAGTTTCGAGTGTGCCATCGCGCCGAGGTGGACGAGCTTCGACGCCAGATCTCGGAGGTAGTCGTTGTCGTTGATCGCCTGCCACGCGCTCGCCAGCGGCCCCGAGAGGACGTCGCCGGGCAACACCTCGAAGAACGAGTCCTGCGCGTCGAAGCCGTCAGTGAGCCCGGTGTAGGGCGTGATCCAGGCGTTCGAGGAGTAACACGCCGTGTCGTAGCCGGCCGCCGACAGCGTCGAAGCGAGAGTGGTCTCGTCCTCGAGGTACGGACTTCCCTGGTCGGCCCCGTGCTGGCTGGGATAGCGACCGGTGAAAAGCGAAGCGTGCACCGGCAATGTCCACGGCGCAGGGGCGATCGCCGACTCGAAGACAGTCGCCTCCTCTGCGAACCGCGAGAGTTCGGGCGTCGTCTCCCGCTCGTAGCCGTACGGGCCGAGGTGGTCCTTCCGGACCGTATCGAGAACGACGAAGAGGACGTTCGACTGACGGGTCCTGTCCATTACTGACGACACTCGGCTCCACGCCAATAAATCGATTGAACGGTGGCGAAGGCGGCGCTACCGGACGCCGCTGCTTGCGAGCGTCGATCAGACGTTTCAAGTTTGCTGACGATCGATACCGGTTATGGACGAGCGAAACCGGCGCGCATTTATCATCGGGGGCCTCGGGGCGATCGCGGTCTTTGCCGTCCTGTTCTTCGCGGTCGGTGCCCGCGGCGTCGTCGACTCGCTGTTGTCAGCGGATCCGTCGTTGGTCGCCGGAACGTTCGCTCTCGCGCTCGGCTGGCTGGCCGCCTGGAGCCTAATGCTCCGAACCGTCCTCGCCGCCCTCGGGGTCGACGTGCCGGTCGTCAGGTCGTTCTTCGTCTACGCCGGTGCCGTCTTCGCCAACAACGTCACCCCGTTCGGGCAGGCCGGCGGTGAGCCGGTCGCGGCGCTGCTCATCTCGAAAGTCTCCGACGCCCGCTACGAGACCGGCCTCGTCGGCATCGCCAGCGTCGACGTCATCAACGTCGTCCCCTCGATCTCGCTCATCCTCGTCGGCGTCGCCTACTACGCGACGACCGCCGCCCTGGGCAGCCGCCTCGAGACGGCCGTCGGCTCCGCGGTCGCGCTGATCAGCGCCATCGTGATCGTCATGGCGCTCGTCTGGCGGTATCACGACCGACTCGTCGAACGGCTCCCCGCTGTCGTCGCCCCCCGGCTCGGCCGGCTCGGCCTCGAGCGATTCGAATCCGAGACGCTCGAGGAAGACCTCCGGGACCGACTGGGACGGTTCTTCGAGAACATCGAGCGCGTCGCGACCGACCGCTGGCGGCTCGCCGCCGTCGTCGGACTGTCGCTCTGTGGCTGGCTCTTCCAGACGGCGGCGCTCACGGTCGCGTTCGCCGCGCTGGGGTACGACGTCGCGCCGTACGTCCTGCTGTTCGTGATCCCGCTCGCGAATCTGGCAGGTGCGGCTCCACTCCCCGGCGGTCTCGGCGGAATCGAGGCCGCGTTCGTCACCCTGCTCGTGCCGACGACCGGGGTTCCGGCGTCGGCGGTCACCGCAGCGGTCCTCATCTTCCGCGGCGCGATCTACTGGATGCCGGTGTTGATCGGCGGCGTGTCGGTCTCGGCGTTCGGCGTCCGGGCGGTCCGATAAGCCCCGCACGCCAGCGCCGCCCGAATCGTCCAACAGCGTCATCCCCGTGGGCCCCCGACGATCGGGCAGCGACCGATGTACCAGGAAGGCCACTCCGGCTTCAACGCCCTGCTGTACGCCCCGTTTCTGCCGGTCGTCGCCGGCGCCGCGTCGCTCGAGCTAGCCCTTCTGGGAGCGTTGCTCGCCGTCGGCGTCGCCAACGTGCCGGATATCGATCAGCGGCTCCCGCTGATCGAGCATCGGGGTCCGACCCACACCGTCTGGTTCGCCGCCCTCGTCGGACTGGCCGCCGGCGGCGGGACCGCTCTCGCCGCCCCCGCGACGCCATGGGCGTTTCAGTTCGGGTTCGTCGTCGGTACGTGGGGCGTCCTCGCTCATCTCGCAGGCGACATCGTGACGCCGATGGGAATTACGCCGTTCGCGCCCGTCTGGCGGCGACACGTCACCTTCGATCTGTTCAAATCCAAGAACGCGCGGATCAACCGCGCCGTGTTGCTCGTCGGCTCGAGCGCGCTGGCCGCGTCGCTTTCGCTAACGATCGGGTGGCCCGTTGGGAGTCTCTGAGGACGGACTCGTCAGCCGACGACCGGACGACCGTCGGCCCGCCAGACGAGGATCCCGATCGCCGCCGTCCAGAGCAGCGTCGTCGCAGCGGGGCTGTGAACCGCCAGCCCGGGACTCCACGACGTCTCGAGTGGGAACAACCAGTCGATCCCCTTCGGCGAGAGCGAGTCGATCGCGAGGTGCGAGCCGATCGCCAGCGCGACGCCGGCCACGAGGGTTCGATCGCGCGTCGCCGCGTAGGCCCCGACGACGACCGCTAGCGCGAACAGCGGCGTGTGCGTGATCCCGCGGTGGACGAACGGCCAATCGAGGGCCGACGGGAAGAGGAAGTCCGCGTCCGGAAGGAGGCCGAAGACGATCCCGAGTCGCGGATCGGCCTCGGTGAAGCCGGCGACCAGCGCGTAGCCGACGACGGCGTGGGTCGCGAACGCGCCCGCGAGAAACAGTATTCGGCCCGGTACCATGGGTCGCACTTTCGCCCAACTGATTGACATACCTTCCGGTTCGATTCGCAGTTCCGCCCGCCGAACCAACACAAATTACAGGCAGGACGGATTACGCTCGGCGCATGGATCCGTTGCAACTCGAGGGGACGCCGCCCTGGCTCGAGTCGATGTTCACGTCGGAGGTCGCGTTCGCGGTGTTCTTCGGGATCTGTATCCTCGAGGGTGCGATGCTCCTGCGGTTTATGCCGAGCGAACTCGTCGTGCCGGCCGCGCTGGCGCTGATCGGGTCGACGGTCTCGAAGGCGGTCGCGATCGTCGCCCTCGCGGTCGTCGGCACGACGATCGGCCAGTTCTGTCTCTTCTGTGTCGTCCGTCGAGGGGGGCGGGAGTACGTCCTGCAGACGCGCTGGTTTCCCATCTCCGAGTCGCGTCTCGAGCGGTTCGACGGCTGGTTCGATCGGTGGGGAGCGATCGCCGTCCCGGTGAGTAACACGATGCTGTTCGTTCGCGGCCTGCTGACCGTTCCCGCCGGACTGTCGGAGATGGACGGCCGGACGTTCGTCGCGCTGTCGGCCGCCGGCTCGCTGTCGTTTCAGTCGATCCTCGCCGGGCTCTACCTGTTCGGCGGCCACCTGCTGGCGTGAGCTTGGAGGGGGAACGGGAGCAAAAGGACGCTTCGTGGTGACGAAACGAGTTCTCGAGCCGATCAGTCGCCTTGCCGGTAGACCGGGAGGCGAAGCCTGACGCCGGCGTCGTGAAGCTGCCACCGGATCTCCGAGCCGGCCCACGCCAGCCCGGCCAGCAGCGCGACGCCGATGGCGGCGAACTCAGAGGACCCCATCCAGACCGGGGTCACGAAGAGGAGGCCGTTGTAGATCCGATGCGGAAGGATCGTCTCGATGAGGTCGCCGAGGAACTCGAGGGGTTCGAAGCCGAACAGCCCGTCGCTCCCACCGCCACCGTCGCCGCCGGTTTCGGCGGCCGTACGCGACTCGAGGCCGAGCGCGGCCGCGCTCTCACCGCTGGTGCTCTCGTCGCCGGTCTCGAGGCGCTCGGCCTCGTAGGGTAGCGACGACCCGACCTGCCAGACGATCGCGCCGGACTCGTTGACTTCCATCACGCGGTTGCCGTGGGTGTCGGAGATGAGCGTGTTGCCGTTCGGGAGTCGGTCGGCGTCGCGTGGCCACTGAATCCGGTCGTCCTCCCACACCCAGGTCTGGTTCCACTCGCCGTCTTCGCGCTGGAACTCTTTGATCTGTGCGTTCTCGGAGTCGGCGACGAGGACGGCGGGTCCGCCCTGACTCTCGGGGATGTAATCGGGGTTGTGCTGTTCGTTCAGGACGTCGTACTCGTTTTCGGATCCGAGCGTCCAGTCCTCGAGCAGTCCCTGCTGCTGATCGAGGAAGACGACCTGGTCCTGATTCCGCAGACTGACCATGATTCGGCCCTCCATCTGCCCCTCTTCGATGTACTCGACGTCGTTGATGTGGGCCCAGTCGCGCGGCCACTCGTGGCCGCCCTCGAGCGGGAAGTCGCTCTGGGCGTCCCAGAGCCAGTCGACGATCTCCGTCTCGGTGTCGACGATGAACACCTGATCGTGGACCATGTCGGCGACGACGAAGTGGGTCTCGTTGATGCGATCCGCGTCGTGCCACTCGGCGGCGAGTTCGTTGGGATCGTAGCGCTCGTAGAGCACCTCGACCTCGCCGGTCGTGAGGTTGGCGCGCTCGATGACGTTACGAGTACACGGCGGCGAACCACAGTACGGCTTCTCGGTGTGGATCGTGTCCGTCGCGGCGTATTCGACGGTCAGAGGGTCGCCCTCGACTGGATCGGCATCGAAGTACTTCGTGCGCGTGTTGTTGTAGTAGATGACCTCGCCGTCGGGCGCGTAGGCGGTGATCGTCCCCGCACGCCCCGATTCGGTGACGACAGTGTGATTCTCCGTCGGCGGCGCGTTCGGGACGTCTTCTTTCGACGCCGTCGAGAGGCCGCCCGACGCCGCCGCGCTGGCGACCACGGCCGCCGAGATGAGAATGAGAACGGCGAACGCGGCCCGGAGTCGGTTTCGCGTGATCTCCGACCGGACGCGATCGATCGACGGGAGCGACTCTGCGTTCACGGATCGATCACCATCGAATACGTGAGCACCGTCTGGGTAATCATCTTTTGTCGGTTCCGGATCGTACTACTAGTACTTTTTCTAACGACATCACGGTCGCTGAGACAATCCGACCCGGTGACCCGTTTCAGTGGTCCGCCTCGTCGGCCCGTCTCGTCGTGAGGACGGGGACCGGAGCCGTTCGGATCACGCGCTCGGTAAAGCTCCCGAGCAGGTGACGGTCGAGACCGGTGTGGCCGTGCGTTCCCATCACGATGAGATCGATCCCCTCGGCATCGGCGTAGGACGTGACCTCTCGCGGCATCGAACCGGTCGTGAGCGTGGTCAACACGTCGTCGACGCCGTCATTCCTGGCGACTGCCGCTGCCTCGTCGAGGATCTCCTGGACGTTCGCCTCGAGTTGCTCGGAGAGCTGTACCGACCCGGCGTCGCCCACCTCGGGGAGTTCGTCGACGACGGAGAGGAGGTGGAGTCGCGCGCCGTGGTGGGCGGCGAACGCCGCACCCAGTTCGAGCGCCGCTGTCGCGTGATCGCTCCCGTCGGTCGGGACCAGCACGTCCGCGTAGGGGTAGGCCGGTCGTCCGCCGTCGGTCGGTCGAACCGTCAGCACCGGCACGTCGCTTCGGTTCACGACGTGGTCCGTGACGCTCCCGAGGACGTACTCGCCGAGCCCGCGCCGACCGTGTGCACCCATCACGACGAGATCGAAGTCGTCGGTCGCGGCGTACTCGACGAGTACCTCCCGCGGATCGCCCTGCACCACGTCCGTTACGACCGGAACGTTCCGCCGCTCGGTCAGTTCGGCGGCCTCCGAGACGATCTCGTTTCCTTCCTGCTCGAGAACGTCGACGACCTCGCCGCCGAGTCGCGTGAGACTGGGCTCGTTCGTGTTGGCGACGTTGAGCACGTGGATCGTGGCCCCCACTTCGGCGGCGACGTCCACCGCGTGTTCCAGGGCCGCCGTCGCGGGGTCGCTCCCGTCTACCGGAACGAGTATCCGAGTGAGCATGCCCCGGCGTTCAACGGCAAGGCGCTTACGTCTGTGGGATGACGCGAACCGACGACCGAGCGCGACCGCTCTCCGGAAGCCGTAGCCGAAGAAATGAGTATCGACCGAAGTACAGGCTGTAACGCCTTCAGGCCGATTCGACGCGGATCTCGCCGTCGGCGGCGATCGTAACCAGACAGTCGCTGTACTCGAACGTTATCGAACCGCTCGAGCGGAGGCCGTTCGGCCGGGGTTCGAACAATCGCTCGAGTGCGTCGGCGTTGATCGAGTAATGAAGTGGTTCGAGTTCGGTGACGTCCTCGTTCCGGAATGTTGCGACGGCGTCCGCTACGGCAACGCTGAGCGGTTCGTCGTCGAGTCGATCGTACTGCACGGTATAGTGATCCCCCATCTCTGTTGACGGTGATCGTGGACTCATCTCGGTCATGTATTCTACGTACCCCCAGTACGTTCGGTGGGAAGTCACTCCTTCCTTCATGAGTTGTTGCAAAGAGCCTGATCGTTAACTGTGTAACAGCCGATTCGGACCGGGGTTAATCAGTTAACCTCGGCAGCGGCAGAACCCTCGAACAGCGCCGCGAACAGTTTCCGCTCTGCGGACCGAACGTGCTTGTGAAAGGCTGGCGAGGAGATCGACAGCGAGTCGGCGATCTCTTCGCCGGTCGCCTGTCGCGGCCACTCGAAGAAGCCCCCGTGGTAGGCCGTCTGCACGACCTCGCGCTGGCGGTCGGTGAACGTCTCGAGCAACGCGTTGCGCGCGGGCCCGCCGAGCATCGAGCGGTCGGCCGTCGCCTGCTCTCGACGGGCGACCATCGATACCGATGGCCCGGTCCGGTTGATACCGGAGAGAACCTCGCGAATTTCGACCGCGTCGGGTACGTCGATGATCGCGCGGCCGTCCGCTTCGTCGGCGACGAACTCCCGCAACAGTGCGCCGTGCGTATCGACGATCGACCCCAGAAACGGCTCGCTCAGTCGAAGCTGAAGCAACGTCTCGCCCTCGTGCTCGGCGATCGTGGACAGTTCGCTGATCCCCTCGATCGTCGTGTGGTCGACGGTGCCGGCCACGTCGTCGACCGGCCCTTCGACCGCGGCGAAGACGATCTGCGAGCCGTCGGCCCGCGTCGTCGCTCCCTCGTAAGTCACGGGCTCGCCGAGATGGGCAGCGAGCCGACACAGCGTTGCGTCGGCCGGAACCTCGAGTTCCACTTCGGTTCGGTTGTCGCCCACCAGCGCGTTCTTTCGCTTGACGGCGTCGATCGCGTACGCGATCGTCTCGCCGAGTTCCGAAAGCGTCGACCGGAGCGTCTCGTCGAACGCGTTTCGCTCCTCGCCGTAGATCGAGAGGACGCCGTAGAGGAACCCGTCGTAGACGAGCGGCACCGCGTACACCGACTGGAGGTTCCGCGACAGCGCCGTCCCGCGCCACTCGCCGTCGTGGACCGACTCCGCGATGTTCTCGACGGAGACCGGCGTCCGCGTCCGAGCCGCCCGCCCGGTCGGTTCGGCGGCCGATTCGTCGACCGTCGTCACCGTCACCGCGTCGAGATACCCCCGATCGAGCCCGGCGTGTGACCGCGGCTGCAACTGGTTGCCGCTCGGATCGGGCTCACCGATCCAGGCGAGCGAACACGCCTCGAGGTCGGCGAGGAGTTCGGGGACGCCGCGCTCGATCTCGGCACGGGAATCGGCCATCAGGAGGAGCTGCTCGATCTCCTGGCGCACCTCGTTGGCGTCGTTGAGCCGCTCGAGGTGGCGGTTCTGTTGCTTGAGCTCCCGCTCGCGGTCGTGGAGCCGGCGGGTGCGGCCGATCCGATCGAGCGCGGCTTCCGCCGCCGTCGCGAACAACTGTGCGAGTTCGACGGTATCCGTGTCGTATCGACCGGCGTCGGTCGAGAGCGCAACGAGGACGCCGTGTTCGCCGAGTGGGACGTAGAGACCGCTTCGGGCAGCCGTCGCCTCGTCGTAGACGGCGTCTTTGGTTCTGATGTCGTCGAAGACAGCCGCGTCGCCGGTGACGAACGTCTCCCAGGCGATGCTGTCGTTCGGTCCGAGTCGCGGCGGCGAGCCGAACGTCGACTCGAGGGCCGGCGAGTGCGCCGCCGGCTCGAGTTCGTTGTTCCGATCGTCGAACCGGTAGACGACGCTATCGAGGTCGAGGACGTCGGTCGCGACGTCGACGATGTACTCGCAGGCAGCCTGCTTCGACTCGACGGATAGCAGGTGGCTGGTCGCCTCGTGGAGGGCGTTGAGCGCCTCCTGATACTGAACCCGCTCGGTGATGTCGCTGGCGACCCCGATTACGCGGTCCACCTCGCCATCGTCGACGATCGGACGGTACCAGGTCTCGAAGACGTGGTCGCCGATGTAACTCTGCGAGTGGACCTGCGCTCCGTCGAGCGCCGCCCTCGCGTTCGCACAGACCTCCGGATAATCGTCGAGGATATCGAAAAACGACGTGCCGACGGCATCCGTGGAGTCGACGCCGAGATTCTGCAGTCCGCGCCCCTCGAGGAGCGTCACCGTCCCGTCCTCGTCGAGGACGAACATGACGATGGGGACGTTCTCGACGAGGGTCTGTAACCGCTCTGTCCGCTCGGCCAGATTCTGTTCGCGTTCGATGCGGTCGGTTACGTCCCGCCAGTAGACGGAAATCCCCGACGGAGAGGGGTAGATCCGCGCTTCGATCCACACGTCGTAGGACTCGAAGTACGCCTCGACCGTCTGGGGCTCTTGCTCTTCCATCGCTTTGATGGCTTTCGACTGGAACTTCGTTCCCTTCATTTCGGGGAAGAAGTCGAGGATATGCTGCCCGAGCAGCTCCGATCGCTCGACGTCGAGGTGCTCGAGCGCACGATCGTTGACGTACGTGAAGCGCCAGTCACGATCGAGAGCGTAGAACGCGTCGGTTACCCGTTTGAACGACTCGGTCAGCTCCTGTTCGATGCGGTGGTACTCGGTAATATCCCGAATAGAGGCGATGACGCCGTCGACGAGGCCATCGTCGAGCCGGTTCGTCAGTGCGGCCTTGTGAACGTACCAGGAGCCGTCTCCGTGCTGGCACGTGTACTCGACGGTCCGCGTCGTTCCCAGCCCACCCGACTGGACGGCGTCGAACTCGCCGGTTACCGTTTCCTCGTCGTCCGGGTGGACGTAGTCGAGGATGTTCGAGCCGCACAGCTCATCCCGATCGAACCCGCCGACGCGTTCGACGGCCGGACTGACGTACGTGATTTCGCCGGTATCGTCGATGACGACGAGCAGATCTGACGACTGTTCGATCAACGTCCGGTACCACTCCGCATCGCGGTCGGTTGCCGGTTGTACCGACGCGCATCGAACCGTCTGCCGAAGCCGGTGGGCCAGCAACGGAGGTTCCTGGATCGTCGTCTTTGCGATCACGTCGTCGGCACCGTCGCTACGGAGTCGGTCGATCGACTCGTCGGCCGCTGGATCGACGGCGTAGACGATCGGACATGCCCCCTCGACGGCCGCGAGCACGTCCCGATCGTCCGTCAGAACGCAGTCAGCCGCGTCGAGTCGTTCCGCCGTCAGTTCAGCTGCGGTCGAGACGGGTTCGAGCACGGTCGCCGACCCGTCCGCGAGCCCCGCCGTCGCCGTCCGGATCCACTCCGACGAGCCGACGGCGAGTGCAGACACTGGCATCGCTTCGGACTCCTCGAGACCGCGAACCATACCCCTGCTGCGGTCGGCACGGGTAAAAAGTTCGCGTCGGTTTCAGTTTCAGCGACCGAAACCGGTCGCAGATAGAGAGCATCGCTGTCGGCATCACGGCGTCGAGCGCTATCGCTCACACGCCAGCGGCGCGTGTTCGACCAGATAGCCGTCGTCGGTCCGGTCGACCGACTGCACCCGACGAAGCCGTATCCCGCGTTCCATCTTCGTCACGACCGGCGTCTCGTAGTAATCGGCCTCGTACTCGAGGGACCCGCCCTCCGCCCGGCGCTGCTCGACGAACGAGCGATGGCGTTCGAGGCGCGCGCGGCCGACCGACCGCGACAGCGCCGGGATCTCGTCGACGCGGTCGTCGAACAGCTCGAGGAGTCCGTCCTCGAGTTCGATGCCCACGGAGTGCCGGCCGGCACACATCGCCGCGAGCGTGGTCGTGCCGGTCCCCCAGAAGGGATCGAGGACGGTGTCGCCGTAGGCCGAGTACATACAGATCAGGCGATAGGGAATCTCGAGCGGGTAGGCCGCCGAGCGCTCCCGGAGATCGTCGTCGACGATGTCGATCGCCTGTAGCTCGCCCGTCACGTCGGTCCAGACGTCCGAGAACCAGCGGTTGCGTTCCTCCCAGAAGTAGGCCGCTTCGTACCGCCGGTCGGCTCGCGGCTCGAACGTGCGGCTCGTTCCGCCTTTCCGAAAGATCAGGACGTACTCGTGTTCCAGCGTGACGTAGGCGTTCGGCGGGATCATCCCGCTTCCCATGAACTTGGCCGCGCTGTTGGCCGGCTTGCGCCAGAGAACGTCCGGAAGCGGCTCGAACCCGCGCTCCTCGAACGCCTCGAGGACGCGGGCGTGGTTCTGGTAGACCCGAAAGCTGCCGTCGACCGAGCGGGTCGCATCCCCGACGTTGATGCAGGCGATCCCACCGTCGATCAGCACCCGCTCGAGTTCGTCCCAGACGGCCTCGAGCTGGGCGTGCATCGCTTCGAACGCGCCGCGGCCGTCCCCGGACGCAAGCGCGTCGCCGATGGCGGGGTCGAGCTCGGTGAAAAGGTCGTCCCACATCTCGATCATCGGATACGGCGGGGACGTGACGACGAGTTCGACGGAGTCGTCGGCCACCCGCGAGAGGTCGCGAGAGTCACCGACGAACACGCGGTGGGTCGTCTCCATTGAATGGACACTGTCGGCGTGGCACCCTTAGCTCCTTCGTCAGCGTCTCGACGGACGCCGGTCTGACGGATTGTCCAGGCCAGCGGACAGGAAATACGACGGCGATAGTATCGTGTAACCGCTCGACAGACGGTGTCGTTACTCCTCGGGCTCGTCGCCGAGTTCTTCGGGCTCGCCCTCCATCTCCCCGACGTCCTCGACGTCCTCCTCGTCTGTTTCGCCGAGTTCTTCCTCACCCTCCGCGCCCGTCGCCGGCTCGAACTCCTCGATCGGTTCCCACTCCTCCTCGTCGCTGCTCGAGAGGCGACGCCGGAGGAAAACGGCGCCCGCGAGGACGCCCAGCGCGAGCAGGGCCCGTGGCAGTCGCGAGCCGGAATCCGGTTCGACGTCGACCTCGACCTCCTCGGTCTCGGTGGCCTCCTCGGCTGTCTCGCGGACGTTCTCGATGATCTCCGGCTCCTCGATGTCCTCGATCGACGTCTCCTCGAGTTCGGACTGCCGTCCCGCGAGGAACCCGACGGCCGCACCGAGGCCGAACAGCATCCCCGCGAGCGGGAGTCGGCCCCCGGATCCGGACTCGCCCGACTCCTCGACCGCCTCGAGGATCGAGTCACGCATCGGGGAGTCCATCCCCCGTTCGACCGCTTCCTTGACGATAAGCTCCGACAGCGTCTTGTCCTGTTGTTCCATCTCGGGCATAATCCGCCACGACCACACCGCCATACATAGTTCTATTCACCGTTTCCATCTACGGCAACTGATCGCCGCAGGTTATTCCCTAACTAATCGGCCCGGTGACGGTCAAAACGAGATATTTACCCGATAGCCACCAGGGCAGCAGCCGACAGCACGACGTGACGTACGGTCCGGCAGGGGCCGTATCACGCGCGCCGGAACGCATCGACTGAGCCGGGACGGAATTCGACCCGTCGTTTCAACCGGTATCTACTCGAGTCGAGGTCGCTCGCTGTGATCGCCTCGTTCGTCTGCGTGGCCGATAACGAACTTCGATTCGACCGACCGTCGATGACGAGCGATGCCGGCGCTGTTCGACCGCGATACAGACCACCTGTTTCCGCACTATAAGGTCTCGACGGCGGGAGGAGCGCCCCTCGTCGAGACAGAATGCGTTCCATAACGAAAGGGATGCCACCGAAACGGAATCGGATATGAGCGTGCTCCGTCAGCCGGGAGTGCTCGGCCGAACGGCCCACCGTCGCGTCGTGGGCGTCACGGCCGCGCTGTCGGCCGCGGCTGTGGAGACGGTCGCAGTCGGACTCTGGTTCGGCCTCGTCGTCGGCGACCCGACGGCATCGACCGCACTCGCCGGCCTCGGTCTGCTCTTCTGTGGCTCGCTGCTCAGGGCGGGGGTCGTGGGTGCGACCGTCAGTACGCTCGGCGACCTCCTGCAGCCCCGCCGGCTCGGTGTCGCCCTCGTGCTCACCGCGGGCTGGGTCGTCTGGCTGTTGGTGGCCGAGCTGTTCGGCGGCGTCCCCGGTGTCGTCGTCGCGACCGCCGTCCTGACGTGCGTCCTTACCGGCCAGTTCGTCCTCGAGCGACGCGTCTTCAGACAGCCGGTTCGCCACGAAATCGCGTTCACGCCGGTCGTCCCGGGGCTGTTGATGGCCCTCGGCGCGTCGACGCTGCTCGTCGCTACCTGGTTCGTCGACTGGGGCGTCTCCTCGCCACCGCTCCCGCTCGGCTCGACGACGATCGTCTTCCGGATCGAGGCGCTGCAGATCGCCGCCATCGTCTTCGGCCTCTTCGTCTTCTGTGCCCATCAGCGTCGGTTCCAGCGGATCCTCGAGCCCTGAGCCCCACGGGTCGCGATCGGCCCGTTACCGTCCTGCCGCCCCGACGTTCTGATCGCTCTCGAAGGAGTCCGGGTCCGGCTCGATGGCCGCGTACTGTACCGCCCGCCGACCCAGCGTCGCGACCCGCTTCTCGAGTTTCGGATCGGTAAATTCGCCGTTCTCGACGGCAGCGCTGGCGTTCGGAATCGCGGCTTCGTGGGGGATCACCCACGCGTTCAGCGCCCGACAGACCGACCGCATGTGCTCGAGGGCCGTCACGGGGAAGGCCCCGCCCGAGACCGCGAGCAGCCCGACGGTTTTGTCCTCGAACTCGTCGAACCCGCAGTAGTCCAGCGCGGTCTTCAGCGGCGAGGCGTACGAGCCGTGGTACATCGGCGAGCCGAGGAGAATCGTGTCGGCTTCGCGCACGCGCCTCGCCAACTCGTCGGCCTCGCCCGCGTCCTCGCGGTCCCGATCCGCGTCGAAGGTCGGCAGTTCGTACTCCCGGAGATCGAGCAGTTCCGTGGTCGCTCCAGCCTGTTCGGCGGCCGAGAGCGCGCGCTCGAGGGCGGTCCGGGTGTGGCTACCGTCGCGGAGACTGCCACAGAGTGCGGCGACGTGAACATCGCTGTCGCTCATAGGCGTTCGGACGGGCGGAAGCGGGAAAAGCTGTCCGAAAGTCACGGTGTCTAACACGACCGCAGGCGGCCGCGATCGTAGCCTCGCCGCATTCGATGGCCCTATCGTACAGGAATTCGAACCGATTCGCGTGCAGTCGCTCGTCTCCGTCGTGCTCGAGGAAGCCCTGCCGCGCGTCGTGACGATCTCACTACTGATCGGTGTGGGCGTGGGACTCGCGAATCTCGCAGTGGAGTTCGGCCTCGTCGCGGTCGTCGCCCGCGTCGGCCGCTATCTCACCGAGCCTGCGAACCTCCCACCGGAGGTGGGGACCGCCGTCCTCACGAACGCGGTCTCGGTGACGGCTGGCTACGGCATGCTCGCGGAGTTCCGCGAGGACGGCCTGCTCGACGATCGGGCCACCCTTATCGCCGTCGTCATCAACACGTTCTTCGGATTCGTCCAGCACATTTTCACTTACTACGGCCCCGTCCTCGTCCCGATCCTGGGATTACAGGTGGGGCTCATGTACGTCGGCGCGCGGGCCGGCATCTCGCTCGGGATCACCCTGGTCGGCCTCCTGGCCGGTGGCGTTCTCCTGCGCGGTTACGAGTACGACCGTCGGGACGTCGAACCGGAGGCGCCCGACGATGAGCCACAGCCGACTCGCGAAAAGCTCCGCAGCGCCGGTGAGAGTACGCTCGAGCGGCTCCGATCGATCGTCCCCCGGCTGGCGATCGTCTACTCGGCGGTGTTCGTCGCGCTCGCGTACTCCGAGCGGATCCTCGCCGCGTTCGCTTCGGTCGGCATCGACGATCCGGGCGCGTTGCTGGCACCGATCGCCGGACTGCTAGGGCTGCCGAGCGCGGCGGTGCCCGTAATCCTCGTCTCCCTGGTCGATCCGACGACGGGCGCGATCACCGTCGCACCCATGATCGGCGACGTGTTGACGCCGGACGAGGCGGTGATCACGCTGCTCGTGGGCAGTCTGGTCTCGCTGACGATCGGAACGGTCAAGCGGTCCATTCCGTTTCAGTTCGGCGTCTGGGGTGCGACGTTCGGGTCGAAGGTGATCGTCGTCAACGTCTGTCTCAAAGCCGCGTTCATTCTCGTGGCGATCGCCGTCTTCTTCGCCGTTTGAGCGGCTCGTCTCCGTCGTCGTTGCGCAGGTCGACCACCGGCGGGCGATGGTCGACTCGAGGCTGCGACGTTCGCACACTCGACGGTCGGAAGGAAAGAGTCGCGTAAGCGTTACGCGCTCGAGGGCGTCGTGCTACCCGACGTTCGGACGCTACCGTAGGCGCTGACGATCGACAGGATCGCGATGATCGCCCCACCGAGAGTGTTGATCCCGACCACCAGCGCGCGGTCGACGGGGAGAACGAACGGTGCCGCCGCGATCCAGACGCCGAGCAACAGGAGAATTACCGCGAAGACGATGCTCGGTTCCTTCTCGCTGGTCCAGTAGGCGTGGAGCGAAGCGACGAACGCGACCGCGCCACCGGCGAGGACGTTCTGGAGCCCCATGAAGTCGGTAATCGTGAATACCGGCGCCGAAACCATGATGAACGCCCCCAGCACGGCAGTGAGTCCGGCCGCACGTTCGACCAGTACCGATGCATCGTCGGCGGATCGTGTCCCGCTCATGCTAAAAGGTAGCGAGCGCCAGATATTTGAGAGCATCGACAATGTTTTCCATCTGGTAAATCCGCGAACCCTCGAGCCAGTCGAACGCGAATCGAGAGCCCCCCTTCAGCGGATGCCAGATGTGACGAAAACGTCGAGCGTGTCTCCCGCGGCGGCGCAATCGACGGCTCGGATCAGGCCAATTCAGGCTGGTCGCTTATTCCACTCAGGTCCTACCACCCGGCTATGGGAGAATACACAGACCGCCTCATGATACTGCTCATCGCCGTAGCGGGGCTCGGAACCCTTATTATCGCGTGGTTCGGCGGCTTCATCGTGGCCGGAACGGGCGGCTGGGTGGAGAACGTCGGCCTCGCCCTCCTCGTCTTGCTCTTCGTCGGCGTCCTCGTCGGCATCTGGCACGAGTTCAATACCACCGATACGGAACAGCAGTGAGGCGACCACGCGCACCGCACGTTTTGCCCGTCCACAGTCGGGGACGCAGTGCCGGAATTCGAAAGGCTGCAGCCCGGACCGTTCGCCATACGATCGCCCTTGCAAGTCACCCCCGTACGTTTATTCCCGAACCGACGTTCCGTACCGATATGCCGTACAGAGGGCGATCGATCGGTGCGGGCCGGCACCGCCTGCGCGTTCACCAACGGATCGACACTCTGGAGTCCGAACTCGAGACGACGAAAGAGCACGTCCGACGGCTCGAGAACACGCTTCAGGCCGTCGTTCGGAACGCGGACGACGTATCAATCGGGGGCCCCTGTTCGTGTGGCGAGAGCTTCTTGTTCGTTCGCGACCGAGAACTGTACTGTCCCCAGTGCGGATATCAGCGAACGATATGAGCGGTTCTATCGCGTGCTCGAGACGGCCACAACGCACTGCGGCGGACGCGGTGTCCGTCTCGGAACACCAGCCACCGGCCGTCGGATACACACTACCGATTCGAAGGAAGCAGTGACTGATCTTCAAAACACGAGTGATTGAAGCGGAGATACGTGTCCGAACGAACATATTACGCCAATTTCAGACATGAGTCGTCACCTCTCGAACTCGACGGCCCACAAATGGTATACGTTAGACGGATCTAAACCGTGGCATGAGTAGTGTCGTCGACCGACGCGTACTCGTCTCGGATGCCGACGAACCATGACCGGCTGGCTCGAGCTACTGATTATCGCGTTCGTCCTCCAGCTTTCCGTGCTCCCCGGTGAGAAGGTCCAGTTCATCATCGCGGGGCTCTCGACTCGCTACAACCCGTGGATCGTGGTCGCCGCCGCGGGGAGTGCCTTCGCCGGGTGGACGGCCCTCGAGATTCTCTTCGGCGCGGCGATCAAGGGCGTGCTCGCGCCGGTCTACCTCGACGCGATCACGGCCGCGCTGTTCCTGATCTTCGCGGTGTTGCTCGTCAGATCCGCACCGAACCGAAACGCGCGAGCTGTCGCGACCAACGGCGGCGTGCCGATGGCCGAGTCGGTCGACATCTCGATCCGCGGCTACGAGGTCCCGCCGTATCTCCGCGGGTTCGTCCCGATCTTTCTCCTGATGACCGCCGGCGAGTTCGGCGACAAAACACAGCTCGTTACCATCGGGCTCGCCGTCCAGTACGGTGCCCGCCCCGCTATCTGGGCCGGCGAAATGCTCGCGATCATCCCCGTGAGCATCGCGAACGCGCTTTTCTTCCATCACTTCTCCCACCGGTTCGACGCCCGGCTGGCCCACTTCGCCGGCGCAGGCCTGTTCCTGTTCTTCGGGCTCGATACGATCCTCCAGCTCCTGACCGGCTTCTCGGTGTGGGAGACGATCGTGGAGGGCATCTCCTCCGTGGTGCTGGCGCTTGTCTGAGGCGCTCGAGTCACGTTATTGAGCATCACATCGCTCGATTCTTCCGACTTCGTGAGCGTCGGGATGTTCACCTTGTCCGGGAGATCGTCGTCGACGACATCGATCGACGCACAGTAATCGAGCAACTGCTTCAGGGACATCAACTGCCCTTTCAGCGTCGCGGGTGCGATGTCCTCGGCCTCTCGGGCAGCGCGGTACTCGTCGATGTCCCATCCAGAGAGGTCCGACATCGATTCGATGCCTTCCTCTTCGGCCCAGTGTACGAAGCGAGTGAGCCGGTTCTCGTAGCTCCGGATCGTCTTCGCAGTGTTCTCCTGCTTCCGTCGGGAGAGGAAGCGGTCGCGAGCCTCACGTGGGAAAAGATCCCGGCTCACGGCTGATCACCGTCCCTATTCGAGTCCCGACGATTCCCATCGAGGAGGTCGTTCATCTCCGTCATATCCGCGTGGATATGGTCGAAGACGTCCTCTGCCGCCTCGGCGAAATCGACCATCACATCGTCAGTGATCCCGACCTCGACGGTTTTGTTATCTCCAGCAAACCGGACGGCCTTGACATCCTCCGCAACGCCATAGACTTCCATCTCTCGGACGTACGGTATCGATTCGTCCGGTCCTGAACTACCGTCAGTACGAGTATCCTCACTCATCACGACCACCTCCCCAGTTCTCCGGACTGCCCCAGCGGAACTCGGGGCGATCGTCCTCGAGTTGGTCGCGCTCGAAGAGGCGATCGTGAATCCAGGTCTGCAGCGCGGGGCCGGACCGATCGTGCGGCGGATGGTCCGGACAGTGGTGGTCGTCGACGCGAGCCGAGAGATCGTCGAGACAGGCAATCATCTCGACCAGCGCCGCGTTCTGATATCGCGTCTCGATGGCGATCGCCTCGAGGGCCTGGGTCTGTCGTTCGACCGCGTCGGCCTGCCGCTCGAGGGTATCCCACCGACCGACTGGAACATGGCCACTGAGGAAGCGTCGGACTGGTCGTGGACCGCTCCCGACGGCGAAGAGGTCGACGAGGATGCTCTCGAGAAAGACGACGTGAAACGGGTGGCGATGTGGACCAGCAATACCTGCGTCGACGAGGGGATGTCGCCGAACCAGGCGTCGACGTTCGTCCCGTTCAGCAACACGACCGTCTACAACTGGTTGGAGGATTACAACGAGGGCGACCGTGAGAAGCGCGACTGGGTTGAAAGCGTCGAACAGGTGATCGCATGACGGCGGCAGGATTCCAACCTTCCAACCTCCACCAACCCCCCCTTTAGGATGGTTCCAAGCCCATGGCACGCGCCGCTCCCTGACGGGAGCGACGCGACCGATGGGCGACCGGTTCGGGGTCGGCGGAGGAGTATATATATCGGCGCGCGACGCGCGTGGTCCGCGTGAACCGCTCGAAGCGAGCGAACCACTTTGGCACGGCCGTCGAGAAGCGGATGGCCGAGAAACGTCGGTTCTACCTCGAGCGGGCGAGCTGGCACGACGGGAGGTACGGGAACGGAACGCCGGTCGAAATCAAATCGACGATGCACGAGCACGCTGACGGCCAGCCCGGAAACTGGAAGGTCTATCGAGAGTACCACGAGAAACTCCGGCGGCACGACGGCTGGTACTGCTTCGTTGTCTACCGACCACATGGGCGATCGGGATTGACGATCCTCCAGGACAAGATGGTCCGCTCGAGCGATCTCCCGCTGCTCCGATGGCACGGCGGCGGCGACCATCGAGGAACTCAACAAGCGAAAGTTTCGATCGATACTATCTTTTGACAGAATGGGGTGGATGACCTCCGGATGGGGGAAGGGAAAGAGAGCCGGAGGCAGTTTGTTGTTTTTGGATATTACTATTGATTGTTGTGGATAATTTCATATAGCCAATAATGTTATGCCGACATGATTCGAAGAGCGAGATGGCGAGGTGCGAATTCCGTCGACTACCGACGGACCCTCGCCACCCTGGGATCGTTCCGACGTGAAGCCAATAGCCATATTGTCTCACTCGGTCCCAGACCCATCCGGTCATCAGATCACCTTCGGATGGGGGGCTCAGACGCCGGCCCCCAGCCGGCGTTTCTCGAGCAGGAGGAGAAGGTGAGGGATGACGTATGTACGGGGTGGACGGTCAGTACTTATTGAATAGTTCGCTGGAGTGACGAACTGTATTTTGCTAAATAGATGTCTGACACGTGTTCGACAATTTCCGAATTTTCTTATAGGAGAGTATTGCACGCCATGTCATGGAAGATGGGGGACCAATGAGCCTTCGAGTGGTTCGCAAAGTCGCTGACCGAGAGGAAGTAGACCCAGTCGAACTGACTCCACCGCTTCACTCAGTAATTGACACAGAGGCGCTCGACTCCTTGTTCGAATCTACTAACCGTAGCGATAGAACAGGTAGTGAACTAGAGTTTAGATATAATGGATATACGGTTCATGTCGATAGTGGTGGCGGTGTGCAGGTAGTCGATTCGAAGGACTCTTCGGAGACAGTTCGGCATTCGCCGACAGAGTCGCTCTCAGAGTAGCCTTCATTCTCGATTAGAAGACGAACTCCCCTTAGCGATAAGTGCAGGATATATACATATTATTCAGTCTGTCGGATTTCTATCCTGATCACTTAATTCGATGAACGATTTAGACCCACACCGACAAGACGACCTGTTACTATCACGGGTGAGTTTTCCGCTTGGCAACCGGAGGGCAGGATACACAGCCCCACAATTAGAACATTGTACTGTCACTTTCTTCCGTCGCAGGTTGGTCGCTCATCTTAGTCGGACATCGAATCTCCAGCGACCTCTTTTATCTTTTCAATGTCAAGGTTCTGGAGAGAGATGTCCTCACCAATTACAAATTCAGATACCTCTCCACACTCATAGCACTCAAGTACCATTTCCGTTTGATGAGCAAGCAGAGACACCCCCTCTCTCTCATCACATACTGGGCACGCGAGCCAGTTGCGAAACTCGTACCCCATATAGGTACTGAGTGCGATGGTCGTCTATAGAACTTTCGGCAAGGGTGTGATGAAGTGAGTGAATAGAAGCCCCGAATAGATCCTGTAAATACAGAGTAATTAGGATTTGTTTATCTACCACTGTCTTCCTATGTTCTGGTCAAGAAGCAGGTATACTGATCGACTACTTCAGCGCGAGTTGCTCGGAAGAACTCCACAGCGAAGGATAATTAGTCCTCCTTCTTCATGGTCTCCTCCTCCTCCCTCTCATTTTCTATCTCTCGAAGAAATACGCAGGCGATAATCCACTATCAGTGTCAGGCACTACCCCCATAGCTATCCGGCGAGAAACGACAGCCATGGCTCAGGAAGTGCTCGATGATACCGATCTCGGAATCATCTATATGCTCCAGCAAAACGCACGCGAAATACCCACATCTGACATCGCAGACGAAGTCGGCGTCTCAGCAGGCACAGTCCGAAATCGAATTCAAAGACTCGAAGACCGGAATATCATTAAAGGATATGTCCCGGAAATCGACTACGAAAACGCTGGATTCGAACTCCACGTCCTCTTTACCTGTACGACAGAAACACAGCCAAGCGACGAATTCGTCGAAGAAATCCTCGAACAGCACGGTGTCGTAACTGTGCGTAAACTCCTTGCTGGCGATCAAAACCTCCACGTTGAAGCAATCGGAACTGGTACCAAAGACGTCTCTGAAATAGCGAACAATTTACAAGAATGTGGACTCGACATTAATCGCTCAGAAGTTCTCGAGCAAGAATTTGTTCAGCCATTCAATCACTTCGGAAAGCGAATCACTGATGATGAATAACCTCCTTCAGTCATTTCTTCGCTAATCATTTCCAGCTTTCCTTCGAAATCAGTAGAAATGACGGTTACAGAACGGCCGATACCGGAATGTTTGACCATTCTTATGAATAGCGGGCTCTTGGTATACGATGATGTTGTCACCACCAGAACGCCAAGCCGATAGCACATATATTCAGGTTCTGGAACGGATAGCCGAAAAGGAAGGAGAAGATTCGCTTGAGTTACCACCACTCCGCAATACAATTGATCCAGAAGCACTAGACAATCTCTTCCAGTCCTCACTAGACGACGGAGAAGTCGTATTCAGTTATCACGGGTATCAGGTCACCGTTACTGCAGACGGCCAAATCACTATCGAGTAACAACCATCGCTGGGGTATCACATCACCAGATTAACTCGATCCAAGGGTATTGGGAGTCGGACTGTTAGCATATGACAGAGTTGAGTGAATATATTCAGTGTGCGGCATGCGGATTCGTTCTTCGGTCTGTTAGTGTCACTGATCCGATCCCGAGCAATTGGGATTCCTGTCCTGATTGTGGCGGTGCTGACTTCAGTTTCATTGATGACTAACCGGTTGGGCAGTGAAGGAGAGCAACACGCCTAACTCACTTACGTACTGATCGACGTTGATGCAGTGGTTGTCCTAGAATTCGATGAAAGGCGGACAGGAGATCGTGAACCAGCGGTAAGTACAGGGAAAGGAAGTATCGTGACGACTGCCTTTCCTTCACCTCAGACTCGACTGACTTTGGTGTTCAATATCCAGCTGTAATGAGTGGCCGATTCTGGCAAATTGAGGGCAGGGATTAGAACAATGTGCCCCCTTATCCGACTGGGGACCCTGACTATAGAGGCGGCTACCGGATCTTTGGCCCAACCACAATCCGGTAGTCCGCATCCTTTCAGTATCCCTCCCACGATCAGTCCCGATACCGCATGATCGGACGAATTGGGATATTCCGTACGTGTTTGCTGACCGAGCCGCCCCCTTATACGGCTGGATTCCGTGGATGAATCTGTGGGAGTGTAAGCCGGGGTTGGGACGGTGATACAGCTCCCACACTGAGTTCGGAATAACATTTCGTTCAGTACCACTTGATGAGTGATCGACCCCACCGTCGGCACGAACTTCTCGATCGGCGAGTGCCCGACGAACGTCTGGATCGGTCGCTTGATGGGCCGGATGGGCGATGGGCGTCCGGCTCTCGACATCGTAAAGCCGACTCGCCCGGACGAACGCGCTACGCATCGGCTTCACCCCCGTGGCGGCCAAGCGACGTTTCTGGATCGGGGATCGCCACGTCGACGCCAGCAGCGGAGCCGCGGCTCAGTCGCGCGTAGGTATCGCAGTCACCACAGCGGTGGGCTTGATCGTCGTCGTCGCCGAAGACGCGACGGAACCGGTCGGTGACGTGAGCTCCGCAGTGGCAACAGGTCGAGTTGTCGACCGACGGCCACGGGGCGACCGTCACGCCGACCACCCCCTGTTTAGAACGTATCGAGAACAATAGAGAAGCCGCTCAGCGGTTTTATTTCAAATGGGGTCGGAGGGATTTGCCCCCGCCGCTCCAGGCCGCTCCACCGACACAGGGAGCGCCCTTGCGCGGAGGCCACCTCGATATGCCGGTGCGCCAAGAGGAACTAATGACTTCATCAAGCCCACGGATCACACCGGCAGACGCACTGGAAGACTTCAACGCAGAACGCAAACCCGAGGTCAGCGCCTCAACGTTCCGTAACTACCAGTATCCACTGAGACAATTCATCTCGTTCTGCAACGACAACGAGATAGAATACATCAACGACATAACCGCCTACGACCTCAAGAAGTTCAAAATTCAGCGGCAAAACTCCGGTATCAAGAAGAAGACGCTACAGAACAATCTCTCCTCGCTTCGCGTGTTCATCCGGTGGTGCGAAAACGCCGGGCTGGTCGAAACCCACATGCACGAGAAGATCGAGGACCCAGACCTCACACGAGAAGACGAAGTAAGCGACGTTAGCCTCCCCCGCGACCGCACCAAAGAAATACTCGGGTACCTGCGGAAGTACGAATATGCGACGCTCCGGCACACCCTGTTCGCGTTCATCTGGCACACGGGGACACGCATGGGAACCGTCCGAGCGATCGACCTAACGGACTACCACCCACGGCACCAGTACATCGAGATCCACCACCGGCCAGAGACAGAAACACCTCTCAAAAACAAGAAGGACGGCGAGCGCCAGATCACTTTGCTCGACGGAATGTGCGATCTTCTCGACGACTACATTGACGCACAGCGCCACGACACGACCGACGAATACGGGCGGGAGCCGCTGTTCACCACCCGACAAGGGCGGATCAGCACGACAACGATTCGGAAGAACATGTACGGGGTCACCCGACCGTGCTATATCGGGAAGGAGTGCCCGCACGGTCGCGAAGAGACTGAGTGCGACGCCTACCGCTATCCCAAAGCCGGGGGTTGCCCGTCCTCAGTTAGCCCACACCCAATGCGGCGCTCTGCAATCACCGAGCACCTGAACACGGGTATGCGGAAAGAACATGTCTCCGAGCGAGCGAACGTCTCTGTCGATATACTCGATCGTCACTACGACGTTCGGACGGACGCTGAGAAGCGCATGAATAGGCTCGACGATGTTCAAAATCTCGACGATGAGGTCTAAAACGGTCCTCAGGTAACAGCAAGAGGACGGACACCGAATTACTTCTATTATTTCTGAGGTCCACTTGGATTAGCCGTTCGGCGCAACTCAGGTCGAGTAATAACGAGAAGCCCCCGACCCCGATCTCCCCATCCACACCCGATCTCACACATGACCAGTGATCAGCTTAGACAACCAGTCGTCGTACAGCCAGAGGAGCCACGGTGCTTCTCGTGGACAGCCTTTTGTGAGTACTACGGCGTTCCGCCCATTGACTACCAGAACACGGCTGACGGCTCACGTAGAGCCTCAGAACCAGACACGGACTCAGGGAATATACCGGAAGGCGAGCACCACATACCTGCGACAACCGACCGCCCACGAACTACGGACGTAGATCAGGCCGCAGAGTCCCTAAGCCTCTATCAAGGAATAGATTAGCAAACCGTGTTAGTCAAGTAGAAACAATTATATAGAGGTTGGCTTTCTCAAATTCGGCAGGGAGAGGCCCTGAAAACCTTGTTTACGACACGGTATATATACCGTTGTCTATACTATTAAGTGAGGGAGGTTGAACCGGCTGGCCGCTCGAGGCTTGAGACCAGACAACCGTGTTACTGGCAGGGATACGCTTATATAGAAGGTAGATTCCCCGAATTTGGCGGATTGGAGCCCTGAGGAGCTTGTTTACGATAGGGTACATATACCGTTGTGTATTACTGTTAAGTGAGGGAGGTCAAATCGGTCGGCACTCAGGCTCAAACATCTATGTCAAGGAAAAGAGACGATTCTGATAGTACTCTCCCCCTGATTTCGTAGAGGGCCGGTAGAACCATTGACTACTCCCTAAACGGGAGACAAATGGATAGATGTATATACTTCCGAGTATAACATATTAGTGAGAGAGTCGAGCGACTGGCTTCTCAAGAGTGTTCGCCCACGGCACTCAGCCCTCACGGGATCACCCGGCGGAACGTCGGGAGTGGGATACGCAAAACTCCACGATTGAGGTCAAGGCGGGTATCCATCGGGTACTCGTCTCGGTCCCTGTGTCGGATGGTGAGGGGCCATGTGCGAGCAGGTCGGACTGGGGAACACAACCCGGCGAGACTGATGACCGCATATGGCGACTAACACCTCTTAGGTAGGTCCGAAGCAGGCCGGCTGAGGTGGAGAACGTTCCCAGCGCGGGAGCTGTCTAAGGATCGTTCTTCGGAATTGTAAATAACCGATGGTAACTCTACCAGAGTAACCAGTCAGACAACTCTACGTATTCTTACTTGCTGTGAATCCACCGGAAGGCGCGAGATTAACGTCTTACCGAAAGTGCTCATGATCAAGTAGACTACTCTCTTGTAGAACAACCGCCTCCTGTAATACTTCCTCAGAGAAAATATTCTCAGGAGGGGTTGAGAATAAGGGTAGTATCTCGAGGCTTCTGGTATTTTCTCTGTGAAATAGGAACAGTGAACCGTTCTCTACTGGTTTCGAGTGCTTATACTGCCTGTTACACTATTTGATAGCCATTGAGGGGGTGACAGTTGTGACATTGGACCGTTCACTCTCTTCAGGGTACCGTAGGTTCGTCTCAGAAATTTTCTGATTTGAGAACCTAATAAGGGATCTGTCAAATATAGTGTGTAACCGTAGATCACACTACGGAACAGGAATCCCCCTTACGGGGGTAATATCTCTCCATTTCCCGGATTCGTGACCCGGAGGCTCACTTGGAAGGTATTGGCTGAAAGACTTCCCCCGACCCAACAGGGTGTAACCGCGAGTCAGAACGCGGCGGGGGCATTTCCATGAGTGGAAAGAACAACCCATACAGCAAAGACGGCGAATCGGTGCGCGACTTCCTCGACGACTTCGAAAGGCGAACTTTTGACCGGTTCGAACAGCGCCGCCAGGATCGCCGTGAAGAGCGTGTAGCACAAGCGACGGCAGAGTTCCAAGAAACTACTGAAAGCGCACAGGGCTCCCCTCATGGCGTTGACGCGGCGTCGTGGGAAGAAGCCGCTGATGGGGCACGGGACGATGTAGAAGCGTGGTTTAAAGAAAAACAGGAGTGGCGGCGACAGTTTCGAGAAGCTTACGCTGAAACGCTTGTGATGGATGAGGCGGAAGATGGCGGCGGCGGGGGTTCCCGTCTGTAATCTGGGAAAATAGACACCGACCGCGCAGAAAATTGACTCAGGTTAGAATAACTCCGGCGTATGGAGACCAGTGTTAGAACGTACTGATTGAACCGACGAGTCTTGTGCTGGGTACGGCGATCGGGCTGGGGCTTCCCGAGGTTGCCGGAAGATGGTTGCCTCGAGCGTCGCGATCAAGGAGAAGTGCCAGGAGACGGTGGAGAAGGCCGAGTAATGGTTCTTCCTGTGGTTCCAACGGAAGAGTTCGCGAACGATTACCTCGCTTTCGCAAGCGTAGTGGGTATCTTTGCCGTTCTCATGTATGGGTCCGGCAGTCGGTTCGGCCCACTCAAAACGACATGATTGGTGTCCTTCGGCCTGAGAATATCGCTCAGGGTAGTGTTATGTGTCCTTGAGGCCGCTGACAAGTTCACCATCACGATTCCATTTGCATGATTCACTCTCGGCCACGGCTTGCCTTAGGCGAATTCTATCTGAGGTAATAACGATATCCGCTTGGAAACTCCAACTATTCACTCCCCACGTTAATTCTGTAGCCTTGAGCTTCTTTTCATTGGGCACGTTGACTTCGGCACGATAGCTCCCGTACTTATACTCTGCCTCCTCATCGAGATCCACATCTCCACCCACGCCAATATCTACTGTCTTCTCAACAAGCAGATCACCCTCATGTTCAATACGAACATTAGCTGTCAAATTTCTCTCAGTGGCATTTTCAACTTGTACGGCACTCGTTTTGGGTAACATTTCCTCAGCACGCAGACGTGTGACCTCTCCGCCAGGTTCGACACTCAGTTCATAATACACACGCTCACCGTCCTTACGGCGTGAAATATATGATCCGTTGATATCGACTACTTCGGGGAGAAGAAGTTCTCCCGCAGTCTCGTAGTGATCGTCCTCAATAGCAGTTCTCGCTTCATCTTTAGCGGTGTCCGGTAACGAATTCACATCAATGATATACTTACCACATCGCTCATACTCCCTCTGATCGGCTCCTCCGTTATTTGTACTGGTCCCTCTGTTTAGCCCAGTTATACATCCAGCAGTTGTGACTGTCCCCATAGAGAGTACAGTGAGAAGTGTTCGTCGTTTCATTGGGAAGAGGTGAGGGGAGGAGGATAAGTGCCTTCTGGATACTCCCGCTTAGTACAGGCGATAGACGTAACACCCGGTATAACGATTTTCAAGTGGATAACACCTATTGCGTTAGAAGCATGATTTTGATCCAATGGATTCAGACTGGGCGGTTATCCCACTCGGGTTTCTCGCCTTCGTACTTCTTGTTGGACTTGGCATATTCATAGTATTTCATGTAGTACCAGATGGGCAGACAGGAGGTGTGCATATTGATAGCTATCCATTTGGTCCCGAGAAACCGATCCCTTTGAATTCCTCGAATGTCGTGGACTACACTACAGAATACGAAGAGCGCTTGTTCTATAACGATCTCCTTGCGAGCCGTAACTACAGTTTCTATTCCGATGAAAGAGTGATAGCCAACTGTACCGCTATCTCAGTCTCGAACGTCAGTACAGATGAGTTCCGTGTCGGTTTAGCGTGTCGGGGTGGGATTCCCGTCGTCGAATCGCCGTGGTCTGAATCGGGGGAGTATACTTATTCCGAATCGGAGGAGTTCACGTACTCAGTCACCTACCATATAACGGAGAACACGACACAGCAGACCGGATTCCAGAACTACCCCTTTGAAACGGATAGGGAGTTCAATAACGAAAGACAGTAGATTCACATGAGCGTATAGCAAGCGGCTGACCATGGAGAAGACACGTATCCCCCTACGCTTACCCGCCCCCGCTTCGTTCCAGTGTTTTGACTGACCTACCGGAATTTTTATCACTTCCACTGCGGTACCGGCAGATAACCGGCATACGTGGTGGTCACCGTTCGGTGATTGACTGGGTTCCCGTATCGGTAATCTGATACGGTATATAAGGAATGGCCCGCCGTCTGCGGGTTTTGGAGCCCTCACGAAGTGAATGGGGTCGGAGGGATTTGAACCCCCGATCTACTGATATCTCCGGTGCGCCTCGGAACTCCAGAGGGTCATCACACGGACACTGATCAGGTGCCCGATCAGTATATCAGTCTGGAGTGTCGTCCCGGGCGCGTTGCCTCTGGAGTCAGCCGCCATGCCTGGCTTGGCCACGACCCCTCGAGTCTCAGTTGGGCCATCCACCCTAAAGTGGTTTCGATTCGGTACAGAACCGCACTACAGCCACGGGGCCCGACCCGCCGTCTCCGTGCCGTCGTCGTTCGGATACGCACTCGAATCGTCCTCGCTCTTTGCGACTGCCGGCTCGCTCGAGTCGGCCACGCCGCCGCCGTCGGTCACCGCCCCCATCTGGGCGGCCGCGTCGTTCGCGTCGGCGCTGGAACTTGAGTCCGTGCCGCCGCCGATCGGAAGGTCGATCGCGAACAGGGCGGCGACGACCAGCGCGGCCAGCGGTGCCTGTCCGAAGGCCATTCCGAGCAGGGACAGGGGGAGCAGACCCAGTGCGACCGCGCTGCCGAATCGGAATCGGTCGATGTCCATGTACTCCCGGAGGTAGGGGCCGGTCAGCGCGACCGCCAGCGCGAAGGCGACCCCGACGGCCGCCGCCAGCGTCGCGTGGGCCACGAGGACGGGATCGGTCATCACCCGGACCGTCAGGCCCGAAGGGTCGACGCTGGCGACCAGCCCGAGCCCGATGACGACGACCGGGTTAGGGAGGTAGTCGCCGATGGTCGCGCTGGCGGTTTTGGCCGCGATGGCGGCGATGACCAGCGCCGCGAAGCGCTCGAAGACGACGATGTCGAGGACGCTTTCGATCGTGGGCGCGAGTGCCGCCTCGAGCGCCGCGAGCAGGATCAGCGGGAGGCCGATGAGCATGACGACCGCCGCCTGCTCGCCGGGCGTGCCATCCATGTCCGCGAGGATGACGGCGACGGTGGCGCTCCCGCCGAAGATCAGCAGGCCGACCTGGATCGCGCCCAGGGGTTCGTTGAGCGCGCCCGCGAGGATCAGCGCGGGAAAGACGCCGTCGACTAACGGGAGCATCATCACCAGTGCGAGTAGCCTGGCGTCACCGCCGACGATGCGCTCCATGCGGAGCGCAACCGGGTGCTGTGACGTACTCATCGGTCAGGGCCGATGGCCGTGACCCGAGGCCTGTGGGCGATATGACGGGCAGTCCCGTACCGACCGGTCCGCACACCGGGAGATCGCATTGGGATTGGGGCCTCGCGCTGTGAGTTTCTGTGTAAAATTCCCGAACTGGGTGGCGACGGAGTCGAAGCTCGTCCGACCATCGGTTCGGGCTGCGGCTGCACTCACAGCGTACATACCCCAACAAACGGATGGCCGGTCAATAAACATTGCGTGGGACGAGCTTTCACGGGTCGGTAGAAGTTCGACGGAATCGGATAGAGTCGTACAGAAATGTCCAGATCTGGTCCGAAGGTGACCAACCGTCACTCCGGCGGAGGAGGACCGATGGAGAACTGACCGGTCGGAATCGCGTGCAGACGGCGAGGCGACACGATAGACCGTCGAGTGACGAGCGGCATCGGCCGTTGACGGCCTCGACAACGGTTCACAACCGCATTCATCTCGCAACGCTTTTGGCCCGGGGGTCCGGACGGTTTACATGGCGAACGACGTTCCCGAGCACGAGCCCTATTCCTCGAAACTGCAGGTACCGGAAGCGTTAACGTTCGACGACGTTCTTCTCCGCCCCAAGGAGAGTCGCGTCGAACCCGACGACGCGGACCTCACCTCGAACGTCTCGAAGAACGTCGAGGTTTCGGTCCCCATCCTCTCGGCGGCGATGGACACCGTCACCGAGAGCGACATGGCGATCGCGATGGCCCGCCACGGCGGCCTCGGAGTTCTCCACCGAAACATGAACATCGACGAGATGGTCGAGGAGATCGGCCGCGTCAAGAGCGCCGACGAACTCATCATCCCGCTGGACCAGGTCGTCACCGCAGACCCCGAAATGTCCGTCCGCGAGGTCGACGAACTGATGGCCCGCCAGGGCGTCGGCGGGGCACCCGTCGTCAACACCAACGGCGAGGTTCTGGGTATCATCTCGAGCACGGACATCCGGCCCCACCTCGAGGTCAACGAGGACGACCCGGTCACCGAGGCGATGACCGACGAGGTCATCACGGCCCACGAGGACATCGACGCCCGCGATGCGTTCGAACTGATGTACGACCACAAGATCGAGCGCGTCCCCGTCGTCGACGACGAGAACCTGCTCGTCGGCCTCGTCACCATGCAGGGCATCCTCCAGCGCCGAGAGTACAAAGAGGCCGTCCGCGACGAGGACGGTCGCCTCCGGTGTGGCGTCGCCGTCAGTCCGTTCGAGACCGACCGTGCGCTCGCCGCGGACGAGGCGGGTGCGGACATCCTGTTCATCGATACCGCGCACGCGCACAACCTGAACGTGATCGACGGCGCTCGAGAGATCAAGGAGTCCGTCGACGCAGACGTCGTCGTCGGCAACATCGGTACCCGCGAGGCGGCCGCAGACCTGGTCGAGTTCGCGGACGGTCTGAAGGTCGGCATCGGTCCCGGCTCGATCTGTACCACCCGCGTCGTCTCCGGTTCGGGCATGCCCCAGATCACGGCCGTCGCGCAGGTCGCAGACGTGGCCGCCGAACACGACGTGCCCGTGATCGCCGACGGCGGCATCCGCTACTCCGGGGACGCGATCAAGGCGGTCGCCGCCGGCGCGGACGCGGTCATGCTCGGCTCCTACTTCGCCGGAACCGACGAGGCGCCCGGCCGCGTCGTCACGATGAACGGCAAGAAGTACAAGCAGTACCGCGGCATGGGATCGGTCGGCGCGATGAAATCCGGCGACAGCGACCGATACCTGAAAGAGGAACCCGACGAAGACGACGAGTACGTCCCCGAAGGCGTCGAGGCGGCGACGCCGTACAAGGGCTCGCTGCAGTCCGAACTCCACCAGCTCGCGGGCGGCATGCAGTCGGGCATGGGCTACGTCGGCGCGGAGACGATTCCCGAGTTCAAGGAGCGATCGGAGTTCGTCCGCGTCTCCTCGGCCGGCCAGGCCGAGAGCCACGCCCACGACGTCGTCATCACCGACGAAGCGCCGAACTACTCGCCCGATAGCGAGTAACGGGGCGTGCGATTCGGCCGCTGAATCGTCTCTTTCGCCACCGCGTTCCCGTTCGTTGCTACGCGTCGCCGTTCGTCGAGCAGCACGAAAACCGTCTCGAGTCGCTCAGGGATCGAGGGTCGGCGTCGAGAACGCGCCCTCGTCCAGTTCGGGATCGTACTCCTCGATGGCCGCTCGGACGACCGTGAACACGCCCTGTTTACTCCACCGCGCCGTATTGACGTAGAGGTCGTAGAACGTGCGGTTGTCGATGTCGATCTCGTAATACGACTGATATCGGCCGGCCTCGCTGACCTCTCGGACGCGCATCTCGGCTTCGGTTTCGATGCGATCGTCGATGCGCTCAAGCCGGACGTCTTCGGGGGCGTCGAGCCAGATCCGCAGGTCCGCGCGCTCGCCGGCCAGCCAGCCCGCCAGACGGGACTCGAGGATGAACGGCTTGTTTGCCATTCCCCACTTCTCGGCGATCTGCTGGAGGCGCTGGTCCAACGCGCGGTCGATCTCGTCGGACTCGTCGGCCTTCGCGGTGAGCTGATTGAGGCTCATATCGCGGTCCTCGGCGAGTTCGCGAAAGATATCGCCGCCGGAGACGTACGGACAGCCCATCGCGTCCGCGAGGCGTTCGCACAGCGTCGTCGCCCCACAGCCCGGCGGGCCTGAGACGGTGATGAAAAGCGTCGTGTCGATCCCCTCGGTCGAACTGTCTTGTGTGCCCATACGTTGATCCACTCGGTCCCCCGTGAAAAGGTTCCGGCTCGGATTCGGCGATCGAACCCGTGAGCAGTACGTTCGGTAACGAATGGCGCGAATCGGGCCGAGCGGGACTCAGGGGACGAACGAGCTGCCGCACTCGGTACACGTCAGTCGGAAGTTCCCCTCGTCGGTGAGCTCGAGGCCGTGCCCGATCTCGTCCTCGCAGGTCTGACAGTAAATCATCGACTCGATCTCGTCCCAGTCGTGTTTGGACTTGGGCGCGCCGAAGGCGAAGCCGACGACCATCTCGTCGGTGTCGTTGTAGCCGTGCTGGAAGTCCCCCGGCGCGAATCGGATCACTTCCCCTTCGTCGACGAGCAACTCGTCGTCCTTCGTCTCGAAGGTCGCGGTCCCCTCCTGGACGTAGAAGACCTCCTCCTGGTCGTGGTGGGTGTGCAGCCCGCCGGAGAACGACTCGCCGGGCTCGAGTTCGAAGTAGTTCATCGCGAAGTCCGAAAAGCCGAGCGCGTCCGAGACCGGCCGCCTGACGGAGTGGACGTCCATCGGGTTGACTTCGATATCAACGTCGTCGATTGCGACTTTCTCCATAAATTGGCCTTCGTCTCCCGCCCCAAAAGTCTCGTGATTGAGGATAACTACCACGTTGTGGGGTGCGAAGAGTAACGCCTACGGTCGTGCGACCCCGAGTCCCGGACGTGAACCGCCGCACGGTACTCCGATCCGCCGGGGTCGCAGCCACCGTCAGTCTCTCGGGCTGCGTCGAGGCGCTGCAGGAGCACTATCAGGGGAGTTTTCGAGGGCTGGTTCCGGTCGAACTCTACAACGAAGCGGATCAGCATTACGACCTCCGACTCGAGGCCTACGCCGCGGACGGAGACCGGCAGACGTACGAAGAGAGTTACACCGTCACGTCGGGCCAGCGGGCCACGGCACCGCATCTCGACGCGGCCGAACAGCACTTCCGTGCGACGAAGTTCGGAGAGGGAAGCGAACCGCTCGCAGTCAAAGACGGAACGATTACGCCGAATACGAGCCTCGTCCTCGTCCGGGTCACGAACGACGATCTAATCCTGGAGATCAAGCGAGGGGACGACAACGAGACGGGACCAACCGCCGGACAGGAGTCGAGCGGTGCCGAGACGGGCGGAAGTGACGCGAACGACATCGCCTGAGCGCTCTTTTTCGCGACCGATCAGGGATAGGGGTGGAACGGACGCTCGAGTCGCGCCTCGAACCCGAGGTCGTCCGGCACCGTCCGCGCCCGCTCGCCGAAGAACGGCTCGCCGGTGAACAGCGGTTGCGCGCCGGGGACGAGGACCCGAACCGCCTCGAAGCCGATCTGTTCGACGTCGCGCGTCGTCAATCGCGCCGCGTACGGCGTCAACCCCGCGTCGGCCGTTCGCTCACAGAGCGTCTCGAGCCGGTCGACACCCGTTGGAACGGGATCCGGCCCAACGCTCGCCGCGTGAACTGTCCGGTCAGTGTCGACGAACTCCCGGGCACGCTCGGGGAAAGACGCGTATTCGCCGATCGCACCGCCCGCGTCGTCGGCCTCGTCGGGGCCGAGGCTTCGGAGCTCGGTCCAGTTCTGCAGCGCCTCCTCGAGCGCCGACGTGGCCGCGGCCGCGGCGTCGAGGCCGGCGGCCGAGCCGACCGCGAAGGCGGGCCACGCGTCGTCGGTCGGCGAGATCTCCCCACCGCCCATCGCGTCCGGATCGCGGTGGACCGCCACGGCCACCACGGGTACGTCGACGTCCTGCGTGACGAGTAGCGGCGTCACGGATAACCTCTCACTGCGGGCGCGGCGCTCGAGTCGGTCGAACGCGTCAGTATCGACCGACAGGCCGAGCGGGTCGAACGTCGAGTACCACGCGAGCATCGTCGCGTCGCGCTCGATGGTCTCGGTCAGCCCCGATACGAGGGCGTCGACCGTCGACGACCCGAGTCCGAGCCCGGTCGTGATCGCCGGGACCAGTTCGTCGCCGGGCTGGGGGAACTGGACCGCTGCAGCCGGCAGATACACCGGATCGCCGGTCGCCAGATTTTCGCCCGGCACCCAGCAGTGCTCGTCGTTCGCATCGTACGCGGGTGCATCGTCCGGCCGAACGAGGGCCGTCGGAGCGACCGCGTTCTCGAGGTCGCTCTCACTCGCGCGGACGAAGTCGTCGTCGTGGTAGACCCCGGCGCAGTAGCGCTCGAGGCCCTCACCGACGGCCTTCATCAGCGCGGCGTTCCAGTCGTCGGCGACGCCGGCGGCCTGTCGCGGCGCGCTCGCGTCGCTGTAGGCGGTCGTGTCCGCCACCGTCGCCAGATAGTACGGCGCCGGGAAGGACTCCACCTCGGCGATGCTCGCGACGGGGCCGACACGGTCGTCGATAGCCCCCTCCGCGTGCTCGACCGCTGCCTCGAGGTCGAGCGTCTCGGCGTCCCGGTCGAGCGTCCGATCCCGACTCGCGTCGGCGCACGTACAGCCCGGCACCGGTAAGAGCGGCCGTCGGGCGTGTGGCACTTCGCGGACCGAGCCGACGATCGACCGCTCGTCGCCCGAGAGAACGCGGACGCACTCCCGGCCGGCGACCGCGCCAGCGAGTCGGGCCGCGCTGCGGTCGGCCTGCGGAGCGTCGCCCTGTTCCTCGAGATTCGACGCGACGCGTGCGCGGAGACAGTCGAAACAGCCGGTGGCGGGCGCGAAGCCGGTCACGGCCGCGTCGACGGTCGGAATCGGGAAGCCGCCGACGCCGCCGATTTCGAGGGCGATCCACGGCGTCCCGCCCTCGAGTGTGGCCTCGTTCGCCCGATCGAACGTCGTCGACCCCACGACATCACCGACGACCGCAAAGCGTGCGTCGGCGAGCGACCCCGGGTCGGCGTCACGAACGTCGATATCGACATCGCCGAGCGCGGCGACGACCGCCTCGCGGACCGGGTCGTCGGCCACGACGGATACCTGCATACCCCATTCCTCCGTGGCGGGGGGCAAAAACGCCCCGCTCGAGTCGCGATCGCTGGCGGCACAGCGAGGAGAGGTGGGCTGTCAGTCGTCGGTGCTCGGCTCGATGTCGTCGCCGACCGGCGGACCGGCCGGTCCCTCGGTGACGTCGACGTTCCGCCAGGTGCCTCTGCGATACCAGCCGTACGCGAGGGTAGCGCCGACGGCGTTCGAGACGGCGAAGGCGAGCCAGATGCCGCGGTACTCCAGGGCCGTCTGCGAGAGGCCGTAAGCGGCCGGAAGCCGAATGAGGCCGTAGATCACGAGGACGATCGCGGCCGCGGTAAGCGTCTTCCCGGTCCCCCGGAAGCTGCCGTTGTAGGCCCGCATCACCCCGATGAATCCAAAGGAGGGCGCGACGTACCGGAGGAACGTAACGCCGACTTCGATGACTGCTGAATCGTCGGTAAACGCCGCGGTGATGGGCCGAGCGCCGATCCACGCCACGACGCCGAGCGCCCCGAGGACCACGAACATGGTGCGGGCGGCGAAGTCGGCGGCGGCCTTCGCGCGATCCGGCTTGCCGGCCCCCACGTTCTGTCCGGTCATCGTCTCGACGCCGCGGGCGACCGCGATCGCCGGCAGGAAGATGACCGAGAACACGCGCGTGCCGATCCCGTAGGCGGCGACGACGTACGTCGGGAAGAAGCCGACGATCACCAGCAGCAGGTTGATCGACAGCGCCCGTCCCATCCCCTCGATCGACGCGGGAAACCCGATCCTGACGAGCTTCTTCGCGAATTCGAGGTCCGGGCGCATCTGGCGGAGCCGAATCCGGACGCCCCTCGTCCCGCGGAACATGATCGCGAGGCCCACGACGATCGCGAGGGCTCGAGCGAAGACCGTCGCGATGGCCGCGCCCTCGATCCCGAGTCTGGGGAACGGCCCCCAACCGAAGATCAAGAACGGGTCGAGGACGACGTTGAGGAGGACCGAGCCGAACATCACCAGCATCGGCGTGACCGTGTCCCCGTAGCCTCTCATTAGCGCGATGAAGACGAAGAAGCCGAACATGAAGGGCATCCCGAGCGAGATGACCTGCATGTAGTCGGTCGCAAGCAGCTGTACGTTCTCTGACGCACCGAGGAGGCCGAGCAGTTCGTCGACCGAGGCGTAGCCGACGAGGCCGAGGACCATCGCGCCGAGCAGCGATAGCGCCACGGTCTGGGAGGCGGCGTACTCCGCCTCGCTCTCCTCGTCCGCACCGACGTGCTGGGCGACGAGAACGCTCCCGGCGGTCGATAGTCCCAGCCCGACCGAGATCAGCAAGAACACCATCGGGAACGCGAAGCTGATCGCCGCCAGCGCGTTCGTGCTGTACTGCCCGAGCCAGAACGTGTCGATGAGGTTGTACGCCGTCTGCAACAGATTCGTCACGATGATCGGCAGCGAGAGGTAGAACAGCGGCCGTGCGATGTCACCCGACGTGAGGTCGAACTCCTCCCGACCTTTGAACAGCGCGGAAAGTCGGTCCAGCAGGCTCATCTGTCGGCCTCCGCCCCGCCGTCAGCGTACGTCGACTCCGGACCGCTCGAGCCGTCCGTCCGAAGCGTCTCGTCGATGTATTCGTGGACGTACCGCTTCGTCCGCTCGGGCGACCGATCGACAGCGGCCGCTCGCGTCTGCGCCCCCTGGAACAGCGTCACGAGGAAGTCCGCCGTTTCGTCCGGGTCGACGTCGTCGTGGAACTCCCCTACCTCGATGCCGTCCGCGACGAACCCGGCGATCCGATCGCGGAGCGCTCGGTCGAACTCGCTCAGTTGCTCCCGGTAGGCCTCGTTGTACGGCGATTGGGCCTTGATCTCGAGGATCGCCGTTCGGAACTCCTCGGCGGACTCCTCGTCGGCCGGCGTCAACAGTTCGTCGAGAAACTCGTGGAGCTGCTCGGCCGGCGTCTCACCCGGGACCGTCTCGGTTCGCTCCTCGAACCTGGCGAGCAGATACTCCAGAAACGACTCGAGGAGGTCCTGCTTGCCCTCGAAGTGGTAGTGGAGCGTTCCTTTGCTCTTGTCCGATTCAGCCGCGATGTCCTGCATCGTCAGCTCTGCGTAGCCGTGCTTGCAGAGCGCCTGGTACGTCGCCTGCATCAGTTCGTCGATGGTCTCGTCCGTCATGCAGGAAGGTACTACGAAGACTTACTGACTGGTCAGTCAAAAGCGCTTCGTAACCGGATGCTCACGGACGGCTTGACGAGATCGACTGGATGTGGAAAGCGGTCGATATCGAGGGCGAGCGCGATCAGTCGCGATCGCGCAACCGCTCGAGGACTTCCTCGGCGTTCTCGACCGCTTTTTCCTTCTTCGCCGGGTAGGCCTCGACCTTCCCGCGGAAGGTGATGCCGTCGCCGAGGCGCACGTCGCCCTGGAAGGCGGCCTGCTTGTCGAGACGCAGGAACAGTTCGGTGTTCTCGGTGACCCGCTCGTCGAGCTCGTCGATCAGGCCGTCGAAGGACTCGAGGTCGGCCAGCCGCGAGAGGACGTGGCGCACGTCGTCGGCGTTCTCGACGCGGGCCGAGAGGACGAGGATGCGGTCGCCGTAGTGGCCCTCGCTCTCGGTACGCTCGATCTCGAACGGCTCGTCGTCGCCGTCCGGGAGGAAGGTACGGAGCGCCTCCTCGACGCGCTTTTCGTCCTCGGTGGCGTAGCAAAACGTTCGCAAGTCGACGTAGTGAAGCGGGATCTGGGGCATCTACGGGTCGAAAGTCGGTGTGGTCGTCGGACCGGGGTGACGGGACTGCGGTCGCCTCGGGCGAGCGCGGCCGGTCCGGAACGGCGTTACTCTTCGTCTTCGTCGGCCGCCTCGAGGTCGTCCTCGGGGACGCCGGCCTCCTGGCCGTCGTCGAAGCTGATCGTGTAGGTGACGTCGCCGAACATCGACTCCATCGTCTGGGTGACGGTGCCGGTTTCGCCGTCGAACTCGCTGTGCTCGTCGTGGAGGACCACGCGGTCGTCTTCCTCGAAGCTCATAGCCGGTGATTCCCCGGCGGCGTGTAAAAAGGGACTGATTTTGCCGTCAGGGTCTCGGGATCAGCGGCCCGCTTCGATAGTCGAATCGCGGTCCGGGGCCGATCAGGCCTCGAGTTCGACGCCGAGTTCCTCGAGCAGGGTTTCGGCCGCTGCGTGCGAGGAGCCGGGGCCGCGAGCGGTGATGAGATCGCCGTCGACGGTGACGCTGGTGTCGGCGTCGAGTTCGGCGTCCCAGTTGCCGCCGGCCGCCTCCACCTCGTCTTCGACCCAGTAGGGCAGTTTGCGGCCGTCGGGCATCCGGTCCTGTTCGTCGACGATGCCTTCCTCCCACTCGTTGGGGAAGCCGGTCACGTCGCGGCCGTTGACGATGAACGCGCCGTGGCTGTCGCGGGCGAAGCCGAGCATGCCGACGGCGTGGCAGACGACCAGCGCCTTGCCGTCGCCCTCGACGATATCGCGGAGGAGTTCGCGGGCGTGTTTGTCCTGGTTGATGTCCCACTCGGTGCCGTGGCCGCCGGGGAAGACGACGGCGTCGTACCCCGCCGCGTCGGCCTGTGCGATCGGGATCGGGTCGTTCAGCCGCTCGTCGTTCTCGGCGACCTCTTTGACGTGTTCGGCGGTCTCCTCGCCGACCTGGTCGGGATCGACCGAACGCTCGTCGACGACTGGCGGGTCGCCCGACGGCGTCGCGACGGTGATCTCGACGCCCGCGTCCGAGAGCGTCTCGAGGGGTTCGACGCACTCCTCTCCCCAGTAGCCTTCCTCGCTAACGACGAACAGTGCTTCCGTCATATCTCGACGTACGATCGGCAGCCTAAAAACGGCCAGCCCACCCGTCGGTTCTGCCGCAAGTCCACTCGCGGACATGTCGGCTTCGCGTACCGTCACTGCGCCCGGGAGTGGCTTTTTTCGCCGTCGACCGCCTAGTTACGAGAGGTGATAGCATGTCACGGCGATCAGGTCCGTTCGACGGCATCGAAGAACTACTCGACAGGCTGAACCGTCAGATCGAGACGGCGACACAGTCGTGGGAAACGCAGATGGACAACCGGAGCCAGCTCGACCTCTCGATGGGGGGATCGAAGACGAGCATCGACCTCGCCGACGAGGGCGACGAGTTCGTCGTCACCGCCGACGTGCCGGGCTACGAGAGCGACGACCTCGAGTTGCGTCTCACCGGTGAGACCCTCGCCATTTCGGGCAACCGCGAGCACACCCAGGAAGTCGGCGGCGAGGAGGAGAACTACATCCGACGCGAACGCAAGACCCAATCGTTCAGCCGACAGGTCCGGCTGCCGGAGCCGGTCGACGCCGACGGGATCCGGGCCAGCGTCAACAACGGTGTGCTGACCGTTCGACTGCCGAAGATAGAGCCGAGCGAGGAGTCGCGCTCCATCGAGATCGAGTGACCGCAGCCCCGGGCTCGGGCAGACCGCGCGTCGTCGGCGTCAGTCGTCGAGGTTCAGCGCGTCGAAGAACCGTCGGCTGAGACGGCTGCCGACGAACTCGAGCAGTTCTTCGGCGTCATCTTCCACGTCCGCGAACAGCCCGAGTTCGATCCGGCCGCCGGCCATGTCGTGGTGGCCGCCTACTGCGCCTAGCTCGTCGAACGCCGACTCGAGCGTCTCTCCCATGTTGACCCGTGGATCGATCGAACGGCCGCTTAGCCGGATCGCGTCGCCGACGATGCCGTACGCGAGGACCGTATCGACGCCCTCGAGATTGAGCAGGTAGTCCGCCGCCTGCGGAAGCGAATCGGTCTCGGTCGTCTTGCCGACGCTCGCGACCAGCGACGATCCCCGACGTTCACGACTGGCGATCGCCCGGCCGATGGCGTCGAGCGTGCCCGGAGTGAACGCGCTGCCGTACAGCTGTTCCAGAATCTCGAGGTCCGCGTCGGGGTAGACCGCGAGGGCAGCCACGTACTCGCGTCGCGTGGGTTCGCGGACGAAGTCCAGTCGTTCTCGGTGGAGCGCGAACAGCAGCGCTGAGGCGAGTCGCGTCGTCGGCTCGACCTCGAGATCCTGCAGGTACTCGACGAAGATCGTCGCCGTCGCGCCGTAGTCAGTACGCACGTCCTCGAAGGTGGCGCCGCTCGAGTCGCCGGGGTGGTGGTCGACGACGACGTCGGGGGTGACGCTCTCCGGTGCCTCGGTGTTCGCGCCCGGTCTGGCGTGGTCGACGAAACCGATGCGATCGTACTCGTCGATATCGGTATCCGAGAGCGTCCGGAGACTGATGTCGAGCATGTTGACGAACGCGCGGTTCTGCTGGTGAGAGATCTCGCCACCGTACGTGATCGTCACGTCCCCGACGTCGTGGTCGAGCGCGATCGCCTCGAGCGCGAGCGCGCTGGCGAGACAGTCCGGATCCGGATTGTCGTGACAGACGATCGCCAGCGACTCGGTCGCCTCGAGGACGGACACGAGCTCGTCCGCGCGAGACATACCGGTGATACGGCGACGAGAAGCTTGAATCCCGCGTCGCGTCTCAGTGAGAACAACGAATTGGGAGTGTGGAAAGTCGCGACTACTGAGACGATCGCGGTTGATTTCGCTCCCGACCGGGTCGAACTGGAATCGGAGGTTCCAGGCGGTTTCAGCTGGTTGAGACGTGCCACAGCCGGAGAACGCACACTTATTTCACCCGGATACCCGAACGGCCAGTATGCGCGACGCATATCTCGTCGGTGCGGGACAGTCGGACTACGGGGCGTTCCCCTCGGAGAGCTACCGGTCGCTGTTCCGGACCGCGTTCGACGCGGCGACCGACAGCGTACCGAAGGGAATCGAGGCCGACGACGTCGACGAGGCGTTCGTCGGCAACCTCGGCGTCGGCGGCCGCCAGCTCGGCCTCTCCGGGCCGGCGGTGACCGAACACGTCGGCCTCGATGGCGTCCCGACGACGCGAGTCGAGAACGCCTGCGCGGCCAGCGGCTTCGCCGTTCGACAGGCCGTTCAGGCCGTCAAGTCTGGGATGGCCGACGTCGTCCTCGCGGGCGGCTTCGAGATCATGTCCGACATGAGCTCGGACGCGACGAAGTACTGGCTCGGCGTCTCCGGTGAAACCGAGTGGGAGCGGCTCTCTGGCACCACGTTCTCCGGCGTCTACGCTCAGATGGCCAGCGTCCACATGGAACAGTACGGCACCACGCGCGAACACCTCTCGCAGGTCGCCGTCAAGAACCACGCCAACGGCGCGAAAAACCCCCACGCACAGCTGGGCTTCGAGTGCTCGCTCGAGGACGCCCAGTCCGCGCCGGTCGTCGCGGATCCACTGAACCTCTATCACTGCTGTCCGACCTCGGACGGCGCGGCCTGCGCCCTGATCGTCAGTGAAGACGTGGTCGACGAGTACACGGACGACCCGATCCGCGTCGCCGGCGTCGGCGCCGGCAGCGACACCGTCGGGCTCTTCCAGCGCGACTCCTACACCGGCGTCCCCGCGAGCCAGCGAGCCGGCGAACAGGCCTACGAGATGGCCGACGTGACGCCCGACGATCTGGACTTCGCGGAGGTCCACGACTGCTTCGCCATCGCGGAGCTGCTCGCGTACGAGGATCTTGGCTTCTGTGAGAAGGGCGAGGCCGGCCAGCTCGTCGACTCCGGCGCGACCGAGATCGGCGGCGACCTCCCCGTCAACACCTCCGGCGGCCTCAAGTCCAAGGGCCACCCGATCGGCGCGACGGGTGCCGGACAGGTCGTCGAGGCGTACAAACAGCTCTCCGGCAAGGCCGGCGAGCGACAGGTCGAGAACCCGACGCGCGGGCTGACCCACAACGTCGGCGGCAGCGGTGGTGCCGCCGTCGTCCACGTGTTCGAGAAAGAACAGGAGGTGAAAGCATGAGCGCGATCACCGGCGTCGGCGCGTACGCACCGCGGTTCCGCATCAGCAGCGAGGCCTTCGAAGAGGCCTGGGGCCAGTTCCACGCCGCCGGCGTGAGCGAGAAGGCCGTCCCCTCGGCCGACGAGGACGCCCTGACGATGGCCTACGAGGCCGCCACGCGGGCCCTCGAGGCGACCGACACGGACCCCGCCGAGATCGACTGGCTCGGCTTCGCCGCCTCGCGGCCGCCGGAGGCCGAGGAAGACCTGACCGCCCGGCTGGGTGCGATGCTCGCCCTCCCGGCGTCGGCGACCAGACAGACCTTCACCGGCAGTACGCGAGCCGGCACGCGGGCGCTCTGGGCCGGCGGTGACGCCCTCGAGGCCGACGCGACGACCGCGCTCGTCGTCGCCGCCGATGCGCCCAAAGGCGATCCCGACGACGGCGTGGACCACGCCGCAGGTGCCGGCGGGGCTGCGTTCGTCGTAGAGCGCGACGGGCCGGCCGAGATCGTCGACCGCGCGGAGTACGCCGCACCCTATCCCGGGACCCGGTTCCGGAATTCCGGCGAGGACGAGACCCAGGGGCTCGGCGTCACTCAGTACGACCGGAGCGCGTTCACCGAGACGATCGGCGGCGCGGTCTCCGGCCTCGAGGTCGATCCCGAGCCCGAAGCGGCCGCAATCCAGGCCCCCGACGGCAAACTTCCCTACCGCGCCGCGGGCGCGGCCGGCGTCGGAACCGACGAGATCCAGGCCGCAGCGACGGTCCACGAACTGGGCGACCTCGGCGCCGCGAGCGTTCCGCTGTCGCTCGCGCGAGCCCTCGAGGACGGCTACGAGTCCGTCCTCGCCGTCTCCCAGGGCAGCGGTGCGGGCGCGGACGCCTTCGTCGTCGAGACCGACGGTGCCGTCCCGGCCGTCACCGCACTCGAGGGCGACGATCCGCTCTCGTACGCGGAGTACCTGCGCCAGCGCGGCGTCGTGACCACCGGCCCGCCGTCGGGCGGCGGCGCCTACGTCAGCGTTCCGTCCTGGCGGCGCTCGATCCCGCAGCGCTACCGGCTCGAGGCCGGCCGCTGCTCGGAGTGCGACGCGCTCTCCTTCCCGCCGGAAGGGGCCTGCGACGACTGCGGCGCGCTCGCCGAGTACGAGCCCGTCGAACTCGCCGGCGAGGGGACGATCGAAGCCGTCACGACCATCTCGCAGGGCGGCGCGCCGCCGGAGTTCGCCGAACAGCAGGCCAAGTCCGGCGACTACGCGGCCGCGATCGTCGCGCTCGAAACAGATGGCGGCGACGAAACCGTCAGCGCTCCGGCGATGGGCACCGACGCGGACCCCGCCGACTTCGCGGTCGGCGACCGGATCGAGACGACGATCCGCCGCATCTACACGCAGGAGGGCGTCACCCGGTACGGCTTCAAGATCCGGCCCGCGAGCGAGTAGCGGGCTCGAGGTCGAGTCGTTGAGAGTCAGAACTGAATTGCGCTATTTGATTTAGTCAATAGGAGGGATTCGTAGAGCTGCTTCTCTACTGTCCATTCCCATGAAATGATAACAAATATGTCAACCGAGAGTTTGGATCCGTTATGGAGATCCGCAGTGGTGTAATCGCGGTTACTCTTCGACCACAACTACCTCTCTCTAGATGGGGGTTTTCATAGCCAAAAAACCGCAATTCGTTCGAACTGTTAACGAGATGTGACCACTCAGTACAGCGACGGTAGCAGAGCGCTTCTGTTCACGAAATGTCGAGTAATCATACATCTCGAAGAGCGCCTTCTGGCGACGATTGCGGCTCCGAAACAGAAAGTACTTACAGCCGTTCAAACGCCGTTCAACTGTGATAATAGGCGGCATGGCTGGTCTCTCGCTCGGGCTCGAGTTCCTGCCACGTGTCATCGAAAGCGCACATGTCGTCGTCGACGGAGCGACAGGCTGGCCGGGGCTGAGCATCGTCTTCGTCTACTCGTTTCTGATCGCGTTCGCGCTCCCCGGCCCCAGCGAGATCGTCCTCGCGACGCCACTCGACCTCGGCATCCCGCTCTGGGTCCACTTCGCCCTCATAATGGGCGTCAGCGCGACGGGAAAGACCCTCGGGAGCCTCTTTGCGTTCCGTCTCGGTCAAGAGGCGAAACAGGCCGGGCCGATCGTCCGACGGCTTCGCCGCTCCCGGTTCGATATCGTCGCGTGGTCGGAACGGCGAACGGTAACGCTCGCACAGCGGTACGGTTACGGCGGACTGGCGCTCGCGCTCTGCGTTCCGTTCTTCCCCGATACGCTCTCGATCTACGCGTTCGCCGTCCTCGAGGAGAACCAGACGAAATTCGCCGTGGCCACGTTTATCGGAAGCCTCGGCCGGCTCGTGGTGACGATGGGGCTGCTGGGCGGCGCGGCCGCGATCGCGTGAGCCGTCTCGAGCCGACAGTATCCCGCTCGAGGGGTCAGTTCCCCGTCAGCGCCTCGCTCGCCGGCGCGAACTCGATCGTCTGGCCGAGCCCTTCCTCCGTCGCGCGCTCGTAGAGCAGGTACGCCGCGGCGACCGTCTCGATACCGGTCCCGCCGCTGTCGAAGACCGTGATCTCGTCGTCGCTCGTCCGACCGGGCGCGTTCCCGGCGACGACCTCGCCCAATTCCGCGTGGACGTGGTCCTCGTCGATCGCGCCCTCCTCGAGCGCCTGGATGAACGAGCCGGCGTCGAACGTCGCCCGCTCACGGAGATCGGGGACGTAGGTCGCGTTGGCGATCGTTTTCGTATCCAGTTCGCGCTTGTCCGGCGAGTACTGGCCCATCGCGGTGACGTGGGTACCGGGCTCCAAGTCGTCGCCGTCGAAGACGGGGTCGCTGGCCCGCGTGGCGGTGATCACCACGTCGGCGCCCGAGAGGGCGGCCGTGCTCGAGTCGACCGCGCGAACCGAGGCCTCGAGCGATTCGTCGAAGTCCGCAGCGAAGTCTTCGCGGCTCTCGGGCGTCGGTGAGTAGACCCGGACCTCGGCGAAGTCCCGAACCGTCGCGGTCGCGTGGAGCTGGCCGCGGGCTTGCGCACCGCTGCCGATGACAGCGAGGGTGTCGGCGTCGTCGCGGGCGAGGGCGTCGACGGCGACGGCACCGGCGGCACCGGTCTTGTGGGGGTTCATGCTCGCACCGTCGAGTAGGGCCAGCGGCGCGCCGCTCTCGGCGTCGAACAGCGGCGTCATGAACCAGGCGTCGACTGCGCCGAATCCGGAGCTGTACATGTAGCCGCCCATCGCGCCCGTTTCAGGGAGGACGGCGGCGTACGTCGTGAGCATCCCCTGTGGATCGTCACGGAAGAACTTCGATCGGGGCTGTGCCGGTGCACCGTCGCCGCGCTGGCGATACCCTTCACGGACGGCGTCGACGTACTCGGCGGGCGTTGCGAGGTCTGCGACGTCCGAACTGGTCAGGAACAGCGTGTCGGTCATGGCCGACACAACGGAACGAAGCAGGGAAAAGGAATCGAAAGCGGGGATAGAGACGAGAACTGAGACGATCAGTCCGCGTTCATCGGGGGACGCGCGGACCGGGCCTCGTCGGAGACGTCTGCGGGCGTGTTGACGAACATCGCGTGTCCGATGATCGCCATCGCGACCAGCGCGCCGAGCGGCACCGCCGCAGTCAACGACACCCCGACGGTCGTGAGGGCTGCGGTGATACCGAGCAGTGCGACTGGGATGAGGCCGAGAACAATGTCGTAATATCCAGTCATAATCTGTCCTATACTAGGAGGAATAGGTATATAAGTATTTCCCATAATTAGCTCGTGGGCGATGGCTTTCCGACAGAGATCCATCGAAAATCCCACCTATAACTTACAGGAGTGTTATCTAGCCCCCAATATATCATCATGTTACTTTACAGTTACGTATGATCTAGAGACTGGTAGCACAGTGTCGTCGTTTTCAGCCCTCGGAAGGGGAATATTCGCTGCGTCGACGGGCCGGGGTTACGAAAAGGGATAGGTAATATCTGGTTCACATACGCGAGGACGTGGATGCGACGACGACTTACGTCGTCGCCGACCGGAAGAGGGCGTAGCCGACGCGCCAGCCGAGCAACGCGAGCAGACCGAACCCGGTTATCACGAGCGGAAACGGCCAGGTCGCTCCGCCCTCGAACAGCGACGATGCTCGAAGCATGAGGCCGACGTTCGCCGCTGCAATCCAGGTGATTGCCAGCAACCGGTAGTCGCGAACCGGCTCGAGCCCATCGCGCGTGTAGAGGCCCGCGAGCAGTGAGACGGCGGCCCAGCCGATCGCGAAGGGTGCGACGGTCTCGAGCGATGCCAGCGGGTCGGCGATCGGATTGCCGCCGTGTTCGACGTTTCCGAGGAGGACTAGCCCGACAACGAGAACGGTGTCAACGGTCGCTGTCGCGAGCCGCTCTCGGTCGACCGAGCCGTCGCGAGTGCCGGTCCGTACTGCCGTATCCATACGCGAACCTCACGGTCGAGAGACCATCGGTGTCCCGGTTCGGATCGACCGTCGGAACGACCTGACAGGAGAGGAGGAACCCGGCGACAGTCGTCGCCGAGTGCCGTCCAACGGACAGCGCGTCCGCGTGCGAGGGTCGCCTCGCACGACCGCTCGGTCGGCGGGCGACCACTTTGTTATCGATTGCGTTCAGGGATGACCGATTTCCAACCGAGATACCAGCAGCCGGTAAGCAGATCATACGCCGACCGCGGTTCCGGAATCGGGCGTCGGTCACCACCGTTCTGAACTGTTCGGAGCGCCGACTGTCAGCAGAAATACTAATGAGGGACGACGCCAAACCGGCCACGTGATGGCTGTCGTCGGCGACCGCCGGCCCGGCTGTGACGGGTGCGGCCGAACGGTTGCGCTCGAGGACGCAACGACCGTACGTATGCCGGACGGCGATCAAGTCGTCTGCTGTCCGGACTGTGAACCGTACGCCAGAGCGGCCGCCCGGAAGGGCGGGTCACTCGACCAGCGCCGCGACGCGTGTGACGGCTGTACCGCCACCGTCCCCGTTGCGGAACTCGAGGATGTGGTGCTCGACGACGGGACCGTGGTAACGTGTTGTCCGTCGTGTGCGGCCGAGGCACCGACCCGTAGCTCGGATGATGTCGGCGGCGCTCGAACCGCCGAGCCGGACGCCGCCAGCGGTTCCGGTCGTGCAACCGCGAACGACGTGGACGAGCGAGGGCGCTGTACGCAGTGCCGCGAGGACGTTTCCGAGGAACTGTATCGCGTTACGACGATCGACGAGCGCACCGAACGGCTGTGTTCCGGCTGCAAGGCCGACGCCGAGGAGAACGGTATCATCGCTGCAGTCGCCATGCGAAAGCGACGGGCGCGCGAGGTGCTCGGCGTCGACGCGACCGCGACCGAGGACGAACTCCGCACGGCGTATCACGAACAGGTGAAACGCGCACACCCCGACCGGAAAACCGGCAGCAAATCGGCGTTCGCGCTCGTCAACGAAGCCTACGAACGACTTCGAGAGGGCGACTGACGGTCGCTCCCGTCCTCGCGGCGGACGAAGCCGATCGTCCCCGGGTTGAAGTAGTACGTCGATCCACAGCCCTCACACGACGTCGAGAGCAGTTTGCCGTGGCTGTGGAGTTTCCAGAGCTTCGTCTGTCCCTGCTCGAGTTCCAGCGTCACGGGGTGACCGCAGTCGGGGACGGTGCACGGAAAGCGAATGTACCAGTTGGGAACCGACAGCGCGCCCAGCGGCGCGAGTTCGCTTCGCAACCGACAGAGGAGATTAAAGATCGTAAACGAGAGGTTGCTCCGATCGATCGTCACCCCCTCGACGTCGCTGACGAACCCGTGGTGGGTGATCCCCTCGTCACGCAACGGGAGGACAGGGATGCCTTTGGCCACCGCGTATCCGATCTCCTGGTTGATCCACGTATTTTCGACCGCCGACTCCGTCAACACGGCGACTACAACGTCGCTGTTCGCAAGGCGACCCTCGAGTCGCTTCCGCGAACGGCCGGATTCGATCTCCTCGAGCGCGATGTGGACGCCGAATGGGAAGTTCTTGACCGTCGAGAACAGGTCCTGAACGAGTTCGAGATCTCCGGGCGCGTGCGACACGTACACCTGTTCCCCTGTCATGAACCCACCTACGACTACGAGGTGATGCAACCCCTATTAATCTATCTCCCAGACGCGTTTAATCAGTGTCACGTCCCGTCGGGCGATCGGTGATCGTCCGTAGTACGCGCTCGGAGAACTCGAGCTCCGAGAGCCCCGTTCCGAGCCGTTCGAACCACTCGCCTTCGACGTGCCAGCGACCGCGGACCGCCCCGTCGGTCGACAGCGACGTGGCCTCGAGCCGGCCCGGCGTCCACGCCCGCTCCTCGGCGACCGACCGGAGCGTCCGGATGACAGTACCGACCTCGTCGTTCGAGACTCGCGGCGAGTCGGTGACGACTTCGTACTCGAGTTCGATTCCGGCCCGGTCTTGGATCGGTGACTCGCCCGGTCGATAGTCGGCCGTCTCCGCGCTCTCGTCGGCCGCCGGGCCGTCCATCCACGCGAACCCGGTTACGTAGACGCCCTGGCCCATCAGCCGATTCTCGAGCGCCACGGGTAGGGGCGGTTCGCCGGATTCTGGTTCCGCGTCGCCGGAGCCTTCGTCGACCATACGAATCGGTTCGACAGGAACAAAGAAAAGCCGGTCGGCAGACACGCCGTCGCCGCGGTGATGCGGCGATGCGGTCCCCGCCGCTCGGCGAGCCGTCTTCAGAGCGGATCGACGAGATCTTCGAGCGCGGCCGTCGGATCGTCGGCCTTCGCGACGCCGCTGGCGAGCAGGACGCCCTCGGCACCGAGGTCGCCGGCGGCGACGACGTCGTCGCCCGTGCTGATACCCGCGCCACAGAGGACCGAAACGTCAGGATCGACGCGCTCGGCGGCCTCGACCGCGTCTTCGACGATATCGGGGTCGGCCTGGCTGACCGGCGTTCCGGTACCGATGAGTTCGGGGGGCTCGACGGCGACGGCGTCCGGTCCCAGCGCCGCGGCCGCGCCGATCTGGGCCGGATTGTTCGCGCAGACGACCGTCTCGAGCCCCGCTCGTTCGGCCGCCCGGACCGAACCGTCGATGTCGGCCAGTTTGAGCCGTCGCTCGGAGTGGTTGATCAGTGTCCCGTCCGCGCCCGCGTCGGCGACGGACTCGGCCAGCGTGTGGCCGGTGTTGCTTCCGTGCTCGATCGGATCGACGTGCTGGGCCCACGTCTCGACGCCCGTCGCCGCGACGCGCTCGAGGTGGGCTGCCTGCGGTGCGACGACCAGACGAGCGTCGGTGGTCTCGTCGACGTCGCGGACGGCTTCCGCGACGGCGACCGGATCACACGGATAGGTCTTCAGGTTAACGAGGACGAACATATCGACATCCGCACCCGCACGAAAGAAATAGCTTGCGAGTCCGGGACGGCGCGTTCGAGTCGGGCGTCAGTCCTTTCGCTTGACCACGTCGCCCAGCGTGTAGCTCCCCGTCGAGGAGCCGCCGGACCATTCGGAGTCGCCGCCGGAACTGCCCTCCGCGCTCAGTTCGATCTCGAGATAGTTCTCGAGTTTGGACTGGACGCGGTCGCTCGGGAGCGTGTCGCCGCGTTCGATCTTGCGGATCAGGCTCGCCTTCTCGTTGAGTTCGTTCGCGAGATCGGACTGGCTGAGTCCCTTGCTCTCGCGGGCGTTGCGGACTCGGTCGTCGTAGTCGGTCGCCAACTCGTCCATGTCGTCGAACATGTCGGAGCGGCGGCGCTGGCTCGAGCCGCCCGAACTCGTAGACCCCGCGCTCGAACTGGAGGACTGTCCACCCCCTCCCGACGAGGACGAGCTCGAGCCGGTCGAGTACTTCGTCGACGTGCTCGAGGTCGAGGTCTGTTTGACCTCCGTGCCGAAATCGGTACAGTTCGAACACACGTCGAGCTTGGCGCCCTCGACTTTGATGGTCTTCGGGGACGACGTCTCGGCGCCACACATCTCGCACTGAACCATGTGGGATTCTATATCGTGGCGAGGGATAAAGCATGCGGCGCGGTCCCGATCGGAGAAAACCGTCAAAGCGCCGGCGAACGGTCGCTCACTCGAGCGCGACCCAGGAGTAGTAGAAGCGCTGGACCGCTGTCAGATGGCCGACCACCGCGAGGAAGACCAGCAGCCAGCCCACGAGCGTGAGGTCTGCGAAGAGCTCTCCCGGGAACGGGTACGCGAGGAAGCCGACGATCCCGATGATAGCCAGCCGGTCGGCTCGACCGACGAGCCCGCCGTAGACCCGGTCGAGGCCCACGGCCTGGGCCTGCGTCCCGAGGTAGGAGGTCATCACGACGCCGGTCACCGCAGCAAAGCCGAGGAGGTAGTTCTCGAGCCCCGCTGCCAGCCCGGCGATGACGACGATGTCGGCGTAGCGGTCGAGGACGTGATCCAGCAGGTCGCCGCCGGCCGAGGCGACCTCCTGTTCGCGCGCGAGCGCCCCGTCGACGATGTCCAGCCAGCCGTTGAGGAAGACCAGCGCCGCCGCCACGGCGTACCACATCGGATCCTCGAGGCCGCCGAGGGCGAAGGCTACCGCCGCCAGGATCGCCATCCCGAACGCGATCACGCTCACGCCGTTCGGCGTCATGCCGATGCGGTCGAACCCCGTGACGAACGGGTCGAGGAACCGCGAGACGTAGGGGCGGAACTTGTCGAGCGTCACGTCAGATACCCCACGAAGTCGACCTCGCCGGCGCTCGGTTCGCGCTCGCCCGCCGCGACCGCTGCGAGGGCGTCGGCGACACTTTCGGGATCGCGGTCGGTCGTGTCGATCTCGTAGACCGACTCGAGGCCGTGTTCCTCGACGGCCTCCGAGAGGATCACGTCGAGGGCCTCACTCTCCGCGTTCTCGACGGCTTTCGCCTCGGATTCACCGCGCTCGAGCAGGCGCTCCTCGAGCGCCTCGGGCTGACACCGCAGGACGGCGACCCGATCTGCGTCGACGTGGTGGGCGAGGTGTGATTCGATCACCACGTTATCGCGTCCGGCGACCCACTCGCGCAACGCGTCGATGTCGGCTATTTTGCTGTCGCGGTCGGCGTCGACCTCGGTGTACAGTTCCTCGTCTTCGAGGACGCGATTGAGGTGGATCACCTCGAGGCCGGAGGCCTGATCGTCCCCGTCGGCGTCGGCCGATCCGTCGGCCAGTCGGGCCTCGAGCAGTTCCGTCGCGGTCGTCTTCCCGGTGCCGGGCGTACCGGTGACGGCGACTCTCACGTGTCGGCCACCTCCGCGTCGGGGTCGGTGGATTCGGGCTCGAGGCCGAGATCGGCCAGCACCCCGTTGAGCGTCTCGACGGCTCGCTCGGTCTCCGCGTCGGTACCGCAGGTGATTCGGATACAGCCCGGGAGGCCGAAGCTCGAGCAATCACGAACGATGACGCCGCGCTCTTGCATCTCTTCGGCGACAGCGGTGGCGTCGCCGACGGCGACGAGAACGAAGTTCCCCTCGCTGTCCCAGACGTGTGTATCGACGTGTTCGCGCATATACGCGCGTGAGTCGCGGGCCGTCTCGACGGTCCGTTCGACGTGTTCCTCGTCCTCGATCGCGGCCAGTCCGGCCCGGCAGGCGAGTTCGCTCGCCGCGAACGGCGTATTCACGCGGGCGTAGGCGTCGGCCCACTCCGCGGGGACGACGGCGTAGCCGAGCCGGATACCGGCCAGTCCGTAGGCTTTCGAGAACGTCCGGAGGACGGCCACGTCGTCGCGGGCTGCGAAGCCGTTCCGGCCCTCGATGAGGGCGACGGCGCTGTCCCGATCGGCGAACTCGCCGTAGGCCTCGTCGACGACGATCAGCGTCTCGTCGTCGGTCTCGTCGGCGAGCCGCTCGATTTCGGCGAGCGGCATCGTCGAGCCGGTCGGGTTGTGCGGGCTGGTAATCCAGATCACCCGTTCGCCGTCGGAGGCCTCGAGCACGGCGTCGGCCGTCTGGGCGAAGTCGTCGGCTCTCGAGAGTTCGTACTCCCGAACGTCGCCGTGGTGGAACCGGGAGCTCATCCCGTAGTAGGCGAAGCCGGGCGACGGAACGAGGACGTCGTCGCCGGGCTCTATGGTCGCCCGGTGGAGGTAGTCGATGGCTCCGTCGCCGCCGTTTGCCAGCCAGACCTGATCGTCGGCGACGTTCCAGCGGTCGGCGACGGCGCTCGTGAGGTCGGCGTGGGCGGCTTTGGGATAGGAACTCACGCTCGCGGCCGTCTCGCGGATGGCCACGGCGGCGGCCGGCGAAGGCCCGTGCGGGTTCTCGTTCGAGGCGAGTTTGACGAATTCGGAGGGATCGCGCCCGAGTTCGCGGGCGACCTCCTCGATGCCTCGACCCGCCTCGTAGGCGACGTGGTCGGACAGGTCGCGCGGTTGCATACGCGAATCCTGTTTCCCGTGGCTCTTAAGGGTGCTTACATGTGGTGAGTCGCTCGCGTTCGGCTATCACACTCAGGGACGGACTCGAGCCCAGCGGAGCCGTCGCGAGCGGTCGTCACGATGCTCCCGTCTCGACAGTCACGCTGAGCCTACCGGAGCCTCCAGAGCAACGACCGGAGTTTGTATCCCAACGAGCCGCGCTGATAGCCGGTCCACCCGCTCATCCCGCCGGCGAGCGTCGCCGCGTCGTACCCCTCGTCGACCAGCAGAGCGGTCGCCCGCTTGGCGACCACGCCCATCTTGCACACCACGACCACCTCCTCGTCGGCCGGAATCTCGTCGAGTCGATCGCGTAGCGCCTCCTCGTCGCCCCGTCGCAGTGCTCCGTAGACCGGCACGTTGTGGCTGTTCTCGATCGCGTTCGACTGAAAGGCCGAGCGCGGGCGGATATCCAGCAGAAACGGGTCGTCTCCCGAGTCGAGCCGCTCGGCCAATTCGTCCGGACGGATACCACTCATCGACACTATATTGTCTCGTATGAACAAAACCGTGGCGCTTCGAGCGGACCCCCGCGTATCACTCCCCTCGGAGCCGCTCGAGCCGTTCCAGCGTGTCCGCGTCCTCGGGATCCTTGTCCGACCGCACACCCTGAAACCGCGGGAACCGTAGCGCATAGCCCGACGAGTAGGTCGGCGAGGACTGGATCTCCTCGTAGCCGACCTCGAAGACGACCGCGGGCTCGAGGTCGACCGCTTGGCCCTCCTCGGCAGCGATGTGGGGCTCGAGCAGTTCGGTCAGTTCCGCGAGTTTCTCGTCGGTGATCCCGGTTGCAACCTTGCCGACCGTCTCCAAGCGGTCGTCGGCCTGCACGGACAGCTCGAACGTGCCGAGGAACGTCGCGCGCCGGCCCTCGCCCCACTCAGCGCCGGTCACGACGCAGTCGAGCGTCTCCACGTCGGGCTTGCGCTTGCGCCAGTGTTTCCCGCGCCGGCCCGGTGAGTAGGCCGATTCGGGGTCTTTGAGCATGATCCCCTCGTGGCCCGCCTCGAGAGCGTCGGCGTCGATCGACTCGATCTCGTCGGGATCGTCGGTGTGCCAGAGCAGCGAGAGGCCCTCGACGTCTTCGTCTGCGACTGCGTCGTCCGTGTCGCTACCGGCCCCGGAATCGGCCAGTACCGACCGCAGCCGTTCGTGACGCGTCGTCAGCGGCTCCGCGAGCAAGTCCTCACCGTCCGCGTGCAGGCAGTCGAAGAAGACCGGACGCACCGTCACGTTCTCGCGGGCCTTCGCCACGTCGTGTTTCCGCCGAAAGCGCTTGAGCACCTCCTGGAACGGGAGCGGGCTCCCGTCGCCGTCGACCGCGACGACTTCGCCGTCGAGAATCGCGGGTTCCGCGAGCGTCTCTTCCGCGAACTCGACCACCTCGGGGAGCGCGTCGGTCACGTCCTCCATGTTTCTCGAGAAGACGCGCGTCTCCGCCACCGATCCGTCGGCCGCTCCCGGATCGCCGGGCTCGTGGTGGAGTTGTATTCTGGCCCCGTCGTACTTCCACTCCACCGCGGCTTCCGCCCACTCCTCGAGCGCGTCGGTGACCGTCCCCGCCTGGGCGAGCATCGCCTGGATCGGGCGCCCGACCGCGAGATCCATCCCGTCCAGCCCGTCGACCCCCTCGTCGCGCGCAATCCGTGCGACCTGCCCGTAATCGTTCGAGACCTGCAGGGCGCGCTCGACCCGATCCTCGGGCACCTCGAACGCCTCGGCGATCGCGTCGCGGACGGTCCCCTCGCCGACGCCGATGCGCATCTCCGAGAGGACGAGCCGGGCGAGGTATCGGGCCTCCTCGCTCGCACAGCGGTTGAACAGGCCGAACAGCAGGTCGACCTTGCGGTCCTGGCTGCCCGAGCCCTCGGCGTGGGCGAGTTCCTCGAGCGTGTCCGCGACCTCGCGGACGGTCAGGTCGTCGCCACCGCCGCCCTCGCTCCCCGATCCGCCGCCCGCGAAGGCACCCAGCCCCTGCTGGCCGCCGAACTCGTAGCTCGCCGCCACGTCGCCGATTTCGCCGATCTCCGCGAGTCGGTCCTCGACGTCGTCGGCGCTGACGTTCGTCCCCGCCGCGCGAGCGATCGCCTCGTAACACGCGCTCGGGCCGATATCGAGCGTCGTCGAGTCCCAGGCCGGGAACACCCGTCCCTGAACGAAGCGGGCGACGATCTCGAGCGTCTGCGGTTCCACCGCGTCATCAGAGGACCGTCGCTCCTCGCCCTCGTCACTCGCGTCCACGAGCAGGTCCCGAACGTGGGCGACGATCTCGAGGTCGGCGGGCTCGGCTTCGATCGTCCCGGCGCGGTCGGCGAACGTGGCGAACTCCATCGGCCGACTCTATCGCCGCGGGGAGTAAAACGATTCTGAGACGCGATCGAGCCGGCGCAGAGGGACGCGTTTAAAGGCCCTCGCGTCCCCACAGGGAGGTATGCCAGAGGAGGAACTCGCCGCGCGGGTCGCGGACGTGCTGGCGGTCGACGCCGACGACTTCCGCGAGCGGGCCGAGGCGGACGCCGAGGTGATCAAAGACGCCGTCGAGGAGGGCGTCTTCGACAACCCGCAGGCGATCGTCGGCTTCGAGTACGAGTTTTACGCCGTCAAGGCCGACGACTGCACGCTCCGGCGGGTTCCGCGCCGACTGCTCGAACTAATCGGCTTCGAGAAGGAACTCGGCCTGCACAACGCGGAGATGGTGACCAGTCCGCAGCCGCTGAACGCCCCCGGGCTGGCCGCGCAGGAATCGGAAGTGAAAGCGCGCCTGCAGACGGCGCTTGACGTGACCCAGTCCGAACGGATGCGGCTGGTGAGCGACGCGCTCTGGACGATTCCGCCCGAGGGCGAGGAGGCCGGTACCTACCTCACCGACAGCGTCGAGCGAACCGCGGTCGCACCGGACGGAACCGAGCGCCGATTTCGCATCGCGACGAACATGAGCGACTCAGCGCGCTACCACGCGATGGCCAACACCGATCAGGCCGACTCCGCGGGAATGCGCATCGAGGCGCCCCACGTCTCGCTGCAGGCCGACACCGTCATGCCCGAGAGCCTCATCACCTCGATCCAGCCCCATTATCAGGTGGCTCACGCACCCGACCTCCCCGAGTACTTTAACTACGCCCTGCGAGTCGCGGGGCCGCTGTTGGCACTGGGGGTCAACTCCCCGTTCTTCCCTGCCGACCTGTACGACGAGGACGCGACCGCCGACGAGATCCTTCGTGACGGCTGGATGGAACACCGAATCAGCGTCTTCGAGACCGCCCTCAACGACCCAACTACGGGGGAGGGAAAGGTCCGGTTCCCACACGACCTCGAGACCGTCGAGGAAGCCATCGATCGGATCGCTGCCGACGATACGATCGTCCCGATGCCGGTCGGCTCCGGCGATCGGTTCGACGATCAGTTCCCCCACTTCAGCCGCAAACACGGCACCTACTGGCGGTGGATCCGCCCGGTCTTCGGGGGCCCGACCCGCTCGGCCGCCAACGCCCGCATCGAGTTCCGGCCGATCCCCGCCCAGCCGACTGTCCGTGACTCGATCTCGTTCCTCGCCGCCTTCGCCGGCCTGATGGAGAGTCTGACCCGGCTCGAGCATCCCGTCGTCGAGCTCGACTGGCAGATCGCCCGCGAGAACTTCTACGCCGCGATGGTCGACGGTCTCGGGGCCGACCTGACCTGGATCACCAACGACGGCAAGGAGACGACCGATGGCCTCGCGCTCTACGAGGATCTGCTGGCCCACGCCGAGGACGGCCTGACCAACCGCGGGCTGAGCGAGGAGGACGCCGCGAAGTACCTCTACCCGCTCCGGCGGCGCGTCCGCCAGGGCGTGACGCCGGCGAGCTGGAAACGCGAGCAGGTCCGGGCCGAACTCGAGGACGAGACCGATCTCGCCGACGCGATCGCTGCGATGCAACAGGAGTACGTGACACGGCAGTCCGAGACGCTACTCGAGGGGAGCTTCGCGGACTGGATCGGCGACTAGGGTTCGACGACGTTCGTCGCGGCGTCGGCGGGCAAAAAGCGGAGATTATCGGGCCGGGGTGGGCTCGACGTTCTGGTTCGTTCGGAACAGGTTCTCCGGGTCGTACGTCGCCTTGATCTCGGCAAGCCGGTCGTAGTTGTCGCCGTAGGCGATGTTCTCCTCCCCTTCGCGCTCGCTGACGAAGTTCACGTAGACGCCGCCGGTCGCGTACGGTCTCATGGCGTCGTAGAACTCCCGGGACCAGGCGATGCAGTCGTCGTCCATCGCGGGATCCTCCCAGCGCGTGTGCACGTTCATGCCGTACGCGGCGTCCCGGTGTGGGAACGCAGTCTCGTCCGTCGAGACTCGCGCCATCGCACCGCCGAGCTGTGCGAAGAAAATTTCGGACTGCATCGACGGCAGGTTCCGCGCGTATTCGACCGCGGTATCGATGGCCTCGTCGGAGAGTTCCCTGAAGTTGTGGGACTTCCAGTAGTTCCGAGCGCCCTCGGTGAGCAGCGGATCGAACGCCTGCTGGAACGCCGCGTACCGGTGCGGACCGACGGTGTCGACGATGGGGTCGCCGTACTCGCGGATCGGGGCCAGCACAGCCTCCCCCTCGGCCACGTCGCCCGCGTAGAACGGGATCACGACGAGCACGTCCTCGCCGTGGACGTCCTCGGGGAGGAACGGGAGCGGCGGTGCCTTCCGGAGGACGGCCCAGACCGTCGATTCGTCCGGCGCGTTTTCGTTGTGATCGCGGATGTGGCGGAGGACGTCCGGCGCGTCCGCGCCGTGATAAACGACCAGTCCCGCGAGTACCTCGGGTCCGACCTCGTGGAGATCGAACTCGAAGGCTGTGACGACGCCGAAGTTGCCGCCGCCGCCGCGGACGCCCCAGAACAGATCCGGGTTCTCCGCCTCGCTCGCGTGGTGCAACTCGCCGTCCGCGGTGACGATGTCGACCGAGCGCAGGTTGTCCACGGTCATGCCGTACGTGCGCGTGAGCCAGCCGAAACCGCCGCCCAGCGTGAGTCCGGCAATGCCCGTCGTCGAGTTGATTCCCAGCGGCGTCGCCAGCCCGAACGCCTGCGTCTCGTGGTCGAAATCGGCGAGCGTCGCCCCCGGCTCGACGCGCGCCGTCCGCTCCTCCGGATCGACGCGGACCGACCGCATCGCCGAGAGATCGAGCATCAGTCCGTCGTCACAGACCGCATTTCCCGCGATGTTGTGTCCGCCGCCCCGAACCGCCAGCGCCAGGTCGTGATCGCGCGCGAAATTCACCGCGGCGATCACGTCCGAAACGCCCCTCGAGCGGACGATAAACGCCGGGTACTTGTCGATCATTCCGTTCCAGACCGCTCGCGCGTCGTCGTAGTTCGGATCCTCCGGTCGGAGTACCTCACCGTGGAGTCGCTCGCCGAATCCGTTCAATGCACCGTCGTCTACGGGCGTGGTAGTTACTGCCATTGTCCCCCAGTAGCCGTACGCCTCGCCCGAGCATATAGTCTCACATAATTAATAATTATAGTAGCTCCGGCGACCGAGAGAGACTCCTGCGCTGGCGCGTTGGTACGTCTCCTCGATGCATCGGGCTCGGAGAGTTCGGAGCGCTCGAGGACACGATTCGTAGCCCGTGCTGGGACATATCTGCGCGACTGATCGTCGTGTTGGATATACTACTGTTTTATCTCCGTTAGACACCTATCGTGATATATGGGAGCAATGCACCAACAAGAGGGGGAAGCAGCGTTCGACGAGCTGCCGAGCGACGCCGTTCGCTCCTTCGTCGCGGAGTTTCGCGGCGACGTGCTGACGCCGTCCGACGAGGGGTACGACGACGCGCGAGCGATCTGGAACGAGATGATCGACCGGTATCCGGCGCTCGTCGCGCGCTGTGCTGGCGTCGCTGACGTCGTCTCGTCGGTGAACTTCGCCCGCGACCACGACCTGCCCCTCGCGGTGCGGGGCGGCGGACACAACGTGGCCGGGACGGCCATCTGCGACGGCGGAATCGTCGTCGATCTCTCAGCGATGAACGGCGTCCGGGTCAACCGCGAGGCGGAAACCGTCTACGCCGAAGGCGGCGCGACGCTGGGCGACGTCGACCGCGAAACGCAGTTGTTCGGCCTCGCGACGGCACTCGGTGCGGTGTCACAGACCGGAATCGCGGGACTGACGCTCAACGGCGGCTACGGTCACCTGAGCCGCGAGTACGGACTCGCACTCGATAATCTGGTCAGCGTCGACGTGGTGACGGCGGACGGGCAGGTACGCACTGCCAGCGAAAATCGGAACGAAGACCTGTTCTGGGCGATCCGCGGCGGCGGCGGCAACTTCGGCGTCGTCACGGCCTTCGAGTACGCCCTCCACGAGGTCGGTCCGGAGGTGTACGCCTTCTTCGTCTGGTACCACGGCGACGACGCCGACGCGGCGCTGTCGGCCTTCCGCGAGTGGACCGAGACCGCGCCGCGAGACGCGGGCGTCCTCGTCTTCACCGCCCACGTCCCCGAACTCGAGGAGTTTCCCGAGGAGACGTGGGGCGAACCGGCGGTCGCGTTCCTCGGCTCCGCCCGCGGCGACACAGCGGACGCGCCGGCGGTCTACGACCCGCTCCGCGAGGTCGCGACGCCCATCGCCGACATGAGCGGACCGATGGACTACGTCGACCTCCAGTCGATGCTCGACGAAGACTATCCGGACGGGCTGCGCTACTACTGGAAGTCGATCTTCCTCGAGGGACTCACCGACGAGGTCTTCGATCTCATGATCCAGTACAACGACTCGACCCCGTCGGCGCTCTCGACGATCGACGTCTGGCACCTCGGCGACGCGGTCGCGGACGTTCCGCGGGACGCGACCGCGTTCTGGCACCGGGACAAGCCGTACATGCTCACCGTCGAGGCGAACTGGGAGGAGGCCGACGAGGACGACGCGAACGTGAACTGGGCGCGCGAGGTGTTCGCCGACGTGCAAGCGCTGCCGGTCGCCTCGGGCCGCTACGGTAATTTCCCTGGACTGAACGAAGATCCCGTGAAGTTGCTCTACGGCGACAACTACGACCGGTTGGTCGAGGTCAAGACGGAATACGATCCGGAGAACCTGTTCCGGTCGAACGCGAACGTTCCGCCGCGATCCGGCGCCGACTGATGGATCGATCCTCGTCGACCGAGGGCGTCGAAACCGCTGCGGATCCGGCGGCGTCGACTATCGAGGCCCGAAACGAGCGACTCGTTCGGGATTACTTCGCGGCCGTCTGGAACGACGGCGACCTCGAGGCGTTCGACACCGACGCGGTGAGCGACGACTACGTCCTTCACCACGGGACGGACGACACGTATACGATCGACGAACTGCGGACGGCCTGGGCCGACTGGTACGCGACGTTTCCGGACCTGCGAAACGATATCGAGGACGTGATCGCGACGGCCGATCGGGTCGTCGTTCGGTACCGGTTCTCGGGAACGCACGAGGCGGCGGTCTTCGGCGTTCCGGCGACGGGGACCGAGGTCGAAACGGCCGGCATCGTGGTCTTCAGCGTCGATGATCACCAAATAGTCGAGGGATGGGCGCTCGACGACGTTCACGGGCTGCTCCAGCAACTCGGCAGCGTGAACGGCGGCCGTGACTGACGGTCACGAGCGGCCGAAAGCGATTAAGTAGCCTCGCTCGAGAGTTGTGCGTATGGTAACCTTCCTCTCCGGGGGCACCGGGACGCCGAAGCTGTTAGACGGGGCAGCGGCCGCGTTCTCGCCGGAGGAGACCACAGTCGTCGCCAACACGGGCGACGACATCGAGCTCGGCGGGCTCTTCGTCTCGCCGGACGTCGATACGCTGCTGTTTCAGGGTGGTGGAATCCTCGACCGGGAGACGTGGTGGGGCATCGAGGGCGACACGCACCGAACCAACTCGGCACTGAACGACATCGCGTCGGCCGCGGGCCTCCCCGACGGCCCGCAGTTCCTGCCAGAGGGGCGCCAGACCGAGGGACGACGGCTCGCGCACTGGCGGCGCTTCTCCGGCGTCGCGGAGTTCATGACGATCGGCGACCGCGACCGGGCCGTCCACATCACGCGGACGAGCCTGCTCGACGAGGGCCACACGCTGAGCGAGGCGACCCAGCGGCTGGCCAGCGCGTTCGGACTGTCCATCGACCTGCTGCCGATGAGCGACGATCCGGTGGCCAGCCTCGTCCACACGGATCAGGGCCTCATGCATTTCCAGGAGTACTGGGTCGCCCACCGGGGCGAGCCGACCGTCAACACCGTCGAGTTCCGCGGCTCCTCCAAGGCCGAGCCGGCGCCGGGCGTCCTCAAGGCGCTCGACGACACCGTCGTCATCGGCCCGTCGAACCCGGTCACGAGTATCGGACCGATGCTCGCGCTGCCGGGCGTCGCAGACGCGCTCGCGCAGACGACGGTCGTCGCCGTGTCGCCGTTCCTCGGCGACGATGCCTTCTCCGGCCCCGCCGGCGACCTCATGGAGGCGGTCAACGCCGAACCGAGCACCGACGGGCTGGCGACCGCCTACCCGTTCGCCGATGTCTTCGTGATCGACGAGAACGACGACGCCGACTTCGACCGGCCGACGGTCCGAACCGACATCGAGATCGACTCACGTCAGGACGCCGCGCGCGTGATCCGTGCTGTCGACGCTGCGATCGATCATCTGAGCTGAGATGGCTCCGAACGTCCCCTTCGCGCCGCCGCTCGCCCTCGCCAGTCTGAGCGGCGAGGCCGACGCCGACTGGGCGCGGGCCGGCGCGGAGTACGCCGGCGCCGCGTTCCTCGGCGGCATCGCCCTCGACGCCGACTCGAGAGCGGCTGCGCGCGACCTCGTCGCACGCGACCGAACCGAGTTCCTCCCCGAGGACCCGATCGCCTTCGTCGACCGCGAACTCGCCGCACTCGGAGACGTGCCCGTCCAGCCGGCGTTCAACGTCCGAAGCGCGACCGTCGAGCCGATCGTCGAGGCCGCCCGCGTCTGCCGGGATCACGACGCCGTCCTCGAGATCAACGCCCACTGCCGGCAGGACGAACTCTGTGCCGTCGGCTGTGGCGAGACGCTCCTGCGAGACCGTGACCGGCTCGCGAACTACGTCGAGCGCGCGGCCGAGACGGGCGTCACCGTCGGCGCGAAGGTCCGTGCCGAAGTCCCCGGCGTCGACCTGCCGGTGCTGGCCCGTGATCTCGAGGCCGCCGGCGCTGCCTTCGTCCACGTCGACGCGATGGACTCCGAAGCCGTGATCGCCGACGTCGTCGACGCGACCGACCTATTCGTGATCGCCAACAACGGCGTCCGCGACGCCGAGACCGTCCGCGAGTACGTCGACTACGGCGCCGACGCGGTCAGCGTCGGCCGGCCGAGCGACAACCCCGCAGTGCTCGAGCGGGTTCGCGAGGCCGTCGAACGGGAGTTCGGGCTCGAGGCGACGCGGTAGCGGTCGACGTCGATTCGGAAGCCGTAGCCAAATCAGTCGAGACAAGCGAATAGTCGTCTCGCTGCTGGCCGATCACCCCCTCTGCGGTGGCATTCGCTGCGTTCGCCGAGGGGAACACCGAACCAGGACGTAGATCGCTTACAACGGCGCACCGACCAGTAAGAGCTTCGCGCGCTCGTCGCCGCGGTTGAAGATCTGGCGCGTCTCGCCCGCATCCAGCCGAATCGCCTCGTCCGTCTCGAGCCGGACCGTCTCGTCGGCGTCCTCGAATTCGACCTCGACCGTGCCGGCGACCACGTAGTAGACCTCCTCCTGCCCGGTGTTCGTCTCGTCGTGTTCCTTGCCCTTGCCGCCGGGCTCGAGTTCGAGCACTGAGATGCCGAGGTCGTCCGTCTCGAGTTCCTCCTTCAGAAACCACATGCCGCCCCACTCCTCGGGGACGACGGAGTCTACGTCGGTCTTGGCTGCGGTATCGTAGCCCATACGCCATCGTCGTCGGTTCGACGCTTAAATCGACGGGACGGCGAACCTCCTGCCGACGCCCGACGGACCGACCCGTCCGCCGTAGGCGCGGCGGTAGACAACCCCTACCCCTAAGCCGTCCGGGCACGCAGCGAGACGTATATGCGATCGACGGCCCAGAACGCGGAACTGGCGCTGCTGCTCGAGGTCGCCGGAACACCCAAGCCGGGCAACGTCGACCGCCATCGGGACCTGGCGGATCTGCGGTTCGAGCACTTCCTCGCCGGCGCGGTGGGGGCCAGCGAGGGGCTCGAGCTGGCGGCCGACGGCGCGTCGGTCGGACCGGCGTTCGAGCGGGCAGTCGATGGTATGGCCGCCCAGAAGGGGGGCAACACGCAGTTCGGGGCGCTGCTGTTGCTCGTCCCGCTCGTCTGCGCCGCGCGCGAGGAACTCTCGCAGCCGATCGCCGAAGCCGTCGTCCGCGAGACGACCGTCGGCGACGCGGCGGCGTTCTACCGCGCGTTCGACCACGTCGACGTCGGCGTCGGCGACCCGCCCGCGGACATGGAACCGCTCGACGTCCGCCGCGGTTCGGACGCGGTCCCGGCCGTCCGGGAGCGCGGACTAACGCTGCTCGAGATCATGGAGCGGAGCGTGCCGGGCGACGACGTCGCTCGCGAGTGGGTCCGCGGGTTCGAGCGGTCGTTCGCGGCGGCCGAACGGCTCGCCGACGCCGACGGCCCGATATCGGAGCGGACCGCGGCGGTCTTCCTCTCCCTGCTCGCGGAGCGACCCGACACGCTCGTCGCGACGCGCCACGGCGAGGACGCTGCCAGGGAAGTGACCGAGCGCGCTGCCGAACTCGCGGACGGCGACGCCCTCGAGACCGATCGAGACGCGGTCGAGTCCTTCGCCGACGACCTCGTCGCCCGCGGTATCAATCCGGGAACGACGGCCGACGTCACCGCGGCCGGGCTGTTCGTCGCACTCGAGCACGAGGCGATCGAGCTATGAGCGACGATCGACCGGCGGACGAGACCCGAGGCGACGACGCCGAGTGGCCCGCCTCGCTATCCGGCGTCACCGAGTCAGTCGTGACCACACTGGGACCGAACGGACTGTGGAACGCCGCCGCACTCGGCCTACACGCCGGCGAGCCCGTCACCGCGCGGACGTGGGGGAACACCCGCACCCGGCGAAACTTCCACCGGGAGGGCGAGGGCTACGTCCAGTTCGTCGACGACCCAGTGGCCGTCGCAGACGCCGCCCTCTCGATCGTCGAGTGCGAAGACCCCGTTCTCGAGTCGGCGACCGCCTGGGTGCGCGTGACCGTCGAGCAGCTCGACGCGGGAACCGACGGGGAGACCGACTGGGAGGAGTGGGCGCTTCGGCCCGTCGAATCCGCGGTCGTTCGGGAGACGATTCCGACGATCGACCGCGGCTTCGGGGCCGTCGTCGAGGCGACCGTGGCCGCCTCGCGACTCGAGGTGGCCGACTACGACGAGGCCGAGCTCCGCGACCGGCTGGCGTGGTGCGCCGAGATCGTCGAGCGCGCCGGCGGGCCGCGCGAACGCGAGGCGCTCGAGCGCGTGCGCGAGCATTCGGCGTGGTGAGCGTACTGTGTCGATCCCCCTCCGATGCCGACGCGTCGCCGTCGCAGAACGAATGTCTTTAGGGCGCGCTCGGAGAACGGACCGACATGGCAATCAAGCCGGCCTACGTCAAGAAGACCGGGAACCTCCTCCTGGAGCGGTATCCGGAGGCGTTCACGACCGACTTCGAACAGAACAAAGAGAGCGTCGAAAAGCTCACGAACGTCGATTCCAAGGGTGTCCGCAACCGCATCGCGGGCTACGTCACCCGGAAGAAGGGCGCGCAAGTTCCCGCGTAAGTCTGTATTCTGCTTCGTCGAAGACCGTATCGACCGATAGCGAGCCACAGCGCTCGCCAGTAGTGTGCGACTCGAGTACTGAGAGAAGCGGTTCCGCCGTGCTCGGCAAACCGACTGACGGGTCGCCAGTCCGAAACGGAAGATCGTTACTCGCCGAAGCCAGGCTCCATGTAGCTCGCAGCGACGAACGCGACGAACGCGACACCCCATCCGAACAGCATACCGACCATTCCCGTCAGGATGTTCATCTGGTAGCCGAGTACCGGCAGTACGCCGTCGGTGTACCCCAGCCAGCCGAAGGCGACGGCCAGCAGCACCGCGACGACCGCCACGGCCGTCGCACCCATGCTGAATCGCGTCTCGAGCAGTCCCCGATCGGTCGTACTCGTGGTCGAACTCGTCATCGGGACCACCTCCCGCCGGCGGCCTCGCGTCGAACCTGTCGGTAGTGCATCGGTCGCTAGGTGCCGCTCCCGTTTCTTAATATCTTCTATCCGGCCGCTGGCTCCTCGTCTGTCGCAGCGCGTCCGCTCAGTGACATGCGCTACCGAAAACCCAAACGGTTTTGCGGACACGACTCGGAGTGGCGAAAAATGGCAGTACGAGTAGGCGTACTCGGTGCGACCGGCGCAGTCGGACAGCGATTGATTCAGCTGCTCGATCCCCATCCGGAGTTCGAGATCGCGGCCCTGACCGCGAGCGACGCGAGCGCCGGCAAGACGTATCGACAGGCCGCGAAGTGGCGCGTCGACAGCCCCATCCCGGAGGACGTCGCCGAGACCACCGTCACGGCGACAGACCCCGACGAAGTGCCCGACGACGTCGACCTCCTGTTCTCGTCGCTCCCCTCGAGCGTCGGCGCAGAGGTCGAACCCTCGTTCTGTGAGGACGGCTATATCGTCTCCTCGAACTCCTCGAACGGCCGGATGGCCGACGACATCCCGCTCGTCATCCCGGAGGTCAATGCGGACCACCTCGATCTGCTCGAGGTCCAGCGCGACGAGCGCGGCTGGGACGGCGCGATGGTCAAGAATCCCAACTGTTCGACGATCACCTTCGTCCCGACGCTCGCGGCCCTCACCGACTACGGCCTCGAGAAAGTCCACGTTTCGACGCTGCAGGCCGTCTCCGGCGCGGGCTACGACGGCGTCTCCTCGATGGAGATCATCGACAACGCCATCCCCTACATCGGTAGCGAGGAGGACAAACTCGAGACCGAGTCGCGCAAACTGCTCGGCGATTTCGACGGCGCGGAACTGTCGCACAACGGCATGTCGGTCTCGGCCTCCTGTAACCGGATTCCGACGATCGACGGCCACCTCGAGAACGTCTGGGTCGAGACCGAGGAGGACCTCACCCCCCAGGACGCCGCCGAAGCTATGCGCGACTACCCCTCGCTGGACCTGCGCTCCTCGCCCGAGCCGCTCATCCACGTCTTCGACGAACCCGACCGCCCGCAGCCGCGGATGGACCGTACGCTCGGCGACGGCATGGCCATCGCCGCTGGCGGCTTACAGGAGACTCCCTTCGGCCTGCAGTACAACTGCCTCGCCCACAACACGATCCGCGGTGCGGCCGGCGCGAGCGTCCTCAACGGCGAACTGCTCCTCGAGAACGGCTACCTCTAACCGCCCGGTTCTTCCGTCCGTTCGACCGTCGTCCGCAAGCGTGCCCCACTATAACAATCGTTCGCGTCGTAGGACTGTAGAGAGCGTGTTATGGTCCTTATCGTCGAGTTCGAGATCGCGACGCCGATTCTCCGGCGGGCGGTCGAGGCCGCCTCGGGAATCGATGTCGAAGAGATCTTCCGGCCGTCGGCCGACGAGACCAAGTTCATCTTCTGGGTCTACGGAGCGGACCTCGACGGCGTCGACGCCGCACTGGACGCCGACGAAACCGTTCGCCAGTTTGCCCTCCTCGAGGAGTCGGGCGACCGTCGTCTCTACAGCGGCACGCTCTCGGAATACGGGAAGGAGAACTTGACGTATCCGATTGCGGCGGAGTACGACATCGCGTACCTGGACATCACCGTGACGAAGGACACGAGAATTCGTGCTCGCATCCCGACGCGAGAGGCACTGTTCGCCTACCGAGACGCCTGTCGCGAACGGGAGATCCCGTTCCGGATCGAACGCATCTTCGACGAATCGGATCACTCCGGCGATCGATACGGCATCACCGACAGACAGCAGGAAGCGCTGCTCGCTGCCCTCGAGAAGGGATACTTCGACGTTCCGCGGAAAACGACGTTGTCGGAGATCGCCGAAACGCTGGATATCTCGGATCAAGCGCTGTCCGCTCGTCTTCGGCGGGGCCAGGCCAACCTGCTTCGGAATACGCTCCGAGAACGCACCCCGTCTTAAATCGTTGACCCTCCAATGGAGATGATTTCCCCCATCGCACCGGTAGGGGATGTATGGAAACTGAACCCGCTACTGACGAGGCGCAACCGCACGGCGCAGGCGACACCTACCAGGCTGGGCCGTCTCAGTCGCTCACCGAAGCAGTCATCGAGGCGGTCGCATCGGCGTCCGGACTGGACGCGTTCGAGGTCGCCGACGAGTTCGGACCGCTGTACGACGTCATCGATCCGTCGGCGCTGGACTCGCTGTTCGAATCGACCAGGGGAACGGACCGGACTGTCGGCAGTGTTTCGTTCGAGTACGGCGACTATCGAGTCACGGTCGACGGGACCGGCCGTGTCGAACTCGCGGACGAAGAGTAACGGTCGCTCGAGAACGATCGGACGCTAATCGTCGGTTCGCGGCAGTGCGACGACCGGGACCGAGGCTTTTTTTACGAGTCGGCGTGCCACGTCGCCGGTAAGTAGTTCCACGAACCGGTTCCCGCCGCGGGGTTCGAAGACCACGGCGTCGACGCGTCGTTCGACCGCCGCCTCGAGGATCGTCTCGACGACGTCGGTACCGAACAGGATCGCCGTCTCGACCGAACCCGCGTGTCCCTCGAGCGGTCCGCGTGTGCGCTCGAAGATCTCCCGAGCGTACTCCTCGCGCTGTTCGACCGAGGCCTTGTCGGGCGCGCCGCCGGCCTTCTCGATCACGTTGACGACGAGCACCGTACTCGAGGGTATGAGATACGGCGCGAGCGTCGCCGCGGTTTCTTCGCCGTCGTCCGGATCCGCGACTGGAACGAGGACCGTTCCGTCGAACGAAAGCGTCATCTCGTTCCCCCCGTCCGCCCCGCTCGAGCGGTGTCGCCGACTACTGAGCGTGCCATACCCCGGATTTCGGGGCACAGGATGAAAAAGGTGCGTTAGACGGCTCGAGGCGAAGGAGACCACCGACGACCGATCCGGCGGACCGATCCGACGATCGGCCGAGTCAGGGCAGCACCTGATTCCTGAGGTCCGCGTCGGCTCCCTCGTCGAATCGGCGGCGGTTTTCGGCGACGATGTCGGCCAGTCGGTCGTAGTACCGCGGCGTGTGACCGGCGTTATGGGGCGTGATCTGGACGTTCTCGAGCGTCCAGAGCGGGTGCGCTTCGGGCAGCGGCTCGGGGTCGGTCACGTCCAGCGACGCACCGCGGAGCCAGTTCGAGCGCAACGCCTCGACGAGCGCGTCGGTGTCGACGACCGGCCCGCGAGCGACGTTGACCAGCACGGCCTCGGGGTCCATCGTGACGAACGCGTCGCGGTCGATCAGCCCGCGAGTGGTCTCGGTCAGCGGACACGCGAGCACGAGGTAATCCGTCCGCGCGAGCGCGTCGTCGAACGCCGCGCCCTCGAAGCCGACCACCTCGTCGGTCGGCCCGCCCTTCTCGGGGGTGTACCGCACGCCGATCGTCTCGACGCCGAACGGCTCGAGGCGCTCACAGACCGCCCGTCCGATCGCGCCGAGTCCGACGACGGTGACCGTCGATCCCTGCAACTCGTGGGCCTTGTAATGTCGCCACTCCCGGCGGCGCTGCCGGCGCGCGCCGACGTGAAACCGGCGGGTGAAGCGAAGGATCGCGCCGAGGACGTGCTCGCCGATGTTCGGCCCGTGGACGCCCGAGGCGTTGGTCACCGCGACGCCGCGGTCCTCGAGGTCGTCCAGTGGGAGGTGGCCGGTCCCCGCGTAAGCGCAGGCGAAGACGTCGAGATTCTCGGCGCACTCGAGGAGGTCCTCCTCGAGGGTCATGCCCGTGACGAACGGCGCGTCTCGGATCGCCTCGCGCTCTTCGGCCGGCGTCCGCGCGAGGGCGACGGTGTGATCGGGGAGACGGTCGCGGATCGCATCGACGTACTGTTCGATCGGCGTTCCGTGGGTTCCCTTCCGGAGGACGAGTACGTCCGGCGTGTCGGCGTCGCTCATATCCGTGGCGTCGTCCAGTGCGCTCAAAAGCGTTCGTCTCGCGGCACTCGGTCCGGCGGCCGGACGGTCCGTCCGCCAGCAGGACTCGTCGAAGCGGCCGAAAATTCGCCTCGCAGTTTTTATAATGGCTCAATGAGTCTCACTGCCGTATGGAACGCGTAGACGTCGCGATCGTCGGCGGCGGCCCCGCAGGTGCGTCCGCGGCCGAACAGGCCGCCGCACACGGTGCCGAGACGGTCCTCTTCGAGCAGGGGGTGCCCCGAGAGGACCGCGAGGGACTGGGGCCGGATTCGACCGACGCCGCAGGGATGCTCGACTACTGGATCGACCTCATGGAGTTCGACTACCGGGAGATTCCCGACGACGTCGTCCTCCGGGAACTCGAGGGGACGGAGTTCATCGGGCCGAACAGCGCCGTCGAACTGCGGACGACGGGGATCGACGCCAGCTACCCGAAGTTCGGCTACACCTTCCACCGTGCGCGCATGGACGACTGGCTCTACGAGCGCGCGACCGATGCGGGCGCGGACCTGCGCGTCGGCACCGGCATCAAGGACCTCGAGACCGACCTCCGCGCGTCGGGTTCGAACGGACCGACCCACACGCTGACGCTCGCGAACGGCGACGAACTCGAGGCCCAGTACGTCGTCCTCGCGGACGGCCCGCAGCGACGGATCACGCTCGAGGCGCTCGACCAGTTCACCGCGCCCGGACGGAGCGTCTCCGACTACCTCTCGCCGCCGGAAGCCAACCACATCGCCTATCAGGAGTATCGGGACTTCCCCGAGGAGCTGTTCGCGGAGTTCGAGGACACCCTCAAGTTCTGGTGGGGCTACATGCCCGGCGAGACCGCCTACCCGTGGATCTTCCCGAACGACGGCACGGTCGCCCGCGTCGGGCTGACGATGCCGATCGGGATGGACCTCGCGGACGTCGAGAACCCCGGCGGCTACAAGCTCCTGCGGCCCGACGACGACAAAATCCCGTCCGGCGCCGAGTACATCCGTCGCCTGCTCGAGCAGGAGTACGGCGACGAGTACGACATCGAGGAAGACATCCCGCGCGTCGAGGATCGCGGGAAGTCGAAGGGGACCGAGACCTATCCGATCTCCTCGACGCGACCGATCGAGTCGCCCGTCGGCGCGAACATCGCCGTCGCCGGCGGCGCGATGGGCACCACTTCGGCCTTCCACGAGGGCGGCTACCACGTCGCCGTCCGCACCGGCAAGATCGCCGGCCGTCTCGCCGGCACGGACTCGCTCGAGAACTACAACGAACTCTGGAAGAACGCGATCGGCGACGAGATCCTGCGCAACGTCTCCTTCGCGGAGATCGTCAAAGACTACGGCCCCGACGACTGGGACTGGGCGTTCGACACCGTCAACGACATGCAGGGCAACGGCGCCGACAACGTCCTGATCAACCGGCGCTACACGGCGGGCCTCGACGCCGCGAAGATCCTCGCGATGTACAAACGCCAGAAGTACAAGTACCGCGACGGCCGCTACGTGCAGCTCTCCGAAGACGACTACTTCTACTGACCGGGGTGTAGCGGCACCCTAACCGGGCTCGAGCGGCGATCCTTTTTCCGCCTCGACGTGGGAGCGAGAGTATGGACGCTGGCGCAGCCGAGGGGCCGTCCGATGAACGCGACCGCCGGGCGGACGGTGCGAACCGCCGAGCACCCGACGGACAGGCACCCGAGGAGTACGGCGACCACCGCGGGCAGGGCGATCACGACGATCACGATCATCACCGGAGTCGCTGGCCGCTAATCGCCGCTGCCGGAGCCGGCGGGCTCTACGTCGGCTTCGGTATCTACATCTTCGCGCGGGTGACCGACATCGTCCCGCCGGTGATCGGCGTCGCCCTCGCCGTCGTCGGCACGATCGTCCTGCTGGCCGGCGTCGCGGGGTGGCTCGAGCAGGCGTTTCTGGCACCGGCCCGCGACGCACAGGGCAGCCCGAAATCGCGGCGGTCGTACGTCTCGACGACGCTGCTCTTTCTCGCGACAGACGTCTCGACGTTCGGCGCGCTGTTCGTCTACTACTTCTTCGTCAGAGTCGGAACGTGGCCGCCCGAGGAGCTTCCGCCGCTGCTCGGGTCGCTCGTCGCGATCAACACCGTCTTGCTGGTCGCCAGCAGCGTCACCTTCCACTTCGCACACGAGGCCCTCGAGTCAGACGACCGGCGGCGATTCCTCGGACTCCTCGGAGCGACGCTCGCACTCGGCGTCGTCTTCCTCGCCGGCCAGGCGTACGAGTACTACGAGTTCGTCGTCGCGGAGGGGTTTACGCTCACGAGCGGCATCTTCGGTAGCGCATTCTTCGGCCTGACCGGCCTCCACGGCCTCCACGTCACGCTCGGCGTCGGTGGAATCGCCGTCCTCTGCTGGCGGGCGGTTCGGGGTCAGTACGGTCCCGACCGGGATACGTCCGTCGCGACCGTTTCGCTTTACTGGCACTTCGTCGACGCCGTCTGGCTCTTCCTCGTCGCCGTTCTCTACGTCGGCGCGACGATAACGGTGTGACCGCCGCGCGCTCACGGTAACTCGTCCGAGTCGAGATCAGTCTCGAGAAGTCGAAGCGCCGCCGAGTCGCATCCACAGAGGTCCGACTGTCCGAGCGGCCGGAGTGCGCCGTCGGGCCAGACTTCGACGATGCCGATCTCACCGCAGCGCTCGCACGTCGCCGCTGCTCGCCGCTTTCCGCCATCGTTACTCACCGGAGTCACCTCGAGGGATCGACTCGTACCACGGCCAGTGACGAAAAACCCCGGCGGCGGCCGATCGGTCTGCGAATCAGGGCGTCGCCGGTGTGGTTCGGGGTCGGTCGACCAGTATCCGATGTGACCCCTTCACCTCCGTAGAGAGAGTTACGGGCGACAATTACCAGCCCGTGAAACGTTCAACGCCGATCGCAACAGGAGTTTATACCGGTGGCCGCCGGCAGGAATCCGTGGATGTTCTTCCACGAACCAGAGCTTCAGTACGAGGTCACCGTCGAAGATCCGGATCCACACTTCGCGAAACTCCTCCAGCAAGCGATCGGCGGCCAGGAAGGCGAGATGCGCGTCGCGCTGCAGTACATGTTTCAGGCGTGGGCGGTGCCGGAACAGCACAAGGAGTACCGAAACCTGCTGATGGAGACCGCGGCCGAGGAACTCGGCCACATCGAGATGCTCGCGTCCGCCGTTACCAAGAACCTCCGTGGCTCGTCCAAGAGCATGAGCGATACGGTCCAAGAAACTGCGGAGACGGCCGAGGCGATGACCGCACAGGGCCCGCGTCAGTTCCTCTCGTCGGGCCAATCGGCGATGCCCGTCGACAGCAACGGCGCCCCCTTCACCGGCAACTACATCGTCGCCTCGGGTAACCTCGCCGGCGATCTCTACGCCAACGTCATGGCCGAATCGACCGGCCGGACCCTCGCAACCCGACTCTGGGAGTACACCGCCGACCCCGGAATGAAGGACATGCTCTCCTACCTGATCGCTCGAGACACCATGCATCAGAATCAGTGGCTGCAGGCCCTGGAAACGCTCGACGACCCGGTTCCCGTCCCTGCGAGCTTCCCCCAGGAAGAGGAAAACCAGGAGTACAATTACACGTTCATGTCGACTCGACGCGACGAACAGGAAGACCCCGATCTGCCCTGGACGCAGGGTGACGCCCCCGACGGGAAGGGCCAGTTCTCCTACACCGCTCGACAGCCGGGCGACGGCGAGGTCGTCGCCCCCGACCCGGACGAAATGACTCACGACGAGCCGAACGCGAGCGACGAGTAGCGCCACCACCGAACCGATGCGCCGGCGGTCGTGAGACGACGTCTAATCGCCTCGCATACGCTCCTCGAAGCCGGCCATTTTCCGGTAGATCGGCGGCGTCAGCACGCCGGCGATCCCCACGAGGATCGCGATCCCGCCGATCGGAAACAGCAGCGGCTCGGCCGCGAGACAGGAGTTGCGAGACGTGATCTGGACGTAGTAGCGCTCCCCCTCGTACGGGACGACCACACCCTCGAACAGCGCCTCCCTGTTCGCAACGTCGCCGTCGATCGTTCCCTCGCGGAGCGGGCTCTCGAGGGCCTCCTCGATTGCTGCCCGTTCGGCAGCCGTGAGTTCCTCGGCGGGAAGCACTTCGACCGTCTCCGGAAAGTCCTCGTACTCGTCGACCGGCGTCGCCGTGATCGAGGGCGTCCCACAGAGTCCGACGCTGTCCTGTACGACGACGTAGCCGCCGACGATCGTCAGCGGGAGCCCGGCGGCGATCAGGAGGACGCCGAGAAACGGCGCGACGTACGTCAACAGCAGCGACTCCGATTCAGCTGTCGGCTCGGTCGGCCCCGTCTCGTCCGTCGCGGGCGGATCGGCCGGCCCCGGTGGCGCGTCGTCGTCGCTCATCGTTGCTCGGTCTCCCCCGTCGACGGACGGCGCTGGCGGCCGCCGAGGTACGTAATCGTTCCGGCGAGTCCCAGCCCGTACAGCCAGTGTGCGAGCAGCACGAGGACGAGATAGGCGACCAGTTCGAGGCCCGTCTGACCCGTGTAGAACGCGATCGCGAACCCGGAGGCGATGACGGTCGCGTACCACAGCCCCGTGACGAGGGTGAGTTCGCCCGGCAAATATTCGCCCAGCGAAAGGAAGAGCAGCGCCCAGACCGTCATCCCACCGACGAGGAAGACCCCGTAGCCCAGCGCGACGCTCCCGGGTAGTCCGAGGAGCGTCGCGAGGTTCGCGAAGGACTCGAGGTCGAACGCGCCCAAAATCACCGCCGCAAAGAGGACGCCCGACATGAGCATCGTCCCGACGAAGCCGCCGGTCGCAGCTGCGCCCGCGTCGTTCGCGACGGTTCGAGCGACCGGCACGATTCGACCGGCGAGCGACGGCGGTCGCTCCTCGCGTGCGGGGACGTACGACGGTCGTACTTTTTCGGGCTCGCTCGGTGGGATTCCGCGTTCGCGCTCGAGCCGATCCTCGAACCACTGCCACTCGGGCGTGAACTGCTCGGTCGCCTTGAGGTCCCAGGGGTCGGCGGTCTCGACCGGCGTCCCCTGAAAGTACGACCAGAGCATGTTGTACAGCCACATGAGGACGCTAATGCCGATGATGAACGCGCCGACGGTTGCGACGACCTGCAGCGCCGAGTACCGCGGCGGATAGGTCGCCCATCGACGGGGTAGCTCGAGAAAGCCGAGCGCCATCAGGGTCATGAACGTCAGCGCGGAACCGACGACCAGCAGCGACGACTGGAAGAGCGCGAGTCGGCGGTCGTACATTCGGCCGGTCAGCAAGGGGTACCAGTAGTAGCTGGCCGCGAACATCATCAGCGGGATGATCCCCATGAGGATGAGGTGGAAGTGGCCGACGACGTAGTAGGTGCCGTGGTACATGATGTCGACGGGAATCACCGCGAGGAAGATGCCGGTGACACCGCCGACGATGAACAGGCCGATCGAGCCGACAGAGAGGATCGTCGGTGCGGCGAGTCTGACGTCCCCGTTCCACATCGTGGTGATCCAGTTGAACACCTTGATCGCGCTCGGAACGGCGATCGCGACCGACGTCGCCATGAAACTCGCCCGCACCCGTGGGTCGACACCGGTCACGAACATGTGGTGGGCCCAGACGCTAAACGAGAGGACGCCGATCGCGATCGTCGAGTAGACGATGAACTTGAACCCGAACAGTTTGCGACCGACGAACTTCGGCAGTATGAGGCTCATCAGCCCCGTCGCGGGGAGAAAGATGATGTACACCTCGGGATGACCCCAGAACCAGAAGAGGTGCTGCCAGAGGATGGGGCCGCCGCCCTCGACCGCGAAGAACGTCGTCCCGAAGTTTCGGTCGAACAGCAGCATGAGCACGGCGGTTCCGAGCAACGGGAACGCGAAGATGACGATCGCGCTCGTGACGAGCATGTTCCACGAGAAGATATCGAGGTTCGCCCAGCCGATCGACTCGTCGCGCTCGTAGATCACCGTCGTGATGAAGTTGAGCGCGCCGATCGTGGTAGCGATGCCACTCAAGTGGAGCCCGAGGAGCAAGAAGTTCGTCTGCGGGTTCGGTGCTAGCGACAAGGGCGGATAGAGGTACCAGCCGATCGCCGGTTCGCGCAACGCGAACAGCGCCGTCAATAAGTCAGCCGGAACCACCAGCGCGAGCACTTTTCCCGTCACCTCGGCGACGATCCCCAGTCGGGCGAGCAAGAGTGAGGGCGGCAGCATCCAGAATCCAACCGCGTTGAGCCGCGGGAACGCCATGTCGTCGGCCCCGATCAACAACGGGAGGAAGTAGTTCCCGATCCCGAAAAACACCGGCGTGACGAAGAAGATCAGCATCGTCAGCCCGTGCATCGTAAAGAGTTCGTTGTACGTCTGCTCCGTCCAGAGGTTCGCCTCGGGCGTCAGCAGATGCGTCCGTATCATCATCGCGTCGATCCCGCCCCAGATCGCCGCGACGGTCCCGAACGCGATGTAGAGCAGGCCGATCTCGCGGTGGTTCGTCGTCGTCGTCCAGCGAACGGCGGCCGCCTTCGCGTCGGCGAGACTAAACTGCCGATCGCGACCCACGGCGTAGCCACCGTCCGGCGTCGGATCGGCGCGTAACCGTCGCGCCACCACCACTGTCAGGAGGCAACTGACGGCGACGATACCGAACAGCGACACCTCCGCGAGGGCACGGTTCATCGCCGCCTCTCACCTCCGACCGATCGACCGCACCGCTCGCCGCCGTGCATAGCGATGGACTCACCATCGCCACCAATAAAGCTGAACTGACGATGTCATGAGTATCACCGGTTTCGATACGTCTTCTACCAGAATACGCCCCTTGAAACTGGTACGGACTCGTGACAGTTCAACGATCCATGGCTGCCGTATATCAGCGCGGCTCTCGAACCCCCGCCAATGGGTAGTCGTCGACGCACGATCGAGACCCTCTTCATCGCGGTCCTTCTGAGCCTCCTCGCGCTGACCGGCTCGGTCGCGGCACAGTCAGTCAACCGGGAACTCATCAACGGCCTCGAGTACCAGTTGCTCTACGTCGCGCTCCCGCTCACCCTGTTCGTCCTGCTCATTCTGGTCTACGCGGCGGTCAAGTTCCACGACAACGACGACCCGCAGCCGACCACGGAGGATCCCGCTCTCGAGATCACCTGGACTGCGGCCACGGCGATCATCCTCCTGTTCGTCGGCCTCTCCGGCTACAGCGTTCTCGTCAGCCCCTACGTCTCACCGTCGCAGTCGGCGGACATCGACCGCAGCCAACAGGAGTTCGAATCGTTCGCGGACCTCCCCGACACCGACGACGAGGAAGTGTACGTCACCGGCTACCAGTGGGAGTGGCAGGCCAGCTACCCCGGGGCGAACATTACAACCGCAGACGAGATCGTCATCCCCGCCAACGAAAGCGTAACCATCTGGCTCACGAGCGAAGACGTCGTTCACTCGCTTTTCGTCCCGGATCTCGGCGTCAAGCAGGACGCCTTCCCGGGTCGCTACACTCGTGCCCGAACGATGGCCTACGAACCGGGCCGCTACAACGTCGTCTGCGCCGAGTTCTGCGGCGCCGGCCACTCGTGGATGGACGGCGAAATCGTCGTCCTCGAGCCCGACGCCTACGAGCAGTGGCTCGCGGAGAACGAGGGCAACGTTACCGAGACGCCACAACCCAGTTGAGCCACATGGGGGCGGGAGAGTAGAAGAGTTAAACGATCGACGCACCTAGGTGTACTGCGTGCCTTTAGTCCCCGTCCGAGCCAACCCATTCGGGTGCGATGACAGCACGGCGAACCCGGGCACGCGACAGTAGTACTCGGGGAACGCACCGTTCCCCCGCCCGGCACGAGGGTTAGCCAGCCGACGCGGCACGCCGCCACGGGATGAGGCTGGACGTTAGTGTTCCGGGCGCACATTTTCGCGGCGGACAGAGAAGTCACGACGATGGAAGAGGAGACAGTCCTGACGCACTGTCTCGAAAGAGAGCGAATGGCGGAGCAAGCGAACGAGATCGCGGCGGCAATCGACTCGACTATTCTGAATCCACACGGAGAGACGGATTACAGCCGATAGGTGACAGACGGCAGCAGAGCGGAAGTCGTTCGAACGTCGCGGGCACCGACGATAGGTCGTGAATTACTCGTCTTCGCTCGTCGATTCCCGTTCGATACTATCCCACTGCTGTTTCCTCTCGAGGGTTCGTCGACTGTCGTCGCACTTTCCATCCGTTATCCCGTCTGCGAATAGCTCCACGTTCGTCTTCAAACGAGTTCCGTGTCGTCTGGTCGCTCTCAGCGATCGTCGCTCGTCGTTTCCGCTACCGGGTCGCTATACAGGAACGACTCGGTCGCGTTGCCGACGATCGAATCCGGACCTTCGACCTCACGCGCACGTTCAGCGGTAGCGCGAATACCGTCGAACCCAGTCTCGGCGACTATATCCCCGCTTCGCTGGTTGACCGTAACGATCCCGTGGTCTTCCAGTTGTGGGAGGTGATTGTGACGCAGCGCTACCGTAATCGTCTCTTTTTCGTCTTCCGAGACCGACTCGACCGCTTTGTCGTGCTCCCACGCAGCAAGTTGCAAGGCCAACCGATCGATAGTGGCGCGTTCGTTCTCGAGAAAGTAGTACAAAACGTATCGTCGATACGGATCGGACAGTAATCCGTAGATAGCGTCGAGATCGGACGGGTCGTCCCCTGTATCCATGTTTTACTCTTTCAGAGATAACAGGATAAGCCCCGCTCCAAAAATATTTGGCCTCCGGTACTGGAAGTGATTCGTGGAAGTGACGCCTCTCGAAAGAGAGGCTGGTCGCGCTTTTAAATACAGAAAGCCCCCAGCACCACGGCCGGTGCTGGGGGCTTCTGAAAGTATAAGTATGAGTGGTCGGCGGCGAAACGAAGTTCCCAGAGGCTCGCGCACTCCAGTACTGGCCGTAACGCAGGCGGGCTTATCTTCCGTGTTCGGGATGGGTACGGGAGGAACCCCGCCGCTGTGGCCGCCTTAACGCCGATTCACGGAATCGAACCGCGATCATGCCAATATCGGTGGTGTCTCGACCGTAGTGTACGTGTAGTCCAGTTTGCGTCCGGACCCGTTCTCGCGTCACGGATC
>NZ_JAMQOJ010000009.1:0-202842 GCF_031626495.1 Natrinema sp. 1APR25-10V2
CGACGCTTCGGCTCAGCGTCCCAGTGACCGAAACGAGCAACGACGTCTATGGGGAACTGTCTGTCGCCGGCGACACCGTCACCGGCTCGCCGACGGATATCCTGACCGCCGTCCAGGGGGCGCTCGACGCACACGATCCGGACATCCTGGTCTGCTCGACGAGCGAGATCGTCCCGACCCTGTACGAGATGGCGACGGACGCCGGCGTCGACGACTTCTCGCTGAGTCGGTGGCCGGACGTCGATTACCAGCAGCTCGCGAGCCGGTCGACGTACTCGAGCTACGGCCGCGTCGGTCACTCGCCGGCGCGGTACAACGTGCCCGGCCGGGCGATCATCGACCAGTCGAACACGTTCTTCTACGGGGAGACGAACCTCGAGGGCGTCCTCGACCTCGTGTCGCGCTCGAAAAAGCCCGTCCAGGAGCTCGCGTGGGCGTCGATCGGGAACGTGCTCACGGCGATCCAGATCTGCGAGGCCCACCACCGCGGCGTCCTCGTCCCGTGGAACTCCTGGCGCCACGAGTTCTACAAGCCGATGGGGACGCTCCACGATGCCGACCGCGGCGGCTTCATCTTCGCACCCAAGGTCGGCCTCCACGAGAACGTCCACGAACTCGACTTCTCTTCGTTGTACCCGAACATCATCTGTACCCGGAACGTCTCGCCGGACGTCATCCGGTGTGACTGCCACAGCGATCGCGACGACGTCCCCGGCCTCGGATACTCGATCTGCGACGACCAGGGCTACCTCGTCGACGTGCTACAGCCGATCATCGACGCTCGCGACGAGATCAAGGCGGCCATCCGTCGCGAGAAGGAACGAGACGACCCCGACGAGGACCGTCTGGCAGAACTCGAGGGACGGTCGGGAGCGCTGAAGTGGATCCTCGTCGCCTGCTTCGGCTATCAAGGGTTCAGCAACGCGAAGTTCGGCCGCATCGAGTGCCACGAGGCAATCAACGCGTTCGCTCGGGAGATTCTGCTGACGGCGAAACAACGGCTGGAAGCTGGCGGCTGGCGCGTCGTCCACGGCATCGTCGACTCCATCTGGGTGACTCCGGACCCCGACGTCGACGACGATGACCGCGAGACCCTCGAGACGCTCGCGACGGAGATCACGAAACGCGTCGAGATTCGGCTCGAACACGAAGCCCACTACGACTGGGTGGCGTTCGTGCCACAGCGCGAGAGCGACGCCGGCGCGCTGACGAAGTACTTCGGGAAGGTCGCCGGTGACGACGAATTCAAGATCAGAGGTATCGAAGCCCGGCAGCGCTCAACCCCGCCGTTCATCGAGGACGTCCAGCGGGACTGTCTCGACCGGCTCGATGCCACGCGGTCACCGGACGCGGTGCTCGGACGGCTCGAACGAGCAATCGACGAACTGCAGGCGGGCAACGTAGCAGTGGAGCGGCTCGTCGAGCGGAATCGCGTCTCCAAGCCGCTGGAAGGCTACTCACAGAATACCCAGAACGTGGCCGCCTTGAAGCGAGCCCGCGAGCAGGAACTGGCAGTCCACCCGGGCCAGGATATCGAGTACGTGGTCGTCGACGACGAGAAATCCTCGCGAGATCGTGTCGCCCTCGCCCACGAGGAGATCGAGACCTACGACGCCTCGTACTACGAGACGCAGCTGGTTCGAGCGATTGAGAGCGTGCTGTTGCCGCTGGGATGGGATCGTACAGATATTCGACGGAGACTCGCGGAGACACGGGAGGTGGAGCTGACGGAGTTCACAGCGGCCCGGAACAAATGAGTAGGTCCAGATATCATCTGAGGTGAGCAAAAACAGAAGTGGGCGACAGGGTCAATCCCATTCACACTCCGGGGGGGTGCTCCGTTTCAGCAAGACCCCCCGGAGTGTGAATGGGTGGAATCAATCACACCGAGGGTGGATAACCTATATGTGAATGGGGCGAATTGGTCCGTCCATGACAAACAACGATTCCACGCAAACAACCGTCGACGAGATCTTAAATGTCGATGAAGGAAATAGCGAAGACGGATCGGACATTTTTGAGAAACCCTGGTTGCTCGAGATCGATAACGTTCCTGACGCCAATCGGATCGTCGGTCGGGACGGTCACATCACGTTCTTGGCGAAGAATCTCCGGAAAATGCGGACAAATAGCGTCCCGGATAACGTCCTGGAGTGGGGTGAAACCGGGACGGGGAAGACGCTAGTTGCCAGACACGTCTGTGAGCGACTCGAGGCAGCAACTGAGGGGACGGAGTCCCCGATCGTTACTGCGTACATTAATCCGGATCCCATCTCCACGTATACCTCCACCTTCCGAAAGATCGCAGAGCAGGTGAACGCGAAAGCAGAGAACCCGCTCGACGTCCCCTATCAGGGCCTCTCGGCAGAACATTATCGGGATCAGAAGTTGTGGCCCGTTGTTCAGAGGGAGTTCTCTGGCGGTCTCGTCGTCATTATCGATGAGATCGACAAGCATGGGGAAGTCAACGAAGTACTCTACACGCTTTCACGGGCACAGTCAAAAGACGACGTTGACTTCCCAGTCGTTACAATCGGAATTTCGAACGATATCGAATTCAAAGGAGAAATCGAGTCACGGGTTCAATCGACTCTCCAGCCAGAACACCGAACGTTCACGCCGTACGAAGAAGATCAGCTTATCGCAATACTCGAAAATCGACGAGACGCATTTTACGACGGTGTCCTCGATGACGAGGTGATTCCAACAACAGCTGAACTCGCAGCTGAAGAACACGGTGACGCTCGACGCGCAGTCCGATTGTTCCGGAATGCAGGCGAGATCGCTGATGAAGAAGGCGACGACGTCGTGACAGCGGAGCACGTTTTCGAAGCTGACGAACTCGTTGAAGTTGAGCTCTTTATGGAGATGGTGAAAGGAACTCCGTTGTCCGGGAAATTACTCCTGTTTGCTCTCACACGTCTTGACCGGAATAACCCGGAGAAAGAATGGTTCCGGACGTCAGAGATTCACGAGGTCTACCAAACAGTAGCACGGGATGTCGAAGTAGAGCCCAAGGGGTACAATCGTGCGCTCGAACTTCTGAACAAGCACGTGACGACTGGAGTTCTCGAATCCAAAAAGAAGGAAGGCGGAGATCAGGGTAAGTTCAGGTCGTATTCGCTCCAAGGAGACGTCGAGAGTACACGAACTGGACTGATTAACTCAACACCGGAACTCCAGACGTTGATGGAATGGTGACACCCCCACCCCTCGGTGTGAATGGTCCCCCATAGGCTACGACGGTTGTAGAGACAGAGCTGGACTCGAGCTGTAGAAGCTGTCTCGTTCGTCTGAAGAACCTATTACGGCACGGAGAGCGGCTTACACGTTCTGCCACGGTAGCTGACCCGATCCGCTACTGCACCGCACCGCAGCTGTAGTTATCTTTATTATACAGTAGTCTAAACAGTCCACCAAGTGAGTATATTCTAAGAGGCGAGGCCTCGTGCCGAAGCCGAAGCTTCGATACTGAGGCGAGAACTCTCCCTACGGCGTGAGGGCTTCTGTTGTTAAGGACTTCTTAATCGCGGTACCCTGGGTGGTGGACCATTCACACTGAGGGGTGTGGGGGTAAACGAGGCGTAATCTATCCACGTGTTGCTCTGCCTTCTCTCGGCGTGAAGTCTCGTTAGAGAGTGGCGGTTGATAGCCCATTCACACCGAGGGGTGTGGGTGAACCGATCCCATTCACACTCTGGGGGGTGTCATCTGCTACGCTAGGAATCGTGCTGTAACAAACTTCAGGCTACATTCAATCTCGTCTACTCGTCGGGATTCACCGGCCCTTTGTACTTCGACGTCACCGAATCTCCTTCCCGCCACTGCCAGTAGTAGTAGCGGTTGTCGTTGATCTCCTTGATTGTGATCGTCGCCTTCGCCGGAACGTCATCAGGAAGATCCTCTGGTCGCTCTTCGACCTCCTTATCCTCCTCGTTCTCAGCTAGTCGTGCCTCCCGCTCGCGATGCTCAGCAAGCTCCTCTGCGAATCGAGCGACTTGTCGGAGTACCTCCGGGGATTGCTCATCGAGTTTTGAAGCGATGTCTGCTGGGACTTCTCGAGGTGGGTTTGGTGGAGAATAGGACATTGGACAGGTTCTGTTAACCAACGTTGTTGGGCAATATCTTAGAATTGTTGGTTAATTTTCTCGTCTACTCAACGAGACTTCCTCGATAACCGCCACCGTGGCTTCGAGTTTCTGCCGACGGTCCTCGCGTTCTTCGATCTCTTGATTCAGCTCGCGAATCTCCGTTGCAAGTTGTTCGACCACGTCCGTCGTTTCCGGGAGACGGCCATCTGGACGAGGGGCGTTCCCTCCCCGAATTTCGAGATCGGCTCGCCGTAGATGCTTACACCCACCACTTGGATTCCGCTTCTTGAAATCTGGACACGTACACGTCTCACTCGCGACGTCGACCTCGTAGATGTTCCCGGACGCCGATCGCACCTCGTAGATTCCTCCCTTCTGGAGTAGCGAGACGTCCATCTCTTCGTTTCGAGCTCGCTTTGTGCGAGGCTCGAGTTCCTCCTGAGACGGGTCTTCGCCAATGGTGGGTTGTTGGATCGCTTCAGTAGGTGGCGAAGCTGCAGGAGTCGATGCTACAACTCCACCATCAGGAGAGTACACCCGCTCTTCGTGTTCTGTTTCATCTTCGTTCCGTGTCTCGACGTCGTCAGTTCGTTCGGTCATGATACAACGGAGGTTAGAATGCGCCTCCGCCCCTCGGCGGGCGCAGAATAAACTTCCCGTGGCTGTTAGCCCATTTTCTTTGTTCAGAACTGTGGAACCGTCGATGGCTACAGAGAAACGAGTCATGAGGGCGAAATTTAATGGGATAATAGTTACTATCTCATATACAAGATGCTCCGAGGACTCATCGCGTTTGTAGCATCAATGTTCGCTGAGGCCGTGAAAATCGCAAAATGGCCATTTAACCCAACCAACGGTAAGGGGCAGTACGTCACTCCTTCAAACCGCCATTTCCTGACAGGGAAGGCGAATCTCCTGGTGACTATCGTGTACCGTCTGGGTCAGGCTGGGGTAAATTTCGGAAAGGCACTTGTTTTCGATGTATTAGCTCCGTTAGTTGATGCGATAATTGGGATTGTGAGCGACCTCTACCACTCAAACCCGAATTATACTCGAATGGCGCTTCGCGGAGGGTTCTCTGCTGTCCAAACAATCTTCGCGGTCGGAGTTGGTGGTCTGATGCTAATCGCCGGACTGTTCCGCAAGTGAGGGTCGAGAGTGTTAGTCTTGGAGACTATCGATGAGTTTCTCTGCCGTCCGACTGATCCGACCGAGACGCTCGCGAACGGCCTCGGGATCGTCCGACTGCCACGCTGCTAGGTAGAACGCAGATCCGCTTGTGTCGAGTCCGAAATACCGACCGACAACGTAGGCGACGGCCTCGGCTTCGACTTCGCGTTTCGATTGTTCGGTACTGTCGTTGACGTCGAAGTGGAGTAGCGCGTGGGCGTACTCGTGAATCAACGTGACTACAAGGTCTGCTTGGTTCGCCCGGGCTTTCGCTTCGACAACTGGCTTGAGGTCGTATAGGCTCCGGTGCTTACAGACTCCCTTCGCGTCGCCATGCTCCCAGTCGTCAGCATCGACGATGTGTACCGACACACCAAGTTCATCAGCTGCTCCTTTGAGCGCTGGCACCAGGTCGTCGGCATCGCCCATCGCTGCCGTCTCCAGTTCGGGAAGTGGTTCACCTTCCGTCTGGGAGACGTCGAAGACTGATGCTGGTTTGAACGCGACGAGGCCTTTCGACCACTCATCCGCCGACGTCTCGTTGTACTCACAGCCGATTTTCTCGTGGTAGCTGGGCGAATTCTCACACTCGGGACATCGCTTGGTGATGATCGGAGCCCAGATCCAGATGGCCTGCTCGCCTTCCTGGACGTGCCGATCGAAGTCGTTCCGCCACGTGTTGTAGCCCGCGACTTTCGTTGCCTCTGGATACTGGAACTTGATCAGGAGCGTATTTCGGTGCGAATAGTCGTGGAAGCGACTTTGGACGTCTAACCACTCCTGGAACTCCTCACTTGCTTGTGCATCGTCGACGCGGTCGACGAGGTCGTCGATCCACTCTTCGATGGTACTGTGCATCTCGTCGTGTCGGGTGTCGGTCTTCTCGAACGAGACCGACGAATCACTACTCGTAGCCATGGTTTTCAGGATTTGAATTATCGCAACTGCGCCGATTCAGATCGCGCCGCACCCCTTCGGGGCGCAAAAAACAGATCGCTGCTCAGGCTGGCGGGAAGTAGACGCTTTGTTCGCCGGCTAGCTCTTCGAGCTGGTTCTGATGCCGATGCGTGAAGTAGCAGTCGTAGCTACAGTACCCACAGATCTCTCCCGTATCGTACTCTGCTACGAAGGGACCTCGTTCAGTCGTCCAAACGTTCACATCGCACTCAGTACACGCTGGACTCTCGATATCACTCAGTGACGGGCCGCGATACTCGACGCTGTCTTTCCGAGTTGTCGATTCAGGCCAAACGCCTCGTGCCCGCCAGAATTCTCGAACCTTCGCGAGACTGCACCGGACGGTTTTTCGGATCGTCATGTGCTCGGCGTCGCGACCACTGTCGTCCCACCCATTAGCTGTCCAGAACTCGCCGAACTGTGCGCCACGGTGAAGACCATTCCAGTCAAGGCCGACGATATCTGCGGGTGGATCCTCCGTCAGTGTGGGACGGGTGAGCTGCTTAATGACGTCCAATTGTTTCGACGGACTTCCACCGAGGATGTGGACACGACGACCACGCCAATCACTCGGCTCTGAGAACTCGTGAGCAAGTCGGTCGGCGTATCCCCGGGAGTACCCGACGACGAGGTCATCAGGGATCGCGTGAATCGCGCCACGGCATTTGGGGACGATGACGAGATCCGATTCTGGGTAGCTTCCTTTGATCTCGCGAGCAGCAGCGACGTATCGGTCCACCTCCTCGACTTCGTAGGCATCACCAATCACCCCGACCTGGGGTTCGTGCTCAAAAAAGCGCTCGACGTACCGATCAAGGTCTGGATTTCGAAAATCGTTATCGAGCATCCCGACAGGCAACTCTAACGCTTTGAACTGCTGCTGTTGGTAGGTACAGTCCTCGCGAAATCCAGTGAGAAAACCGAGGCTGAATGCATCTAATGCGAACGGAACTCGATGGAGGAACGCTATTTGATCGGCCTGCCGAGCAGCTGCAATTTCACTGGCTGCGTTGCTGGTTGTCTTCGCTGTGAGTGCCATAATGAATCAACGCGGAACTCGCCCCGCGCCCCCTCCTGGGGGAGAAAAACTGCTACCGGCGGCTAGCCGTTAACCAACATCGGTTGCTGTTGTACGGTTCCTGTTGGTTAATCGGGCTGGTTCCCTGTGGGGGCTGCTACGTTGTCGGCTCAGCAGAGATACCTCGCAGATCTCAGTTCAGTAAGGGAGGTAGTCCGGCGCGATATCCCCGGTCAGTACACTACTCTCGAAGGCGTCGCTTTCGCTGCCCTCGAGGTCGATGATTCGATAAACTGCATCACCGCTCCAGTCACACCCATCGCTCGAACACACCGCGCTAGCCAGGGCTCCGTTCTCTGTATCGAGATGGACGCTCTGGAGATCGAGTCGCTCGCTACAGAGTGGGCACGTTGCCGGAACTTGCGCATATCGGTAGCCAGTACTGATGTCGATGTCATCTTGCTCAGCGTCGATGCCACGAAGCCCTTCGACAAGATGGCCGACTCGTGAACGGAACTCGGTGAGAAGCGCGTTGCGGACTTGCTCGTCGACGGGAAGCTCGGCGCTATCGAGAGTGATCGTTATTCGATACGCTGTCGTCTCGTTGGTTTCTTTCATTTGGTTCGCCTCTGGGGGTACGTTTGATTCCCCTGCACCCCTTTGGGGGAGAAAAACTATCCCCAGCTGTTACCCTCCGGCGTTAATGGGTGGTTCCACTCTCGAGAATGGCAACGATATCGGAGAGATCGAATAGTCGGAGATCATCACGCTCGTCTGCAGCTTCCTCGACGGAGCGTTTGAACCCAGAGCGGCTGAACAAGGCGAATTCATACGTCGGCTCACCACCTCCGGTGGGTGTCCAATCGATTTGCTCCACGTCGTCTTCGAGGTCCGCGAGCACGTCATAGCCGAGGGGGGTGTTGGTAAATTTCGCTTCGCCAGCGATCAGCGTTGACTCGTCAGTTGGTGCGACGACATCTACTTCCTGGCCCTTGTACCACCACTGGCTTGGCACCTGTGTGAGCTGGTAGTCTGCATAGAGCGCCGGCACTGCCTGGTGACAGAGCGATTCGAACGTTTCGCTGACGAAGTCGGGCAATTCCGGTTCGATGAGATCCGCGTAGGCGTTCTCGCCGTAGAGTTCGTACTGTCCCTCGCGGCCGTAGAGATACCGGAAGTAAAACCGGAATACGGGATCTCGAATCTGGTATCGCGTCCGCTTGCTGCGCGCCGGATCGGCGAGTGCCGGATGATGTTTCTCGATGATCTGGAGGGTTTCCAGCCGGTCGAAGTAGTACGACGTGTTGGTGCTCTCGATGCCGGCTCCTTGGGCGATCTCGTTTCGACTGCGGTTCCCGCTGGCCATCGATTCCAGCACGGAGAAATACGTGTTCACCTCGTTGAGCTCCATCTGGAGGACGGTTTCGGGCTCGTCGTGGAGTGGGCCATCCGGGTCGCACAGCAGCCGCGTGATGTTCTCTCCGAGGCTCTGTGATGGATCGAGCGGGCTGAGATATCGGGGTGTGCCGCCGAAGACGCCATAGACGAACACCCGTTCTTCGGGATCGTACGTCGGCACGAACTCTTGGATGGAGCGAAACGGCAGCTGGGTGAGTTCGAGGCGGCCATTTGGTGTCTGGGACACCCGTCCGTAGAGTGGCGCACCGCCGTCGAGGACGTGGGTATGGATCATGCCGATTGCAGAGCCTGTGAGTACGAGCGTCGCCTGACTCTCGTCGACAGCTGTATCCCACAGATGTTGAATGACAGAGGGAAGTCCCTCGTTCGATTCGATGAGGTACGGGAATTCGTCGATAACGATGATGGCGTCTCTGTCGGTGAGATACGTTAAGAGCGGTTCCCACTCCTCTTTGACGGCCGTGATGTCGGGATAGGTCGGCGCTGCTGCCTCGACGAATCGCCTGAGCTGTGTCGTCGCTGTCCCTTGGACTGCCTGATAGTACACGGCATCGTCGCGGTCGGCAATCGATTGGCGGACGAGTTCGCTCTTGCCGATCTGGCGGCGCCCATAGATGATTGCGAGTTCTGCAGTGCCACTCTCATAGAGGGTCTGCAACCGATCGAGTTCATCGATACGATTGACGAACTGGTCCATACCTCCCGGTCGTGGCGGGAGATACATATGTGCTCCGAAGTTAGGAACCAGACTATAATAGTCTGAGCTATAATATTCTAATCCCTAATACGGTGGGTCAATCATTCGATCCTTCTTCTACTAAGGCTCCGACAGACATCCCCGAATGTTCCGTTAGTCGTCCTGTGAGCGGATTTCGCTGGCCCGCTGTTCAAGACGGCGGAGGATCTGGATGCGCTGCTGATTCGCGTTCTCGTAGGCGACGCAGGCTCGGAGTGTCTCCATGTTATGAATAGTCGCGATACCAGCGTTGATGAGTCGGGTGTTTGGTGGTTCGAGACGCTGTTCCGGTGTGAGACCGTCTGATTCGACGGATAGATTCGATGAGTCGCTCATTTTGTTCGCCTCCGCTCTCTCAAGGCGACAAAAACAGCTGCTAGGCCACTCCCGGTCGAAGAAATTCCTTGTCAGAACTCTACGTTAGTTGGACGGTAGTTCGCGTCAGTGTCGACGCTGTCGTACATGCGGCCGAGCATGTCGAGTGCTGACTGGAAGTGCGCGTAGTGCTCGTTTGCGAACGCTACGGTTTCTTGGAGGGAGATAACGGGCCGTCCGTCGACCATCTCAGCCTCGATCTTTGGCCGCGGCTTGAGCACCACCTGAATCGCACTATTGAGGTCGTCAGCGGGCTGGCGCTGCTCTGCAGTCGGGATTCCGAATCGATCGAAGAACTCCGCCCAGGAGTCGAGTTCGGATTCGTGGACGGCGATGAACAGCGGATAGTCCTCTGGGTCGCGAGCGACCTGGTAGCCACCGCGGGTCCAGACGTAGACCGCATCGATGGCAGTGAATGCATACTCCATACCCGCGAACTGCGGGAGGACGTACGCCTCCGAGATCGACGGCGGCGAGATGTCTGCTGCGGCCGTCAGGAACTCGAGACCGCCGTCTCGGATTGTCTGATCGACGAGATGGAGCCCATCGTCGTACGCGACGTATCCCGCCTCTTCGAGGCGATGCACGACGCGACGGATCGTCTCCCGGTTCTCGTCGATCTTCCGCGCGACGCCGGAGATGGAATCTCCTGGGTCGAGTGCGAGGATGACCTTGAGTCCCTTTTCACCGCACACCTCGTACATCCCTATGTTACACAATTCTGTGCAATAGTCAAAAGAAGTACTATTCGTGTGGGTCTGCTGGCTGGATCTGGCGAGTGTCCTCAGCGAGGTCGTGGATATACTCGCGGAGAGTTTCCATATCCTCGCGGGCGTCTTCGAGCGTCTTGCCCTTCACTTTGGCCGTGATCTTGTCTTGATCGCGGGTGCCAGTACCGCGAGTGAGTTTGATCGTGAGTGAGACGCCGACATCGCTTCGCTCGACGTACTCGGTTGGTGCCTGACGCTCACGGTTCTGCGGCGATTCTGCGCCCGTACGAGGTTGCTGGGTGTGTTCTGACATTGATCGCTCTCTGTGATCGTTAGTTGACGGACGGTGCGACTGGATCGTCGACTATCTCACGAAGGACTGCATCTATCTCGCGTCCGGTGAGTCGCCAGCAGCCGTCGGGTCCTGTACACTCTAGCTGGCTCACTACTTCGGTCTTGAACGTCTTGTACTCCGCAAGCGCCACCTCCTCATTGTCAGTGTAATCGAGCAGGAGGGCGAGTGCGAGTTGCGCCGGCCCGCTGCCACCATATCCCCATTCGAAGCCCGAAGGACTGTGATTCGCCAGCTCGAGACTCCGCTCTGGCGTGAGCTGTTCTTGGTCCGATTGCTTCTCGACGATGGCGCGGCCTCGACGACGGTAACCGACGTAGATGACGTCGGGATCAGCCGAAGTCCGTGACTGTACGTGTGAGCGTGGGTCGCTGATTCCACTCATAGGTTGGTTCGCGGGGGGCTCGTTCGATCACCCCCGCACCCCTCTCGGGGGTTCAAAAAACAGGACGTAGCTGCGTTCGGCAACGTATTTGACAGTTGCAACGTACTGTCCAGGTATATCGGGATGGCTGTACTGGACGATCTCTCAGGGTTCGAGTTCGAGGACGTGATAGAGGACGTCTTCCGAAATCTCGGCTACGAGAACGTCCGTCAGGCCGAGCGAACCGCCGACGAGGGTCGCGACGTCATCATGGAGGAGGTCGTCGACGGCACCCGGCGCGCGATCATCGTCGAGTGCAAGCATACGGGGACGGTCGGGCGACCGGTCGTCCAGAAGCTCCACTCGGGAATCGCGACGTTCGACTTCGACGGCCCGAAACGCGGGATGGTCGTCACGACCGGCCGGTTCACGAACCCTGCTCAAGAGTACGCCCAGCGGCTCCAGCAAAATGACGATCCCCATCCCATCGAGTTGCTTGATGGCGAGGACCTCCGGGAGATCGCCGACGAGATCGGTCTCGACCTCTACAACGGCCGCATCGAGATTCTCTGCGACGATACCCTACGCCCGTACGACCCGGCCGCCGACGTCGATGCGCCCGTCGCGGAGGTGTTCCGCGACATCGAGAACATCGAGGCCGCTGACCTCCCAGAACCACACTCATCGGTGACGTTCAGCCCGGTGGTCGCGGTCACCGCGGACACGAACGCAGTCTTCGAGACGTCGGTGGGCGTTATCCACCGGATCAACGACCGATCGCGATTCGTCGCCCACGCCGAGCGCGGGCAGCCACAGGTCGCGGACGAGGACGTCGCAACGCTGGTCACCGAGAACCTTCACGCGACGGTCGACCTCGATACCGAGCAGTTCGCGGAGGTGTTCGATGACGTCGAGGAGGCCGGTTCGGGCAGACCCAAACCGAGTATAAGGAGTGGGCCGTCGAGCGGCTCCAGCAGCATCACACGACGACGGTCACCTACACCGGCGACAACAACGTCACGTACAACAAGACCTGCGAGCCGAACCGCTCGGACATCTCTGTCCAGTCGATCGAACCAATGTACCTCCCCGAGGTTCGGCACACCACTGACATCCAGGAGTACACCTACCCCTACGAGTACTACGCGGCAGGCCCGTCACGAGTAACCGCCGAGGACGGCATCCATCAGTGCGTCCACTGTGACACGAGCGGCGGCGACGAGACGTACACCTACTGTCCGAACTGCGGGGCCATTGCCTGCTCCAGCCACATCAAAACGGAGCGGCTGGAAGGCGAGCCGATTTGTGCGGGCTGTGCGGTGACGGAACGGTTCGCGCTGAAGACGAAGTACTTCTACGACGATCAGAACCTCGAGGCGTTCCGCGAGGAGTACGCCAACATGTCCGTCCACGAGAAAGCGATGGAGAACAAGTTACTCGCCGGGGGAAGCGTGGTTGCGACGCTGCTGCTCGTCGTCGGCCTCATCGTCATCGGCGGCATCATTTAGACCGGTTGCGTTCTCACGCGGATAGATACAGAGGGCTAAACTACTTCAAACAGCCCTCTAAATCATAATCAAACCCAAGAAGCTGAGTATGGATATCCATTTTGCCCCCGTTAGATCGACGAGTCCTACTGAGGATACGCTAAAGGTACAGATTGGGGGACAGGAAGTTGTTGTTGAAGATAATACCGAAGGTGATAGATCGGTTGGTGACCTAGTTGAAGTTTGGATTACTCAAGACCGAAGAGCGGCGGCTGACGCAATTGGGCGGGCATCCCCTTCTGTCGGCATTATTCGAGAGCGTGTCAGCGAAAACGAGTACCTCGTTGAGCGAAATAGTCGTGTAGAAATATGTGACTCTCTTGACTCTGAAAATCCAGAGAGGGGTGAGACGGTTAAGATCTATGGAGGTATGATAACCTCAACAATCTCGAGTGAAGCGATCGCGCCAAAGGGAATAGAAGACCGGTTTGAGGAGAAGAGCAGAGCAGAATCATATTTAAAAGAACCTGGGGAGATTAGTGAGGTTGATTCAGGGTATGATGATGTAGGGGGATTAACAGAGACTATAGAGGAGGTAAAGGACGTCGTCGAGATACCACTGCGAGAGTCTGATAATGATATAAATAGGTTTGAGAAGCACGGGGTCAAACCGGATACAGGAATACTTTTCCACGGACCTCCAGGGACGGGAAAGACCTTGCTTGCTAAGGCTGTAGCTAAAGAAACAGAATCTAGTATCTATCTCGTCAATGGACCGGAGATCATCAACAAATGGTATGGGGAAACAGAAGATATTATACGAGAAATATTTTCACATGCCAAAGAACAAGAACGTGCTATCATCTTTATGGACGAAGTAGATAGTATTGCTCCAGATCGAGGAGATACAAAACAATTTCAGCGCAAAATAGTTGCCCAACTTCTCACAGAACTGGATGGATTCGAACCACTGAATGATGTTGTCGTAATTGGTGCAACCAATGCCCTTGATGAGGTTGATCCTGCAATCATTCGACCAGGGCGATTTGACCGGAAAATCGAATTCTCGAAACCGGCACAACCTGAGAGAAAAGAGATCATCGAAAAAATCACTAAGGATGTCGATTTCAGCGAATCTGTTGACTTAGAATTACTTGCCCAATCTACAGAAGGATGGACTGGAGCAGACTTATCAGGGGTCTTTAGCCGTGCCGTCACAATATCGATTAGGCGAGAAGGGGATCTTGTAACTCAAGATGATCTCCTTCGGGCTGTTGAAGCAACAGGTGAATGATATGGGAGTGATAGATTGGATTAAATCGAGATTTTCTGAGGAGAGTGATGATGACCCTGAACCACTTCGCGAATTCATATATCTTGATGAAACAAGCGTTGTGAGTTTACTGGCCTCTTTGGAGGGCGAGATCACCGAGAGCCTAATCACTCGTTCAGAGTCCGTAAACCGAGAGCTCGGGAAGAGTAATAAAGGCCTCTCGTACAAAGGGACCGGCTATAATCGAATTAATGAGTCGGAAACTCTGGAGAGGAGTGGCTCTGAAACTATCCAGAGGTCCGTAATTCAATCCCGATTTGATGAACTCTATGAATCACGACAAAATCAGCTTCTTCTCCCTTCCGAGGAAGGACTGGAGGTTGAGGAAGTTACGAGAAGTGAAATCATCGAATTGGATGGCTATGTAAATGTAGCTGAGTCGTATAGAGTCTTCAAAATACTTGAATATCTGACTAATACGTTTGAGGATATTGAGGAACTGCAAGAGTCTATTGAGGATATTCCACGTGAGGAGCTTGACGCTGTTTCGGGGTTCCTCTCTTCACTATTTGGTAATCAGGTCCCAGTAAAGATTGATGCCGCCAACTACAGGATAGTAGAGGGCCATATTCAACATATACATAATCTCGACTCTGCTGAAGAAGGTAAGCCAATTTCTATCGTAGCGTATCTCAATCGCGACTCCCTTTGGGACGACCCATTAACAGTGTTTTCCGACAATACGGAGTTTACAATATATGGGCGCGTGATCTCAAATGAGGTGGATTGGACCCCTCTTAGACTCACGCGGGTTCTTGAGGACCATTTTCCTGATCAAGCAAGACAGGTAAATATGGCATTAAAAACTGCCCTGCTGAACTTAGAAAAAGAGGGCGGAAAATCCGAGGTGTCAATTGATGTTGAGAAGAATCTCGAAGAGCTATTATCTGATCTGCAATCGGGTCTCGAAACCCGAGGATATTCACTTGAGGATTCTGACCTTACAACATTCGCTTCGGATGACGTTACAGCTGATAGCGAGTTTGAGGACTATACTGAGGCTCGTGATGAGGTAGAACATGTATTAGAGGAACTTGATGCCGATGTAGATAGTGACGATAAAGCCGAATTGCTCTGGGAGACTATAACGGGAGAGGAAGACCATGTCCAGAATGACGAGGATGTGGAGCTTGAAATCAAACCAATTGGGATCTATTGGTAGATACTACGCGAGATGCGCCACCTCGTCTGACTCCTCAACGTCGTCGAACTCCCCACGCTCGACAGGCTCCCAGTCCTCACCGAGCTCCGGACTCCACCAGTCGACCTTGTAGGCGCCCGGTGCGCCGAGGATCTTCACTCGCGCCGACCCATCAGGAAGGTCGCGACGCAGTTTCTCGTCGACGTGGAGATTCCAGGTCGTGCTTATATCAAAGCAGGCGAGCACGGCCTCCTCGTAGCCGCGTGTCTCTCGGGATTCTTGGAGTTCGACTTGGGTGTTGCAGTTCTTGCAGAACACCCCCTCGAAGGGGATGTGTGTGAAGACCTCCTGCCCGCAGACGGGACACCAGAGGAACTCGAACAGTGCCTCACTGTGTCGATCAAGTACTTCAAGGGTCATTGGTTGACTAACCCGACCGTACCGGGCCACCACCTCGTGCCCGGCCGAAAAACAGCGCCCAGCGCTCACTCACTCACCGTTCGGCGCCGTAGACGATGCGTGAGGGGGCTTCGTATCCACAGTCGGGGCAGTCGTACCACCGCTGGACTTTCGCCCCGTCTGCTGACTTCTCGCCGACGCGAACGTCGTCGTTCGGACACTCCGGGCAGCTGAGGTCCGGTGCGGGCCGCTCCCGGAGCTCGTCCCGGAACGATGTCGCGTCCTTCGTCTCGTATCCCCGCGACCAGACCGGGTAGCCGTTGACGAGGATTGCCCCACGTCATTTGTACCGGTAGGAGTCCGGCGCTCGATGCAGGACGGCTCGCGCACCGGTCTCGGTGTTCCGATACGCGATTGTCGGCGAGCGGCTCTCCCGTCGCCAATTGGTGATGGGAGGCATTATTCAGAAGTGGACGTCAGCGGGCACGATCCAGAGTTCCTCACTCTCATCGAGGAGTCGATCCAGCTGTCCACGGTGGCGAATGCCAGTTCCGTGTTCGGTGTACAGGAAGATCGTCGGGCCGTCGTACGCACCGACCTGGTGGAAGGCGTGCCGGGCGAGGTCCTCGTCGCGCATGATCTCCTCGTCGGAGAGTTCGTCGAGTGCCTCTTTCACCCGATCAAGGTTGCGCTCGAACTCTTCTTTCGTCGCCTCCCAACCATGCTCGAGGAGGTCCTGGCCGTCATCAGAGGCGACGGGGGCTGCAGTCGGCAACTCTCCCCATCGTGCCTTCCCTGCAACGAACGTGTCCTCCTCGTCAAAGGTCACGTAGTAATCGAAGACGGCGCCGGCGTGTGGGTCCGTGCCGACCAGGCGGTCGAACACCGACTTTCCGGTGGCCAGCGCGTCGTCGTGCGTCGATGCCTCTACGAGTGCGTAAATCACCATATGCATCTCGAACACCTCGAAACGCCGACGCACCGGGTGTCGTTGCTCGCTCCAGCTGCGCCGGCACCCATCGCCGGCGCTCGAAAAACCTGCTCGTGACGGTGAATACTCAGGATTCGTCCGCTCGTTCGACAGTGATGGTCAGGTCGCCCGATTCGTAGTCGGCCTCGAAGTCGACGGCGAACGCGTCCGCCTCGTAGGCGGCGTGGTAGGCGCGGTGCCGTTCGAGCGAGCCTGTCGCCTTGAAGTGGAAGAATGCGGCCGGCGTGTAGGGCTTGCTCTGTGTTTCTATCTGCGACTCGACGGATGCGGGGAGCGCGATCTGGGGCGTCTCCGTGGCGATACTCGCAGCGAACTCCTTCGCTTCCTCGACTGTCGCTCGCGAATGTGCCGGTGTCTCGCCGGTCAGCACGTTCACCGGGGTTTCCGTCTCGTCGGTAAACATGACGTCTTCGAAGGTGTGTGTCCCGAGGATCGCCTCGGGATCCAACTCGCAGTCGTGAAACGGGTCGTCGTCTGAGGTCATCGAATCACGAGCCTACGGCGGGGCTCACCCATTCCGACCCCTGAAAAACAGCAGCTGCCACGAAGTAGCTTGAACTAGGCTGTCGCCCCACTCGATTATTTCAGGTTGAATACTTTGACAGCGACCCTGACTGGTGTACCTGAGTCGATGTTGAATCGGTACACGTCGTGATTATCGTAACCCGGTAACTTTGTCTCAAATTGCTTGTGACTCTTCGTCGCCTTCTCCGCTTTCCCACGTATCTCGTCGAACCTCGCTCTCCTAGAGAACATCATCAAACACGCATGTGAATCCCGGATCGTTAGATTCCCCAAGAGCTGGTCCATAGCGTCTACGAACTGAGCCTGTCCAGACCAGAACTTGCACTCTGCAACGAACAAATTCCGGTTTTCGTACGGAAGCAGAATATCAGTCTTTCCACTTCGGTTGAAAGACTCGCCCTGTGCAATCCCTGCGTAGTGAGAGTTGATCCCTGCGAGAAAAATATCACGGAGGGACTCCTCATCCAGATCTCGAACCCTTTCAGCAGATCGTTCGATATTCACTCCCAGATCATCGATAATCCCGAGAATCTCCAAATAATGATTGTCTGGGACAATATCCGGCGAACTGCTGTCCTCAAGCTTCGGAAGCTCAATACTCCGCTTCTTCTCAGGGACTACGAACCCCTGACTTCCAGAACCACCTGTATCGACACCGAGATCCTCCATAACCTTTGTCTTGGTTTCAACCTCGCCCCGACGCCTTTCAATCGCCGAACGAGCTTTGTTTTCAAATTTCTCCCGCATCTGCCTGATGTCGGAATTGAGGTTCTCAACCCACAACCGGACATCATCCTTCCAATCCTCGATATCAGAGTGGAGTTCCTCTTTCACCTCTTCAGCATCCCGGTTCTGCGTCCGGAAATCAAAGTATCTCACAACCTCACTCTTTCTGAGCTTGTCGTACAATGGAGGGCTGAAATTGTAGCTGCTAGGCTTGTAACGGAATAGTTTCTTCTCCCCGTCAAACTGGAACTTTACCTTCAGCCTCTCGTATTTCCTAGTCGGTGTGCCTCGACCGGGGGTTGGAATCCCAGCTCGGTTTTGAACTTCTTTCTCAACCTGTCCTCCGTCCTTTTTGATAACATCGTGAAGTTCGATCTGAGAAGGGGTATATTTTGAAGAGAAAATTATCGCAAGTGAGTCCGTACTGTTCTCATCTAACTCTTCCGAGGTGAGCGATGAGATCTCGTTCTTCATTTCTTCCTGCTTCTCTCTTTTCAGGTCGAGGAAATTGTAATCACAGAATAGAGCACTTCGATTCCTTGCCATTACCGAGAAATTCACTGGTCCAACATATTGGTACTTTCCCCACCCTATGAACTGCTGACCGATACCGCTGATTAGTCACTTCGTGTATTCAGCACGGCTTCAAAAACCATCAGTGTCTGATAATTTAAACAGAGACAACTAGGGGCGGTTCAGACTCGCCTTCTCGAAGGGTGATTCTCCGGTCGGAATGAGCAGCTCCTGTTGATTTCCGACCCGCTCGGCCAGCTTCCGTTTCAGGTACTGCCTCGCCGTCGACGGCGTGAAGACGCCCTTGCCGATCATGTCGCCGCCGACGTCTTTGAGAGCCGCGAACTGGCCCTGCAGGTTGCCGTCGCCGACCGGCTCGCAGTCGTACCAGCGCACCGTCGCGAGCGCGCCGTTCCCGACCGTCTCTCCCTGTTCGACCGTCTCCGAGTCGTACTGGACCCCGAACCACAGCGTCCGATAGGCAGTCACCTCGAACGTCGTCGACACCACGAAGAACGCCTCGTGGTGGAGATAGTCGAGATGGTCCGCGACGATCTCGTCGAGGGTGAGTCCGGTGGCGCGGGGCTTCGGCTCGACGACCGTCGATGGTCGATCCTCGCCGGCGAGATAACCGTCGACCGCATCTGCCTCGAGGCCATCGGCCAGTTCCGCCAGCAGTTGTTTCGCCCACTTGGAGTCAGTGTCGTCTCCACCGAACGGCGACTCAGCCGAGATTCGGTGCTTGAGCTTCAGGTTCGCTGCGCCCCAGTGGCTGTAGTGGAGCGTGTACTGTCCGTCAATGCGTTCGTACGCAACGAGTGCGCGTTGTCCCATCGAGCAATCACCTCACGGGGTGACCGCGACTGGATCGCCCCGCACCCCTCCCGGGGGACGAACAACTCTACTCGTCGATCGAGTCGGGAGAACTGAGGTCCGCGTGGAGGACTTCGCCGTCGCGAACGACGTACCGCTTCGCCAGCACGGGGAAGCGGCACTTGGTGAACCCCGCTGTCTGGATATCGAGTTCTTCGTCGGCTTCGAGGTGGTTGGCGAGTTCTCGCAGGAATGCGTGGGTCACGATCCCGCCCTCGTAGTCCGGGAGGCCGTTCTCCCGCGCCTCGTACACCTCGAAATCATCGTACCCCCAGATGGTGAGCTCTCCGTCTTCGGTCACCTCCCAGTTGAGCGTCCCGAAGCAGTAGCTCTCACAGAGCTCGCGGACTGCCTGCGGATCCGATACGATCGCGCCGGTCGATGTCGTCGCAGCTTGCAGTGTCGCCATGTCTGGACTTCACGGGGTCGCCCCCGCACCCCTGTCGGGGGCGATAAACCGACGTGAGAGGTGCCTCCCGAGGCGTGGCCGGCGACTTCAGTTAGGAGTCTGAGTGGGCGTCCGCCCCGGCTCCGTCGCCCGGCCGCGTGAGAAGGCTCACCTCCTTCAGGAGGTCTCTCGCGGTCTCAACTCGCTCTCGATCCGCGGCGTCCAATCGGTCGACGTCAAGTCGGTTGAGATTGCTGAGTACACGATGCATCCGGTAGCCCTGTTTGAACTCTTGCTCCATCGGAAGCGCCTCACCGCTCGCCGGCGCGGATAGACTCCCCACCGTGACCACCATGTTTCCAATATCTGTATCTGGAACCGCTGGAACGGTAAGCTGGAGTGTGTCTTTCATAATCACTAAGCGCCCTGTGGTGACTATCTGGTAGTAATGCCCTCCAGATTAGGCCCCCTTTCTCGAGAGCTTTCGATTCCGTACTATGCCGATGCCTTCCCCGCGCACGATATTTTCCATGCCAAACGAGTACGTGATGTCTCACTCCGGCTTGCGAATCAGCGTCCCGACAGTGTTGACCGAGACGTACTGGCTGCAGCAGCGTGGTTTCACGATATTGGGCGGCCACTCGAACGCGTCGGGGTGATTGATGACCACGATAAATGGGCGGCCAACGAGGCCACAGCCCTTCTCGAGGCTGAAGACGTGGCGACTGACCGGATCACAGCCATCGAACACTGTCTCCGAGCACACAGCATCCGGGCGAGCTCTCCCGACCCAGAGACGATCGAGGCGAAGCTGCTCTTTGATGCTGATAAGCTCGATGCGACTGGCGCAGTCGGACTCATTCGACTCGCCTGTATCGTTGGTGAGCGCTCGGGACGTACTGGCGATCAGTATGCCGTTATCGATGATGCATCCACGCTCAGTGTAGAGCAGGCCGAGGAACCGGACATCGATATTTTGCGTGAATGGGCACGCGAGCGGCTTGATGCGTTGTATACTGACCAGGGTCGACGCCTTGGAGAGTCGCGGTGGGACTTTATGCAGAGCTTCTTCGCCCAGTTCGCTAGTGAAACTGGCACCGGAACGGAAGAGTGATTTGCTGTACAGAATGGCATTTTTCGCTTCAGACTGAATGAAGAAGCCCCATTGCGAACAGCTGTTAACCAACAATACTTGGATCCACTCGTCTATGTTGGTTAATCGACGCCCAGCACTGGCGCTACTCGAGACTGGGTCCGTAGCGAGCCGAGCCACACACCCGGCACTCCCAGATCGGTTGCCCCGTCCACGCCTCATCCGGGACCGACTCGTGGGTCTTGAACCGATGGTCGGTCGCCCGTCCACAGTTTTTACACTCGAGTTCCTGCGTCGTCGGTACCGACGACGCCTGGCGATCAGCCGCAGCTTCGCCAGTAGATTCGGTCAGCGCCATCGCTGGAACCAGCCACACCGCGTCGTCGGCGTCGTCGAGGACCGCGTCGAGACGCGACGCGTCGCGGATACCCTCCCCACGCTGGTCGTAGAGCCGCGTCGGAGCCTGCTCCTGGCGCTTCGACGCTTCCTGCCCGTGCCACCCAGCCCGGTCACGGGCAGCACTCAGAAGCCGATCTCCCTCCTCTGACGACACCTGTACCGCGTCGGGGAGTGAGGGCCATTGCTCGGCCAGCTGGCGCGCCGGCGCCTCGTCGAGATCGTAGATGAGCGTGTAGTCGTCGACGGCCGGCTCCGCCTCGTTGGCAGAGAGGAGGTTCGCCGCGGCGCCGCCCTTCGCCACGGCGCCGTAGAACGTCGTCGACTCGACGACCAGGTGGACGATGCCGAGGAACGTCGTCGACGCTGTCTCGTCCGTGCTAGTGGCGTCACTTCCGAGATGGTTGGTGAGACAGAACCGGCATTTCGTCTGGCCGTCTGGGACTGACGCCCCACAGGACCGGCACTCGCCGTCGGTTACCGTCGGCGCATCAGGGTAGCCACCAGAGCTCGTCGCGACGCGTTGTCGACGGGGGTCACCTTCACACCCGTCGTCCAGCCTCGTGTCCGGAATGTGGGACGCCTCGCCGGTCGGCCGCAGTTCTGCAAAGTCAGTATATCGGTTGTGCATCGGTTGGCTCATAGTTTCAGTCGGCTTCGTATTTCAACGTCAGGACCCCCTCGTTCGTAATGTCCTCTTGATTATACGAGAGGGTACAAACATATATGGGAGTTCAGCGCTAACACTGTCGCAAGAGGTGCCAAGCATGTCCGAATCCTCACGAGATGGGGCCCAGTCGTGGACTGAGTCGATGAGTGCCCGCGACCGTATTCGAGCGGTCGCCGAGACGCTTCGCGAACCGCGGTCGGTCAACTGGATTAGCGAACAGGCCGACGCTGCCTGGAGCACGACCAACGAGGAACTCCAGGATCTCGTCGACCAGGGCCAGCTGCGCCGCGTCGAGGCCGGCGAGACCACGCGCTACCAGCCGGACTACACGCGACTGCTCTTCGAGGAAATCCGAACGCTCATCGAGGAGAACACGCGCGAGGAGTTGCGGAACGAATTGGCTGCGATCACTGAGGAGATCGAGGGGTGGCAGGCCACCTACGACGTCGAGACGTGGGAGGAGCTTGAACAGTCGCTCGCCAACGGCGACCTCGCAAGTGCGGAGATCCGCGAACGGCGCGACATCATCGCGTTCTGGCGCGAAAGCGAGGAAGATCGCCGCCTCATCAAGCACGCACTAGAACTCTACTCGGATGTCGAAGCCGCCCGCGAACAAATGACCGACGTAGCTGACCGCGCCACTAGCTAATCCTCCTCTCTCACAGTATGATTTTTCTTGCTGGTCGCGACCGATATACACAGCGGACCCTCCTCCGGGATGTTCACGACCGATTGACGAATCAGGCCGGTTGTGAGAATGTGCGCTATCGCCCGTCTCGACGACGACCTCGGTACGTTATCACGGATGTCGATCCGACAACGTTCCTGAGTGACTCCTACGACACGGAGACTGCACGCCTGGAGATTCGCTTCTGGTATCCCGCTGGCACCGATCACGAATACTACCGCATCAACTGGGTCGAACCGGATCGGAACCTGATGCTCGGCTTCCATCAGGATGCCGACCATCCGGACCTTGGACCCTGCCACATCCAACTCAATCACGAAGACACGCCCGTCGATCGGCATGGGGTGACGTTTCTCGATGCGCACCCACTCGCTCTCCTCGATGATCGCCTTCAACAGCTCCCATCGGCAGTCAATTCGATCCGGTGGGACGGTGACACTCCCTCACTCCCTACCTGGCCAGTCTAACCCGCCAATTCGTTCAGCGTGTCTCGATGCGACCGTATAGTCGTCGCTGTGACGCTCGCCGCCGCAGCGACTTCCGCCTGTGTCAGCCATCGTCCCTCTTCGCGACCCGCCTTGTACAGACAGGCAGCTGCGAATCCTGATGGGTTGACGCCCGACGCTACTCCTGTCGATTCTGACTGTTCGGCCAGCCTCCGAGCTCGCTGTCGGATGTACGCTGGAATATCGAGTTCCGACGCGAGACGGGGGATGAATTCGCTCGGTCGAACAGGCTGGGTCGGCAGTCCGAGTTCTGTATTCAGCGTCTTGTACGCATTTGCGACTCTCGATTGTTCGACGCGTGCTGCGTCGACGACATCGTCGAGTAACCGCGAGTGACCGTTACAGCGACAGGCTCCGTAGATGCTTGCTGCCGCTATCGCCTCGATTGATCGGCCTCGAAGCAGATCTTCGGTTTGAGCGCTCCGGAACAGTTGACACGCCTGATCACGGACCGAACCTGAGAGCTCGAGGGCGCTCGCGATTCTTCGAACTTCACCCAGGCCATGTGCGAGATTTCGCTCGGCTTTCGACTGGAACCGACCACGAGTCTGTTCACGCCGCATTCGGGATAGCCGCTGGCGCTTTCGTCCAGAGAGTTCATTCCCGTTCGCATCTTTCCCGCGACCGATCTCGGTCGACAGCCCTCGGTCATGCCGTGCCGCAGTCAGTGGAGCGCCCGTCCGCTTTCGCTGGTCCTGATCGTGAGTTCTCCATTCAGGACCGTGGTCGATTCGTTGTTCGTCAATAACGAGTCCACAGTCTTCACAGATAGTTTCGACCGAGTTGGTAGTGACCCGACCATCGCACTCCGGACATGGGTTCGTGCTGGAGTTTGTCTGGACGTCCTCGTCGAAGCTTGTTTCGTAGATATCTCTAGTCGCCATGTTTTCTCACCAATTATCGAGATTCGCCCATACGGCGAACCCCTCACCCATTGAGGGGAAAATAAACTCCGGCGAATCAGATAGGCACTTTCTCCGGAACTTTGAACCCTCTCGACTGGCCTATCTCGAATCTCTCTTTCACCAGAACTTCTACATACGTCTCTCTGGATGGCGATATATGGACTATCAGCGGATTTTAGATGAGATTGCGGAGGCGTTCATCGAGAGGCCATTGGATTTTTTGCTCGAACAAGATCTCCAGACCCGCGTGGCAGAGGCTCTCCGACACGAACTTCGGAATCGGGATTCCCTCTATGCTGACTTCGCTGATGCATCACTCACGTATAGCAGCAATAACATGGCGAACTACAAACTCCCGTATCCAAAGGAGATTCAGCAGACGGCGGAAGGGATTGAAAACCCAATATCTCGAGTACATACGGAGGTAGCTGTTCAGGATCATCTCACCGCTGCGGACGGATGGCGGGAACAGATCGACGTCGTGGTATTTCGCAACCCGCTGGAGAACGCGATTGAGTGGAATGATGGGTCGAATCGGTTCGATCCAGAGGACTTCGAAACTGCGATAGAGCTGAAGTACATCAAGAACAAGAACTACTTCCCGACGCACTCTGGCGTCGACGACCTTGTGGAATCATTGAAAACAGACTCCAACAGTATTGAGTCTGATTTGGAGGAACTCGCTGCACTTCCCGATCACACTGAGACGTTCCTTGTCATCTTCTCAAACTACAACTACCTCTATCAAGGACCAGTACTTGATACGTCTGAGACGAGGAGAAGAGATACACACGAGTTGGTGATGCTATGTGTGATTGGCTCAGAGCTAATTCGGGAGATACCCATATTCTGTACGCTCAGCCGCTCCATTCGGAGTGGATCACTAACCACGACTAAATTCTGGATATCGAACCGTCCGTGATTGTCCCGACGCCAGTATAAATACCCCTCCACAAGAATGGTTCAAATCAATGGAACTGACACGCAACAAGACAATTGACGGTCTTCTGACTGGCTCTCCAGGCCCATTCCGAATAGAAACGTCAGAGGAACGGGGGCAGCGAGTGTTGAATGGCCTTCGCGAAACGGTTGCGAAATCAGAAGCCGAAGCTGAGTTTGCATTGGACAAAGAGTACTGGGTCCGGTACTATCTTGAGGGACATAGCGAGGCTTACGGCTTTGAAATTGCGGGGGACCTCGACAAGGAAATGAGAGGCAGGCGCGGCGACTATCGAGTCATCTATGAGGAGCAGGATATGGTGCTGGAAGTTGAGAAAGACCTGAAGAACTTCTTCGAACACGGGCACGAAACCGAAGGGGCGGTTGGATGGGATGCACCGGGGAGTATTGACCTCGTCTTTGCTGTCACCGACAATGACGATCGAAAAGAGGAGTTCGACATCCCGGTCATCATTGCAGCTGACTATGATCGTTCTGAGCTCGAGGAGCCGACATTCGAGCAGTGGTACAATCGCGTTAGAGAGCTCAAGTCTGTCAAGGAGGCATTCGTCATGAGTCTCCTCTCGGCAGTCTACTGGGAATATACGAAGGGAATCCCAACGGTGTGGGAAGTCCAGAAACGAGCCGGGGGAGATCGACTCGACGAGCCGCGAGTACCTTTCCGCGATACATGAGAACCTCTGGACTGCCGTCGCAAATGGGGTGAACGATGTCCTATTCAACCGAGAGGTCGCGATCCAAGAAGGCGAAGAATTCGCTGACCTCAAATCGAAGGCCATGTCTCTCGTCCAGGATGGGTACTCTGAGACGTCTAAGTGGGAATGCCCTAATTGCTCAGAGCCGTTTGTCTTAGTCGGCACCCACAATCGGGTTTATGAACCGGATTTCGAGACTATGACTGAAGGGCAGTGGGCTGAGCAGCAGGCTGCTCAAGAAGGCGGGTTCTTTGAGGAAGGTGTCCACGGGGAGACGCTCACAGCGATGTACTGTTTCGATTGTCTGATTGGTGGAGTCGCAAGTGCTCTCGATGCTGAGCCTATGCTGTTTGACAACCGCTCTGAGGTCGAGTTCAAGTAACGACTGTCTCTCGAGCAGACCCCATCTTGTCCCCGAGGTTGTGGCTGCGCGCGCAACGAAGTGAGCACGTAGCGGTGGGTGGGGAGGAGGGGCCTGGGTCGGTCCGGCACGTAGCAAAAAAGAAGGGTGCGACGACCGGCTACTCCCACCACCGACCGCGCTCGGGGAAATTCACCGTGGTCCAGCCGGTCAGCGCCACCGAGACACGCCCGTTGTACCAGTTCTTCGCCGCTCCACGAATACGAACGTGCTCTCCCTCCTCAATCCAGGGTTGGTCGCTCGCAACCCAGCTGGTGAACTTTGTCCGTCCACTTTCGTCTTCGATAAGTCCCACTTGGGAAATGGCTGAACTTGACGGCTCCCACAACTGCGTCACAGTACCTTCGATGCTCACCTCTTTGCGATTGACGTCCTCGAGCATCCCGATGGGAACTACCTGTCCCGGCGCCGTCTGCAACTCCTTGAACACCCCGACGACTGCACTCGTCAAGTCTTTTCCACTGACTACGGCTTCACCCAGCCGCCGACCAATCGCTGCTCGCGACCAGCCATCCAGCTTCTCCGCCAGCCGCATCGACTGCTTGTTCACCGCCGCCAACTGCTCCTGCCTGAGTTCTGCACGAGGATCGTCCCGCTCTGGGTCCGCCCACGGATCCACGCTCGCCGCCCGCTTCTGGAACTCTGCACGCCGCTCAGCGCTCCGCTTCGCTGCTATGTCTCGCATCCGCTTTTCCCGACCTTCTTGCGTCCCCATCTCTGCCTTGGCACTGATGCGCTCCAGTTCAGCCTCTCGCGCCCGAATGCGCTCTTCTTGTTCGAGAGTCGCACCGTAGATCCGCTCTTCACTGGTGTCGACCATCCCGTCCGGGTGATTTGCATCGACCTTTGCCTGTACCTCCATCTGCACCGTCGCCTGGAACTCCGGCGTCTCATCGACGACCTCGAAGCCGTCTTCATCGACTGCCGCTTCGTCTGATTTTTCGAATGCCTGTTCATCGACCGAAACTACTTCACTGGGAACGTTCTTACTTGACATTGGAATTCTCCACAATTCCGAAGGCGCTCACTCGGCGTCTTCTTCCGACACCACGACTCTCCAGCCGTGGCTGACCACAACGACCAACTCAACCATCTGCGCGCTCTCGCTCGCGCCTTCGTGAGCGCCCCCTGGGGCGCGAGCGAGAGCGCCAAAGGAAGGTCACCCAACCAGCACCGCGCGCCGACCCGCCCGGAGCAAGCGTCCAGCGGGATATGCCCGTTCGTGTCCGGCCCGATGTGCGGGACCGTGTCCAGGGCGACTGTCGTCGAGAACGCGCGCCGCCGTGTGGCGCGCGACAGCGCAGCGGCACAAAGCCCTGGAACGCGAAAGCCCGCAAGGGGCGCAACCGACGGGGATACCCGCTGGCGTCGAGACCAGATTCATTTTAGCCCGGAACGGGCGCTCGCGGTGCGGAGAGCGCCCGCACGCCCGGAATGGTCGGTCGCGAGCGACGCGGAGGGCGGAAGCGGCGAGCGGGGCGTGCCGTAACAAAGAACCTGTTCAACCGGACTCGACGCTCAGTGACACAGCCGATATCCTGGTGGACTCAGAAAGGGCGAGGTCGTCTCGGTCGTCCCCCGACCCCGCAAGCACCACAGGCACGAGGAGCGCAGTGTGGGTCGCGGGATGCCGAGCGGCCGAGGGCTTTCTATTCGTTCTCGGCCACCCCCTGCCGTCTCGACGGAAGCATTATCCTGCACCGTCACGAACTACATAGTATGCACCACACACCGCCGGTGCAACGGGTGAACGTGCGGACGATGAGCGCTTGCTCTGTTCTTTCGTAGTTAGTAGCAGCGCCGGCGGGTGTATCGCCTTCTCATCGAGCAGCGACGCCGCTTTCACCGAGACAAATGCAGACTACCGAGTACGAACTCCGCGATCGAATCGACCAGCTCACAAACTACCGTGGCGAGGGCACCGAGCTCATCACCGTGGCCGTCCCGCCAGACAAATCACTCCATGCGGTTCGTGAGCGTATTGACCGAGAATATGCACAGGCTGCGAACATCAAATCCGATCAGACACGAACTCACGTCCAGGACGCTCTCGGACGCATCCGACGCCTCCTCCAAGCGTACGAAGAGACACCACCAAGCGGCCTCGTCATCTACGCTGGTGTCGTCGACGGTGAGTTGCAGGACGCCGTCTTCGACGATCTCAACATCCACGTCGACGTCTCGCTGTATCGCTGTGCGGCTGAATTCGAGACCGCCCCCGTCGAGCAGGCGCTCACCCCGTCAGAGGTGTACGGTCTGGTCGTCCTCGAACGGGGCCGTGCCGCCCTCGGTCGCCTCGCCGGCGAACGCATCGTTTCCAGCCGGACCTTCGAGAGCCAAGTGATGGGAAAATCCCGTGCTGGCGGCCAGAGTGCGCAGCGATTCGAACGCGAGCGCGACCGACAGAAACACGAGTTCTTCGAGCAGGTCGCCGACGCTGCCGAACAGACGTTCCTCGATGAGCCCACCGTCGATGGCGTCATCCTCGGCGGGACGACGATCACCGTCGACGAGTTCCAGCAGGGTGACTATCTCCACCACGAGTTGCGGGACCACATACTAGGCGTCTATCCGATTGAGTACGCAACCAAGCAGGGACTCTCGCAGCTCGTTGAGCGTGCCGAGGACGTACTGTCTGATGCTGAGCGCCGACGGGAACGGGAAGCTCTCGATCGGTTCTTCACGGCGCTGGGACAGGGTGGAGATGTCGCCTACGGAGCTGATGAAACGCAAACCGCCCTCGACTATGGAGCAGTCGACGTCCTTCTCGTTTCCGACGCACGGCCACCAGCGGAGATTCGTGAGCTCGAGGAAACGACGACCGACCAAGGCGGTGAGTGTCTCGTTGTGTCGACTGACACCGATCGAGGTGCCCAGTTCGATACTGCATTCGGAGGCCTTGGAGCGCTCCTCCGGTTCCGTATTAACTAAGCCGAGTTGTTTTGGACGCCATAGCTGTTCTAGCGTCCCAGTGTACGGGTCTGGAGGCAGTCATCGGTCGCATGAACAAGCTCGATCGGTGTAAACCGGGCGGGTGCGGTGTCGCTCTTGGAGACACGAATCGTCACACCGGTCTCAACCGTCGTCCTGTGCGTTCAATTCTGTCAGGAACTGGCCGGCTGCCGTCCCGATACGAATGCCATCTACGTTGCGCATCTCGAGGTCGTGCGTGGCAGTCCGAAAGGGGTAGTGGTCGACGAGGATACGATGGATAACGGTTTTGACGGAGTCGGTCCCGTACCTGTCGACGACAGTAGCCATCATCTCGTCGAGATGCCCGTCCCGGTGCTCCGTCCGGGGATGCTGTGCGCGTTCGAGCACGAGTTCGACTACATCGTCAACTGATGCGTGCTCGGGATTCTTGGTTCGTTCACGAACGTCGTAGAGAGCGTCGTTATCGGGCATTCCTGTTCACTTCGAAGTATTCTCCACGGTGTCAGGGCTCCTTGAGCAATGAGCGAGCTCGCTGCACGTAACTGTTCGCGCCCCAGCTACGGGCGTCGCTAATCGCATCGAGGAGCAGCCGCGCATCGGCAGCTGATAGGTGTTCAGTTCGAACGAGAACCGAGAGCAGCGTCGGTGTCGTGACGAGTCGGGTATCAGCGAGTGAGGCGTGGATCAAGCCAAGTTGGTTGAACTCGTCACAGAGGAAGAGCGCAGCATCGAGATCGTTCGCGAGCGTGATCGCCGCGTTTTCACCGTCATCGAGTGGAAACTCGGCGTCGAGATCGACTGACTGTGTCGTGAATGACTCTGCTTGGTCGAGTACGGCGGACGCGGCGTGTCCATGGACGTCATCGTAGGAGGCGATCTCTTGGAGTTCATCGATGACCGCTGTTGGGACGACGACTTCGTACCGGGAGAGACAGAGTGCGAGTGGATCGGGGTCGTCGTCAGTAACGATCCCGAGACTCACGAGGGCGGAGGCGTCTGCGATAAGCCGCGACATCTATGCGTCGGCGACCTCGTCGATGAAGTCCTCGTCCAACTGTTGTTTCAACACCCGGAGGTTTGCCGCCTCCTCGGCGCCGACGAGCGCTTTGAGCTGCTCGAAGGTAATCTCATCGTCGTAATAGGCGGCAGCGATCTCCTGGGTGAGTGCGTCGTCGTGAGCGGCGTCTTGGAGGTACTCCCGAAGCGCAGTCACGAGGATGTCTGTTCGGTCTTCCCCGAGGACTGCGGCCAGTGCGTCGGCGCGGTCGATGAGCCGATTGGGGGCCCGAAACTGCACGCGCTTCTTATCGGTGCTCATGATGTGTACATTGTGAGCCAACGCACTTAGCCGTTTTCGTGTGTACGATGTGAGCCTCACTCGGCCGACCGTCACTCGGCCACGAGATGCTCCTTGAGATCACGTGTCCAGTACGTTGCGAGCCCCCCTGGACTACAGTGCTCGCACAGTTGCAACGCCCCCTCGAGATGCCCCAGTTCCACGCGGAACCGCGTCAGCGCTGCAAGCGCGTCGACGACGAGTCCACACCCGTCGCAGGCGTAGTGATCGCGCTCGTCGGGATCCGGCCCCGACTGGATCGCACAGTCGACGCAGATGGGGTGAGTAACCCGATCATCCTGACCCCACGTATGCGCCTCGCCAGCCTCGGCGCCGGGCGGAGTGTCGCAGAATGCACACCCCGTGAGCGTCTGCTGCATTACTCGGCCTCCTCGTCGGCATCGCAGGCGACCGTCCAGCCACGGTGGAAGACGGCTAGCTGCGTCGGTGAGTCGAACGCAGTACCACTCGGTTCGTGAACGAGAACGCGGTCCTCGGGAACTGGAGTGACGACGTCCGCGTCGAGGAGCTCGTTGATCTGGCTCTTGGCCGTCGTGTCGTCGATGTCCGCCGTGTTGACGCCGTTGACGTCGCGGTCCTGTGCGAGGAGCTCAGTCTCGAACTGTTCATAGTCGGCACTCGTGTCGTCATGTGGATCGGGATCATCCATGGTGAATCACGCTGCGCACGTTGTCGCGCGCTGCACGCCTTCTGGCGCGGATAAACACTCCACGCGAGACCGCGGCCCTTACTCGCTCCAGAGGGCCGTGATCCGGTCTTCGATTCCACCGACAACAAGCGTTAGCACGTCGTGATGGTCGGTTAACCACGAGGCGTCGTCACTGGATAGCAAAGCGGTCGTCAATAGCTACGGAGCCGCTGAGAGCCTGTTGACTCACCCGTCTTCGAGCGTTGCGTAGATCTCCGCATGGCGGCGTCCGTCAAGTTTTCCCATCTCGAGGGCGATCTGGTGGCGTTCAGCGTCGCTCTCGGCCGCCTGATACCGCTCGTACAGTCGGCGGACTTCTTCGTCGACCGTCGCCGAGGAATCGGTGCTGGACGCCATCTCTGTATCGAACGTACTCATTGTGTCCCTTTATTAGTGGCGACGAGCTGGTTGATGCGTCGCCACTCGAAGTACGCGTTGTTGCGCTCGTAGGTGGCCGGATGGCCGTCATGGCGTATGACGATGCCGAGTTCTCCGAACCAGCTGAGGTATTTCCGGGCTGTCTTCGGGTCACACTCTGCTTGTTCGGCGATCGCGCTTGCCGTCGTCGGCTCCCGGGTCTGCAGGATGGTGCCGTAGATGCGTTGTTCGACGTCGTCCTCGCTAAATGGGTCCTCGAAAGAAGGGGGACCGTCCGTGGACGCTGTGTCGGGCATACGTGCTCTTGCGGGGCTACGAATATCGTTCTTACTTCGAGGAAGAGTTCTCCGGCAAGTGAGGCGTACTGGGTGCCGCCTGGTTGGCTTCGAATGGAGCACGATATTAACCAACACTAGACCCGATCCCAGGAGGTTGTTGGTTAACTCAGGTTCGGTCAGCGCATCTGGAGCTTTCGAGCCGGTTTGACGCTGAACGTATCTGGATTGTTGACTGGCACGTCGTGACTGCGATCAGTTGCCTGGGACGACGACCGAGTGAGCCGGCTGATGAGATCCTCACGAACAGCCCGCCGACTGACCGTCGACTCGTGCCACCCAAGTCGTTCATCGTAGTGCCGTTTCCGGAACATCTCCCCGTTGTCGTCGACGGGGATGAACTGCGTTCGCTTCGCTCCCCATACGTTCGTAGAGACGTACTCCGCACCAACCTCTTCGTGGGTAAGCTCCACGAGGACACACTCGACGAATGAGACGATTGAGAGCTGACTTCTCTCGTTGGGAACCGTCAGTTCGAGATCCGCCCACGGCGCATCGCTTGATTGTTCTATCTGTTCGCTACGTAGCCGCGATTGCTGTCGCTCGTGTTCTGAAGACATAGTAGTTCAGTGGGCGCTCACTGCGCCCCTCACCCCTCTTGGGGGGTGAGAAAATTCACCGCGAATCGCGTCACCATTCAATGAGTGTCTTCTGATATGTTTGCTATAGACACTCTCGTTTGCTGGCCCCTCGGCCGGAGAGAGCCAGCGGCGTTTGCACCGGTGTACCCTAGCCTTCCTTTGGATGATACTGGAGGTACAGTGAGAACCAAAAACCGCTTAGATTTGACGATAGGCTCGTCGGGCTGTTCTAAGGCGCTATTGATGTCCTCGACGAACTTCAAACACGGCTATCCGAAGTAATTGTACTTGACGAGGTGGTGAGAACCTCGAATTCGAGAGAACGGTATCAAATTCTGGGCAAGATTCGACAACCGCGAATTACAGCAGTTGACGGAGGTTCGTTGCGACTCGTACAGAAATAACTCTATTCGGCTGAAAACAGATGGTACAGTGCCTGAAAAGTGCACGACGAGGATTCTAACCTCTTCAAACCCCACCTCTCATAAAAATTATATATGTGGTTCATTCGCCCATTGAAACTCAACGTACCATCAGCGATTAAGACTTCCATCAGGGTCGCTTTGATCACATCCAATTGGTTCCCAGCAGAGCTAGAACTCTTCGCCGGCAGATTCGGTCTCATTCAATTGGTCGTACATCTCGTCCGGGAAGGGAAGGCTCCCCCAAATCGAGTATGGACACTGGTCCTGGCCGATGCAGTACCGCTGCATATCGTCGTTGTCGCAGTTCATCGGAAGTGGGGTGTCGCCACCAATCGTATTCGAGAACTCGTAGCGAATCTGGTAGTCGGTGACCTGTTCGTCGTACCACGGCCACCGTGAGAAGATGTCCTTGAGGTCTGCGACAATTGTCTCGAGGTCACTGTCCTGGTACTGGGGCAGCCACATCACCATCCGAGCAAAGCTGTACAGATCTTTCCGGACTGGCTTCTTTTCGTAGAGGCGTTCGGCCATGTTCGCCATACAGGGGAGTTCGAACAGATCTTCGATCGACTCGACGTCAAGAGGCTGGACGCCACGCGAAGACTCCTGAATCCGATAGTGGTTCGTATTTCCGTGCTGTCGGATAGTGAGATTCCGGTGGTCGCGTTGAGATGCAAGGAGATTCCCAAGACTCCGAGGACTGGAGATACGATTACACACGTCTCGCTTCCAGTCCGCTTCTGGGTCGTACGCCTCTACTGCTTCAAACAGCTCCTTCGCCGAGTGGAACTCCCCCAGTGAGACGACCTCGTCTGGAGCGTCTCGAATCGCGTCCCGGAGCACACGGATGGTCCGCTCCCCAGGGTTCCAGTCTCGCCAGATTCGTTCGTGGTGTCCTGTCTCGATGAAGCGGTCGATGCGCTCTGTGATGGCCGACTCATTCGTCGTTAGCCACGTGAGCTGGTCTTCGGAGAGGTTCTCCTCCTGAACTCGCAGGAGCTTCTTGAACGCCCGTCTGGCGTACTCGCGATACTTCGTATCGAAATCGCCGACCGGCACGTAGAGACAGTTGTCCTTAACGTGAGTGAGCAGTTCTCCGGCCTCTCCTGTCTTGGTGTCGGCGTGGACGAGGCACTTCCTCGATGCTGCAGCCATTGGGATTTCGAGATACAATCCCTCACCGAATTCGGGCATCTCCTTGATCCCTGTACAAACGCGGCCGGGGTGCGGACCGTCCTCTCCGGGATCTTTCGCGTACAGTACCTCTGCGATATCCTGTTGAAGACTCCCGTCACCGAATTCTCGAAGGAGGGACGCGAGATTGTTGACATAGAGCTCGCGAATATCGTAGAGGACCTGCACCTTTCGTGGTGGGGCGTGCTCGAACTTCGGATGTGCTTTGACGCAGATCGCACTCAACGTCGCGAGGACGGCGAGCGTTCCGGGATCGTCGACGAACGGTTCCTCTGCGGCATTGGCCCTGACGTCTTCTTTGAACGCCGCTGTCCCGAACCGCTCGAGGTCGTTTAACAGATCGTCTGGTTGGTCTTCGCCGTCGACGATGTAGCGATTGTAGCCCCGCGTGAACAGCTGGTTGATGCGGGTCGTGCCGTATTCGAGTGGGAGCGTCGCAACGCGATAGGCGGTGTGCTCGTCCTTGACAGGCGTCGACCGGGTCATCCCTTGAGCATCTCCGGTGTCGCAGACTGAACGTCGAAGTTCGGGCTCTCTATCGGCGTGACGATACTGCAGACGTCAGCGTGCAACGAGTAGGGCAGTCGGGCGACTCGACGACGGTCGGCGGTGACCACTGGGTCGATGGGAATCTCGTAGGTGTCTTGCAGAAGGTCGTTCAGCACTTCCCGACTCTTGGCGTCGTACCGATGGGATGGATCACTGTCGAGGAGGTAGACGTGGACGCCCTGGCCGCTGTACACCACCACCGTCTCCTCGGCGTTGAAGTCGTCCTCGAAGATATCTCGCACCTCGAAGCCGTACTCGATGGCCCGTTCGATATCCTCAAAGGCATACGGATACCCCTTGGGAGCGGCGTCGAGGATTCCTGCGGCGTTGAGAAGCGTATCATCGTCCCGGTCGTCGACGTCTTCCGAGACCGTATCCGCTGCTCGGTTCTTGGCGATATCTTTCGCGTCGATGTCGACGAGGAGGACCCAGGGTCGCTCCCAGTGATCCAGCGCGTAATAGACTGCATCTGGACACGGGTCTGGTTTGTCAAGCAGGTCGGGATCTGCGAGCGCGAAGTTACTCCGACCGAGTGGATCATTCCGTGCTGGATGCCGGATGAATTCGAGGACGTCGTCGAACTCCTGAAACGCTGCGGTGGTCCGCTCCCCGGAGGTGTTCGTCTGCCATGTATCTCGCCGAATGAAGTCCTTGTTTGGGACTCCGTCTTTCCGTACTGGGTGGGGTTCCCGAAACGCGAGTGCGTACTGTCTCGGTCCCTTCGCTGTGATGAACGACGGGAGTTCGTCACGGTATGAGGGGAACTCCTCGGCGTAGTACCTGTAGATCTCCTCGCGAGTCGCTTGTCGCCAACTCATGAATTGAACTCCTGGTCTAGTTTGTTGAAGCTCCGAATCGTCGTCAGCCCAGCTGCGTCGAACGATTCAACGGCCTCTCGAATGTCCGAAAACGACCGGGCTGCACGCCCGCTCACACTGCTCTCAATTCGATCAGCCTCTGAGAGACAGTCCAGCACCTCGATGGCTGTCTCGCGTCTGTTGAACGCCCAGACAGCGTTCGCATCCACTGCACTCTGCTTGTCGTAGTCGTCGACCGGCGCGTGTTTGTTGTTACTCGCGAGTTCAGCTTCACCGACCCACACGAGTTCTCCGTCAGCATCGAGACCGGCAACATCGAATACCGTCTCCTCATCGTACTCATAGTAGGATTCGACCTGTGCGACGTCTTCGTGGGAGTCTAACCACAGTTCGAGCAGCTTCACACCGACCTTGTGCGGCGTCTTTTCCCCGACATCTCCCTGACCAGGGCCGACCTTGAATTTCTGGCCGAGCAGTTCTCGCCCTGCCGGGAGTATGGTGTAGTACTTCCGACCGCACGCTCGTCCTTCCTCCAGCAGGTCTTGATCGACGAGCCGTTGCACGTCGAGGTTGTCAAAGTCGTTCTTGAACGCACTCATTGAATCCAAGAGTCCATGATTCGGTGCATCGCCATTCATCACGTCAAGGATGCGGGTCAGGAAGCGGATGTCGTCGTGAGTAAGCCCGCGCCGTCGCAGCTCGTCATCCGGGACGGTTACACCACCAGCCTGTACTGGTGACGATCCGTTCTCGTCGACAACTGTCTCCTCTTCTTCACCGACTAGCTCTTCTGACTCAGTTGACTCAGGATCTCCAAAGAGCGGGTTGGTGGTGTTCCTGTCTTCCCCTTCGTTCCCTTCGTTTCGTTCGTTTCCTTCGTTCTCTTCGTCGGCTGCTGAACCACTGGTTGCCTGTCCGATGAACGACGACTGCGTCGTGTCCACAGGACTAGCCGATTCTGTGGATGTCGACCGTTCATCCGTCGGTCTACTTCCCCATCCCTCGTTGTCTCCGGCCTCTGATTCGCTAGTGGCCTCAGCAAGCCCGTACTGGGTCTGTGTCCGCTCGGACAGTCGGGGGAGGGCCACGGTCTCGAAGTGGTCCTCCTGTTCGATAGAAAGCGGCTCGTCGCTTTCTGGGTGGCCGGCTGCTATCGGGAGCGGCTTCACCGAGAATGGGGCTGGACCCGTCTCCCCGAATGAGGGGCTCGGAAGTTGCGCGATCCATTCCCCACTGGGGAGCGTGTTGATCCGGTTTCGGAGATCAGTAGGACTCAAGTCTTCGTGGGCCAGTGACTCGGCGAGGTCGCGCTCGATGGAGATGTTCCCGATGAGCTTCGTCTTGATGTTGTTGAGGACCTCGTTGTAGGCGCGTTCGCTTCGATTCCTGACTTGCTCGGGGAACTGCATCACCAGTCCCATGCTCAGGCCAAAGGACCGACCTTGGGGAAGCAGCTGCTCGGAAACGAGTTTCGTTGAGGCGACGGGAGCTGCTTCCTCAATGATGAGGTTGGTGAGCTTCTCGTAGTTTGTCTTGCCATCACGCCGACGCACCTGCACCGCGTCCCAGAGGTTACTCAACAGGAGAAGTGTGATTGCTCGCTGTGCCTCTGGACGGAGGTCACCCAGGTCGAACAGGATCGTGGCATCTTCGTCGAGGAACTCGCGGAAGTCGAATCGGTTGTCGACGTATTCGCCGTCATCGCCCTGTTCCGGAACGTGACTGAAGATACGTCGCAGGTGCGCGTCTTCTCTGAGTTTGTCGAGACGGTTTCCGACGGCGTCCATCGACACCTGGAACCGACGGTCATCCTTCTCGAAGTGGCGCGTCAGCGACTCCTCGACATTTTGGTTCTCAGCAGCGACCGGAGGGACTGTCCGCTCGCGTTGCATATGGAGTGCAGCCGCAAAGAGGTCATCGAGGCCGAAGGCGTCACTACCGTATTCCTCATCGAAGAGCGCTTTGATGAGGTAGCTGAGGATCTCGTTCGCGACAAACGCTTGTCCATACTGTTCGCGGCCCATGACCATCCGCATGATGTCGTGGAAGTGGTCAACCTTATCCTGAATCGCGTCTTCACGGTTCCGTCCGGCCTTGAGCGCAGGCCGGATGTCGAAGAAGGAGAACGCAGGAACTGTCTCTGGGACGCGGAACTGGTAGACGTCGTCCACCCCGTTGAAGCGCTCGTAGTGGCAGCGAAGGTAATTCGCGCACATTCCGTCGCCTTTCGGATCGACGATCACGACGGGTCCGCCAGTCGTCTCCCGGAGGGACAACGCGTCATTGATGATCGCCTTCGATTTCCCGCCACCGGTCGAGGCGAACCGACCGTAGTGCGTCGTCAGGAGATTCGGTGGAATCCGAATCGGGTCCGGTTGGGGAGATCCGTTCTCATCGAGTGCATACCCGATCGCCATTCCCTTTTGGAACTGTTGAACCAGGTCAGGATTGGGCCACGGAAGCGGGTTCCGGCTTTGCTGTTCAGCGCGAGTACCGCGTGTTCCCTCAACTGTGAGCTGCTCAGACGATGGGACAAGAACGAAGTTCGCGAGTTCCGCCCCGCTGAGGACGAAATCCGGTCGGGTCTTGCCCCGACCCGCCGTAATCTCTCGGTCAAGCAACTGCTGGAGGGCTGTCTGAGCGTTCTTCTCCTTTGTCTTTTCTCGAAAGCCGCCAGTACGGAGTCGTTCTCCTTCGACTTCGTAATAGGGGCCGTCGATTGGGTCGAACACAGGACGAAGCGCGTTCATCTGGGCCGCGAGGTCGTCGCGGGCTTCGTCATCGGTCGGAACGCCGACTGCTCTGATGTTAGCAGTGAACGACCGCTTGGGATTCTTCGCGTCGATATACTCGATGCGCTTGGCGACTGACTCGCTGAGCTGTTTCTCGTCGTGATTGCTCCGCTGATCTTCGACCTCAAGGAAGGAACCAACGATCTCCTGGAAGAAGGTGTCCCGTCCGTCGACGAGATCTTCTTTTCTGATCTCGGCGTCGGACTGCCAGCTTGTCCGTCGCTGGAACACAACCTGAAACGCTACTGGTGACGCCGCCTCCATCAGGTGGTCGACGAGTGACGCGAGAGTCGCACCGGGCTGGTCGATAGCAGCCAATCCGTCGTCTTCGTCCCCGGATGCGAAGGGCGTCAACGACGTCATCCAGTCTTTCTTTCGGGTGGCTGAACCAGACCAGCGTACGCCGACTGGCGAGACGGCGTTGACGGTGGGCCGAGCGAGTATCGTTCCCTCGGCCGTCTCGGTTGGCTTTTCGAGTGTCGTCAGTGGCCCCTCGTCCGGAACTGCATTTGGAGATCCAAGCTCAAGCGCCGTCTCCCCAATCTCGACGAAGTGGCCATGGGACGAATCGACTGTGGCACCACCATCTGCAAGGGAGGATGCTTCGGTCGTTGGTGTCTGGTCTTGGTCACGCTTCTCGCTGTCAAGTTCGTGCTGCTCGTCGGTACTAAATTCGTACTGTAGCTGCCCTGCTTCGTAGTGTTTAACGAACTCTGCTGGTGTGAATTCGACTGGCTGAATGAGCCGTGAAGCGACGTCGACGTCGACGCGTTCGATGTCGAATGTCTCGGGATAGATCGAACGAAGGCGTTTTTCGAGTGTGTCGAGATGCTCGTCGGCGCCGTAGAAGAACTCAACAGGGTCGTCCGCTCCCTCAGATAGTGCGAGAAACTCGAACTTGGGCGGTGTCTTACTGTGGAGTGGGTTCAGCTTCTGCGCGAGTCCAGTTGACCCCGCCGTTGTCAGTTTGTGCAGGCTTTCGAGGACTCGAGGGATTCCCTCGGGATCCAGGCCTTCTGATGTTGGCGTGACTCGGAGATACTCACGCATTGTCTTCCCCCTCCATCGAACCGCCGTCAGGCTTGGCGGAGATGGATTCCGCGTCACTCGACTGTCCGTCAGTCGTTTGCTCTTCCAGCTTCTCCTGGAACTCCTGCACATCCGTATCAACTGCACCTTCACCCGCACCGGGGAGCGAAGAACGCCGCTGCTCGGTCGGGTCGAAGTCAATGACTTGCTTCTCCTTAGGCATCGCCTCAACCTTGATGCCGCGCCACTCACCGTCGACGCCGACGAGCGCCTCGGAGAAGCCAGCGTCCTCGTTGCCGGGGACCGCGTCCTGTACGTAGCGCATCTGTGCGTAGTTCAACCCGAACTCGTCGGCCCATTGGTCGTCCATTCCATCCAGTCGGTGGAACTGCTTGACGGCACACTGGTCGAGAATGGCTTCGGACTCGGCGTGCTCGAAGAACTCGTCGACGGTCTGAGTAACGAGACGAATCGAGAGATCGTGGTGACGGTGATGTCGGAACACCGTCTCTAAGAATGCCAGACTCGCGGCGTCCTGCATTATGTAGCGTGCCTCGTCGATGACGAACACGACCTCCTTGTCCGTCTCTTTCGCCCGCTCGTACACGAGAGAGATGAGCAACTGCATCGTCAGCGCCGTACTGCTATCGACGCTGCCTTCCTGCTGGGCGAGATCGAGGTAGATGACCTTCTCGTTACGAATATCGAACTCCGAGGATTTCCCGAGATTGGCGTGGCGACCTTCCCCCTCGAAGGGCCGAAGCTGGTCCAGCAGCCACGTCGCGTCCTCGCGAATCTTCCCGGCCTCCTCGTCGGAACGAACGACGAACTCCTCGGGGTCGTCGACCATGTCCTCGAAGACGTCCATCATGTCCCGGATGGTCGGGCTGGGGTTGCCGTGCGTCGAAATATCGTCGGTGATGTCGTTGCGCTTGTAGGCGCGCTTGAGACCGAGTTCGAGCGTCGTCCTCCGGTCGCCGAGCGAGATACCACGCAGTGCGAAGAAGTTCGTCAGGAAGCTCATTGCGTCGTCGAGCTTCTCGTTGAACGGGCTCGCGTCCTCACCCATCGCCCGCTGGACGTGGTCGGGTGTCTGGCGGATCTCCAGAGGATTCAGACCGAGCGTCCCACCGACGGTGATGCGTTTTGCACCGAGTGCTTCGGAGACGCCCGCCCAGTTGTTGAGCGGTTCGAGGATGATTCCGATGCGGTCCTTACTCTGCTCGATCGAGCGGATGAAGTTCTGTTTCGAGCCGAACGACTTCCCAGACCCAGTATCGCCAACGGTGAACATCGCATACCCGTTGTCACGGGCGAACGGGTCGATGACGACTGGACTCTGGTTGTCCTTGTGAATCCCGAACTCAACGCCACCCTCCTCGAGGATCGTCGCATTATGCGGTGACGAGAGCAGTGCGCCAACGGCTCCACCAAGGGCGATAGATTCTCGCCCGAATACGTTGTCTCCGATGGGGGCTGCCGACTGCAGCGCGAGGTCCTGCCGACAGATTGCGGTCTTCGGCGTGAGGTTCGCCGGGTCGTCGCGAAGGGCGCTCTTGACCTTCTGGACTGAGTCCCTGAGGTCGTCCTTGTCGGCGGCGCGGACCGTGACGAACATCCCCTGGTCGAAGACGTTCGCTCCGCTCTCAACGGCCTTGTAGGTCGCAGCGGCTTCGTTTGCTCGCTCCTGAAGATACGCACTGCGGACGCTCTGTTCCAGATCGGCGTCAACCTGGAGGTCGTCAGCGATGTCCTGCAGTTCGTTCCGCGCTCGCTGCTGGTTCTTCGGCGTGATGTGAGCTGTGAGGTCGAATTCGACGTCGGTCAGCTCGAAGAGGTCGCTCAGATAGCCGTCGTTCGGGTAGTCGGCGTAGTCAGCGATGTAGAGCGTCGTCGTCCACTGCTCGCCAACGCGTGCGGCTCGTGTCTCCCACTCGATGGCTGCTGGCGCAGTCACCGTCTTGTGAGATTCGGAGATGTCGTCGAGGAGTTGGCCTTCTGCATGACCCTCCTCAAGCGTCTCCTCGTCAAGGACATCCGAAAAGTCGACTTCGGGTTCGTCGTCGGCGGTATGCCGGTTCCAGAGGAGTTTACCGACGACCCCGAAGGCCACAACCAATAGGAGGTAAACTGCCACACCTTCGGGTGATGTTGGGTTCAGTAGCCACTCTGTGAGCTGGGCGAGAGGCCCGCCGCTCGCTTGGAGAGTGACACTACGCATTGGTCTCATCCTCCCGGCGTGAGTGGCCGATGATCGGTTGCTCGCGAATGACGCGGTCTGCTTCGTCGTAGTCGTGCTCTCGTCCGTTCCAGAAGTCCATGTTCAGAACGAACAGTTCGACCGTACTGAGCCGGCGAGCAGACCAGCCAGACGCTTGCTGAATGAACTCGGCGCGAACGTCGTTGACGCGACTGTCGAGCTTCTCGAACATCTGGGCGCGACGTTCGACATCGGTGAGGTCCTCACGTCGCGTCACGAAGGGATTGAACAGGAACCCGATGACGGGGAACTTGGTCAGTTTCTCGGCGGGCGTCCCCTCGTCTCGGAAGCGGTCGTAGACTTCGAGCGGTGTGACCTCGACGCCAAGGTAGTATCGCATCTGCTGAATACCACGGTCACGCATCTCTCTGGGGCGTGTTTCTCGATATTCCTCGAGGAGTTCCCGGAAGATCGGATTCTCCGTGACGTCTTCGTCGGTAAGCCGTTCCTCGATGGTCTCTGTGATTTGCTCGACCGGGAATGAACGGGTCGTCGCGTGGAATTTGAGCTTCGAGTCGAGTTCCTTGTTGGCGAAGTCTTCGCCCGCGTTCTGGAGCTGGGCCCAGTCGTTGGACATCGCGAAGTCCATGTTCCCCGGGTCGATCTCGATAAAGGCCTCCATCGTGCCGTCCGTCCGTTGGATCGCCCCAGCACCGGGCCACGCCCGCTTGATGTTCGTGAGATCCTGCGTTCGCTCGTCTGGTTTGAACGGTGTGTAGTTTGCGAGCCCGCCCTCGTTTCGTTCGGTCTCGTTCGTGGTACTATCGGCTGATTCTGGGGCACTGAAAGTGACTCGTGGGCGCTTGGCGTATCGATAGACGTCCTTCGTCCACGTCCACGCGTTCAGGTGATCGGGAGAGACGTAGATGACAGCAACACCGAACCCGAGTCCACCGGCTACGAACGGGAGAGCGAGCGATTCGACGCCAGTGAGACTCGCGATGAAGAGCCCGATGATGGGGAAGGCGATGAGCACGCCGACGTCCCCCTCCTCGATGTTGAGGTAGGGGATGCGACTCTCCTCGCCAAACTGGTTCATGATACGCCGCGCTGCCGCGTCTGGATCTGTAGACATTAGTGAATACCTCGATCGTACTCCATTCCGCGTTTGTCACTCGATGCGTCTGCAGTGGCCCCACCGGGGTCATTCTCGGTTCGACGGTACGATGGGGCTCCGTCCTCAGTTCCGTGCCCGCCTCGAGCAGCAGCTTTCTGTGCGATGGCCTGGCCAGCTGCTGCTTTCGGTCCCCACCGTGCTGCTGTCGTCGCGACACCCGCTCCGCCAACGTAGGCACCAGCCGCGACACCGCCGATGAGAGCGGCTCCTTTCGTCGCACCTCCGACAACCCTGGCTGTCAGTGGAGTCGCGTACTTGAACGTCTTCCAAGTGATGTATAGCGCAACTAGAGGGAGTGAGGCAGCGACGAGGAACTTGAGGAATGCAGTCTGTGGTGTGAGGGTTCCGCCGCTGTATATCAGATCATATCCCTTGAATACTATCGCGGCTGGCAGCGGCAAGACGGCAAGGGGGACAAACCGCCTACAGAATCCCATCGCAATATCAGACACAACGGGGATATTCCCATATCCAATAGCAATCGCAATCGGCATTCCGTAGAGATATACGTAGAGGAGAATCTCGCGGATGTAAAACAGAGCCTCCAATGCCCACATCGAGATACCTCCGATTAGCGCAAATAACAGCGATAACCCCGGGTTGGTCAGTGTTACACTGAGGAACCCCAGCATAGCATTTCGAAGCGATGCCATACCGGGCATCAGGGCAATTGAGAAACCATCGACAATGTAGAGCGAAAGGACACCGACCCAATACCAGACGATTATCAGAAACGCACCAACCCACGCGGTTTTCTTGGTCTTCCTCGCCTCGTATGCGCTGCCGATGTTGAATATTCGAATGGTGTGGCGTCCTTGTACGCTCATTACGAGTAGAAGCAACGCGATGAGCATTATCTCGCCACCGACGAGTGCATCTTGAATCGCTGACCAGGGTGCATTCGTCGGCTCCCCGAAAACGAATGGTCCGTTTGTCTGAGGGGTAGGAGTCCCGAACATCTCCTCGGTGAGAGTATTGTATCCTGTTGTTAGACCATCCATGAAGAGGCCGACAACCCAGTCAACGACGTCTTTGAACCCCTCCAAGACAACGTCGATGAGATCAACCATGGTCAAGCCTCACTGATCGTGATTTCGCAGTTTTGCATCTGGTCAGCGCCGGTGTATTCTACGTTGTACGTCTTCGTGACTTGCTGATCTGCAACTCGGGTCTCCAGTATGATAGTGAACTGTCCGCTATTCCCGTCAGTCGAACAGCCCATTCCCTCGTCCCCGATTTCTGAACCAAACGGGAACGAATCGCTGAAGAGGTCGACTGTTTCACCTGCCGAAACTACGACGCTCTCTTTCTCATAGATTCCACTTCCACGGGGATCTTCGATCGGGTTAGGGACGTCTCCAGTAAATCGCATCTCGACGACCGTATCCGGTCCGCTTCCGGAGTTCTGAACAGTAACAAAGGCCTCTCCGTTCTTTTTCGAATCAGTTGGGCTCTCACCGTAGACCTCGTCCCACGGCTTGTCAGGATTATTCCGGTAGAGTCCAACGTCCTGAATCTGAATCTCCGGTACGATATCCGTCGTACTCTCTGTGACCGTCTCCTCGCCTTTCAGTACGACTACGCGATACTCACCAGGCTCATATGCGGTTCCAATCTCGAACGTGACCTGTTGGACCCCTGCGGCCACGTCACGGGTTCCGAAGAGCTCTCCGTTCGGCTGAATGAGGTTGACCTGATCGACATCAGCGTCAGGCGAAAGTTCGACAACGAGCGTGGTCCCTTCGACAGCGACTCGTTGCAGCGGGCCTTGACCGTTTGGAGAACCAGTTCCGTCACCGGGCGTACCAGAGTCTCCATTGGTGTTCAGGCAGCCTGCAACGCTTACAAGTGCGGCACCTGCGGCCGTTCGGAGGACGTTTCGTCTGCTGATGGTTGGGTTGTTTCGTATCATGGATCTCGTTGGAAGAGGTCTTCTGGACCGAGCATTTGGAGGAGACGATGTCCAGCGTAGAACATTACGAAGAACGGAATGAACTGCCAGAAGATCTCGAATAGGAACGCGAACCAGCCGTCGATGGTTCCGAGTGGATGCCAACGGGCAGTCGCCGTATCACTCACGTAGGCTGGATTATGCCCAAGCCACGAGCCTGGGTGATATCGAGCTGTGTAGATCCCTGGATCGTCGACGGTTACAATGGCTACCCCGGACGCATTGGTCTCGACCTGCTGTCCGGCGATGGTGATGTATCCGTTACGGGTGGTTCCCCCAATCGGATACCAGCGACTGCTGTCGTCGAGGATGATCGGTGCGCCAGTTTCGTTGTCACGGAGTTCAATTCGGACCGTGGCCTGTGACTGGTTCTGTTGCAGAACCTCCGCTGTAAGGTTACTACGACGTAGTTGTCGTTCAGAGCCCGCGCCAGGCTCGACGATGGACGCGTTGACTCCTCGAACGATACCTGCAACGTGGAGGGCGTCCCGATCGATAGCCTCGGCTCGAACGGCGACACCGTACGTCGTCGTGTAGGACTGATTTACGACCTCGATGTTGACGTTCTCACCGATGGTTCCCGCCGGAGAGGGCCGGTCAGTCCCCCACGTGTCGACAATCTCCGGGCCGTCCCGAACAGGCTCTGCACGCGGTCCAATCCGGGAGGGATACGCGTGGACGAACACAGGGATCGCATCGGACTCTACTTCGGTACTAGCGGTACGGTTGGACCGCACGAGTGCATCCCAGCTGGTGTCTCGGGCAGTGTAGAATCGCCAGACACCACGAACTCTCGTGTCACCGTCCTCAGTAAGCGTGTAACCCTGCCAGGGACGGGACTGGAAGATGGCAACGCCGGAATCTCCGTTCGGATATTCGGCGTAATAGGGGTACGCGGAGAGGTCGTAGATCTCAACGTCGATTGAGTCCGAGACGTTTCGCGTCTCCTCACGGTAGACGACATCAACGTTGGTTCCATTGACAACGTCGGTCCGGGTCGTCTTCTTCAGTCGGACGTGGATCTCTGCTTCGAGGGTGAGGGTTGCGCTCCAGTCGTCGTCGATCTGGTAGTCGATAGCCGGCGTGTGTGATCCATCACTCTTCGCGATGGTCTCCCCGTCCTTTTGCAGCCGAACTTCCTCGATCTCGTGATCCGTAAGCGACCACTGGATGGTGCTGTTACCCGAAGAGCTCCCGTTTGGGATACGAACGCGGTAATCGATGAACCCACGCATCGTGCCATTCGGGGCGATGTACAGTGGTGTTTCACCGGATTCGAGATGGCCCCGAGTCGACGGCTGAACCGCGAACACTGTTGCGTGAGCGTCCTCGATGAATACACCGTCCTCAAGGGACGCGTGGGGTGGATGGACGGACGTATCCGACCCACCGGCTTCGAGGTCTGTGAAATCGTTTCGAGTCCACGTCGCGGCCGTCTCGGGCGGGCGTTTGAACGTGATATCCGTCCCGTTCGCAAGCTGGTGGATCGACGTCCGCTCGTCACCGTAGCGCTGGCGGTACTCCTCCTGACTGATGTAATTGTCCGCATCGCGAGACCAGAGTGTCGCTGACTCGTTCTCAGTGAGTCCGTTATCTTCCGTACCCGGTCGCGGCGGATTCGCCGAGACGATACCCGTGACTAGGCTAGTCACGCAGAGGGCTGCGATGAGTACGGTTAGTTCGCGTTGTTGTAGGGGTCTCACGATGAGAGGGGAGTGAATGGCTTACCAGGGGACGAGATCAACACACTGCGCCAGTGGGAGGCCCATCATCGATCCGGCGACGGTGTACAGCGGGCCGAGGATAACGAGAACCACAGCGGACTTCATTGCCGAGCGCTTGTGGCGCTTGAGTCCCTTCTTCTGGTCTGGGTTGAGCGTGAACATCTCGATGAGGGAGTCAGCTTGCCAGACGACAGCGAGACCGACAATGCCCAGCCCAGTGGTTAGCTGAAAGAAGCCCTCAATCATTCCGGGGAGATTGTCAGCACTGCATACCGCGCTCTGTGACGTTTGTTGAGCAAGTGCTGGTTCAACTGCGATGAGGGAGAGGGCTGCGATGGTGAGGGGGAGCTTCAGTCCAACAGTACTCCGTGCAGTGGTTTTCGGCTTTTCTTGTGGGGAATCGGTATCTGATCCTTGCATGCGTGTCTATGGTTAGCTGTTCCATCGTCCGATAGATCACGACCTCGTAGCGGATGCGTGGAATCAGCGTTCAGTTCTATCACAAACAGACCGGGTATATGAATCTGAACATCCGAACGTATTCTTAAGAAACGCTATGTATCTTCTAGCATCTGATAGGATAGGTAAGAAACGCATCGGGGGATATATACATCTTTTCGGACGACAGTGCAGGTATCCACATGTATCGGGAAGTTAATTGGGCAGTACCTGCCGACCCATACATTCTCGAAGAACTAGGCGAGTACGATGGCTGGCACACGGCAAAGAATCTCGAGATCAATACGGACTTCAGTCGCCAATGGATCTCTCAGCGCTGTCCAGTATTTGTTGATCATGAACTTGCCGAGCGTCATGAAGAGGAGCCCGCATACCGCCTCACTGAGTTCGGCGAGCAGATCCTCAACGGTGAAGCAGAGTACGAAGAGCTCAACGAAACTGAGGGCTGAGTCGTTCCTAACGGGTAGATTGGCGTGATTTCTGATCGTAGTTGAGACTGTAGAAGGTTCTCGCCCATAGACGTTTAACCAACAACAGAGTTGTACCACGGATTTTGTTGGTTAAACTGTCTAGTGCCGTCCTTCAGATCTGAGAAATTCTGAATAGGTGCCTCAAAAAGCTACGTTCGAGTAACGAGTGGACTCGCGAAATTCGGTGCTACAGATCGCGGGGCTGGACCGTCTTCCGGTCATTCGCTTCGGCACGCTCTGCGGCGTCGTCGAGCAGTTCGGCGACCTCTTCGTTGAGGGCGTCGTAGAAATCTGCCGAGACGTTGTGGTCCGAGAGTGCGTCCTTCACGGCTGCTTTGACGATTAGGTCAGACATTCCATCGCGGACTTCTCTTGTCCGCTATATAAATGTTCGAAGTTCATAGGTGGGATTTCCACCCTGTCGTATCGGATATTCGCCTTTGAGCACCAGAGAGAACATATGCCACCTCTCAAAAATAGGGAACAGACGGATGCACGATCTAACTGGGTTCCAGCGAGATATCTTGTACGTGATCGCCGGGCACGAGGAACCACACGGGCTCGCAGTAAAGGCCGCACTCGACGACTACTACGAACAAGAGATCAATCATGGGCGGCTTTATCCAAACCTCGACGACCTCGTCGGCAAAGGCCTCCTGGAGAAAGGTGAACTCGACAAACGGACGAACGTGTACACGGTCACACAACGCGGAGTGCGGGAGATCGAGGCGCGACGTGAGTGGGAAAGCCAGTATTTAGAGGACATGAACGCACCCACTACGTTGTAGAACCAGGCGAGTAGAACTCAATATAAAAGCGGGACTGCTTTACCCACTTCCCACGAATACGCATTGAGATGGCTCGGCTCGTCTTCTATCATCACCCACAGGCCGAGAATTTCTCACTCAAATATAGCTCGGCATCGGTAGCAGAGATCCGGTCTCAGCGAGAGCAATCCGACGAGTCGACAAAGCTCATCGGGTACCCCTTCGAAGCTCCGGTCTATGTGCTCTATGAAGGCGATTCAGAGATCGAATCAGCTCAAGATATTGACTTCGATCAAGAATGGCTGAGCGACCGTATTCGTGACCTCCCCCGTCCTGGGCAGGTTATCGCCTTCCGGTTAGTGGAATTGCTCGAAGCTGCTGTCGATGTTCGAGATGAGGATGAGTTTCGGCTCTACAAGGAGTTCGAACCACAAAAGATCCAGCAGGCACTCGATCACGTATCCTGGGGAGCTCCACTTCCGAACGTCGCTGGAGAAGTGATGTCGAATTTGATTCTCCGACATTCCCTCCCGAATGCGAATCATCGAACTGGTATCGCGATGCTTCAGTTCTGTATTGAGAGTGTGGACCCGAATTTTGAGATGCCACGAACGCACGTCGACGACGACACCTGGCGAGAGTGGGTCGATCCCTACATCATTGATTCCAAGCGGCTCATCACGGTCCGCCGGAACAACCTCCGTTTCAAGCAACTCGAAGAGTTAGACGTCGACCTCGTCGAACGGAAAGACGGGATCCAAATCCGATTAGCCGAGTTCGAGTTGGATATGCACTGGCGAGAAGCCCTGTCGAAGTACGCTGAGCAGCATGAATCCCACTGTACGGACTTCGCGGAGGCAGTCCTCAAACGTGCAGAGCGGGACGATCTGCTCGACTGTCAAGGACCAACGAAACAAGAGTTCATCACGTATCTGGAGGACGGACTCATCGAACGGGACTTCAGAGATATGTTCTGATCAGTCGCGAAGCTCGGCGACCGACTGACCGACCTCACGGACGTGTTCACTTCGCTCGAGGTCAAGTTCCTCGGCGAGGTAGTCAACCGTCTCTTCGAGGCTCATATTGGAAGAAAGCCGGGCAAGCGGTATAAACCTAGTGCTGAACGCTTCAGCACAGGCTGGTTGTGATCAATCTCACATCTACCGAATCCGAGAATATCGATAGCTGTCTTTGATTCGGCGATGGTGGTACTTCCCGTGAGAGGACGCCGCCATCAGTCCTTGATAGATCCTCTTCGGGACGTTGTAGTATTGATAGACTCGACCACCGTGGAATTCGACAAAGAAGATTGGGCGACGGACGGACGTGGATCTTACTGAGGAAGGGGAAAATACACTCTCTGCGTTTAGACACCTCATCGAAACGTGATTAGTATCGTTAGCGGTCGGACGAGTCGACCTCTTCGAGAGCTTCTGTAGCAACGTCTCTAAACCCCCAGTCCTGATATGTGAATACCGTTCATGGACCATCTCCTCAGAGTTGTCGAGATAGCGGGCTGCAACGGGCTCCCCGAACGCCTGTACGAGAGTGTACTCTGCCCGACCACAAGTGTGGGTAGCCCCAAGATTACTCGGTATATACCGCCGGCTGGACCTGGAATTGCTGTCGACATTCGTCGCTACAGAAATAGTACGTCTTCCCGCCGTACTGAACCGTTGCGGCGGCGTCGCCAGAGGAGAGTTGCATCCCACAGACCGGATCGGTAGGCATTCATCAGAACGCTTCGGCGCCCACCCGAATGGTGATTTCGGAACGCCTCCAACACGTATCTATTAGGGAACGACGGGCGAATTCGACGGTAACTCTAATGATTCGATTTTCTCTCCGACTCCTCCGGATTCTGGGCAAACTCGTCCCGTTTGTGATACTCTTTCTTCGCGACCGGCGTCGGTTTTTGCTCTTTGGACGTTCCCGTTCGATCTCTCGCGAGACGCACGCACAGCGTGCCCGCCGCCTTCGCGACGTAATGCTCGATCTCGGGCCGACGTTCGTGAAGATCGGGCAGGTCCTCTCGACTCGCCCCGACGTCGTTCCACCAGTGTACGCCGAGGAGTTCGTCACGCTGCAGGACGCGGTTCCGACGGGGCCGTATCGCGAGATGATCCCCGCGCTTGCAGATGATGTTGGCTATCACTCCTACAACGACTTCGAACCGGAACCGATTGCGGGTGGGTCACTGGCGCAGGTCTATCGAGCGACGTATCAGGGCGATCACGTCGTCGTGAAGGTTCGACGACCTGGTATAAAAGACCTCATCGAGACCGACCTTCGCATCATCCGCCGACTCATCCCGCTCGTCATGTTGCTTGCCCCGGAGCGCCTCCAGTTTTCGCTCCGAAACATGGCTGACGACTTCGAGCGCATCATTCTGGAGGAACTCGACTTCGAGCGGGAAGCCCGAATGATGGCGGAGATTCGCTCGAACTTCGAAGGCGACGAGAACGAGTCGGTCGTTATCCCTCGCGTCTATCCCGACGTGTCCTCGGAGCGTGTCCTCACCATGGCCTACGTTGAGGGGACGAAGGTCACCAACGTTGACGAACTCGAGTCGAAGGGCCACGACCCGGAACGGGTTGCGAGGAATGTCGCGAACGCGTACTTCACGATGGGGCTCGAACACGGGGTGTATCACGGGGATCCCCATCCCGGCAACCTCGCCGTCGATGACGACGGACGTATCGTCTTCTACGATTTCGGGATGAGTGACCGATTCACGCCGGCGATGCAGAACAGCGTCGTGAATCTCTATCTCGCTGCTGTCAATCGGAACGTGGATGGAATCATCGACGAACTCATCGCTCTTGGAGCCCTCGACCCCGATGCTGATCGAGCCGCCGTCGGGCACGTCCTCGAGTTAGTCATCGACGACCTGGAGGGGAGCGAGACCGTGAACTGGCAGCAGATCATCAGCGAAGTGACCGGAATGCTCCACGAGTTCCCGTTTCGCATCCCGCCTGACATCATGCTCGTCCTCCGGGTGGGCTCGATCAGCGAGGGGGTTCTCAGACAGCTCGATCCGGAGTTCGACTTCCTCGCTGCCGCACAGGCGTTCCTCCGCGAGCACGGGTTCATGGAACGGGCAGCTCGGATGAAACTCGCGGAGATGCGAGGCGAACTGGAAACCTCACTCTGGGCACTCCTCCGACTCCCAGCGAAATTCGAGCAAGAGCTTGACGCCCGTCAAGAAGAGCGAATGCAAGCTGTTGCCAGGACTCAGCAACAGGGATCACGTTCACTCGGGTATGCGATTCTAGCAGCGGCGTCGCTCATCGGTAGTGCCCTGCTTGTCCCAGTGGACATAACGTACTCGCTACTGGGAATGATCGTGGTACTCGTCTTTCTCTTTTTGTTCGTCCGATCACCAGACGATGGCAGACGATGATTAGTCGGCTATCCTCACGCCTGTAGACCCAGACGATTCTATACTTATACGAGGGCGTTCGAACCCACAATCATCCGACCGAGTCGCGGTAGGCAGTTCGTCCACCTCGGTAGACGATGAGCGTAGCAACGCCGAGGGCGGTTCCAAAGAGGAGCGTGAGACTGAGGTCGTGGAGGATTCGAATATCGTACGTGTGACTAATAGTCTTGCTCGCTACTGCGACGCTATCGAGGAGTAGCATCACCGCAAAGTAGCTCATCAGTGCGCTCTCGTCGACGACATCTGTCAGTCGGGATCCGACATAGGACCCGAAGACACTCCCTCCGAGCAGTGGAAGCACGACTGAGAAATGGACAGCTCCTTGCTGGAGGTAGCGAACAGACCCGAACGCGCTCGATCCCGCGATTTGAAAGATATCCGTACCAACCGCTATCGATTTCGAGATACCCATACCGTAGACGAGGCTCGGAACCATGAGAAATCCACCGCCGACCCCGAGAAAGCCGGAGAGCGTTCCGATAGCGATGGCGACGACGAGGACGAGCCACACGGAGACCTGCACGGTAGACCGGAGCTCGACTAGCGGTGGAAATCGGCTGAAAGCATATTGCTCGAACACCGGGGGAGCACGTTGTTCGATGGAGTCGACGAGTCGTTCATTGCGAACTCGACGGAGAATGATCACACCGACCACTGCCAGCAATACGACGTAGGCGATGCTGATGACGGTATCTGCAAGTCCTCTCCCGACGAGCCAGAAGAGTATCCGCCTGCCGGCCTCGATGCCAACTGCCATCCCGAGGACAAGGAGGCCACCGAGCTTGTAATCGATGTGTCCAGCAGACCGGTGGGTGACGGCTGCAGCGAGTGACGTCCCAAAGACGAACACAAGACCGGAGCCCACAGCGGCTTCGGCGGGATGGCCGAGCACGAGGAGCGCCGGGGTGACAAAGAAGCTCCCACCCAGTCCAAAGAAGCCGAAGAGAATCCCCACTAGGAACCCGAATCCCACGAAGAACAGTGCCTCTGTTTCTACGGGTGACATCGCTTTTAACCAGCCTCCATCTGATTTGAGGGGGAGTTCGTGACCGGGATTCCGCACGTATGCAGAAGGCTACGACAGCGCAACAGAGAGAAGTCCACCATCGTTGCTTTGAGTACAGTATGTGTGTGCAAAAGGCTGCGGTGTGCCCAATTCTTCGGCGGTGGACGCTCTCTACACTTTCGGACGCTCGCTGGAAGGTCCGACGCGACATACGTCAGTGGTTTTTCATGAGGTGGCCACGGCGGCGTTCGAATTCTTCGTCGTCGATCTCACCGCGGGCGTACTGCTCACGGAGAGCCATGAGGGCTCTATCCTCGGCGGGTCCGTCAGTCTGAGATCGGGTTGCCAGCCAATAGACGAGGTAGATGGGCAGACCGATGATGAGGGCCATCCAGAGGAGGCCGAACAGCATCATTCCCCATCCCCATAGTCCCCAGCTGGTCATGTGACCGTCGTCCCACATTCCGTAGTGCCAGTCCCACATCACCGCGTCCGGGACGGTTGCGTGCGTCAGGGCCATACCCCCGATAACCGCGACCGTCAGCGCACCGACGACGATCAGTCCGAGGGACCGAGTACCGCGTGATTGAATTGATTTTGTCATGTACATTTCTCCTGAAATGGTTCGGCGTGGTTAGCCGAGGATGTACTCGAGGACGGGGTAGCGCTCGACGAGCGCCTCGCCGCCGACCTCGTACTGTTCGATGTACTGGTCGAGCCCGAGGATGCGGCCCGCACCGAACGCCGCAACCGCGAGGAACACGAGCATGTACGCGAAGTCGCCGTTGATGACGCCGTGGGCGATGTCCCAGTTCCCGAAGTAGAACATGACCATCATGAGCGCGCCGAAGAACGCCGCGAGGCGGACGACAGCACCGACGAGCAGTCCGAGACCGATGAACAGCTCGCCCCACGGGACAGCTACGTTCGCGAACTCGACGAACCACGGGGTCGAACCCATCCACGCGAACAGTCCTGCGAGGGGGTTGCCGTTGGTCGCCGCAACGTTCGCCAGATAGCCACCCGCCGAGAACGGCTCGGCGGCCACGATCTTCGTGAACCCCGAGTACGCGAACGCGTAGCCCATCATGAGACGCAGCGCGAGCACGAACCACGCGCTCAGGCTGTGGACACGTCCACCGACGGTCAGTCCGCCGACCTTGCTCTCGAGTTGGTTGACGCCAGAGGGAATCGTAGACATTGTTACTTCACCGAGTGAGTGTACGCAGGGAGTGACGATATACCGGTGAGCCAGTGTTCTGAGTCAGAAAACCGGGCGGCTATTTTACCCCACTACGACGAGTATGCGAGTGTGACTGAGGAGTTGAGCCCACCAGCCGTCTTTGCCACACTCGACGACGAGTACGCTCGCGATATTCTCGTGGCGACGAAGACGGACCGTCTCTCTGCAAAAGAACTCAGCGAGGAATGCGATATGTCACGCCCAACCGTCTCTCGTCGCGTCAACACACTCGTCGAGCAAGGACTTCTCGAAGAGTACACGCACGTCGATCCCGCCGGTCGGCACTATCGGGAGTATGAGGCACGTCTCGAACGTATCGAAGTCCTCCTCCAAGACGAGGGGTTTGACATCCAGATCGATGTCCGGCCGGATCCCGCTGACCGGATTACATCCATCTTCGAAAACATGCGAGGAGAGTGATCTATGGAACACACATTATTCGTCATCGCCAAGTTGTTCATGACCGCGTTGGCTCTGGTTATCGCGTACCAAGCCTATCGCGGCTACCAACGCCACGGAACACAGCTGATGCTCTACGTCGCCCTTGGGTTCGCACTAATTGGCCTCGGTGGACTCCTCGAAGGAGTTCTATTCGAACTGCTCCAGGTATCAATCTTCCAGGCAGGTCTCGTGGCTGCACTGGTCGCGGCAGCGGGAATGCTTTCTATCCTGTACGCGCTCTATGCGCCGAACCCCTGAACTCCCGATTCAGCAAAGTATCTTGGAATCGTGGATTAGTGATACGGTCGTTCACTTATCCTCGTAGACGTTGCGCGACGGCCGTGACCTGCTCCCAGAGGAATTCGGCGTCAACGCTCTGGTTCGTCGTTACGATTGGCACGTCACGGAGATAGGCATCCGTCTGAACGACCTCAAGGAGAAAGTCCGCAACGTCAGCGCGTGAGATCGTCACCATCAGTAGCGGCTTCTGCGAAGTACGGAAACATCGCGCCCGTCCCCGTACCGAGGTCCAGGACCCTTCCGGCGAGCTCGTCCACGAGGTAGCGTCGATGGTCGGCAAGTACCGATAGCTCCGCCGGCTTCATCACCGGATCGTACAGTCTTGCGAATATCGGATGAGATGGTTCAGTCATCTGTTTTCCTCCCGTTCAGTTTCTGAGATATTTCTTGCATGTTTTGACTTAGTGCCATGTCCATGTGTTGCGTACCACTGCGACTCGGGCCACTGGAAACCGCCTTCACGGTAGACATCGAAAACGCCCCGCTCGATGTCGTCTCGTATGATGTCAGCGGTCGTCTCGTCGACACTCACGAAGTGACACAGCGGGTGGCCCGGATATGCGACTGCATTTTCAAGGACCCCCACGACGAGGCCAGTCGACGGCGCACGAACGACTTCGACTTCGTCTTTGAAGTGATCAGAAATCGTGAACAGCGGTTCGCCATCCTTGACGAGGGGATGCGGGCCCCACTTCATCTCGACGAGCCCACCAGTGTCGGCGCGGAGCCACGTCTTCTCACCATCACGGGCGATGACGCGTGTCCAGCCGGGCCAGGAAACCGGTTGATTGGGAAGCACCTCGTGTTCGGCGAGGACGCTCGCGACGCAGTGGAGCGCTCGGTCGAGGTGCGCGGTCTGGAATCGATGGGCGCGCCCCATCTCGACCGTGACCGTGGGGATACCGTCCTGACAGGCCACGCGGCGGAGTGTCCCTCCTGAACCCTCGCCGTCGAGGATGACGCTCGTGCCGAACGCGCGGGCGAGTCGTTCCACAGCTGGGTCGCGCATATCTGCGCGGACGTGGTACATAGTCGTGCGGTTGCGCGTCGACGTGTGGAAGTCAAGCCCGAGATCGCACTTCGAGAGGAACTCCTCGTAAATCGTATTCGCGAGCCGCTTGGCCATCGTGGTTCGGGGGTTACCAGGGAACGACCGATTGACGTCTTCGTCGTAGATTGGGATATACCGTTGCTGGGCTAGAAACCCTGGGACGTTCAGTACATGGAGACAGATGAGTGTTCCGTGGAGATCGCTCGGTTCGTACTCGGCTGCGACCTCCTGGACGATCTTGACCCCGTTGAGTTCGTCGCCGTGAACCGCTGCAGTCAAGAAGACTGCCGGCCCCGCCCCCTCACCGTTGACGACGGTGACTGGCAGTTCGATCGCGTCGTCGTGAAACGAAGTCGCGACGGCGTACCGGAACTGAGACTTCTCACCGGGTCGAACGGTCCTCCCACCTACTTCGATTGGTCGTGGTGAATCACTGGTCATGAGTCCTCTCCCTTCGATCGGTCGGTCTTTCCCTGCCGCGACGATTCGCGGTGCGTTCGGCCGAGGAACCGCGGCACCAATTTGCGATACTCCTCGTAGGCGTCGCCGTACTGTTCGCGGAGCCACGGTTCTTCGGCGAGTGGGGCGAGCAGAAACCAAACGATGCCGACGAGAGCGAGGACAGATGTCATCAACGATCCGGCGAGAGCAGCGCCCCCTCCGAGCATGGCGACGTATCCGACGTATTGTGGGTTGCGTGAATACCGGTACGGCCCCTCAGTGTTCAGGTGCCCCTCGAGACCGCTACTTTCCCAAAACCCGAGCCGCCACACGGCCCAGGTGGCGAACACGGCTCCAGCGAGCACTAGCATGAGACTGATCCCCTGGATGAGGGTCGATGGCAGGTACCAGCTCCACCAGTCCAGATAGGATACGCCGAGGAGACTCCCGAAGTAGACCAACCAGGCCGTCCAACTGACCCAGAACGTCCAGTCACGCTCGCCATGCGCCCAGAAACGTCGCGTCGGACTGCGAATGCTGACGAAGAGCGCCACGACGAGGGTCACACCGGCAAGTAGTCCCACGCCGAAGAGAAGCGCTGTCACTCCCGAAGTCGTTGCGGCCATGGTCGGTCACACCCGTTCTGTTACGACCAGAACACACTGCCGGAACGGCGGCTCGTGGTCGATGTAACTCTTCTCGGTCAGTCTGACCATACTGTTACAGTGACGCCGTGTCCGTTTAGTTACTTCGCGCGGGTGCCGGACGATACCACGATTCCACAATTGGGAGCTCCTATCTACCTCGGAAGGTTCTACTGGACAGCTTCTCACACCGGGAAGTGACATCAGGTGAGGAGCCGTATATCCAATTATGCGAGCGACACAGCCAGTATCTAGACCGAGTCCGCCCGATTCACGCTGTGAACACTGTGGCCTTCCGTTTCCGAAGCCACCAGTCACCGAGACGGTAGACGACACCAAACGAGTCTTCTGCTCGAGGATGTGCCGTGACGCGTACCTTGATCATCATCCAGAGTCGCCTGTCTACCACGGTCTTGATCGCGTACAGACGGGGGTTTCTGGACTTGATGCCCAGCTTCCAGAGGGACTCCCTCGAAACGCGTTCGTTCTGGTCACAAATTCGCCGGGAGCTCGGTGGGAGGCACTCTCCGCGGAACTCGTCTGGCGAACGCTCGGCCGGAACGAGCCCGTAATCATAGTCACGTTTCAGGAGTCGCCGGTATCAATCGTCCAGCAGTTACTGACGTTTGAGTGGAATGTCATTCCTTATCTCGAAGACGATCAGATACACATCATCGATTGCTTCACGTATCGGGTCTCTTCCTACGATCGCGTAGTCAGCCGGTTTACCGACTGGAACACCTATCTGTACGACGTGACAGATGGCGCAACGACTCGACTGTCAGATCTCGACACCATGGAGGGGGTCCACTCTCAAATTGATAACGTCGCAGAACGCCTCGGGATGAGAGGCAAAGGGGTCATTCTGATCGATTCGCTATACGAGCTCGGAACGCTCACTCAACCCGTTCACGCGCACAAGTTCGTCAAAGACGTCCGCGCCGATCTCTCAAAGGGACGATTCGTCCCTGTATTCGGCGGAGCATCTACGACTGTCGACGAGTCCCAGTTTCCCCACAATATGACGTACCTCGTTGATGGGCTTGTCGAACTCACCCTATGGCAGAACGGCTCACTTCCAGGCTTTCAGAAACACGTCCGCGTCCCACAGGTTCAGGGCGTTACGACGCATCCCCAGTGGATCCAGTTCGAATACGAGTCGGAGCACGGGATGATAGTTCTCGATCCTATGACCCAGAACGCACCATAGCTATCCCCTCAAGTACCAGGGTCCTGCTCCACGGCGTCAGTAGCGTCTTTTCCGTTCCTGCCTGCGAGACCTAATATTTACACTTGTGACAGCTAACCCCGAGATGGGACATCTCGGAAACTGCGGCTCTCACTTACTGCTTGAGGACTCGGAGTAGATGATACTGGCGAAGTTGTTGAGTTGTGCTGAAACGTGAGTACTCTTGCCGGCCAAGTGGACTACCACGTCGTCCAACGCGAGAATACCCACGAGTGTACCGTCATCGTCGACCACTGAGACTCCTCTGGCGTGACCCCGTCCACATGAGAAATACAATGCTGTCAAGGAGCAGCGAATTCCGTAAACTTTGCTCAGCCCAAATTCAAAGCGCTGTTATTGCTCACCATCTCGACTGTGGCAGTTTGCAACGACCGTTAACTCCATACGAGTCGTACGTGAGCACATGATTCGGGTACTTACAGGTGTCATCGGCGCCGTTACAGCACTGGCTCCGGAAAGGGTCATTGTGATCTTCGAAAAACTCGCAATTGCGAACCCCGGCAAAGAACCCGTGAGAGCGTGGATACAGCCGGCAGTACGGGCAGAGGGAATTCTGATAGCCGCGATCTCTCTCTTCGGAGGACAGCTGTATGCGTGGCTGATGAACCTCACCGGAGCGTTCGGCACAGTCGTATTCTTGTTCCCCAATCTGTATCGTAAATTTGCTACTGCGTTCCTCTATGAGAAACCGGATGCGGTTGAATGGAATCAGTCCTTTACTGCGGAGGTTCGAGCTATCGGCGCAATTTACGCCATTTTAGCTTCGAAAAGATTCAGGAGGCGCCATAACGATTCAGAGAGTACCTCAACATCTGATAGGAACCTTTGAGGGGATTATTATGAGTTCTCGAAACGACCATATCGACATAAACCTAGGAAACGTAAATCTGATATGGGACGTACAACCGTCGAGATAGAGGACGAATCCTTTGTTCCCGTTCGGAAATCAGTTCCATCGGGCACTACTGTTGTCTGGGAAACCGTTGGTGATGCTTCCCATGTTGTAGACAGCGTACAGTTCCATAATACTGCCGACAAATGGCAATTCCGTACGCAAACACTTCGCTCGGGCGATAGTGCCGTCTATTCGTTCGATTCCGACGGAATTTACGAGTACTACTGCGGACTTCAGGGGGAAGAGATGTGTGGCGTCATCCTCGTCGGTGATGTCTCACTCTCAGAATCACTTCCCTGTGAGTGAGAAGCCTAAAGAGGTCAATCAAGGGACTGACCAAAGAGGATTTTCCGTCTCGGACACTAATGTGAAGGCGTGAGTAGTAAGGTTCCTCGCGCACCCGGCCTACACAGTCTCCCCTGTAGTACTGCTGGAGAAAGTATCGACCACCACACTAGCTGTAGCACCTACAGACCGGTAGTATGAATCCGATCTATCTTGCTCTCGGCTCGTTCTTCCTCCTGTTGGCTGTCATTGACATCCTCTGGACGACGCTGTGGGTCGAGGGTGGGGCCGGTCCACTTACCTCCAGATTGATGTCCAGCACTTGGAAGACGCTCAAGACAGTGTCTGGAAAGCGTCCCCGCGTACTCTCTTTGTCCGGCCCACTGATCCTCGTGCTTGGACTTACTATGTGGATCGCACTCCTCTGGGCCGGATGGACGTTTCTGTTCGCAGGCGGTGAGGGGAGTTTAATTGATACCAGAGATACTGGTCCAATCTCTTGGACCGAGCGGTTGTACTTCGTTGGATACACCGTATTCACACTAGGGAACGGTGATTTCACGCCGAACGACGGGATATGGCAGATCGCGACTGCTCTCATGACGGCCAGTGGTATGCTCTTCGTCACGCTCAGCGTTACCTATATCCTCAACGTCCTCAGTGCTGTCACCCAAAAGCGCTCGCTCGCGAGCAGTATCAACGGACTCGGGGCACAGAGTACCGAGATCCTCGAAACAAGCTGGGATGGTGATGCATTCCAAGGACTGGAACTGCCGCTAAACACGATAGCAAATCAACTCAATACGCTCACGTCGAATCACAAAGCGTACCCGATCCTCCACTACTTCTTCTCTCCCCAGACGTCACAGGCACCAACGACGAATATCGCTGTTTTCGACGAGGCGCTCACAATCCTCAAGTTCGGTGTCAATACACAGCACCGTCCGAGTGAGCCCTCCATTCGTCAGGCCCGGTCGAGCGTCCAGAACTACCTAGATACGATCGGAAGTGCGTTCGTCGATCCGGCGTCGCAACCCCCGTCTGCCCCAAGTCTCGAACGCTTACGCGACGACGGGATTCCCCTGGTCTCAGACGATGACTTTACCACCTCGCTTGAGGAAATAGATGACCGGCGTCGACATCTCTTAGGTCTGGTCGAATCAGACGCACGACGCTGGCCTAACACCGACGATCAATAAAAAGTACCCACACATCCATCACTCAGGGTCCCATACTTCCACTTACTGAATACAATGGACGATCACGACCACTCCTCCCGTGGCACAGGGCCATCTGACGACCACTCCCATCACGAGCACCACAGTGAGGGAAGTGGTGAGTCCGCCAATGGGACCGACGAACCACGAGTCGAGCAGTCGATGCTTGAGGAGGAAGCCGAAGATGCCAGTGACGCTGAACAGGAGATCGAGGATAAACACGACCACCACATAGACCATGGGGAAGGTGGTCACGAGCACGGCGAGGGACACGACGGCCACGGTGGTATGCACGAGGGACACGAGCAGATGTTCCGTCGACGGTTCTTCGTCTCAACGCTCCTGTCGATCCCCGTGCTTCTTTACAGCCCATTTCTCCAGCAAACGCTCGGATTCTCGGTGCCTGCGTTCCCCGGAAGTGAGTGGATAAATCCCGTTTTCGCAGTTATCGTCTTCGGGTACGGCGGTGTGCCGTTCCTCGAGATGGCCGTTCCGGAGCTCAAAGATCGCTCACCGGGGATGATGACGCTCATCTCGATGGCGATCAGTGTCGCGTTCATCTACAGTCTCGCAAGCGTCCTCTTTCCGACGACGTCGGCGTTCTTCTGGGAACTCGTGACGCTGATCGACATCATGTTGCTCGGCCACTGGATCGAGATGCGGTCGGTCCGGCGGGCTTCCAGCGCCCTCGACGAACTGGCCAAGCTCATGCCTGACACCGCCGAGCGAATCACGGAGTCAGGTGACACGGAGAAAGTCCCAGTCAGTGACCTCTCCGAGGGCGACCTTCTTCTCGTCAGACCCGGTGCGAGTGTCCCAGCAGACGGCGTCGTCGAGGAAGGCGACTCCGACGTTAACGAGTCGATGATCACCGGCGAATCGCGGCCGGTCTCCAAGGAGCCAGGCGACGAGGTAATCGGCGGGACAGTCAACGGCGATGGCAGTCTCCGCGTTCGTGTCGATGCACTCGGTGACGATACCACCCTTGCCGGCATCATGCGCCTTGTCGAAGAGGCACAGAGCAGTAAATCCCGAACCCAGGTGCTCGCCGACCGTGCGGCCGGGTGGCTCTTCTACGTTGCCGTCGCAGCTGCTGTCGTCACGGCGATTGCTTGGACGGTCGCCGTCTCGTTCAATGCCGAAGTAATCGAACGTGTCGTCACCGTGCTCGTCATCGCGTGTCCACACGCACTCGGTCTCGCTATTCCACTTGTGGTCGCGATCAATACGTCACTGGCCGCTCAGAACGGTATGCTCATCCGTGATCGCATCGCGATGGAAGAGGCACGGAATCTCGACTCGATCATCTTCGACAAGACCGGGACGCTCACCGAAGGCGAACACGGCGTCGTCGGGACAGCTACTGTTGCCGATGTTACCGAGGAGGAGGCCATCCGATTGGCTGCCGCAGTCGAGTCTGACTCCGAACACATGATCGCGCGGGCGATTCGGGAGGTGGCCGATGAACGTGGAATTGATGCGCCGGACGCCTCCGGCTTCGAGGCGATGAAAGGTCGCGGTGTTCGGGCTACTGTCGAGGGTGAAGAGATCTATGTCGGCGGTCCGAACCTCCTCAGCTACATCGACGCCGACGTCCCGCCCGAGCTGTTGGCCTTCGCCGACGAGGCCGGTGAAAATGCACAGACGGTTGTCTATCTCGTCCGGGAAGGAGAACTCATCGGGGCCTTTGCTATGGCGGACGTGATCCGCGAGGAGAGCTATGCCGTCGTCGATGCACTCCACGAGCTCGACATCGAGGTCGCGATGCTCACCGGTGATTCGCGTGACGTTGCGAACGCCGTCGCAGACGAGCTGGGGATCGACACAGTGTTTGCCGAAGTACTCCCTGAAGACAAGGATGAGAAAGTCCAAGAACTCCAGGATCAGGGCAAACTCGTCGGGATGGTCGGCGACGGCGTCAATGATGCACCCGCGCTCACCCGCGCAGATGTCGGGATCGCCATCGGGAGCGGCACGGATGTCGCCGTCCAGTCGGCGGACGTCATCCTCGTCCAGAACAATCCAATGGACGTGGTTCGACTCGTGAAATTGAGTAAGGCAAGCTATCGGAAGATGCAGGAGAACATCATCTGGGCCGCTGGCTACAACGTCTTCGCCATTCCACTGGCTGCCGGGGTTCTCGCTCCTATCGGGATTCTTCTTTCGCCAGCTATCGGTGCCTTGCTCATGTCACTCAGTACGGTCATCGTGGCGATCAACGCTCAGCTACTCCGGCGAGTTGATCTCTCAGTACCGAACCTCCCGGGGCTCTCTCCGTCGGGTCGGCCAGAGCCAGCAGATTAAGTTTGGACACAGTCAACATAGTCGGCTATCGTGTCCTCCGATATTCTCTCCAGAAATGCCACAGACGGGCGATAACGCCATGAGAAACAACTCCTGTGACGTATTGGCGTCCGATAGCCGTTATCCTGTATTTTCCCCGCTCTACCTTCGTGACGAAGCCATGATCCTCCAGAACGCTTAAGCGACGGTTCACCTCCTCACGGCTGTACTCGATGTTGTAAGCGATAATCGTCGGCGTCAGAATCAGCTCTTTCGAGTGGAAGAGTTCGAGGATTGCATCATCAATCGGCAACATCCAGTCTGCTTGTTGCCTCACTTGGACCGGCTCCTCAAGGAGGATGTCCGCCCACGCATCACGACGCAGGTCGTTTTCTAGGGGATCATAGAGTCCGAGAATGACGAAGAGCGCGGCAAGGCCGTGTGTCCAGTGAACGAGGTCGGGAAAGAGTAATTCCGTAATCGGGCCGCCAATGAGGAACAACAGCAGACCTGCGACTGTGAGCAGAAGGTATCGTTGGTAATCTACGACAGACTGCTTGAAAAAGAGGAAATAACAGATACCAATTCCAGTCACGAGCCCAATTGTGAGATTATAATATACGAAGAGTGAAGCGTTGAACACAGTCATTCACCCCTCTGCTGCACTGTTTTTGATTCGGCGGTGGGTTGCGACCACCAGCCAGAGGAAGATCGCGACAACGGTATAGAGTGCGCTACGGAGTGTATTGAGGAACAGCGTATCCGGTTTGACGAGAAAAAGCACGATGTGGTAGACGATCATGGCCGACATCGTGAGGGTGAGCAACGCAATAACTATCCCAAACGGTGATTCACGGAGCGTCTGCCAGTAGAGGATGGAGAGAAACCCAGCCCCTGTTGCAGTGATGACTGCAAACAGTGTACTTAGGGTATGGGCGGATGTATTGACCATACAGAGAGCACGGCCTTGACCCTCTTTAGTCCATTTGCAGAGCTACAGACCATCTTATGAGAATTATTGGTCGTACCTATAATAGTCATGTAAGCAATGATTACGTGCTGAACTGACCTGTGGCTACCTGGCTCCTCTAAAATCAGTAGTCCCTCCTTTAATGAAACCCACCGTTACACCCCATCTCACCTATTAGAAGTGCGAGACGGCACAGCTGTTGAACCGTCTCACTAGTTTCCAGTCCCGACTGGGTGAGTGGATAACAAAGTCCGATGCCCACGTGGTCGATATTGATGGCGCTAACCCAAATCGACCACGTAAGCGAGAACGAGCTGATGGCCGAGTGTATCGACAACTGCCTCGCAGCCGTTCAGGCCTGCGAGTGGTGTGCGGACGAGTGTCTTGGCGACTCGGATATGGAGGAGTGCGCCCGGCTTTGCCGGGATGTCGCCGACCTAACGGCGATGCACGCACGGTTCATGGCCCGGAACTCGAACTACAGTCCCCAACTCGCCCAGGCCTGCGCAGGGGCGTGTGAGGAGTGTGCCGAGGAGTGCGAACGCCACGATGCCGAACACTGTCAGGTCTGCGCCGAAGTACTTCGTGACTGCGCCGAGACCTGTCGCGAGATGGCTTCGTAGACAGTACTGACCGTCGAACCGATTACCCCATTCTTCATATGGTATCCCCAACCCGTTGGGTCACTGTTGCCCTCGGGGGGCTCGGCATCTGGCTCATGGCAGCGCCGTTCATACTCGGAGCTCCCGCTCTCGATACGTGGAACGACGTGATCGTCGGTGGCGCGCTTTCACTTCTCGCCGGCCATAATTACGCCAGCGAACGAGAGCAGGGTAAACCGAGTCAGTGGATCGCCGGCGTTCTCATCGTACTCGGAGCGTGGCTGTTCTTTGCCCCGTTTCTTCTCGGAGTCTCCGGTCTCCTCCGATGGAACGACGTCGTCGTCGCCGTACTAGTGACGGCGTTTGCTGGGTACAGCGTGTATGCCGCGCAGCTCATTAAACAGACGATGCACCATACCTCAATAGATGAAAACTGACTTACAACAATGAACCAACGTACCAATACGATTCACCAGCAGAGTTCCGAGAAGTTCAGTAGTATCGGACGACGGTCATGGGGGGAATAGTTGCATGGATGTCTGGAAGGCCGTCGCGATCGGCGTCGCCGCCATCATGGCCATCCTCGTCGCGACGCAACCCGTGTACGTCCTTGGGCTCACTATCTTCGACTACGGTGAGGTCCCAAGTCAATCGTACTCGACTATGCAGACGAAAGATGTCAGCCGGTTCCCCGCCGACGATCCCGTCCGCCAGAGCGAGCTCACTGCGAGCGCCGCGCGGCCACCACAGTCCGGCCTGAACTATTCGACAGTCGTCCGGGTTCCTGAGAACGACTGGCAGGCTGCACTCGCAGCGTCGTCCCTTCGGGAGAGTGAGGATGCAGTGTTGCTCTTCGGAAATGCAAGCCGCCCGAATAGCTCGAATACGACGACCCCTGCCAATGTGTCGACAATGAATGTCTCCGGCGGTAATCCCGCCGAGACGGCTGCGTCCATCGCTACCCGCCAGAACGGTTCCGACCAAACGAGCCCGAACAACGTCATTATCGTGAGTGCTGAGGAACCCCAGTGGGCGCTCCCAGCCGCTGCGTGGAGTGCCTATTCGGGCGATCCGATCCTGTACGCGAACGAAGACGGTATCCCGGACGCCACACAGCAAGCGATCGAGGACCTGAATGCCTCTCACGCGTACGTCCTCGCACCCCCTGATCTCGTGAGCGACAGCGCACTCTCTGAACTGAACATCGAGTCGACGCGTGTGTCGGGAGATACGCCACAGGCCCACGCAGTCGAAGTGGCGGAGTTCCGCGACGAGTCGCGTGACTTCGGCTGGGGGATTCACGAGCGCGACAAGGTCGGGTACTACAACTTTATGCTCGTGAATCCGAGCCAACCCCAAGACGCAGTCGCAACGACGAACCTCCAGTGGGGGAAGGCAGGGCCAATCCTGCTCGTGCACGAGGACGGAAGCCTGCCAGCGGTTACGGAGGACTATGCCTGGCAGAGCCAGCCGGCGTGGTTCTCGTCGCCGATGGAAGGGCCATTCAATCACCTCTTCGCGATGGGGCCAACGGACGACGTGTCCTGGGTATCCCAGGGACGACTCGACTATGCCGTCGAGATCACGCAGTATCGTCACCAAGGTGCCGGACTGAGCCCCTTAGAGTCCCTCGCGGCTATTTGGGTCGCGTTCAGTCTTCTCGGCGCGTCATTCGTCTTTGCTCATGCCCGCCAGCGACTCCCGGAGATGAACGACTGGACGACGATGGCCTGGTCACTCTTTACCCTGGTACTGGGCCCGTTCGGATTGGCGCTGTACTGGCTCTCCTATCGGGGACGTCAGATCGTCAGCACAGAGCAAGGCCCACGCGTCTTACGACCGTACTGGCTACGAGCGGCGACGGCGACCGCAATTGGCATCGGATTTGCAGGCAGTACCATGATCGCGACCGGGTTCCTGCTAAATTACTTCGGAATCCCGATGTTCGTCCTTGATGGCCCGCTATTCTGGCTCGGCAACGCGATGACGGTCCTCATCACCATCGTGTACGTCGTCGCGTTCCTCGTCTCGTGGCTCGTCTTCCACATACCCATGCTCAAGGACACACAAGACCTCGACACGAGTGCGGCAGCGAAGAAAGGCGCAAAGATCGTTGCAGTGAGTATGACCAGCGTTTCCGTCGGCATGATGGGTGGCATGTGGGTACTGATGATGCTCAACCTCCCGATGATGCCAGGGGACGATAACATCCTCTGGTTCGGCGTGATGACGTTCGCCACCCTCGTCGGGTTCGTCATCGCCTGGCCGGTGAACGGCCTACTCGTCCGAAAGAACCTCAAACCAGGTGGTGCACTATGAGCGACCGTAGTCGCCGGAAGTTCCTGCGCGACCTCGCTGCACTGCCGGCCGGGGCGACCCTCGGCGGTGCCGCGCTAACCTACCGAGAGGTGAGCTCGTCCAGCCAGGGAGAGCAGCGCGGGCCAGAGTCTGCCGACTTCGACGACGAAACTGTTACGACCATGACGACCAGACTCGCCGGCGCGAACGACTACGAGACGGCGACGGCGTTCACACAGAACGTCTACCAGGCTATCAACGACCACACTCGACCAGGAGCTGCGATCCTCATCAATGACAGCGACCTCGCCGCAGCGCTCCCGGGCGTGGCCGTTATCCACCACCCGATAGATGGTGCTGTCCTCCTGACAGCGCAGGACTCACTACCTGATGCGACACGAGAGGAGATCGAACGACTCCACCCCGAAGGCGTCCACGTCGATGGCGACGTCCAGGTATACATCGTGGGCGGTGAACGGTACATCAGCCGCGATGTCGAGGAAACGGTCAAACAGATGGGCCTGAAGACGAGCCGGATCGGCGGAGATTCACCCGCAGAGGTTGCGGCGAACGTTGACCAGTACCTGAGTACGATCCACGCGAATCACCGAGACACTGCCTTCATTGCAGACATTGAAAACGCCCAAACAGCAATCCCAGCCCAATCCTGGAACGCTCACGGCGGTGACGGCTTCCTCTACGTCGACGGCGATCGCATCCCTGAAGTCACGCAGCGCCAGCTTGAGGCTCGGTTCGACGAAGCGTACATGTACCTCTTCGGTGACGAGAGTAAGATCAGTTCTCGAGTAGCCCGCGAACTCGCACGGTTCGGACACGTTCAGCGGATCCCGCAGGGCTCCAATCCGTACAAGGTCAGTGTCGGCTTTGCCGGCTACAAGGACATCGGTCGAAATCAGGGTTGGATTTTCGGCGAGTGGCCCCGGAACCTCGGCTGGGGCATCGCCGAATCCGGCCACAACTTCATCTTCACGAACCCCGAGAACTGGCAGACAGCACTCCCAGCAAGCGTCGAAAGCCACCGAGGGAAACACGGCCCGATGCTCCACGTCCGGCAAGACACAATCCCGGAAACGGTCGGGAACTATCTAACCAATCTCACGCGACCACACGAGGCCGCACCGTACGACCGGAAGTACAACCACGGCTGGATCGTTGGCGACACCGAACAGATCAGTCAGCGCGTCCAGGCACAACTCCACGCAATGCTCCAAGAACCCGTAGGTGGACAATGAAACGGATCGTCGCGGCCTTCGAGAACGGAGATGATGCTGGGGAGGCCAGACAGGCTCTCCGCGAGGAAGATCTGGAATCAAGAGAACCGAGTATCGACAATCCCTTCTTCGATCCGTCGACGAAGATGCCCGAAGGGCGAGGGCTTCTATGGGGCGGGCTTATCGGTGGCCTGATTGGTGCTATACTCCTGTTCGCCTGGAATGAGCATATCTTCTCGATCCCCCGTCTGAGCCCAATTATGACCGCTGGACGATACGAACTCATCGTTCTTGGATTTGGTCTTGGTGCAGCGATTGGTGGATTTGTCGGCGGAGTGATTGGGGTAGTTCGACGGACTCCTGAGCTGGATAAGCCACGAGTTGCTGTTACTGTTCCAGATCACCGAACTGGTGAGGTAGAGTCGCTTCTCCGCTCTCACGGAGCAACGACGGTTGAGGGTGCCGTAACGCATCACGAACACCCACAGCAGTCGAAGGTGACAGAGTCCAGTACGTCTTCTGACTAGCCTTATAGTATATTTTTCAGACCGTTAGGGCCCGATCGCCCTATGAATTCTGAATGGCGTGAATCCGTTTGACGGGTGTTCGTGCCGAACAGATAAACGAGATAAGGAAGAAGAAGGGATCACGAACTACTCGAAGCCCTAAGTATTGACGTCTAGCTTTTTCCAGCGTAGGATCCTCGGGGAAGCTGGCAAAGAACTCGTCGAGGTCGTCGTCAAGTCTGAGTCGGTGATGAAGAACGGTAGCCCCATCTGTTGTTGCCCGCCACTCCAACTCATCAGACTGTTATCGTACAGAGATGAGGTCATCGTTAGCAACTGTATAGTACCAGTTGTCCCTGCCAGATGCAGGGGGCCTTTCGTACGTTCCCTCGTCAACACGGTGCCAGAGAAACGATTGAGCGCTCTTGCAAGTCGCTTGCACACCGATCTGGCCAACCTTATCCCGAATTGAAACTAAGCCTGAGTCCATCGTCTTTTAGAGGACGAGACAGTCCGAGTTCGGTCACGGACCAGTCCGGGTCTCTTCTTACCTAGCTAATTTCCTCGACGCTGTCCGTCTCCATCGACCCGTCCCGCTCTTCCCTCTTGACACGGAGTCGTATTCCTTCCTCCGTACCGCTTTCCTCCACGGTGTGCACTATTTTCGGAGTCGCTTCAGAATCGAGAATGGTCAATCGATCGTCTTCGGTCACGAGACCGTAGCCACTTTCGACGCAGTGGCCCATCAGCGCACATTCCTGCGTGTGCGTCCGGGCCTTTCCAAGGAGTTCGTCACGAGCGTTCTTCCGGATACATCCGACGTCAATAACGTACCCTTCGAGTGTTTCAGAAGCCATATTCTCTCTAGGGTCCTGCCGCCTTTGGATGTTTGGCTACTCATCGAGTTCGCGTTCCGAAAGGGGGTTATTAGCAGGCCCGTTGAGCACTGAGCCGTCACAGTCGAATCGAGACCCGTGGCAGGGACAATCCCAGGACCGCTCACCGTCGTTCCAGTAGACGAGACAGCCCATATGCGAGCAGATTGCTGACACTGACTGCGTCTCACCATCCTCGTCACGGTGGACCGCTGTCAGTCCCTCGTCGAGGTCGAGAACAGCCCCACTACCCTGCTCGACTGACTCGACACCACCTGACTGCGGATGCTCCGTGTAATCGTCGAGGTAGTGTTTCACGTCGTGTTGATTGTGGTCCAGAAAGGCGTCTGCTGACGCCGTTTCGTTGAACCGCATCGGTCGATAGATGTATTCCCACTCGCTCTGGCCGTCGACGATGAGCTCTGAAAGCAACATTCCCGCAACGACACCATTCGTCATCCCCCAACCGCCAAATCCCGTTGCCGTGTACACGTTTTCGGACTGAGGACCGAGCGGACCGATGAAGGGGACGCGATCGATAGAGACGAAATCTTGTGTCGACCAGCGATATACAATTTCGTCGACGTTCAGGCGGTCGAACGTCTCCTGTTCGAGGTTTCGGTACCGGTCGACCGTACTATCGCTGTGGCCAGTTCGATGATTCTGCCCCCCGGCGAGAACCATCGATTCCTCGCCAGCAGGGTATGGACGAACGGAGAAGTACGGATCGTCTGGCTTGTAGTACATTCCTGTGGGCGGGTCACCCTGTAAGCGTACTGCTAGGACGTAGGAGCGTTTGGGATACAGTCGCTCGTAGTAGCGGGCGCGGTCGAACACTGGGAAGTGAGTGGCAACGACGACAGCATCCGCAGTAATCGACCCGCGGTCGGTCGAGACCTCACAGGGATTCCCGTCCTCAACATCCGTCGCTGTCGTCCCCTCGAAGACATAGCCCTCCTCTCCCGAAATCTCCTCGGCCAACGCAAGGAGGTACTTTCGGGGATGAAATTGCGCCTGATCGTCGAGGCGAATTGCCGCTTCGATTTCGAATGTCAGGTCCGTAGACTCTTGGAGCGAGGCTGGGAGATCGAGTTGCTGAGCGGCATCGACCTCGTCTTCGATCTTCTGACGCTCGTTAGAGGAGTCCGTATAGGTATATGCAGGCGTCCGTTCGAAATTGCAATCGAGGTCTCGGTCTTTCACCGTTGATTCGACGTGGTCGATGGCGGCCGAGTTCGCTTCAGCATACTGTCGGGCCTGTTGCTCACCGAAGTACTCGATGAGATGGTCGTAGATGAGGCCGTGTAGAGCCGTCAGTTTCGCCGTAGTGTGACCGGTCACCCCTTCGAGAATGCGGTCGCGTTCGACAACTGCTACTGATTTACCCGCGGCCTTTAGTTCGGCGGCAGTCGTGATCCCTGCGATGCCACCTCCGATGACGGCAACGTCGACCTCAAGGTCGTCATCGAGAGCGTCGTAAGCCGTTTCTGATGTTGTCTCCATCCATAGCGATTCGTGTTTGCCCTGGAGTGGCGGGTGCGTGCTATCGTCGTTTGAGGTCATTTTGTGTCCCTCCCAAATCAACGCCGTGTGGGATTTTATAGCACGGCCGCGACGTCAATAAGCCTGAGGCAGGGACAGTTCACAGTTCGCTTTGACCAAGTTTCGAATCGCAATGGAGTATTGTGCAGGCCTCAGCTGGGAAATATAGGCCGAAGATATAGACCGTGTGACGCCATATTTGGCGTGTAAGGCTCTATGTCCAAGGAAGAACTTGAGCAAGAAGCACCTGAAGAAATCGCAGAACGGATAGAGGGGTGAGAATGGTATTCGTATCTCGCGAAAATTTGGTTTGCGATCATCCTCATTGCCCTTCTCAGCGCAACTATCGGTGTTCTCCTAAGCAACCTAAACAGTGTAGCAACGGCAGTAAACGCAGTTCTGTTACCCTCAATTTTCGTTGGGATTGGATTCCTGCTTCTCGGAATTACTTTGCACCTCCATCTTCTCAATCTCGTCCGTCAAATCCAGATGCGAATGGAAACAGGAGAGGATAGTGAAGACAGCCAATGATGATTGATACCAACAAATATGTCGTGTATGTCGTTCTGGCGTATATAAAGGGGGTAAAAGTATAGAATAGATATGGAAGGCAAGAGGAGGATACGGACGAAGATAAGTGGCCAATGGTCAGAGAAGTTTCTTGCTGCCGTGGGAACGTGGGTTATGGCGGCTCCTTCCTTGCTTGGTTCTTCATTAGAGCTTCTTCGAATAGATGTCGTTATCGGCGCAGGCCTCGTTATTGTTGCAGGATTTAACTATGGGCGCCTGTTGGCCAAGGAGCCAACTCATGGAGGTGCTGTAGGATTGAGTCTCGTCCTTGGGCTCTCTCTTACCGTCTATCCGTTCTATTATGAAGTCTCGAGACAGATGTTCTGGAATGATATTATCAGTGGAATACTTATAGTATATATATCACTGCATAACATACATAGTGTAATCCGTACCTCCGCCAGCACCTAGAGCCCAGCTTTCGAACGTCCGCATAAGGGCTTGACGTAGTGGTTCACGGCTCGCCCGAAGTGAGGGCTTCCCGATTACAAGGTGGACGAAGAATTAAGACATCCGTGCGACGAGCCATCGAGTAGAGATGGCTAAGAGGGTCATCACTCGGATGAACTATCACAGCCTCGGTATGAAGGAGGGTCGTCGTTAAGATGACAGACTGGTCCTCGATTATTCCATTACCAGAGCAGGTAGCAGTTGCCCCTACGCGGAGGCTTCATACCCGGCTTCGTCAACGGCGCTAATGAGTTCAGTAGTATCCGCATTCCCTTCGACAGTCACTGATTCGGTCTCTCGGTCAGCACTTGCGCTCGTGACACCATCGACGTCTTCGAGCGCTTCTTCGACGGTTTGCTCGCAGTGCCCGCAGGTCATACCCTCTACGGTGATTGTCTCGCTCATACACCTAGAGATACGGGACCCTGTTCTTTGTCGTTTTCTGCTTTGATTCCAAAGTCTACTATGTGTCCATCATTGCAGGGCTAAGTGAGGTCCATTGGATTCTTGGCAGTGGAGACCGACATTCGCATATGCGAGAACTGGACGAGACAGACCTGGAGATCCTCACGCTTCTAGGTGAGGATGCTCGACGCCCGTTTAGTGCAATCGCCGAGGAAGTCGGCCTCTCAGGCCCTGCGGTTTCTGACCGTGTCACCCGTCTTCAGGAAGCCGGTATCATCAATCGATTTACGGTCGACGTGGACCGGTCGCAGCTCCACGCCGGGATACCGGTGTTCATCCAGGTGACCGGCGTGGACGATGTCGACGAACTCAGAGCTCGCATCGGTGACGCTGACGCGGTCGAACACCTCTTCGTCTCTGCCGACGGTGCCATTTGGTTCTATGCTCGTGCACAGGTCCAGAACGTCCGTAGATGGCTCGATGGGCTTCTCGATGAAGACGTCGACTATTCGGTGACGCTAATGGACGACGTCGAGTGGCGCCCATCGCTGGACGGAACCGAGTTCGCACTTACCTGTGCAGAGTGTAACAACACGGTCGATAGCGAGGGGCGATCGACTCGCCTTGATGGACAAGTGTATCACTTTTGTTGTCCATCGTGCCAGAGCCGCTTCGAGGAACGGTACAATCGCCTCGAAGAGGGCGCCTGAACGCTTAGGATTCGAAAGAGCGGGCGCGGCAATTCTTTGGAATGCTCCCAGAAAGAGGGGTAAGTGATGATCCCCTATTCTACACTAATGAGTCGGCGAACCACCCACCTGGAGATCCAGGGCATGAGCTGTGCGAACTGCTCACAGACCATAACAGAGGCATTGGAGGATCTCGACGGGGTCACGGAGGCGAACATCAACTTCGCTACCGACGAGGGTTCCGTCGAGTACGATCCGGACGAGGTGTCGCTCGCCGAGATCTACGATGCCATCGAGAGCGCCGGCTACGAGCCCCAACGGTCCACGATCTCGATTGGCATCTCGGACATGACCTGTGCCAACTGCGCTGAGACGAACCAGGACGCGCTCGAATGTGTCCCGGGCGTTATCAGCGCCGGTGCGAACTACGCGACCGACGATGCGCAGGTCGACTACAATCCGGCGGACGTCTCCCGGGATGCCCTTTACGACGCGATCGAAAACGCCGGCTACACGCCCGTTCGTGACGATGACAGCGACGAAGCGTCAGATCAGGAGCGGCGGGACGCTGCCCGACAGGCTGAGATTCGAAAGCAGCTCCGCCTGACTCTATTCGGTGCAGTGCTATCCGTGCCGCTGCTGTTTTTCCTCGTCGAGAAGTTCCTTCTCGGCGGCGGCATCGTTCCAGAGACCATCTTCGGCGTCGAGTTCGGCTGGGTCGAGTTCCTGCTCGCGACGCCCGTCCAGTTCGTCCTCGGCTGGCAGTTCTACAAGAACTCCTACAAGGCCCTCGTGAAGAACAAGCGGGCCAACATGGACGTCCTCATCGCACTCGGGTCGTCCACTGCGTATCTCTACAGTGTGGTCGTCCTACTTGGCCTCATCGCCGGTGGTCTGTACTTCGACACGGCCGCGCTCATCCTGGTGTTCATCACGCTCGGGAACTACCTCGAAGCCAGGTCGAAAGGCCAGGCTGGTGAGGCGCTCCGGAAGCTCCTCGAGATGGAGGCAGAGACGGCGACCCTCGTTGACGAGGACGGGAACGAGCGCGATGTCCCCCTCGAAGATGTTGAGGTCGGCGACCGGATGAAAGTTCGACCCGGTGAGAGGATCCCCACGGACGGCGTCGTGGTCGACGGCCAATCTGCCGTCGACGAGTCGATGGTTACGGGTGAGTCAGTCCCCGTCGAGAAGGGCGAAGGCGACGAGGTCGTCGGTTCGACCGTCAACGAAAACGGCGTCCTCACTGTCGAGGCGACGAAGGTCGGTGAGGACACCGCCCTCCAGCAGATCGTCGAGACCGTCAAGGAAGCTCAGTCGCGCCAACCCGACATCCAGAATCTCGCCGACCGCATCTCGGCGTACTTCGTCCCCGCTGTCATCGGGAACGCACTCCTGTGGGGTGCCCTGTGGTTCCTCTTCCCCGAGGCCCTCGCGGGGTTCGTCGAGTGGCTGCCGCTCTGGAGCCCCGTCGCCGGTGGTCCTGAAGTGGCAGGCGGCACGGTCACGGTCTTCGAGTTTACCGTCGTCGTGTTCGCTTCCGCGGTCCTCATTGCCTGTCCCTGTGCGCTGGGGCTGGCGACGCCCGCGGCGACAATGGTCGGCACGACGATCGGTGCGCAGAATGGCGTCCTGTTCAAGGGCGGTGACATCCTTGAACGCGCGAAGGACGTCGACACCGTCGTCTTCGACAAGACGGGGACCCTGACGGAAGGCGAGATGGAACTGACCGACGTCGTCATCTTCGATGTCGAGGGCCAACCCGTCACTGACGGTGGCGGCCCAGCACCCGACGGTGGAGCGCTAACCGCACGCGATCGTCTCGACGAGGACGATGTGTTGCGGCTCGCCGCCACTGCCGAGAGCGGAAGTGAACATCCGCTTGCTCAGGCCATCGTCGAGGGCGCTAAGGAGCGCGGCATTGACGTTACTGAGCCGGATGACTTCGAGAACGTGCCGGGACACGGCATCCGAGCGACCGTCGGGGGAAGCGAGGTGCTCGTCGGGAACCGGAAGCTCCTGCGCGACGAAGGAATCGACCCGTCGCCCGCTGAGGAGACGATGGAGCGGCTCGAAAACGAAGGCAAGACGGCGATGCTCGTCGCGTACGAGGACGAATTGGTCGGTGTTGTCGCCGACGCCGACACGGTCAAGGAAAGTGCGAAAGAGGCCGTCGCTGCGCTTCGGGAGCGCGGCGTCGACGTCATGATGATCACCGGTGACAACGAGCGGACCGCCCGCGCGGTCGCCGAACAGGTCGGCATCGACCCGGAGAACGTCCGGGCCGAGGTCCTCCCTGAGGACAAGTCAGAAGCCGTCGAGTCCATCCAGGACGAGGGCCGGCAGGCGATGATGGTCGGCGACGGCGTCAACGACGCGCCCGCGCTCGCCGTCGCACACGTCGGCACCGCGATTGGGAGCGGGACGGACGTCGCCATCGAGGCCGCTGACGTGACGCTAATGCGTGACGACCCGTTAGACGTCGTGAAGGCCATTCGCATCTCCGACGCGACGCTCCAGAAAATCAAGCAGAACCTCGTCTGGGCGCTTGGGTACAACACGGCGATGATTCCGCTGGCGTCACTCGGTCTGCTCCAGCCCGTGCTCGCGGCTGCTGCGATGGCCTTTTCCAGTGTCTCGGTGCTGTCGAACAGTCTGCTATTCCGGCAGTACACCCCGGACCACGACTACAAACTGCTCGGCTGGCTCCGCTAATCACGCATCGGTCCATTCCATCATGTCCAACGTTTCCCGTCGTACGGTGCACGCGTACCTCGTCGAGAAGGCCGATACTGAGCCCACCTACCTTCGGGCTCGTGACATCGCCAGCGACCTCGACGGATCGCCGAAAGCCGTCGCACAGTATCTGAGCCAACTTCAGGACGACCTCACCGACGTCTCGCTCGAACAGTGGGGTCGCTCGAAGAGCACAACGTGGCGAGTCGAGGTGAACGAGTCGTGAGCACCGTCACGCAGCGCGTCGAAACCGTACTCCCCGACACGGGGACTCGCGAATGGTGGGCGCTGTATCTGCTTGCCCCGGTCGTCCTCGTCGGTGCAGCGCTCCTCGCATTCCCGACGCTCGTCTACGATCGGTTCGTCTGGCAGTATCTCTGGGGGCCGGTCGTCGCAGACGCCGCTGGCCAGCCTGTCGCGCACGAGGGGATACGGGCCGTCCGGGGGTATACTGCCGTGAACACGGCGACCTATCTCGCTGCGGTCGTGTACAGCCTTCCCGGCCTCCGAGCGTATCTCGACCACCTCGATGTCACGTTCGACGCGCGACTCGCATACGGATTCGCACCGATAATCGTCGCCGGCGGGGCGATGCGTGCGCTCGAGGACATCGGACTGCTCGGTGACTACGCAGTTTGGTTCATCACCCCGTCGATCTATTTCGTCGTCACAGGCGTCACCGTCTTCGCGCTCGGCGCTGGCGCACTCGTGCGCGATAGGGGCATCGGGTCCATTCCGGCGACGGTCGGAGTCATCGGGACAGTCTGGGCAGTCGGCGCCGTCGGACGGGCGCTCTGGCACGGACTCTCGACGGCGGCCCCGCTCCGCCTGTGGGTTCCCGTCGCAACGACGGGGATCGCCCTCGGCGTGGCTGCTCTCTACTACTGGGGGACGAACTTCGTCGACGGCACACAGCTCCGACACCCACTCTTCCTGCTGGCCGTCTTCGGACAGACGTGGGACGCCGCACAGAACCTCATCGGCGTCACATTCCTCGGCTACTCGCCGAAGCTGGTCATCACGAACTTCGTGTATCAGGTGACTGGCTTCTCTGGGTCGACGTTCGTCCTGAAACTCCTCGTGACCGGCGGAATCGTCTGGTACCTTGCGGACGCGAAAGACGAGATGAATCATACCTGGTGGTGGCTCATGACGTTTTTCATCGGAGCGATTGGGCTTCCGATGGGTGTCCGTGGGACGCTACGGATGATGCTCGGAGTCTAATATCAGGATGATAGGAAAACGGATGATTTCAAACCAATACACCACAGTAGTCGCCTCCGCCTCAGAGCAGTACCCAGCCGTCGCTATGATCGCTGATAGTGTACCTCTGAGACAATGCAATAGCTGGTCCCTCGATCACCGGACGTTCCTACGACTGCCGATACGATGAATCAGACACCGACAGTTGCGGTACTGGGTGGCGCAATGGCCGGATTAGCGGCTGCAGAGGGGCTTCATAGCGCTGGATTTGATGTCGAGCTCTACGAACGTCAGACGTACAACGAGAAACGCGTCAACTGTGGCGAAGCGATGACCGCCGCCTCTGCAATCCCCCTCGAGAAGACCGCAGAAAACGGGTTCATTAATCCGCTTCCAGAGATGGAAGTCGAGGTGTACGATGGCGTCCAGCCGGGTCGTCAGTGCACTGGACGCGGGAGGTTCACTGCATCGGACGCCTACATCACCGATCGTAACGTCGTCGAACAATCGTGGGCAGACCGCCTCGCACAGAGAGGGGTAGACGTCAACGAGAATCAGTCGATCACACCGGCTGAGTTATTCGAGTTCGCAGACGGGTACGATGTTGTCGTCGACGCCACTGGCCAACCCTCGCTTACCAGCAAGGCACTCCGATCGACCGGCGAATACTCCGGATACCTCGTCGCACTCAACGCCGATGTCGTGGGGGACTTCAGCGACGTATACCCCAACAGCCGGATTATACTCGAAAACTACACCGGATACACGTGGGCGTTCACGAAAACACCGAATCGCGCCAACGTTGGAATCGGATGGGCTGTCAGTGACCGCCCGGACGACTACATGGCAGCGTTCAAACGCGCCTGTGAGCGCAATGGATGGCCCACGCCGACACAGGAACGGACAAACGTCGCGATTATCCCGGAAGGCCCAAGTCTCGATCCCCAGCGAACCTATCACCCCGACCACTCTATTGTGCGTGTCGGTGATGCTGCCGGGATTGCAAACCGGCTTACGGGAAAAGGAATCTCACAGGCTATTCAATCGTCGTATCTCGCAGCGGAACTGGCGGCTGAGGATCGATTGGAAGCATATCCGGAACAGCTGTATCGGGAAATGAAACCTGAATACCTGCTGGCAACGGTTATTCGATACTTCACCGAGACACGGCAGCCACAGATCCTCGGTAAAGCAATTCAAGCCGGCTCTGGAATGGACATCGAAGCTGTCGATCGCTCGCCGCGGGACGTATTGATACAGCTCGCACGACATCCACGGTTATTCGTTCAAATCTTCGGGAAACGGAAGGTACTCCAGCGCGTCTATCAAGCAGCGACCGATCAGTGGGAGTATACTTCGATACCGAACGGTGAGAGTCCGATCTCCGATTCCTCTTTCTAGTATGATGAGAGTTGTATCGGTGATGCAGCTTCTCACCCATCGTCTTCGGTATCGACAGAGTACGACAGTGGGAGTTGCGTGAATCAGCAGTTAGGGTCGGAAGAGCGAGTAAAACCACGGTTCGGTATCTGGATGAAGGCCATCGCTTACCGCATGAACCGCCATAGCTACTGATACTGCAAAGACGGCGTGGAGTAGATGCGTCGGGACTGACTCGGTTAGCAATGCACCCACACCGATCACCGCAGAGATAGAGGCGCCGACGCCGACTCTAAAAAAGAAGGCACGCTGAATTACCAGAACCGTGTCCTGATAGAGAAGCACGTAACAAAGAACTGCGAGACCACTAGTGATGAGTGTCGGGATCAGTAGGAGCAGCACCGAACTCATTGCAAGTCACCGCCCGAGTACCCCAGCCGAGGGTGGATGTACCCCAACCCAGCGATCAGAGCCGTCACACCGAGTATAGCACCTGTTTCGACAGTTACGAGAAGATCGTGCGGAACCGGTGTAAGTGTTCCAAGATGAGCGAGCCCGAACAGTAAACTTACGAGCGGAACTCCGAAAAGTAATCGACCGTACGTTCCCTCATACTGGTGCCAGATTCCGAGCGTTTTCGCGGCTGTGTATCCGGTACTCACGACGATGATACCGGTCAGGAGGATGTTTGGAACAATTGGAACCATGGAGAGTCTACGTCACCCAACAAGAAGTCCGTTATCCACGTGCAGAGACGCTCCCATCAGCCCGAACTTGTTTGAACAACTCTCATTACGGACCGTCGGGGCCATCGTGGCTACGGGACTCGGCCACAACTTCTCGCCATTTACCCCAATCCGGGAGGAACATCGGGACATTCTGCTGATACAGTTGGTAGTCCTCGCCGAACTTGTCGACCATGTCGCGCTCTTCCTTCCGCGCAAGCCACGTGAAGACCACGACGACAAACGGGAACAAACCGACAGAGAACACTGTTGGCCAGTGAATAATTCCTTCGCCGAACAAGGCGATGAACAAACCGGTGTACTGCGGATGACGTACGTAGCCGTACAGCCCGTCCGTGACAAGTCGATCATTCTGCCGAGCCCGATAGACCTGCCGCCATCCTTGAGCAAACAGTCCGATGCCGACGAGAGCCACGGCATAGCCGAGTAGCATCGAAACCAGCATCCCAGTCTCGCCGAAGCCGACGAGTGTCGACCAGAGATTCGTGCTGGCGGACTCGCGATCGAACCCGAAAAATCGAACTAACAGGTAGATCGTGAGCGGAAACCCGTACATCTCCGCGTACAACGCAATGATGAACGCCTGTACTACCCCAGCGCCAACCCACTCTCGCCAGCTATCTGGAGCAAAATACCGATAGAAGAACCAGGAAACCACGACGATAACGATTAGTGCGAGCCCCCAGGCTGCGGGGTTAGTAACGGAAAAATCGATTGTTGAAACCATCAAGACGTTCAGAGACATTCTATGGGTCAATTCTCTACCAGAGTAAATAACTCATCCGAGAATGTATCGGGTCCAGGGATACCGTTCCACGAGTGGTACACCATCAACCCTGTACTGTTCAATATACGCATCGAGACCGAGGATACGTCCTGCGCCGAAAGCGGCGACAGAGAGGAAAACGAGCATGTACGCGAAGTCCCCGTTGATGTAGCCGTGTGCGATGTCCCAGTTCCCGAAGTAGAAGAGGAGCATCATGAACGCTCCCCAAAAGGCAGCCAGACGGGTGAACGCGCCGACAATTAGTCCGAGCCCAATGAGTACCTCACCCCACGGCACTGCAACATTCACGAAATCAACAAACCACGGCGTGTTCCCCATTATGACGAACAGATCGGCGAGTGGACTCCCGTTGCTTGGGACAGCTCCAGTCAGGTAACCACCAGCGCTAAATTCTCCGGAGAGGATCTTGTCAAGCCCGCTCTGGAAGAACGCGATCCCCATCATAAGCCGAAGGGCGAGGATGAACCAGACACTCAGTGTGTGAAGTTTCCCGCTCGCAGTGAAGCCGCCAACCGTACTTTTCAGTTCCACTTCCTGTGACGACATAGTAAAAGAGAACATGCGAGTAACTAATAAAAGTCGTCCCGGGGAAGCGGTGTCGGAGGTCAGGAGTATTTCCCTTGCATATTAGAGGGCTTAGCCGGTCGTTGATGCTAACCGACGAGGGAGATATGAGGACGGTCCCCACACTTTTCGACCTGGGTGCCGTACTGTAGAAGCGATGTCATCCGAGCGCTCTGACGTTGACCTCCGAGTGGGACGAATTGCACGTAAAGACGCAGTAAGTATCTCCAGCGATGCAGCAGTAGGCAAAGCCGCTCAGATGATGGCCGATGAAAACGTAGGTGATGTCGTCGTTACTGAGGACAATGAGATCGTTGGAATAATTACTGACCGTGATCTCACGATACATCTTCTAACAGACGATCATGGGACGAACGTCCTTGGAGGAGAATTAGGAGCAGACCTCACTGTTAGCGATGTGATGACAAAGGACCCTATGACGATAGAGTCGCAAGCACGCGTCCCGCGTCTACTCCACCATATGAACCAGGCGAACATACGACGAGTCCCGGTAGTAGACGACGGGGAGCTTGCCGGGATTATTACGTTTGACGACTTGGTCGTTCACTTAGCGGGTGAAAGTACGCACGTAGCTGCGCAACTTGAGAGCCTCGCCGATGTCGTTCACGCTGAATCACCGATGTCGAAGTGAACTAGAGGCGCACACGGTCTCGGGCACGATAGCCTATCCCTCCGGGGCATCTGGCTTAATTAGCCCGGGGATCGTACTACCAGCTCTATACGTAGACGCAATCTGGGACTATGGACTACACCCCACTCGAAGCATACGGCGCCATTGGTAACCTAGAGACGGTCGCGTTGGTTGGGAACAATGGGGCGATCGACTGGTGTTGTTTCCCACACGTCGAGTCACCGAGTGTATTCGCCCGACTTCTCGATAGCGAGCAGGGTGGTCACTTCTCAGTCTCGCCCTCTGAATCGTTCGAATCCACGCAGGGGTACATCAAGGACACCAACGTTCTTCAGACCGAGTTTCGGACCGATTCCGGGCAGGTGACAGTGACTGACTTCATGCCTGTCCCGGACGTCGACGGTGTACTGCCTTCAACTATCTTCCGACGGGTTACATGTGACAGCGGTCCGGTCGAACTAGACATTGAGTTCAAACCCCAGTTTGACTATGCCCGCCTCCAGCCGACGATCGATACAATAGATCACGGGGTCGTTGCGACGGCCAATGTCGACCAACTCGTACTTTCGAGTTCAATTCCACTACCGTTATCATCGACATCTGCGAACGTCAATGCGACAATAGGTGTCGACGATCCGGAATGGTTCGTTCTCGGGTACGGAGTAGACCAAAAGTGGCAACCGAAGAACCCACAGCAGGTTCTAGAGGAAGTCGTCCGCTACTGGAAGCAATGGACCCATCAAGCCGAAGATCAGTCGAGTACGCCCGTTCACAACGAGTGGCACGACCTTGTAATCCGGTCAACACTAACGCTGAAACTGCTCACACATAGAGACACTGGCGCCATCTGTGCTGCCCCAACAACCTCGCTTCCAGAAGAAATCGGCGGTGTCCGTAACTGGGACTACCGATACAATTGGATACGGGACGCAGTATTCGCTGTGCAAGCACTATCCGAGATGGGGCATGCTGCAGAAGCAGAGAAGTACTTCCAGCTTTGTCTTGACCACTGTCGCAGACACGATCCCGCGACAATCCCACCAGTATATGGCTTACACGGAGGTAGCGTGCCACTGGAGGAGACTCTCGATCACTTGGATGGATACCGGCAATCTACACCCGTCCGTGTCGGAAACGCTGCTCGCCATCAGCATCAACTTGACGTGTACGGTGAACTAGTGCTCGGGTTCTACGAAACCATCGTCCAGAGTGACGAGATGGCGTCGACAGATTGGGAGTTCATTCGCAAGCTGTTGAACTACGTCTGCGACGGCTGGTCTGAACCTGACTTCGGTATCTGGGAAGTGCGAAGTGAGCCGCGCCACTTCGTCTACTCGAAAGTGATGTGCTGGGCGGCTCTCGACAGGGGTATCGACATCGTCGAGAAGACGGACGTAGCGGGTCCAGTCCAGCGGTGGCGAGCGCGTCGTGAGGACATAAGGGAGGCTGTTCTGGATCGGGGATACGATCAGGACCTAGGTTGTTTCGTTCGTTCGTTTGAAGCTGACGATGCCCTTGATGCGACAAGTCTGCTGATCCCCGTTGTCGGATTTCTCCCTGCTACTGATTCACGGGTACAGGGGACCATAGATGCAATTATCGATCGGCTGACGACTGACGACGGACTCGTCTACCGGTATGATGGTCCAGACGGGGTTCCCGGCGATGAAGGCGCGTTCGTTCTGTGTTCATTCTGGCTCGTTGATGCGCTGGCCCTCTCCGGCCGCATTGAGGAGGCAACTCGTATCTACCGAAACGTCCTCGCGTATGCGGGCCCTCTAGGCCTGTTCGCTGAAGAAATCGATCCAGCCACTGGGGAGCAACGCGGAAATTTCCCGCAGGCGTTCAGTCACATCGGCCTTGTTACTAGCGCACTCTCCATTGCGAGGGCGACGGAGTCTACTACTGCGACGCCGAAACCCCCAGGTCGTACTAGACCGAGTGATAAGCTTGAGTTAGATAGAGAACCTAGCGATTCGTAATGGTAGCAAGAACGGGTTTGAAACAGAGGCGTGTATCGTGTTAGCGCCAGTCATTTTTTGGATACACCGGTTGAACTGGCTCGTGTGATGCTCGACAGCAAGACTGCAATAGTCACCGGCGGAACGAGTGGGATTGGGCGCGCTATCGCAGAGAAGTATCTCGATTGGGGCGCAAACGTGGTTATCGCAGGTCGCCGGGAAGACGTCGGACAAGAAACTGCAACGGATCTTGGCTGTACGTTCTTCCAGTGTGATGTCGCTAACTACGAACAGGTGGACGATCTCGTGGAATCCACTGTCGATAACTACGGTAGTCTTGACGTCATCGTCAACAACGCTGGTATCGGTCAGGCCGCCCCTCTCGGTGAAATGTCTGTCGACGATTGGCAACAGGTACTACAAGTCAACCTCGATGGCGTCATGTACGGATCGAAGGCAGCGTTGCCGCATCTCGTTGAGTCAGACGGGTCGATTGTGAACGTCGCATCCATCTTCGGCCTGGTCGGAGGGCCCGGCGCACCAGCCTATTCTGCTGCGAAAGGCGGTGTTGTGAACCTGACTCGAACCATTGCTATCGACTATGCGAGTGACGGTGTCCGGGCCAATGTAATCTGTCCAGGATTCGTCGAGACCGCGATGGTTGAGGAGTATCTCGGTCAGGAGCAGTTCTACGATTTTGTTCGGGGTGAAACGCCGATAGGGCGAGTCGCCCAACCCGATGAAATCGGTGGTATCGCCGCGTTTCTCGCGTCTGATGAAGCATCTTACATTACGGGCGCTGCAATTCCTGTCGACGGTGGATGGACGGCTCACTAATGGGGGATGGGATCGACGGAGTCATTTCATCGTTTGGGTTGAGTAAGACCATCCCACGTTGGGGTTCATATTCAAATGGGATCCATTGAGGGGAGGTCATTGCACCTTGCATCTGTGGGATGCAGACCTGCTTTTGGAAATGGGGAGATGAGGGGGTTTGCCAGAGAGATAGTTCGATGAGACCATCGAAGAGATACGCCATACTGTGGGGAAACTCATCGTCGACGGTTGTAGACGCACCACCGAACACGGGGACGAACCGCCCTTTTGAGAGGTCGGCGCGAATATCCTTCACGAACGTGTGTGCGTGAACGGATTGCGTGAGAGTTCCGAGCTCATAGAGTGAATCAATCAGTACGATACCCTGTCCTCGCATTTCTAAATCTTCGGCGATGGAGTCAATCCGTGAGTGCACCCCCTCCATAGTGTTGAGGTCTGATAGACGTGTCGTCGTACTATTGACAACCTTGTACAGGTAGCTATTCCAGTCCGTGAACCGGCTCACAGTCCGGTCGTATGCAGAGACTCGGTACGTGAAGCAATCAACGATACGGAGGAGACCGGCTTCGAGATACGGGATTACGTTCCACTCGAGAGTGAGTAACTGTTGAACGACAGAAATTGGAGGTTCCTGGAACGTCACAACGATAGCTGGCTCGTCCCGTCTAAGCGTTCGCCAGATGAGTTCCGCAGCAAGTGCCTCCCACCGAGATCCGGGCGCATTCGTGACTAAAACGCATGCGTTTCGGGGGAGCGATTCCGGTAGCTGGGTATCGAGTCCGGCGACTCCTGTTTTTACTCGTTCCAATCCGTGATAAACTGGCTCACTAGACTGATGATCGAGATAGGCATCGCGGCACATCCTCGAACAAAAGGCATGCGTTGTCCCGTCGACCTCTTCGATAATCGGGGGCATGGGGAACGGAAGGCCACAGTGGTTGCAGCGCTGATCGAGCGGGTTTGAGGCCATCGTTTGTCTCGAGAGCTTCATGCTGTAATACTAGGCGTACACCCTGATGTCCTTTCTTGTCTCCTAGGTAATAGTAGGTAGTAGACCCGACGATCTGACGTTATTATTGGCGGTCAAGCCAATCCGTTAAGTCACGAATTGGGACCGACAGATAGGCTGCCCCCCACGTCGCAACTATCAGACCACCGATGATGTCGAAGACGATGTCGAGTACGGTGTCTGTGACCCCGTATTGGATGAGAACACCGTCAAATCCGACGAGTATGGCTAAATGACCTGCGAGAAACTCAATCACCTCCCAGAACACACCGGCAGCAACGACAAACAGGAGAACAAAGATGGCAAGTAGCCGCGGTGGGATTGAGACTTCGCTTGAATAGATACTGACAGCCCGTACCGTTGTGTATCCGACAGCTGCGACGACCGACGCAGAGAGTGCGTGCGCGACGTTGTCCCACCACCAGACCGTCTGATACGGTCCGAGTGCTCCAACGGCGTGGACAAAGACTGCAGCTGTAATCCAGAGTACTAAACCCGAGTCCATCGACAGGTGATAGTCACGTTCAAGAACCGCCGGTAACTGCGTCACAAAAAATGCAAGGCTGCTGTTGACAATAACACTCAGATCACCCTGGCTGAGCCCAATCACGAAGAACCCGGCGAGTGATAACTGGAGGATGCGGACGACTTGATGTTCACGCTGCTTGGAGATGCCAATACGGTCTCGGAACTTTACGGAAGGATAAGCTGGCGCGACTGGCTGGTCTCGAAGATCAAATCCTGGGCAACACCGGTGATGGACGGTACTGGTTCGGCGGAAGTAGTACGTGAATAGGATTCCAGCGCCGAAACCTGCAATCGTCGCCCCGGTAAAGTGAATCATGAGTATCCGGAGGTTCGGGATGAGCTGCGTTCCGAGAATTACGTCAGATACCCACTGAACGACCGCCCAGAGCCCAGCCGTCGCGAGCGTGGTGACGATTACGAATGCGACGGCGAACCAGTCAGTCATCCGGACTGGCGTGAATACATGTAACTCCACAGCGACGATAAGTGCAAGTGCCGCAATCGCAACATGGGATGCGAGCAGCTGTGTCATTCCTCCTGAGGCGAGAACTCGGCCGGCAAGCGGAAACGTTACGAGGGCGAGTACTTCCCACGGCAGCATAACACGCCCGGCTCGAAACGTGGCTGGGGGGACCAAGGCAATGGCAATGATCGCTAGCGCAAACCCTGCCCACAAGAGATCTCCAACCACTACGGAAACCGCAGCAATAGACCCAACACCGAACAACAGTAACCAAGCGACTGTCGCATTTGCGCGAGCGCTTCGGAGAAAACTACCTAATCCCCCGGTTAGATCCATATGTGTCGTATTTGCTGTACGCTCGGGAGTCCCTTCTATCTGGCCTGTAGAACTTCGCCTCTATGCGCGTTCACCGAGAAGCAGTGTGGACCTAGCTGATTGAGTCCGAAAAATCGGACTAGCAGATAGATCGTGAGCGAAAATCCGTACATCTCCGCATACAACGCGATGATAAACGCTTGCACCACACCTGCCCCGACCCACTCGCGCCAGCTATCAGGGGAGAAATATAGATAAATTAACCAATAAATAACGACAATAACGATTAGCGCCCATCCCCCGGCTGTAGGGTCGGTAATAGACAAATCGACCGCCGACGCCCTACCAATATTCCGAGTCAGTCTATAGATTTCTCCACCGGATACAATAACTTATCCGAGAAGGTAACGGGCCCAGGGATACCGTTCTACAAGTGGAACGCCCCCTACCTCGTACTGTTCGATATACGCGTCAAGGCCAAGTATCCGACCTGCACCGAACGCTGCAACTGAAAGGAAGACAAGCATATACGCGAAATCGCCGTTAATGTAGCCGTGCGCGATGTCCCAGTTCCCGAAGTAAAATAAGAGCATCATGAACGCTCCCCAGAACGCGGCGAATCGGGTGAGAGCGCCGAATAACAGCCCAAGGCCGATTAACACCTCACCCCACGGCACTGCAATATTCACGAACTCAACGAACCACGGCGTGTTCCCCATCGCGACGAACAGATCTGCGAGTGGACTCCCATTGTTCGGGACAGCCCCCGTTAGATAGCCTCCAGCGCTGAACTCGCCAGAGAGAACTTTATCTACACCACTCTGGAAGAACGCGATCCCCATCATCAGTCGTAGTGCAAGGATGAACCAGACGCTCAGGGTGTGAAGCTTCCCGCTCGCCGTAAATCCGCCAATTGAGCTTTGTAGTTGGACTTCTTGTGATGACATACTGTAGACTGATTTGTGGGAATTATATAAAGATGCGTCTCCCCGCCGATTCACGTGAGGATGTGCCATTGTTTTTGGAGTAGGAGCCGGCGTCGTAGTGTATCACATCCGGCAATCCTCGAGCTGTCTCGAGTTCGAGCGGAGAAACGGGGAAGTGCCCCTATTTTTGCGAGAGTAGCCGTCGAAGGACGAGGTGGAGGATGCCCCCGTTCTCGACGTATCGAACGGCTGCAGGCGTACCGACCTGGGCAGTAACCGGGAATTCGACGGTCGATCCATCAGCCCGTTCTGCGAGGACGGTAAGCTCGTCGTTCACGTCCAACCCGTCGTCAAGGCCACGGATCGCGATGATCTCCGAGCCGTCGAGGCCGAGTGACTCCCACGAGTCTCCCTCTTGGAACTGCAGCGGGAGGACACCCATACCGACGAGGTTGTCGCGAAAGATTCGTTCGTAACTTTCGGCGATGGTAGCACGGACTCCCAACAGATCCGTCCCCTTCGCGGCCCAGTCACGACTCGATCCCGTTCCGAGTTCCTCGCCAGCGAACACGACAAGCGGCGTGTCGTTCTCGCGGTAGCGACGACTGGCCTCGAAGACCGTCGTCTGTTCGTCCGTGGGGTTGTGAATCGTGTAGCCACCTTCGACGTCGTCGAGCATCTGATTCTCGATACGGACGTTCGCAAACGTCCCGCGCATCATCACCTCGTGATTCCCTCGCCGAGCACCGTACGTGTTGAACTCGTGCGGTTCGACACCGCGCTCGACGAGCCATTCCCCAGCCGGTTGCTCGCGACTGAACGGTCCGGCAGGACTGATGTGGTCCGTGGTGACCGTGTCACCGAGCAACAGGAGCGTGCGGGCGTCTTCAACGTCCGCCACGTCAGGTTTCTCCAGCGGGAAGTCCTTGAAAAACGGCGGCTCTCGGATATACGTCGAAGAATTATCCCACTCGTAGACGTCACCGGTCGGCGCATCAAGCGCCTCCCAGTGTTCGTCCCCCTCGAACACCTCGGCGTACTTCTCCTCGAACATCGACGAGTCAACGCTATCGTGAACCGCCGTATGAATCTCCTCGGGGGTAGGCCAAATGTCTGCGAGATAGACCGGGTCGCCGTCAGCGTCCGTTCCGAGCGGGTCGTGTTCGAGGTCAATGTCCATGCGGCCGGCGAGGCCGTAGGCGACCACGAGCGGCGGACTGGCGAGGTAGTTCGCCCGGATCTTCGGGTGGATTCGCGCCTCGAAGTTGCGATTGCCCGAGAGGACACTCGTCGTCCAGAGGTCTTCGGCGTCGATCGCGCGTTCGATCGGCTCGGGCAGTGGTCCGGCATTCCCGATACAGGTCGTACAGCCGTAGCCGACAACGTTGTAGCCGAGATCTTCGAGATACGGAAGGAGGCCCGATTCCTCGAGATATTGGGTGACAACGCGACTTCCCGGAGCGAGACTCGTCTTAACGTACGCGGGGACGTCAAGCCCATGCTCGACAGCGTTGCGAGCGAGTAGACCCGCCGCGAGCATCACCGAAGGGTTCGACGTGTTCGTACAGCTGGTGATGGCGCTAACTACGACGCTCCCGTGGCCGATTTCAGTCGTTTCGCCGTGTACGTCGACTTCGACCAGTTTGTCGAGGTCGCCGACGTCCGTCTCCGGAAGGTCGGGGTCCGGTCGGTCATCGGCAGCGCTGCTTTCGCCAAGCCATCGGGTGAGCGCATCCTCGTCGATTTCGTCCAATTCGTTTTCGAGTTCACCGTGGACCAATCCACGGAAGTGCGTCTTCATGTCGTCCATCGGGACGCGGTCCTGAGGCCGCTTCGGCCCGGCGAGACTGGGCGTAATCGTCGAGAGATCGAGTTCGACCGTTTCGGTGTATTCGGGACTCTGCTCGCCGAACAACCCTTGAGCGTCGAGATATTCACGGACCAGTTCGATGTGCTTCTCGTCGCGTCCCGTAAGCTCGAGATAATCGAGAGTCGCCTCGTCCACCCCGAACATCGAGATGGTCGAACCCTGTTCGGGCGCCATGTTCGCGATGGTCGCCCGGTCCGGAACAGTGAGGTTCGACACGCCCGGTCCGAAGAACTCAACGAAGCGGTCGACAACCCCGACCTCGCGGAGCTGCTCCGTGACGTGGAGCACGAGGTCGGTCGCGGTCGCGCCCTCGGGGAGGTCGCCCGTGAGTCGGACGCCGACGACCTCGGGGAGCTTCATCGTGATGGGCTGGCCGAGCATCGCGGCTTCCGCCTCGATGCCGCCAACGCCCCAGCCGACGACGCCGATACCACCGATCATCGGCGTGTGGCTATCAGTTCCGACGAGGGTGTCGGGGAGCAGCCACTGCTCGCCATCATGTTCGCGGGCGTGGACGACCTGACCGAGATACTCAAGGTTTACCTGGTGGACGATCCCCGTTCCCGGCGGCACGACGCGGAAGTCGTCGAAGGCCTGTTGGGCCCACTTGAGCGCTCGATAGCGTTCGCCGTTGCGCTCGTACTCCAGTTCGACGTTCTTCTCGTACGCGTCCTCAGAGCCGAAGTAGTCGACCTGAACGCTGTGGTCGATGACGAGATCGCACGGGATCTCCGGCTCGACGAGGGTTGGATCCTCGCCCTTGCGCTCAACCGCCGAGCGGAGTGCCGCAAGGTCGACGACAGCGGGGACACCAGTGAGGTCCTGGAGGACGACCCGCGACGGCGTGAACGGAAGTTCGACATCCGGCACGTCAGGCTGCCACGAAGCGACGTTTCGAACGTCCTCGGCCGTAATGGTGTCATCGTCGACGTTCCGAAGGACGGATTCGAGGAGGACCCGGATGCTGACCGGAAGGCGGTCCAGTTCGCAGAGGCCGGCCTCTTCGAGAGCGGTGAGATCCGCCATTTGATAGGCGTCCCCGTCGAACTCGAATTCACGTATCGCGTCGAAAGGATCAGTATCGTCCATGATGTGAGCTACGCTCACCCAGCCCTTGAATTGTTGGCTCCGAACAATCGGAAGAGCCAGTCACTGCACACACTTCATCCAGGTGTCGCGGAGGGCTTCGATCACAGAATCCGGTTAAGTGCCTCCGATATCGAGTGGACTCTGACGATATGGAGCCCCGAAACAGCTACTTCTGTCGGTTCGTCTGCCGGGATGACCAGCACCTGTGCATCGAGTGCTCGTGCTGCACGGGCTTTCGTCTCGATCTCCCCAACGGGAAGCAACGCTCCCTCGTCGTCGACGATTCCCGTGATGAGCGTCTCCGGTGTGAGTGACTGCTGGCGGAGGCTGGCGACGAGGGTGACCGTGAGTCCTGCTTCCCAACTCTTCCCGCGAAGCGCGAGCACACTGTCCGTGGGAGAATCGAACGTGACGTGCGTCGCCGTTCCGGCAAGCGAGCTGTCGGTGAGCCGCGTGGCCGTCGCAATCGCTTCACGGAGCGCGAGCTGGAGATCGTGGCGGACTTCGATCCCATTCAGGTTCACGAACAACTCGCCCTCTCCGTCCGTGAACTCGAATGTCACCGGGACCATGAGGCCGCTATCGGAGCCGTCGACTGCTGGGAGATAGTACCGTGTTGTTTCGGGAAGTGTGGCCCCACCAGCGAGTGTCGCCAGCGACTGAAATCCCTCCCCCGCTCGCGTGAGACCGAAAACCGCACCGGCACCCCCAACGCTCCCCAGGCCGAGTCCGGCAAGAAACGCCCGACGCGACAGAACTCTCTCTTCAATCCGGCCGATTACGTCGTGCTCCCTATCAGCCGACCGAGAGACGGAAGCAGGTTCGTCGGGTGGCATAGCAGTATGGTGAGCGGCTACGGTTAGTATTCGTGTGAGTGAGTAACATGTGGAGGGTAATAAAAGCTCTTTGCAGTGCGGGCTTCGAACGGGTACGCCTATTTTGACTGCACTCTCACGTATGAAACGGTCGTTGTCACCCATGCCGTCACACTACCGGTCACTGGTGGGATTGACTGTCGTAAGTAGCGTCGTGACCGGTATCGGAGTGTGGAGTGCCTCTCAGTTCGAACTCGCCCTACTTCAGATGACGACCGCGGCCACGTGGACACTTCTGGTCGGGCTCATCGAGGAGGCGTTCGTCCGTCTCATCCCCCTTATACTCGTTTTCTACGGCTGGAGCTACTGGCAAGGCCAACTCCTCTCGAAAACCGAGGGACTACTCGCAACCGTGGCCTCCGGTCTGACGGTCGCCTTCCTCGAACTGTTGCTCAAACTCGAATACCTGTCACGTCTCGAGGCGACAGCCCAGTTCGACTCGCTCGTGCTCCCGCTGCTGTTCGTTCACCTGCCGTTCGCACTCCTTGCCGGACGGTTCGCGTACGCGCTCGGCGAGCGGATTCACGGTACCGACGAGATCGGCTTCCCGTCGCTCTCGCGACGAACTCTAGCGGTACTCATTCTTGGATATCTCGGCCTCGCGGTACTCCATATCGGGTACAACCTACTCGTACGGTAGGAGGAGACGCGCTGCTGAAAAACTTCCAGGAGTGATTAGTGGTCGTCGCCGAGGGCTGTCCGACTCATCCCGTTCAGTTCTTCGAGCTTCTCGCGGACCCGATCGGGCTTGTCGGCCGGCGGATCCTCGAGGGCGACCTGCTCGTGAGGATCCGGTTCACCGACGATGACACTCCCGATCATCCCGAGGCTCTCGTGGGGCGTGCAGTAGTAGTGGTAGACCCCCTCGGTTTCGAACGTGTGTTCGAACGTTGCCCCCTGTTCAGAGACGATGCCACTGTCCCAAGACGCCGCTCCGTCGGGAACGAGCTGGGGCTGGTCGTTGTCGGAGTGGTACGCGGTCGTCGAGTGACTCCCGCTCTCGTTGTGCCAGGTCACGGTCCCACCGACGTTCACCCGCACGACGTGAGGCTCGAAGTGGTAGCCCCCGTCTTGGGTGAGCATATTCACCTCGGCCGTATCGGATGGCGCCCCGACCGCTTCGTCGTGACTATCCTCGTCGTCACTGTGACCAGATTCCGTAGAGGTCTCGTCGTGGCCACTCTCAGTCGGTGATCCGTTTGCCGCCCCGTCGTCGTTGTTCTGTGTCCCGGTGCAACCGGCGAGGCCAACGACTGCCGCACCGCCAGTCAGCTGGAGCATCCGTCGACGCGTGAGTGAGTCGGTCATGACATCGGCCACCTTACATTTGAACATACACACTCGGGGGATATAGTTCGGAAAGCAGATTTGCTGGGTCAGCAAATCGGCGTTTCTTTATATACCCGTTCACAACAACACGGACTGTGAGTGAGGAGCGAGACATCTCGGGGGTCCTCGAAATCCTTGACGACGACTACGCACGCGCCATCCTCGAGGCGACTCGCCGAAAACAGATGTCTGCGAAGGAACTCAGCGAAGTGTGCGATATGTCTGTCTCGACGGTTTCCAGACGGGTCAACACATTACTGGAGTATGACCTGCTTATCGAGCGAACACATGTCGATCCAGACGGTCACCACTACAGCGAATATGAGGCCCGACTCAAACGCGTCGACATCCAACTCCTCGAGACTGGCTTCGACGTTCGCATCGAACTCCGTGAAGACGCCGCCGACCGCTTTACGCGTATCTGGGACACAATGAGGAACGAATAACTATGCACCCTGGACTCATCGTCGCAAAGCTCGTTACAATGGTTCTGGGATTCCTGATCGCCTATCAGGCCTATCGAGGATATCGGCGTAGTAACAGCCAATCTATGCTGTACCTTGCGGTTGGTTTCGCCACCATCAGCTTCGGCGCGATCGTCGAAGGAATCTTGTTCGACGTGGTTGGCCTGACCTTCCGTGATGCGGGAACAGTGGCAACGGCCATCGTCGCGATTGGTATGCTCACGATCCTGTACGCTCTGTACGGACGCGACTCGAAGAAATTGGAGGAGTAAGTGAATGGTGGATACGACAACAGCTATTCTCCTAGTCGTCCGCACGCTCGTACTCGCACTCGGTATTCTGATCACGTACTACAGTTTCGAGGCGTATCGACGAACGGGGACGTACTATATGCGAAACGCTGCAATTGGCTTTGGAATCATCACACTCGGTGTGTTCATCGAAGGAGTACTGTTCGAGTTCGGGGGGCTCGATCTCGCTCTTGTCCACATCATCGAATCGGTCGCCATCGGTCTCGGATTCGTGGTCCTCCTCATCTCGCTTCGCCGGTAGCTCAAGTCGCGTCTATACTCCTCGAATAGTCAAAACCGGCTCATCCGAGTTCCAGAGAACCCGTTCGGTCACACTCCCGATGAGGCGTCGCGAAAGACCGGATCGTCCATGTGTTCCCATCACGATGAGATCGGTCTCGTGTTGATCGCAGTATTCCCCTATTGCCTGATGAGGAACGCCGTGGGTGATCTCAGCAGCAACTGAAATACCGTCGGCAGCTGCCCGGGACTGGACATCTTCTACGACAGCCTCTCCGTTTTGCTCCAGTACTTGTTGCAGTTCGTCCCACGTCCATCCCGGACGAGACGCGTAGGCACCTCTATCCACAACGTAGAGAGCATGAAGTGTTGCATCGTACGTCCGAGCCAAATCAAGAGCGTGCGTGACTGCCTCTCGTGCGGGCTTACTCCCGTCAGTCGGGACGAGAATATTCTCAAAGCCTCCCTGGATCTCGGATTCTGATAGCTCCTGCTTCGCTTTGACACTGAGCACGGGGATATCGACAGTACGGACGATTCGGGTCGTTACACTGCCGAGCAGGACTCGGTCGAGGCCAGTATTTCCCCGTGTCCCCATACAAATCAGGTCGATCCCGGTGTCGGTGATGTAGGAGCGAATTTCTCGCGCAGGAATGCCACGGCGAACCTCAGTTACCGCTTCGAGGCCACGTTCTGCGGCTCGAGTTGCGATCTGCTGGGTGGCGGCATCGCCAGCGTCATACCACGTGTCCGGTAGCGTCTCCAGGTCGGGTTCCAACGCGGTCAGTTCCAGCCTCCGTTCGATCGGCGAACTGTCGACGACGTGGAGGGCGTGGACGGTTGCGTCGTATCGGCGAGCGAGGTCAAGTCCACACTGGATTGAAGGCTCGACGTTATCGCTTCCATCGGTCGGGATGAGGATATCGGTGTACATAGTTGGATGTGTGCGTTGATGTTGCTACGGACTCTCGCCCCTCGGTTTTGGCGGCTCATGTGCTGTCGACTCGATGCGTTCCTTGAAGAAGACGAGCTCCTTGTTGGTGTGATCGTAGAGCTTGGCCTTCCCGTCGAGAACGGTGGTGAAGAGCCGTTTTAGCAACCGGCCCCGATGGTTGTTCGGGAAGTCCATCCAGACGGCGTGTGACATCCGGGTTCCATCCTCGGTCTCTTCGAGCCGAATCGTACCACCTTCGGGGATTCGAACGGTGACAAGCCCACGAAGAACCGGATAGTACGCTGTCCCAGTCCAGACCGCCACGTGTGGATGATCGATGTACTGGAAGCGGCCGTGCAGGTCGGCGTACATCCCAGCGACTTCTTCCGCTTGGTGAAATGTCGCACCCTCGCGCGGACGATTATCAGGTGTGTCGTACTCGAGTCCGTAGTGTTCTTCGGGGTTCGATGCCGTCCAGTGGACGGGGTCTGTTACGTACTCCCAGATTTCTTTGGGCGAGGCGTCGATGACGATTTCCGCTTTGTCGGTGACGTACATGGCTTGATTCCTCGATTCAGCGCGCAAAGGCGTTGTACAGCCATGCGAATGCGTACATCACGACGAAGCTGATCACCGCTGCTTCGACCATGCCAGCCACCGTCCCGACGACGGTCGGCTCGAAGAACAGGTGCCACTGTTCCATCGCCTCGACTGCCCCCTCGTAGACGCCGACCGCTCCGAAGACACCGAGGAGGAGCATCACGATGGCAGAGACGACTGCTGCTGCGCCCGCCAGTGCCAGCGCATCGAGGTGCGTCACACTGGTCGTGGATTCAGGTTCGTACGTGTCCTGATGAGTGGTCGTCGTGCTCATGACTAGAGATACGCTCCTCTCATTCAAGCGGGTTCCTCTTACAATTCGAAAGGGAGAGTCGCTCTGTCAACACTGCACGGGACTATGGCGCGAGAAACAGCGGTACTACGCTCACTTCTGTGAGACCTCTCTACGAAAGAACAAGCAACAATCAGCGAACCGGATCAGTGGCGCACAGTAACTGTTGAGCGCGAACGCAGTCCTCGAACGGTTAACCACAGCTAATAACACGGAGTACCTTCGAATCCAAGAATTACCCCACCGGACTACCACCGTTTCTTAAGAGCAACTAACAAAACAGATGACTGTGATGGTTTAGATATGCAAGCCGCCCTCGTCGACGGAATTCTCGAGTCGCTACGGATCGGCGTCGGGTTCCTCTGGATGGCAACTTGGGCGATCATCATGGGGCTCGTCATCACGAGCCTCGTCCAAGTCTACGTCTCGAAAGAGCGAATGGCCAAAGTACTCGGAGAGGGAGACCTGAGGGGCCTCACGAAGGCAACAGTGTTCGGCGCCGCGAGTAGTGGCTGTAGCTTCGGCGCCGTCGCCATCAGTAAGGGCCTGTTCAAGAAGGGGGCCCACGCGGTGAACTTTCTGGCATTCATGTTCGCCTCGACGAACCTGATCGTCGAACTTGGGCTGATGATCCTCATCCTCCTCGGGTGGGAGTTTTTGGTTGCCGAACTCCTTGGCGGCGTCATTCTCATCGCCGTGATGGCAATGCTCGTCCATCTGACGCTCCCCGAGAACCTGTTTGAGCAAGTCCGGCAGGAACTGAATCAACGCGACCGCGACCAAGGGATCACTGAGGACCCGACCTGCGGAATGGAAGGCAAAGACGAGTACTCGCTGGTGACTGACGGGGGCGAGACGCTGAAGTTCTGCTCGAGGGGCTGTATGGAGACATACCAGCAGGAAGTCGCCAGTAGTGGCGGGTGGCGCGACGAACTGCTCTCGTGGGGCGGGTGGTACAAAATCGGGAATCAGTATCGCAAGGAGTGGTCGATGATCTGGAAGGACGTCATCGCGGGCTTTCTCATTTCAGGGTTCGTCATCGTCTTCGTCCCCCAGCGGGTGTGGAACACCCTGTTCATCCAGGGAGACGGACTACTCGTCAGCGCCGAGAACGCCATCATGGGTGTGGCAATTGCCGTCATAAGCTTCGTCGGGAGCATCGGCAACGTCCCGTTCGCCGTCGCGTTGTGGGGCGGCGGTGTCAGCTTCGCCGGTGTCATCGCGTTCGTCTACGCCGATCTCATCACGATTCCGGTCCTGAACGTCTACCGGAAGTACTACGGCTGGAAGGTCATGTTGTACATCCTCGGCGTCTTCTTCGTGACGATGGCCTTCACCGGCTTCCTCATGGAGCAACTGTTCGCGGCGCTCGACATTATCCCGAATCTCGCTGGGGGTCAGACGGCGTCCGAACAGAAGTACTTCGAGGTCAACTACACCTTCTACCTCAACATCATCGCGTTCGCGCTCTCGGGATTCCTCCTGTACGTCTACCGACGTGGCCTTGGTGCCCCGGGCCAGTACCGCGACCCGGTCTGTGGAATGCGGACCGACGATAGCGGGCCAAGTCTCACCCATGACGGCGAGACGTACTACTTCTGCTCGAAGCGGTGCAAACGCTCGTTCGAGAACCATCCCAACGAGTTCGCACAGCATCACCCAGGGGTTGCAGGGGCAGAGTCTTCACAGAGCCATGAGCATCACTGAGCACCGCGTCTCGACTCCGAAGAGCGTGCGCGGCGTCTAGGGTCCTGCAAGCCCAATCACAACTGGTACAGCGATGTCTGGCCAATTCACATGCATGAACGAATATCAGAGCAACTCGAGGTGGGATGGATGAATCGACGGCGAGCCGATGCAATCGTCGGTCTCATCGTCACTGCCGTCGTTATCATCGGTGGAGCACTCAGCTGGCAAGCGTACCAGCAACAGCAGGCGTTCGAGCAGATGGGATCGATGATGGGGACCTCAATGGGAGCAGTTCACGGAACGAACCCACTTTGGTACGTCCTCGGAACCATCCTCGTCTCGGTTGTCATCGGCGGAGGGTATCTGATGATTCGCGACGACGTCACCAGCACGGAAGCGGTCGATCGGCAAGGGAGCGATGTCTCGGATCAAATCGACCAGGAACGCTCTGAATTCGAATCCCAACCGTCGACCAACACCGCTCAACCAAGTGACGGCATCAATCCAGAAACACAGCCTCGGGCCCGCGTACTGGACCTGTTGCCGGACGACGAACGCCGCATCCTCGAACCGGTCCTCTCCTCGCCGGGCATCACGCAAATCGAACTCCGGGATCGGTCGGACTTCTCGAAGAGCAAGGTGAGCCAGACGGTCAGTGCACTCGAAAAGCGTGGCCTGCTATACCGCGAACGTCAGGGGCGGACATACCGGATCTATCCGAGTGACGACCTGAAGCAGACGCAGAGCTAGCATCTGCTAGCGCCTGTCGAACCGTTTTGTAGCTGGATATCGTATCCTCTCGCATGTGTAACCGCCACGTCGCTCACATGATTGCGGACTACGAGGCGGCGAGGCTCGACGAAGACGAGGAGGAGACCAACAGGTCCGAGTCTCGCGATGCGGAACAGACGACAGGGAATCAGTCCGGATTGCTGGTAACTCTCAGAAGCCGCCTCGCTCGGTAATCACTGGCCAAGTCGATCTCACTCGCTGTCTCGAAGACTGGGATAGGGTTCTACCCGTTTGAAGCCGACGACTTCTGATTAGAAAGAATAACTGCAATCAATCAGGCCAGCCTAACTCGTTGTATGGGAGCGGATGCCCTCCATCCTGATGGGTTCGACGACAGTGGCGGAGATGAATCGCGCTACCAGCCGTTGCCCTCCTCGATCGCACAAATGACGGCGATAGGTGTGTACGCACTCGTCGCTGGCGTCCTCCTCATGGGTCTGTCCTTTCTCACGAATCCGGTTCCAGATCCCTCCTTCCCGTGGGCGACGCTCCCCGAGTCGTTCAGAGTCGCCTACACCCAGCCGCGGATCGAGCACTGGCCGGTCACCTACACCGTCGGCCTGTGGCTCGTCGTCTTCACGCTTCCGCTCGGGTTGATGAACGCTTACCACCGCTACGGGTCACGGTTCTTGTTTCGACCGAGTACGTGGCTCGCAGCACTGCCCGTGACGGTGATGCTCGCGTTCACCACCTACTGCCGGTTCTTCTGGCCCAAGCTCCAGCCGCCGACGTGGAACGCCCCCTCGTACACGCTCGTCTGCTGGGGCTACTGCTCGACATACGACCCGATCTGGAGTAATCTCGCCTACGCTGTCGCCATCTTTGGTGCGGGTGGCACCTACCTCGCCTATCGGGAGTCGTCGTACGCGAAGCACGCGCTCGCGACGTTCGGGATTCTCGCGTTCCCGCTGGGCCTCCCCGCCGTGTACGACGCCTATCGGCGTCACGCACGTGTCTGAGACGAGTGACCCGGGGCCGGGTTTCGATGTCGATGCGGCCCGTCCAGACAACGTCGCTAATCAGCGGCCTGTGCCTGTCCGCTTGACTGGCTCTGCCCCATCTCATCGGGGTTCTTCATTCCCTCCTTAACGCCTACGTGGACCAGCGCGGCGTTGACCGGGAACGCGAAGACGAACCCGACCGACGACCAGCGTCCAGACGCCTTTCATCAGCGATGGCAACTCCTGATTCCGCTCGCGGATTTCCCACCAGAGGGTGCCCACGGACGCGACGACAAATAGCGCCCAGACGCCCATTGCGAGCGGGTCCGAAAGAATCGGTTTCATGACGTGGCGAACCGGTGCGAGCGCGTGTTCGATCTGTGTGAGGAGTCCTTGGAGTTGCATAGTCTACGGAATAGCTGAACTAATTCGAGGCTATGCGGTATCGTCTGCTCCTCGACGGATCGCTACATGATCTAGTTGGGGAAGATAACTTTCTGCAGTTGTGGTTAACATTCCAAAGTTGGTCGGATCACCGATCTCGGCACTCATCGGTTGCAGCAGTTCGGAGCGTGCCAATCCACTCCCCGGACGAATTCGGTAGAGATGAACGGTTCTATTTCTGGGAAACGATTAGAGCGCCCTATACACGTTCTCGGACGTTCTCCTGCGTGGATTCACACCCATCGAGATAACTCCCGAGCGGTCCTACGAGTAACCGAGGAGAAAGACAATGACCAACTTCAAACTCGGCGGCTGGCTGCTCGTGGCGCTCGCGATCATCGGACTCGCGTTCGCCGCCCCCGTAGTCAGCGCACACGGCACCGACACGGCTGCTGACGACGCGCCCACTGACAACGCTACCGCTGATGACTGGGCGGCCTGGATGGAGGCGCAGATAACCGAGCACATGGGCCCTGGTAGCGTCGAGTGGATGGAATCGCACATGGGTGTGACCGTCGACGAGATGGCTCAGGACATGGCTAACGACGACTACAACGGCGGGATGTACGGGCAGGGCCACTGCTGATAGGCCCTGACCGTTTCGATCGCTTCGACCGAATACCGAAACTCACCACCAATTCACAATCATGACGAAACCCACCACTCACCTCGGACGCACTGCTCGTCGACTCGCGCTACTCTCCGTCCCACTGCTGGTCGCAGCGACTGGAACAGCTGCTGCCCACGGCGGCGGCATGATGGGCGGACTCGGCGGCTTCGGGATGCTCGGAGGCGGAATGTTCCTCTGGCCGTTGCTCCTGATCGGACTCGTCCTGCTCCTCATGTACGGGACTAACCGCGAGGAATCGGCCTCTGGGCCGGATACTGCACTCGCCGAACTCCGCGAGCGCTACGCGCGGGGTGAACTCTCGGACGAGGAGTTCGAGAACCGACGATCCTCGCTCACCCAGTGAGTATCAACACCCTCCGTTCATGTACCCTTCCACGTCGTCCACATACATTCGTATTGCCGGCTGGCACCTTCGGGGGTGCTACAGCGACCACGAGAGAGTGGACCCGAATGACGGGGCGATTTGCTGGGTCAGCAAACGGACCTGGCCGGTTATGCATCGTGCAATCGTCCATAGTATTGTGGAGAGAAGGAACGAGCACACAAAATGTTGAAAACGCAACTGAGCTAACCTGACGACAAGAACTCTCCGACTCCGTCGGGGACGACTCAAGCGATCTGAACAGAACTCGGCGTGCGTCGACTCCAGTCACGGACTGACTCGAAACGCGCGTCACGACAAAACCAACCACCACAATGAACGACTCACAACACAATATCCAAATCGACTCACGAGAGCAACGCAGACAGGCTGCCGAACGCCGACGACTCCGCGCATTCACCGCCTCAGAAGCATCTGGCGGTGCTGGATTGACCGAAGCGGAAGCAACGAAGCTCATCGCGAGCTTGGAACGCAAAAACACCCAATAGACCAATGACGTATACCATCACCACAACGATTGATGCACAGTTCGACGATGTCGTAACCGCAGTCACGACCGCACTACAGGACGAAGGCTTCGGCATCCTCTGTGACATCAACGTCAAAACGACCCTGAAGGAAAAGCTCGATGTCGACGTAGACCAATACCGGATTCTCGGGGCGTGTAACCCTCCACTCGCCCACGAAGGCCTCGCCGAAGAGCCGGAATTGGGGGCCCTGCTCCCGTGTAACGTCATCGTCTACGAGACGGATGCCGGTGACGTCGTCGTGAGCGCCGTCGACCCCCAGCAACTGGTCGGCATCACGGAGAATCCAGACCTCGACGAGATCGCGGTCGACGTCCACGAACGATTCGAGCGTGTCATCGCAACGATCTCAGACGAGTTGGGAACGGTGCCGGAGGAGGAGTGACGATGTCTTCGTCGAATCAACTCGACACCACGACTATCGTGCTCCTGATCCTCGGGGCGATCATCGTCCTCCCGTTGCTCACCATGGGGATGGGGTTCGGTGGCATGATGGGCTACGGCGGGATGATGGGCTACGGCGGGACCACCAGTGGGTGGTGGCCGTTCGTCGGGATGCTCGTCCCACTCATCTTCCTCCTCATCCTCCTTGGCGGTGGCTACCTCGTCTTCCGACGTGCGAATGAAAGCCAGACGTCTCGAAACCCCGCGATGGAAGAACTCCGCACGGCGTACGCTCGCGGCGACCTCACCGACGAAGAGTTCGAATCCCGCCGCGAGAAACTCGAACGGTCGGGGTAAACCCAACGAGTACACACCGCGATTCGGATACCACAAGCCCGTGTACTCGATTTTGTTCCTCAGGCTCCGTCCTATCACACCTGTGCGAGCGTGTCTTCGAATCAAAGAAATGGGGGGCTCTCAGCTTACGGTTCTGAATAGTAATGTGGTTAAGTTACAATACCGTAGTATACAATGTGACCGAAGTAATCCTCTTCACCCAAGAGACGTGCGGAGCATGCGCAACACAGAGGGAGAAAAACGACGGCCTCAAGGACAAGTATCCGGACGTGGAATTCAAAGAGGTCGACATTCAGACGGACCTCGAAACAGCCGAAGAATACGGCGTCCGAAAGACGCCGACGACACTCGTCTACGCGAACGGAGAGCAAACCGCCGAGTTCATCGGCATCGTCGACCGGAACGACCTCGAGTCAGCCATCGAGCGCGCGACCCAGCAATCGTCTGGATTCGTCCAGCGCCTCGTCGATGTGGTGCGAAAATAACGACCAACAGACCGATTCAAACCACATGACGAACTATAACCGACGTCAGTTCCTGGGAGTACTCGGTTCCGGCGCAGTCGCCGGTGTAGGGATCTCTCAGCCAGCGAGCGCACAGGAGACGCCCGTCGTGAAGATGGGCAACAACTACTTCGACCCGATCGGACTCCACGTCGAACCCGGCACGACCGTTCGCTTCGAGCTTGCGGCCGGAGCCCACTCGGCGACCGCCTACGAGAATCGGATTCCATCCGACGCCAGCGCATTCGACAGTGGAACCATCTCGTCGGGAAGCTTCGAGTACACGTTCGAAGAGCCAGGCACATACGACTACTACTGCATCCCGCACAAGTCGGTCGGGATGGTCGGCCGCATCGTCGTTGGCAGCCCCGGCGGTCCGGCCGAAGAGAGCTCAATCCCCAACGGCGAGGTCCCCGATAGCGAGACGATCGTCCAGAACGGCGCCGTAGCCATCGGCTCGGACGTCGAGGGAAGCGGGAGTGCCGATGGCGGCATGATGGGGCCCGGCGGCATGATGGGTGGCTCGAGGGGCGGGTGGGGCGGCGTCCCGTTCGTCGGCGGAGCACTCGGAATGCTGGGCCTGGTCGGCGGACTCCTCTACTGGGCACTCGGACGAGGTGATGTACCTCACGAGAGTGACGGTTCCGCGATGGAAACCCTCCAACGCCGTTACGCACGAGGCGAGATCGACGAAGAAGAGTTCCAGAAGCGTCGTGAGCGGTTGGAGACTGGGGAAGAAGACGCGTCCCAGTAAGGCGCAGTGTCGTCGGACATTTCTACGGGTGTTGGGTCACTCGCTCGGGAGCCTGTTGAGAGCCTATTCCTACGCCAAGGTACTCCTCTACTGACAGCAAGTCCGACGGTTCCAGGCCAAACGCGTCGAGATCGTTGTGGTCCGCCACGTTGGACATCTCCAGCGCTTTCGCCTGGTCGATCCCGAATGGAATCGAGGGAATTGGGTCAAGCGCATACAGACCGATCTCTGCGAGTCGCATCGGCACGGAGAGTATCCTGACCGACTTTCCTTCTGCGCGATAGAGCATTTGTGTGACCTCGCCGAACGTCAGGACCTCTGGCCCACCGAGGTCGTAGGTCTTGCCGACGTGCTCGTCGTCTTCGAGTGCGTCCGCGGTGATTCGAGCCATATCCTCGACCCAGATTGGCTGGAACGTTGGGTATCTGCCACCGTCGGGGAGGACCGTCACGTAGGGAGTGGTGTAGTTCTTGATGAACGCGAATGTCTCGCTGCCCTCACCGAAGATGAACGATGGGCGGAGGACCACCCAGTCGAGATCGGAGTACTGGACGACCATGTCACCTATCCCTTGCGTTCGCCAGTAGGCGACTGGACTATCCATATCTGCGCCCAGCGAACTCATCTCGACGTAGCGGTCGAGACCGTGTTCGCTCGCGGCATGCGCGGCATTCATCGCTCCGCCAATACAGACGGTATCGTGGAACGTCCCTGGACGTGGCTGGTGAAGCGGCGGGAGCGCCGCGAGGTTCACGGCGGCGTCTTTCCCTTCGAACGCCTCCTCAATCGAATCGTAGTCGGTCACGTCGCCGGTCGTCGTTTTGACCTCCTCGGGCAATACCTCGGGATCGGGTGAGCGCGAGAGCGAGGTCACTGCGTGCCCGCGCTTGACGAGTTCTGCACACAGGTAGCGCCCGACGAACCCATCACCGCCTACTACCAGTGTTTCCATACCACGGACTACGCCACGAGTGCCTGTAAATCCACAGTACCGTCCAGGATGACTGCGACCAATAGAGACCGTGGGGTTAGATAAACGTGTATTCGGCGATATCGTCCCAGGTCCCGTATCGATCACGTATCGAACCACGCGGGATGCTGACGATAACGAGGATGGTACCGACAGCAACGCCGTTCCATGTGGCTAGCGTTGGGGCACCGGCGAGAATCCACGGTGCTACGACGATCCAGATGCCGAGGGGGACGTTGACGAAGCGGACGACGCGGGCTGGTTCTCCCATCGCAATCACGGAGAACGTCACGACGAGTGCGCCGACGAGCTGACTGCTGTTTGCGGCCCCACCGGTGGTCCCGAAAATCGCAGGTGACGCCATTAACCAGAGCCCGAGTCCCGTGGCGACAATGAGATACCACGGAATCGACATCCCCCAGAACATCGACCAGAACGAGGCGGCGTCGGACCTCGTCTCCCCGTCCACGCCCGCTTCCGACTCGGGGAACGTCCCGCCCATCCAAAAGGCGCGCCACAGCGACTCGCCTTCCTGAGTTCGCCGGTAAAGGAACTGTCCCATCGCTACGACCTCGTCGACAGTGAACGCGATCATGAACAGCATAGCCAGCGCTGAGAGGAGACAGAGCGTACACCACGAGCCGACGGCCAGTGGCTGAAGGATGATGAGCATGATACTCACGAAGCCCAGCGGGATGACGACGATGCCGAAGAACGTGACCATCCACGGCATCGTCCGCCACCGGCGCTTGTCGCCCATGAACCCCATGAGGACCTCGACCGCGTAGGCAACGGCTCCGAGACCGGCGTCCGAGATCGGGAACATCTTCGAGACATCGGAGGTGAGCACGTTCACCGTTCCCTGACCGAAGAATGGCTCGAAGACAAAGTCGGTGTAGCCGAGCTGGAAAGCCGCCATGTGTGTCGAGAAGAAGAATCCGATGAGTCCGGCGACGATGATCGGCGCCCGCTGGGCCGCTGTCGAGGGATTGTACGTCCAGCCACGCGGGACGCCGGGACCGGACATCTCCATTCGCATCACAACGAGTACCGAGAACGTGATGACGAAGACGCCGACGAGCGTGTTGTTCAGGTAGGCGGCACTCGTCGGTGCCCAGAGGATCAGCGGTGCGAACAGTAACCAGAGGCCGACGAATCCGTTGGCGTAGTTCGCCCACCCGTTCCGAAGAACGAGTACAGTGGCGGCGAGGACGATCAGGAGCGTCCCGCTGGCGATGTCGCTAACGGTCATAATGACGCTCTCGTACCCGAAGGTGAACGGGCTCGCAATGAGCCAGAGGCCGAGAATGACGATGGGATACTGCGGCCACAGCTCCATCGTCGGGTGCTCGAGCATCATGGTCCCCGGCTCTTGGGACTCGTGCCCGTGATCGGCCATCCCGCCGGACGAAGCGCCGTGGTGTTCACTCATAAGGTCTCGACCGGTAGTGTCTCTTCGGCTGCACAGGCCAAAGTATCTCCGGCATCCGCGGACTGGCAAAGACGGTCTCGGAAGCCTCGAGACCAACTGTTCCTCCTGCAGCAAGGCTACTACCCGGCAAAGTCTAAGTCTCGCGTATCGGGTGGCTTAACCGGATGTCGACGGTGCTCAACGAGATTACCACGGATTGGGCCCTACACTTTTCGATGTCGCTACCGTACTGACAAGTGATGTCCAACGAGCGCTCTGACGTCGATCTCCGAGTGGGACGAATAGCGCGAAAGGACGTGATCAGCGTAACCAGTGATACGACCGTGGGTGATGTCGCGCAAACAATGGCTGACAAAAACGTGGGGGACGTAATCGTCATCGACGATGACGAGGTCGTCGGAATCGTCACCGATCGTGATCTCACAATCCACCTTCTGACGGACGAACACGGGACGAACATCCTCAGCGGGGAGTCAGGAGCGGACCTTACCGCTGGTGATGTAATGACCGAGGACCCCCTGACGATCGAGTCGCAGGCACGCGTCCCACGGTTACTCCACCACATGAATCAGGCGAGCGTCCGACGAATTCCCGTCGTGGATGAGGGGAACGTTGTTGGGATTATCACGTTCGACGACCTCGTCGTTCATCTGGCGGGCGAGAGTGCACACGTAGCCGCGCAACTCGAAAGCCTCGCCGATGTCATTCACGCCGAATCACCAACGTCCAACTGAACAGTTACCCCCTCTCGACGACGATAGCTTAGCCCCTATTACTTTGTTAGCTGATGCCGTAGAATGTCCTCTAGGCCGGACAGCCATCTCCTGACCACAGATAACGAAACAGTACCGGCTGATCAGATACCACAGTTTGAGGTGCGAAATTGACCGATAAACCACGTAATACGATGAGGAAGAACACAGTGACATGGACCGTTATCCGCTTCGCAATCGTCATCACGGTGGCAACGACGCTCACTTCGGGTATGATTGGAGCCGTTGCAGGCGCAGAACATCAGAGTGGGGATACAGAGAACATCGAGGTTTGCCACGTTCCTGCAGGGAACCCCAGCAATGCGCAATTGATTACAGTTTCCGAGCAGGGATGGGAGAACAGCCACTCGAACCACGGGGATGATATCCGCATGGACGAGCATCCCTCACATCATCCAGACCACCACCATAGCGCGGAAACGATGTGTAAGCACCACGGGGAGCACGTCGCATAGGTACCTCGCTCTGCGGGAAACTGAGTGCCAGATTCCGAGTGCAGCGATTTATACCGGTCGCCACCGTAGGTGTATGAACCATGGTCCGGTGTTACATCTGTAATTCACAGTGTGTCAGCGACGACGAGGTGTTCGTCTGCGAGCACTGCGGGATCTCCTGCCACCGGCACTGTATGGAGGAATACGACACCGATGTCTGCCCGAAGTGTGTCGGCGAGCCGATGATCGGAGCGATCGAGTTCTAGTAGCTCCGTCTCACGCCTACACCGCGGACAGCCCGGAGTCGAAGTATATGGATATTCGACTAGCGAAATGCGTTTTTGACTCGTGCTCGTAGCGAAGGTATGTCTACGATCGTCGAACTCCCCGACGCCGACGAAGCCTGTGCGTACTGTGGGTCGCGTATCTTCGACCACGACCCGATCTGTGTGCGCGACTGTATCGACGACTGCGGGTCGCCGACGTACTTCTGCAACTATGCGTGTCTCTCGCCCTACGTTGACGAAAACGACTTGACGACTGGCAACGCGTGCGAGTGGTCGCCCGACGACCCCGACTGCTGCTGAGTGGACTCACCCCAATCAAGACACAGAGCGACGTATTAGCCGCCACCCAACCTAGGAACCACCAACGGAGCAGTACTCGCCGTCCAACTTTATGGGTGCAGTCGACAAAGTCCGTAGTGGTTAACTATGTCGACAGAGCGCACGTCCGATGGCTTGCTTCGCATCGTCCTGATCGTCCTCGCGGTTATCGTCCTGTTCCCGCTGCTGATGATGGTGTTCGCGATGCCGATGATGGGGATGATGGGCTGGTGGTGGGGCGGTGGAATGGCAGGCGGCCTCTCGCCACTGTGGGGCATCGGGATGATGCTCGTCTGGCTCGTCGTTCTCGTCGGCATCGGCTACCTCCTCTATCGCGGCCTCGTTGGTGGTGTCGGATCGTCGCTGACCAGCGATAGAGCACTCGAGGAACTTCGAGTGGCGTACGCTCGCGGCGATCTCTCCGACGAGGAGTTCGAGGAACGGCGTGCGAAACTCGACCGCGAGGAGTCGCAATAGTCTGCAATCATGTCCCCGACAGTACAGCGGCGCGAGTTGCTCACGGCCCTCGGCGCCGGCATCACGGGTCTCTCCGGATGCGTCGGGAATCTTCCTGGCAGTGGCGACGACATCGACAGGACAATCTACGTCGGAGGCTACCACTGGGGCTTCGTTATGCTCGACGCCGGCGGTGAGGAGCAAGAGCGTGTCAACTTGCAACGGGGTGATGTCCTCCGTGTCGTCGCATTCAATACCGGCGCGAATCAAGCTGTGCAAGCCCTTCCAGCCTCGGTCCGAGACGCGCTTCCTGACCACGAAGCGCTCGAAGAGCGAAACGAGGAGCGCATCCCGCCCCCATCTAGCGGTGACTTCCACGAACTGCTAGAGGAGGCGAACGAGCAGTACCCTGATCACAGTCTCGCAATCATACCCTCCGGACAGGTTCACATGGACGGCGGAATGATGATGCACCCAGTTGCACTTCCGCAAAATGCCACTAGACCCCTCGTTCGACAACTAAGTGCGACGCGACGGGGCGATTACACGCTGAGTTGCCTGACCTACTGTGGCTACGGCCACGCCTACATGGAGATCGACGGCGGCATCGTCGTCACGTGAGCGTTCGTTACCTGCCACGAACCGACGTCAGCTGCTCCCAGCACTCTCGTCGGACGACTCCGTGTACTGCCTCGCTTGCTCGATCCAGGACGTCACTCGTGATTCACTGAGACCGAGTCGGTCAGCGAACGGGGCTGGGTCTGCGGCTGCGAGTTCCGTCACCGTCGTGATCCCCGCGTCGTGGAGACGCTCCGCGTACGTCGGACCGATCCCGTCGAGCGTCTGCAGCGAGCGATCCGGATCAGTCTCCACTTCATCTCCACCCTGGTCCACTATGGCCGACTCCTCATCCTGTGCTACCGACCGCTCACGGAACCACGTCGCGACACGAGGCCACAGCTCCGCATGGGCCTTCCCCGAGACGGCCATCCCAACGTGGCCGGTCGGGAACTCGTAGATATCAGTGTCCCCACTCGGAATAACCTCGGTGAAGGGCTTGCTCGCCTCCGGCGGGATGAGATGATCGAACGAGCCGATAATCTGTAACACCGGCATCGTGAGATTCTCGATGTCGACGGAATCGACGTCCAACACGAGTTCGTTCCGGTAGAGTGCGTTCTCCTGATAGATGTCCTCGATGAACTGGCGGTAGGCCTCGCCCGCGACATCGACCCCGTCACGCACCCAGCGTTCCATCCTACCAAAGTTCTCGACGGCCGTCTTGTCGTCGAGGTTGTCGAGGTTGTCGAGGAGAATCGTGTACTTGCCGAGGTACGTATCGACGGGATTCATCTGGGCGAACCCTGCAGCGAGAAATTCCGCTGGGACATTCCCGTAGGTGTCGGTGATCGCTCCCGGGTCGAAGTACTCCTCGCTCCCCCACTGTTCGAGGACGCCACCCGTGTCGTCGAAACACAGCCCCGTGGCCATGAGGCCGAGATTACGTACTTTCTCCGGATGAAGCGCCGCGTACATCGTGCTCAGCGTCCCGCCCATGCAGTAACCGAGGACATTGATTTCGTCAGTTTCAGTTCGATTGCGGACGATATCGACGCAGTTGTCGATGTATCGATTCACGTAGTCTCCCAGCGTCAGCGACGCGTCGAGTCGGGACGGTTCCCCCCAGTCGATGAGATAGACGTCGAAGCCGTCCTCAAGAAACCGTCGTACGACGCTCTTGTCCGGCTGGAGGTCGAGGATATATGGTCGGTTGATCAACGCGTAGACGACGAGCAGGGGCGCGTCGTGTCGGTCGTCGGTCAGGGCCTCGTAGTGCAGGAGGTCGAGTTTATTCTCCGAATGGATGACCTCACTTGGCGTCTGGCCGACCTCGACTGAGGCGAGGTCGTCGATTCGCTCCGGAAGGAGACGCATCGTCTCGACGGCATCTGCGCCTCGTTCGAGCGTTCGACGCTGCAATTCGAGAGGCGCTGTAAATGGGTGCATTGTCATCACTGGTGTCGAACGTGCTGGTGATCACTCCGGGATAGGATCGATCAGAACCGTCGCCGTTCCATCCAACACGATTTCGTTGGCGTCGTTCTCGATTCGAGTTGTGAGGCGATACCGGGCACCGTCGAGTTCGTCGACGATTTTACATCGAGCCGTCAGTGTCTCGCCGATGTCCACGGGCTGTTGGAACTCCAGGTTCTGCGAGATGTAGATGGTCAGCCCGGGAAAGCACGCCAGTGCCGCGCTAATCAGTCCCGAGACGAGTGTCCCGTGGACGATTCGGTGGCCGAACCGTGTCTTCTCCGCGAACGCGTCGTTGAGGTGGAGGGCGTTCGTGTCGCTGGTCGCTTCGGCGAACTTCCGGACGTCGTCGTCCGTAATCTCCTTCGAGAAATTGACGCTGTCGCCCTCCTGCAGCGACGTGGGATCTGCGATATCGATGTCGAATTCACCTTTCGCACGGCCGTATGGCAGACGAGGGATGATAGCACCGCTTGTCTCGATGAGATGGGGGTGCGGCGTCTCGACGTACTTCTCGGGAGCGCTATCAAACAACGCTTGGCAGTCGTTCGAGCAGAAGTGGAACGACTCACCTTCGTACTCGGTAGTCGCTTCGGCAGATTCGAGTGGGATTTCCATCCCACACACGGGGTCAACTGGCATGGGTACGCTGAATTGAGGGCTGGTTCACGGATGGGTTCGGGATCAGGATCGTTCAGTCGGTCTGCTAGTGATTAACGTAGTCACTCACTATCAACGTACGTGTCGCTCGCATCATCAACCGAGAACAACTGTAGAGGGCGATCACTTCCCAAGATGGTCAACCTCGTCGAGAGCTTCAGTCGCCACGTCTCCAAGTTCGCCTGCCTCGATGTGGGAATAGCGCTCTCGAACCATCTCCTCCGAGTTGTCGAGATATCGAGCTGCGACCGTGTAGCCGAATGCTCTGACGAGGACCTCTCCCATGCCCCGTCGACCGCCGTGAGGAGCGAGGTAGTCGTGTTTCGGGTGGACGATGTCGACCTCCCCCTCCTTGGAGAGTCGTTGGAGAATCGACCGTGCACCATCGGTCGTGATCGACGGCGGCCGAATGTCCCCATCGAGCGCCAGCAGGAGATCGCGAGCGTATTCTTCACGGCGTTCAGTAATTGTTTCTGGGCGTTCCCCTCGTTCGGCGAGCTCATCCTGGACGAGCCCTGCAAGCGTCCGTTGGTCGAACGTTGGAAACACCGGCCAGCGCTCCGTCGCCGGGTCCATCAGCTGGCGGTAACTTCGCAGCGGCGAGATCACCGGATCGGGAAGGCTGGCGGCGTCCCATTGCTGTTTCTTCCGGTAGACGTCCATACTCCCGTCCTCAATTGAGAGGTCCTCCCAGCGGACGCCACGTCGACGCGGATCGTTCGGGTCCCGGAGAAGTTCCCCGACACGGACGGCGGTGTACGCGAGGACGAACACAAGGGCCCGGTCACGAGCCGCCTTCAGCGCCGCGTAGCGCGCTCGTTGTTTGTCGAGGGGGTCAGTATCCTGTGGGAGTGTCGTGTACGCCTCGACGGCGTCGCGGGCCCGTTCGTCGACGTAGCGGGTGAGGGTGTGGCGCTGTTCGGACGTCCAAGCCTGCTGGTCACCGGGCTTGCGGCCGTCGTCTTCTGGAAGCGGCGCCATCGCACTCGCCCGCTGCGCGTAATGCGCTTCGAGATATCCCTCGTTGACGCACCAGCCACACCACGCAGAGATATAGCGGTAATAGGTTTGTACAGTGTTCTGTTTGAGTCCTCGATCGCCGGCAAGATGTCGGGCGTACTCCCGGAACACGCGTTCGTCGAGGTCCTCGAAGGTGGGGTCGCAGTCGACGTCATCGGGGACGATCCCGGTCCAGTCGTCGCCCCCGCGGTCGCCGGCGGCCCACTCAGCAAACCGTTCGAGTTCACGGGCGGCGTTGCGTCGATAATTCCCACCGTCGCCTCCACGGCCTTTCCCCTTGTCCTGGAGGTAGCGCTCGAACGACTCGGAGAGTGAGGTCAATGGCGTCCGTTCCGTCGGTGTATTCCGGTCCATAGTGCTCTCCTGAACTGTTGAACGTAGTCAGTCACACAGACAGACGCCGCCTTCCCGGATCTGGCTCACTGCGAACTGATGGACAGCGCCGGCGAGGTCAGTCATTGCTTCCGCCTGCTCTTCGGTTGGACGCCCCCCGCCGTAATAACTCTCTGTCCGGTTCTCGCTGTAGAGGTCCTTCATCGCCTCTGCAGTCTCCCGCTCAAACAGCCCGATCTGGTGGGCACGCTCGTAGCTGAACTGGTGGTCTTGAAAGTCCTGAAGCGTATCGTTCGTCATCGCGAGCGCGTACGCCTCGATCGACCGTTCGATCGCGCCGAAACAGACCTCGATGACGGCCGTGTAGTACCCAACCTGTGACTGGAGAGTGCCAACGACCTCAAGGAGGCGGCACGCTTTCGTCAGCTGTGTCTTCCAGTCTTCGTCGGCACTAATCCCGTCCTCGAACGCTGTACGACCGCGTCCGACCATCTCGAAGGCATCCTGTGCACGGTCGAGTGCTGTGAGCACAGCGGTCGGGTCCGAGCCGTTACTCATCAGTGGCTCCTTCCTCCAAGAGGAGGTTCTCGACGGTTTCGAAGTCATTCGTCTTGTAGACCGGAATCCCTGAAACGACGATCTCTCGGATGTCTTCGGTGTACGCCGGGATCGCCTGGACGGCCTCGACATCGATATCGTAGGCGTATCGGTCACCATCGAACTCCGTATCTTCGAGGTCACGGGCAATGGCGTTCGCTTCTCGTTGGCTTTCGGCCCGCCCAGACCGGGTTAGCACCCAGAGATCGATATCGCTCCGTCGGTCAGCCTCGCCCCGAGCTACACTCCCATAGAGGATGATGCCGACGACGTCGTTGATGTTCTCACAGAGCTCCGTAACCGCAGCTTTGACGGGTTGATGATACTCTGGTTGGGGGATCCGGAGGATCGGATCGTCTGGAATCGACAGGCGCTGTCTGTTGATCTGGACGAGTCGCTGGTTGCTTTCGGCCGATTCGATGACCAAGTCGTTCGCGCTGAGAACGTTTACTGCCCGTCGGACGGACTGGTGTGAGTGACCGATCTGTGTCGCGAGTTCTCGCAGTGAGAAGTCACTGAATCGGTGGTTTGTTAAAAAGAGAAGGACGTCGCTCGTCGCCTTATGTTTGAATAAAGTCGGATCTGAAGGGGGTATTGAAAGAGAAATAGCTGCCCCAGACGAATTCGTACTATCCGTCTCGCGGTCCATATGACGTATCACGGACCACTACTATATAAACATTATACGTGAGTCGGGATCAGCCTAAATATTCATCTGCCAGCAATGGACGTGCGGAGAACGAGGTCCGTCACCTCCGGGCCCCACCACGTTCGGTCGCTGGGGCTAGAAAGTCCCACTCTCGGATGGCAAAACCCACAATTTCGATTCGCCGTTGGAGCTGTTCCCACTCGCGCGCGATCTCTCGGCGACGATCCTCTTCGGTGACGTCGAGTACCTGGTCAGCGATCGTCCCGCGAAGTTGGTTCGGTGACTCGACATCAAACTCGTCCTTCCATCCTCGGATCTGAGCGTTCATCTCGGTGAGCCGTTCGGTGAGGTCTTCGACGGTGTGGTCGCTGTCCCGAAGGCGTATGGCCTCCGTGAGTGCTTGACGACGATAATCGGGGAAGTATGTCGTGTGGCCCTCGGTGTCGTCACGGTGGAGGATGTCGTCGTCGACGAGATGTTCGAGGACGCGCTTGGTCGGCCCGTGTGACCAGTCTGCTTCGGAGGCGATCCAGTTTGCTGTCCGCGGCTCTGAAACCTGTCGGGCGACCATCCGCACCCGGTCTTCACCCGTGGGTTGGCGTTCCATCGGACCCTCGGAAATCGATTCACCTCCAGTCATACAACCCCGTTCGTGCTGTGTCATAAAATAGGTCACAGGCATTTAGTCTATCACGAGGACTGCCCTCGCTATCTCCGCGGACTTGGCTGAGGCGACCCAGAGAAATCTCGAAACCCGTTCTTGGCGGGTCTACCCCGGGGGAAGCGTCTTTCTGAGCCGATTGCAGCATCCGTGCTTCACCGACGGCGTCGGGGTACTTCAAAGTGGTCGTGATTACCGGCGTAATCAGGACCACCGGTGACAGAAGTCTCATAACCATTTTTCCTATGATAGAAGGGTTCTATCCCCCGAAATTCGGGTTTGTCCAACGGTATGAATCATATGCCGCTATACCAAAGCCGCGACCGCCGTTCGGACACAGTTTCGGAGGATAGCCCAGTTTCAGATCGAATTAACATCACTTCGTGGTTCTTCTCACCGACCAGTCCTGATTTGGATCCTTACCGATCGCATCTACTGGGCGGACGTGCGAAATTGCGTAGATTCTGCCGCTCCTGATTAGGGTTGTCACTCCCAAACGGCGGACTCAGGGGGATCAGCCGGTTAGTCGTGTGGAATCAACGACGAGGCAACGAGCTCAACACACTCACCCGCAGTAATCACAGGTGCGTAGTCCATCTCACCTCCCACACTCGCTTTCAGCAGGAAGTCGGTGAGCCGCCAGATATTGTACAAGAGGACCGCGAAAACGAAGTAGAACAAACGAATGCGGTAGTCTTTCGAGGAGGTCTTCGCGAGAAAATCACCTTTGATCGATTTGTACTCACTCTCGATCTGCCACCGGCGGCTGTAGCGCTGACAGAATGTCTCGGCTTCCTCAGGACCGACTCGTAGATTCGTCGCGAAGACGGCCGTTCCCTCCCCACTCGTCGACGGCACGTACAGGAGCCGCATTGGATGCGATCCAGATTCTACATGGATAGAAGCCGACTCAACAGCCACCTCTTGGTCGTCTCCCTCCATTTGTTCGAGCACATCCCGTTCGGAGCTTGAGACTCGCTTCGGAATGAGGTAGTTCACATCGAGGTTTGAGAGTGTCTGGAACACTTGTATCGAGTCAAACTCTCGATCACACAGCACCGTCTCGATCGGAACTTGTTCTTTCGCTCGTCGAACGAGCCGTCGCACAGTACGATGGATCTGATTCGACGGGTTCTCATCCCACTCGGAACTCTCACGGACCGGCTCAACCGCCAGAACGAGCGGGATGTTCTGCCCGATGATCGAGAGGGTTGCGAATTTGAATGCTCGACCGTCTCTGTCCTTGGTCCCGCTGACCATCGGCATTCCTTCGACCTCTCCGTAGTAGGGAATAGTCGTGATATCGATTGCCGCGGTGACCGGCCTTCGAAAGGATGCTTCTGAGGCGATCACGGAGAGCAAGCGATCCGTTGTCTCGTTGAATCCGTTCACGAGTTCTTCGGGATCGAACTGCTTGACGGCGCGGAGGTGGGTATCACCATGGGGGCTGTACTCTTCGCCATGGCGATATTGGAAGCGAGTCGCTCCCTGCGCAGTTCCACAGTGGACCATCCCCATGAACGTCTGTAGCTCAAAGAATTGTGTGTCCTCGTACGAGGCGTTCGACGCCCGACCAGAGTCGAAGTGACCGAAGGCGTGATCACGCGCGAGGCGCGTTGTCTGGATGATCTCCTCCTGTGAGAAGGATTTGTCTTCTACTGGATCTGCGGCTTCTTGCTCATCGTCGACGATCTCTGCCTTAGGCCGCACCTCCGGCGCTGAGATGTCGCGATCGTGGACTTCCTTGATGACGTAGTGGGCGGCTGTGGTGACGAACTCCCGGGTCGCCTCGTCGAACCGGTTACGCCAGGTCCGCGAGAGCACCGATTCGTCGGGGATTTTCTCCAAGTCGAAGACAACTGCGAGTTCGGGATACTGGGCGAGCGAACGGTAGCTTTCGCCAGTGAGTTCGCGGTAGAGTAACAAGCGTACCATCCCCTCGAACGAGTGCGGTGCTGGATGCCACTCTGGGTAGCCGTCATTGAGCGAATCGAACGGCCCCTCCAGAGTTCGAAGAGCCGTGCAGAGGGACTGATCGGCTTTGAGTGCCTCTGTGAGTGTCAACCCGACAAGGTAGGCGTCGGTCAATCGGTGCTCCTGAGAAGTCATGTGAGCTATCCCATCAGCCAGTCACACAAGCGGCGCGATCCCATCCTCTTTGCGCAGGAACCGCTGCTGTTGAATCGGTCAGCACAAACAAGTACTCTGTAAGTCTCCTGGTCCTGGAGTTCCTGGACTTTCTCGTCCTTGTCTTCGGGGAGGACCTCCGCGAACACCGTGTCGATGCCCAGTTCGTCGGCGACAGCATTGGCGACGTCCTGGGAGTCGCCGGTCAGCATCGCCACCTCGATGCCCAGATCGTGGAGTGCGTCGACGACGCGGAAACTCTCCTCGCGGATCACGTCGGCCATCGCGAAAGCAGCGATCAGCTCGCCGTCACGAACGAGATACACCACAGTCTGGGCGTTCTGGCCAGCCTCTTCAGCGAAGCGCTGGAGATGGTCGGGGATCTCGCTATCGAGCTGGGTCAACAGGTTCGGCCCGCCGACGTACACCTCGTTTCCGTCGACGGGCCGCTTCTCGAATGAACGCCCCGAATCTTCAGGGGTTCGGGGCATACAGGGCGTAGAGGATCGATAGCATCCCGGCGGCGGTGACGAGTGCTGCGACGAATCCTGCTTCGAAGATCGACACTTGGAGGAGTTCGAAGAGAACACCTTCGAGAAGGCCGCCCAGCCCGACCAGCGCGAAGCCGGCGGCGACGTACAGAAGCAACTGCGTGCGATGGCGCTGGTATCCGCGATAGGCCTGATAGGCGATGACGAGGGCCAATACGGTCGTGAACAGCTTGCCGATGACGAATAACGTGTGTTCCATGAGTCAGTCTCCCCGCATTTCCTCGAAGATTGACGTAATCCGGTCGGCGGGGTCCGGCCGGACGTCGATCTGCACGTCGAAGCCCTCCGCCTGCAGGAGGACTTCGACACGCTCGAGTCGCGCTTCGTACTCGCTGTAGTGCCGTCCGCCGGGGTCGACATGCGTGTACTCCTCGAGGAGGCCCTGTTCAACGAGGCGGGTGACACGCCGCGAGACGGTCGGGCGTGACATGTCGCATTCCTCGCTGAGTTCCTTCGCGGAGAGTCGGTCGGTCTTCGTCGCCACGAGGATGTCGCGGGCGTACTCGTCGTCGAGTGTCGCGAAGACCTCCGACGGGTCGGCCTCCTCAGTCACACTCCTCTAATCTCCACAGGAGGGTAATATAGCCCCCCGGTTTTCTGACTCAGCACGCCAGCTCGCTATTATATCGTCTCTACCCGCCTACTGATAGTTGAAGGTGCAATAATTATGTCCCCACTCGACTCCGGCATGAACCAGCTCGAGAGCAAAGTCGGCGGCCTGACCGTCGGCGGGAAAGTCCACAGCCTCAGCGCGTGGTTCGTGCTCGCGCTCCGTCTCATGATGGGCTACGCGTTCGCGTACTCCGGGTTCACCAAGATCACCGGCGAGTTCGCGGCCGGCGGCTACCTGTCGAACGTTGCCGCGACGAACGGCAACCCGCTTGCGGGCCTGTTCGCGTGGATGGGGTCGACGCCGTGGTTCGTCGAGTTCGCCAACGTCGCCGTCCCGTGGGGCGAGTTGTTAATCGGTCTTGGGCTGCTCGTTGGTGCGTTCGTCCGCCTCGCGGCGTTCTTCGGCGCGCTCATGATGCTCATGTTCTACTTCGGGAACTGGGACATGGGTCACGGGTTCATCAACGGGGACTTCGCATACATGCTCGTGTTCCTCGCGGTCGCCGCGTTCGCCGCGGGCCGCATCCTGGGCCTCGACCAGTACATCGAGAACTACGACGTCGGCGGCGAGACGCTCGTCGAGCGCTACCCCGCCCTCGAATACATCCTCGGCTAACCACGCCGAGACCTTTGGGAGTACAATAATGCAAAATCCAATTCAAGCACGCGGAATTCGTTCTCTGGGACTCATCGTCGTCGGAGCGCTGGCTCTGGCCGTCGTCGCCGGAATGGCGCTAACACACGCGACTGTCCCAGATGCAATGATGTGGGGCTGGCACGACGGCATGTGGAACGACGGCCACATGGCCGGATGGGGTAGCTGGGGCTGGGGGATGATGCTGTTCGGTCTCCTGTGGATGGCACTCCTCGTCGCCGTCCCCCTCGGTTTCATCTACTGGCTGGGGACGCGGTCGCAATCGAACGGCCCCGCCGAGGATAGCGCACTCGCCGTCCTCCAAGAGCGGTACGCCCGTGGCGAGATCGGCGACGAGGAGTTCGACCGCCGTCGCGCCCGTCTCAGACCAGATGATGGACGGTAGCGGCCGGTCGTTCCCTACTCGATGACTTCGGTTTTCACGACGGTTGCCGGACGAGTCGTCAATCGGAGAACACGGTTGGTGACACTTCCGAGTAACGCCCGATATTCGTCCGGCCGGCGTTTGGTACCGAGCACGAGGAGATCGGCGTCACAGTCGTCTGCGTGATTCACGATGGTCTCAGCGGGGCGGCCATGTTGCATCGTCGTCTCGACATCGACATCGGTCTCTGCGGCTCGACGTCGGAGTTCCGAAAGCGTCTCCTCGCCGTGTTCTTCGAGCCCGTGTTCGGGACCTTCGGCCTCGTCGACGTACTCGTCCCCGCTGTAGGCAGTCACGACATCCTCGTCAACGACGTAGAGCACGTGAAGGACCGCGTTGTGAGCGGCTGCGAGCTCGATCGCGTGCGTTTCAGCATCTTCAGACGCGACAGTTCCATCGGTCGACAGGAGAATTCGGTCGTACATTCAGTCGGAATTCGAAGGCGGTATCATAAATTGACTTCCAATTCTCTCCGCTCAAGAGTCACGGTAGCGGGTTCAGTATGGCCGCGTCAGCGGATGTGTCCAAGCACGACGGACGGACTCACTCGATACTGTGAACCATCAACGAGCTGTCCGTCAGTGGTCGTGCCCCTCCATCACCATCGGATGCCCGGTGGCGTTTTCGTCCGAGTTCTCCCCGAAGGTCTCCTTGCAGGTCTGCGAGCAGAAGTAGTACGTCTCGCCGTCGTGCGTCGCCGATGGCTTGCTGTCGTCAGTCCGCATGCCACAGACGGGGTCGCGGTACGGACCGGGCGCGCCGAGGCCTGTCTCGTGGCTGCACTAGTCGCGGCAGCGGGGATGCTTTCCATCCTGTATGCGCTCTATGCGCCGAATCCCTGAATATCCCACTCGGCAAAGTGTTTTAGTATGTCTTCATCTGACTTCCCTCTGGGATACGTCAAGTTCGACGATGTTCGAGAGTTGCTCCCAGAATCGACACCCATTCAGGTGTCAGAATCAGTCACACTGGAGACACTGCATCTTCCTGGTCCAGACCCAGCAATCGTATTTGTCCACGGTGGTCTCGGGTCACTTTGGAACCCGTACCCACAGCTTGACGCTTTTAAAGGGAGTCACAAACTAGTCACGTACGCGCTCGCCGGTAACGGACAATCGACCACACGCCAAGAGCAGACCCTTTCGGGACATGTTTCCGATCTCGCGAATCTCCTCGATGAACTCGACATCGAGTGCCCTATCGTCCACGGCCACAGTTATGGTACCTCCCTCGCAATCGAGTACGCGAAGCGCAACCCGACGGCTGGGCTCGTTTTACATGCTGGGGGTGACCACGACCTAACACCCATGTGGGAGAAACCGCTCTTACGACTGTTTCTCGCACTCCAACTCTACAAAATCTCCGCGAACGACGCGCTCATACGGCAGTTAGCATACAGCGTCGGCTTCCATGAAGGGACGTCACGGGCCGTTGTCGAAGACTTCCTGCAATCAAACCCACTTCCCCACCGTCGCTCAGCGTGGACGACTGTCACCGAGGCCTTCTGGGGGTACGACGGTCGCCCCGATATCGAGCGAGTCGACGCCCCAACGCTCGTCATCCACGGACCAGCCGACGGCATCGTTCCCATCGAGGTGGCACGCGGAACCGCGAGGCGGATTCCCGAGAGCGTATTCTGCAGGCTACAGCGTACCGGTCACGTCGCGATGATAGAGCGCCCGAATGCGTATAACAGTCTGCTTGAAGCGCTTGTCAAGACGGTTCGAGAGGACCGGGATCTGGAAACGACGATTCGAGAATCGGTCGACGAAAACGATGGCGAAGTATCCGACGTTCGCTAAGGAATTACTGCCATTCTGCAGCTTTAAGTGCCCGTTCGAGATCGAACTGAAGGTCGGTAACATCCTCGAGACCGACGCTCAGCGATTCCGGGCCGGCGACCGTCAGGTCGAACTCACCGACGGCGCGGCCGTAGTGCAAGCGCGGTATCATTACGCCACTCGCATCACAGAGGTGGGGTCGTGGCTCGTCGACGAATCGCTTTGGGTGTTCCCCGAAGAAATCGCGGCAGTCGATCGAACAGAAGTAGTACGTCGTCCCCTCGAACTCGGCAGTGAGTTCGTCAGACTCGATCGGTTCCATCCCACAAACAGGATCAACTGACATACCGGCAGTACGCCTCGCCCTTTCATAAACGTCGGTCGGTCAATTGCTACTACGCGTCGGCTCACTATTCGGTGTATACCGCAGGTTGCTTCTCGAAGCGCTGTCGACATTCTTCGCTACAGAGATAGTACGTCACCTCGTCGTGCCGGACTGAAGCTACCGCTTCGTCAGCCCTGAGTTGCATACCACAGACGGGATCCCTGGGCATTCTGTACGTATGTCCGTCTCCAAGCCGATTGGGTATTTCGAAGTGAGACTCAGTACCTCACAAAGCATCGCCAGTTAGCCTGACCTGAGCCACCTATTCTGTTGTGATGAGTCATCGATACCTGTCGAGCAGCGCTGATCGGGGACGGAGCTGTCGCTGTCGGCGGCGGTCTGCCGCCGACGCGACAGCGTTGCCACTTGCGAAGACGCTTGCTCGGTCAGTGACTACCGGTGGAACCGGTCGTCCGGTGGCCGGTTGGCGGGGACGGCCCGACGCACTGCGAGGGCCGTCCACGCGGCACGTCGAACCATATTGACGAACTCCTTGTACGGCCACCACCAGAGGCGACGCCCGCCTCGGCGGGGCGTCGCCACGTATTCGTAGTGGAGATACCGCCACGCGTTCTGCAAGAGGAGACTCACCACGACGTACAGTAGTCTCACTGTTGCGTCTCGCGTTGTTGTCGTCGCTATCGCTTGCTCAGACAAGCGATAGCTCGACTCGATACCGAAGCGTTTGCTGTAGTGGTATCGAGCGTCGCGTGGTGTCTCGATGAACGGCGCGTCAGCGGCGTAGCCGTGACGCGCCACACCGTTCTCGTCATACCGTCCATTCAGGTACGTACAGTCGATGTAGACAGGAAACTCGACGGTCACAGTAATGATCAAGGAAACTTTTGAAAATCGAGGAACTTCTGGCACCAGTCTCTTGCAAAACTGATTCGTTGTGTCACTTGAGTAAACACGTCCTTGACGAGTTCGTGGAACTCGTCTTCGTCCTCAACGATAATCGGTGCCATCGTCCACTTGAGGTATTTCCAGACCTGCTCGATCGGATTGAGATGGGGTGATCCTGAGGGAAGGAACACGAGATCGATACCAAGCTGATGTGCGCGCTTGCGCGTGTATTCACAGATGTGTGATCCGTGCTTATCCAAGACGAGCAGAATCCGCTTGCCGGGATTCTGCTCGCGCACTGCTTCTAACACTTCGCAAATCCGCTCTTTCTCCTCGGTTTCTTTCCAGCGAACCGTACTCTCTCCGTTCAATGCGTAGAATCCAACCGCCGAGTCTTCTGTCTTGACTAACGGCCGTTCCACGTGTGGGTCGTCTACGTACCAGACACGACGTGAATTATCGTACGGTTGCGGTTGGGAAGCATCGAAAAACCCGAGGACAGTTCCACCATCTGTACAAATATCGTCGTCAACAATCCATCCTTCTTCGTCGTCTCCTTCGCGTTTGTTGTGTGGACTGTCATCCTCGTCGAGCGCGTCGGCGACGCGTTCGTCGAGAATCTCTTCAGGATTCTCCGGGCGATATGGACGCTTCGGACGGGGTTTTGCATAGGACAAGCCCAGCTCACGGAGGAATTTCCCGAGATAATCCGGATGAAATTCAACGTCGAATTCTTCCTTGAGAAGATGCTGAATCTCTTGTGACTTCCACGGCTGGCCTTCTCGAAGCATCTCGACCAACTGTTCTTGTTCGTCTTCGTCGAGTTTCGGGGGCCGACCGCCCCCGAAACTCGGCATCAATGCTTCGAGTCCACCTTCGTTCCAGGCATCAGCCCAGCGCCCGCCGGTCGCTGCCGACCGTCCCTCGCGGTCGGCAGCTTCCGCGACCGAATCGCCGCAATAGAGGTTCTTCAGAAAGCCCAACCGCTCTTGTCGACGATCGTCTTTGGCTTCACGAAGTAATTCGTCGATCTTCTCCTCTGGAAGATGATACGTGATCTCCTTTCGACGACCTTCGCTCATTACGTTCTGATCCAACGCGACCAACAAAGGTTTTCGCGCTCATTATTGGACCGTCGAGTTTCCCTGTCAAGTCGTGTTGGATGACGCGACTCCAGCCTTCTGAGAGTTCCTGCTGAATCGTCTCACCCCATCTGATGATTGGCATCACGTAGGCGTAGTTGTGCGCCTGCAACAGCGTGAGACACTTGCTGTCGTAGAATCCACGATCGAGGTAGACGGCCTTGACTTCGGTGTCAAGGCCGTCGAGCAGTCCAAGAAACTCGGCGAGGACGCTGCTGGCGGTGTCGCCGTCTTCGAGACGGCGCACCGCCAGCGTGTGTCGTTTGTTCTTCACACGCGCGTAGAGTGTGGCGTAGGCGTGGAACGCGGTGGTTCCGCGCTTGGCCTCGGAGTGGTAGAGGCCGTCTGTCTCGTCTTCGTCACCGTAGTAGGGTCGCAGGTGGAGGTCTGCGCAGACCTCCACCTGCTCGGGGAGGAGTTCGACGATATCTCGCTGGAGAAGCGTGTTAGCGACTCGTTCGAGCCGGTCCGGCTCGAACTTCGTCCGCAGATGGTAGAGGATCGTGTTCGCCGATGGTGATTCTTCACTGGAGTTGCACAGTGTAGAGACCGAGGTCCCGTCGGCGCACGCGCCGACGAGGACCTCGTAGATGTCCTCAACTTCGATTTCAGCATTAGCGCCGAGGTCAAGAACGATTTCATCGTTGAGCGTGTTGACGAGAAAGTTAAGGAGCTGGTCTTCGTGGATTTCACTGTCTGCTTGCTTGGTCTTGAACACACCATCAGCAAGCAGACGTTCTAACTAACCGGCTTTGTGAGGGACTGAGACTGACGGACACGTATTAAGGGCCGTCAGAAGAACTCTATGACAACGCCCATGGTTCGATTTCTTCTCCGTCTAATTCGCATTCTCGGGACGTTCACCCCGTTCATCCTACACTTTCTCCGTGACCGGCATCGGTTTCTGATCGTCGGTGGGTCACGCACTGTGCCACGGGACCAGCACGAGCAGCGTGCCCGCCGTCTACGGGAGGCGATGCTCAACCTTGGGCCGACGTTCGTAAAGATCGGCCAAGTTCTCTCGACGCGCCCAGATCTCGTTCCGCAAGTGTACGCGGAGGAGTTCGCAGTGCTCCAAGATGCGATCCCGGCGGGTCCGTATCGCGAGATGATTCCGGCTCTCGCCGAAGACGTCGGGTATCACTCGTACGACGACTTCGATCCCGAACCCATCGCCGGCGGATCGCTAGCACAGGTCTATCGGGCGACCTATCAGGGAGAACAGGTGGTCGTAAAAGTAAGACGCCCCGGAATCAAGGACCTCATCGAGACCGATCTGCGCATTATTCGTCGCCTCGTTCCCCTTGCACTGTTTCTCGCACCTGATCGGTTCAGTTTCTCACTCCAGAACATGGCGGACGACTTTGAGCGCATCATTCTGGAGGAACTGGACTTCGAGCGAGAGGCCCAGATGATGGAGGAGATTCGGGAAAATTTCGCTGCCGACGAGAATGAGACCGTTACGATCCCACGCGTGTTTCGTGACGTCTGCTCCGAACGTGTCCTCACCATGGAGTACGCCGAGGGAACGAAGGTTACTGACCTCGAGGAACTCGAAGCGAAGGGCTACGATCCGGAGAACGTCGCTCGACGAGTGGCGAATGCCTACTTCACGATGGGACTCGATCACGGTGTGTACCACGGCGATCCCCATCCTGGAAATCTCGCTGTCGACGATGATGGCCGCATCGTCTTCTATGACTTCGGGATGAGCGGTCGGTTCACGCCAGCGATGCAAGCGAGCGTGATCAACCTCTATCTGGCCGCTGTCAATCGGGATGTCGGATCCATCATCGACGAACTTGTCGCCCTTGGTGCACTCGATCCCGACGCCGACAGGGCCGCCGTCGGCCACGTTCTCGAGTTAGTTATCGATGACCTCGAAGGAGGTGGTGATGTGAACTGGCAGCAGATAATCGACGTGGTCGTCGGAATGCTCCGAGAGTTTCCGTTTCGTATCCCGCCAGACGTGATGTTAGTCATTCGGGTGGGATCGATCGGTGAAGGTGTTCTCAGACAGCTCGATCCTGAGTTCAATATCCTCGCAGCTGCGCAGGCGTTCCTCCGTGATCACGGCTTCCTCCAGCGAGCAGCCCGGATAAAACTCGCCGAAGCTCAGTCCGACATCGAAACCTCCCTCTGGGCCCTTCTCCGGCTACCCACGAAATTGGATCGTGAACTGGACGCACGAGAACAGGAACGCACAGTGATACCTCAGGAGATCGCACAGAGCCAACGACGGCAGACTCGTTCGATCGGGTACGCCATCCTCGCAGGAGGAACATTTGTAGCGAGTGGTCTCGCATTATCCGTAAGTCAGATCTCTGCTACTGTTGGGATCGTCGTCGCACTCGGCTTCACCATTTTATTCATTCATTCATCAAGGCAACAGCGCCGATAACTGGTATCTCGAATATGGGGTACCTTCACGACGCCTCAAACTATTTTATGGCGTCTATGCGAAGTACCTGATATGCTCAAAGATAAAGTTGCGATCATCACTGGTGGTGCAACTGGGATCGGCAAAGCAATTGCTTCGAAGTACATTGATTACGGAGCCGAAGTCGTTATCGCAGGTCGCACGGAAGAAACCGGCCGAGAGACTGCCGAAGATCTCGACTGTGAATTCCATCAATGTGATGTCACGGAGTATGACCAGGTAGAGACCCTCGTCAACAGTACGGTTGACGAATACGGACAGCTTGACGCAATCGTAAACAACGCTGGAATTGGCCAAGTAGGGTCCATCGAAGAAATGTCGATCGAAGAGTGGGATACGGTCATTCAAATTAATCTCACGGGGGTTATGTACGGCTCGCGGGCGGCGATCCCGTATCTCAAAGACAGTGAGGGGTGTATCATTAACGTCGCGTCGATTTATGGCCTCGTTGGTGGTCCTGGGTCACCTGCCTATTCGGCAGCAAAAGGTGGTGTCGTGAATTTCACACGAGAGCTCGCCATTGACTACGCCACAGAAGGGGTACGTGTCAATAGTATCTGCCCTGGATTCGTTGAAACGCCGATGACAGACGACTACCTCAACCAGGAACAGTTCTACGAGTTCGTCCGAGACGAGACACCCATGCAGCGAGTGGCTGAACCCGAGGAGATCGGCGGCATTGCGATGTTTCTCGCCTCTGATGAGGCGACGTACATCACAGGCACAAACATTCCTGTCGACGGAGGCTGGACTGCCCACTAGTAACTACGGTCGCACATTCACCACACTTGGTTCCAACATTACGTGGGAGACCAGTCGGATAGTAGCAGCGCAAAACGTGCTACTATCTACCGAAGGCAAGCACCGTAACTCCCTGAGATGCTTCTATGAAGTGAGGAACTGCCGCCATATTATTTAGTCTCTCTAACCAATCCCCCAGTATGGAACAGAATCGATCCGATCTCACACTACGTGTTGGGAGTATCGCCGACGAGTCAGTTGGTCGCGTTACTCCGGATACGTCGGTAGCAGAGGTCGCCCAAACGATGGTCGAGCAAACCAAATGTGCCCGCTACGTCGTTGTGGAAGAAAACGACCAGCTCGTGGGCATCATTACAGATCGAGATTTAATTGGCGCGCTCCTCACGCCAGAGAGTGAGTTCAACGTTCTCGCAACGGATCAGAGCGAATCCAACATAACCGCCGGAGATGTGATGACCTCCGACCCCCTCACCGTAACGCCTGAGGCGGAGGTACCGAGGGTACTGCGACAAATGAACGAGGCGGCTGCCCGCCATGTTCCCGTTGTCGAAGATGGCTCAGTTGTGGGGATCGTCACCCTTGACGATCTCATCACTCACCTCGCGGGAGAAGCTGCCCATGTCTCCGCACAGATGGACAATCTCTCCGGGATCATCCGGTCAGAGTCCCAGAGAAAGTAACCTCCGCATCTGAGACTCTCGATACGTGTCTTTTTCGTGACTGACATCAAAAGAGAGACATGGCCGAACCACGGATTCTAATCCTCGGTGGACCAGGCGCAGGAAAGGGGACGCAGAGTAGAAAGGCCTCTGAGGAGTTTAATGTAAAGCATATCACTACCGGGGAGCTCCTTCGGGCAAATAAGGACAGGGATATTTCAGAATTTGAATCAGAGTATGATGTCCCGCGCACATATATGGATCAAGGTGAGCTTGTTCCGGACGAGGTTGTCACTCTGCTCGTTAAAGAGGCTCTATCGCAAGTCAATGGCTTTGTTCTGGATGGGTATCCCCGCAACGTAGAACAGGCTGAGGAACTCAATAATATGACCGATGTTGACGTTATTCTATATCTTGACGTAGACGAGGAGGAACTTGTTCAACGACTCACGGGTCGCCGTATAGACCCAAAAACAGGGGACACTTATCATATAAAATACAGTCCACCTGAAGATCCTGAAGTTGAAAAACGACTTGAGCATCGGGATGACGATACCGAGGAGACAGTCCGTGAACGTCTACGTGTATTTCGTGAGACTACTGAACCAGTTATTGAATACTACGAAGAACGAGGTCAACTGGAACGTGTCGACGGAAAACAGTCTCCTGATGAAGTCTGGGTTGACGTAAGGAAAGTGATTGAAAACGCGCAATAGATCGCGAAAAAGTTGGGGTGAGCGTTACTATACCGGGCATCACCTAGTAGATCTGTACAGTTTACACACTCGTACCCGGCGAGTCTGTAGTTGAGAGGGCGCGATCTTGCTGAGGTGATCTCGGCGATGTTCGATAAAAGCCGACCATCATACCGTACGAATTAGAACTTGGAACGGTTATTGGCCGAAGAACGATCCAGTAGGCAATTATGGGGGGCTCTCCGAACCGATGAAGAGCCTGTCAGCAGACGCTGCCCCGTCAAGAGAGCGGATCTCGTCCTTCATACTCACCGCTCTCACCATATTCCGGCCGCTGGAAACCACCCTCACGGTAGACATCGAACTCACCCCGCTCAATGTCGTCGCGAATGATGTCGGCGGTTCCCTCGTCGACGCTCACGAAGTGACACAGCGGGTGGCCCGGGTACGCCACTGCATTTTCGAGGACACCGACAACGATGCCGGTCGATGGAGCGCGAATCGTCTCGATGTCGTTCTTGAAGTGGTCGGAAATCGTGAACAGCGGATCGTCTTCCTCAACGAGAGGGTGCGGGCCCCACTCCATCTCGACGAGCCCTCCAGTTTCGGCACGGAGCCACGTTTTCTCGCCGTCGCGGGCGACCACGCGCGTCCACCCGGGCCAGGACACCGGTTGGTTGGGAAGGACCTCGTGTTCGGCGAGGACGCTCGCGACACAGTGGAGCGCTCGGTCGAGGTGCGCGGTCTGGAATCGATGGGCGCGCCCCATCTCAACCGTGACCGTGGGGATACCGTCCTGACAGGCCACGCGTCGGAGTGTCCCTCGTGAACCCTCGCCGTCGAGGATGACGCTCGTGCCGAACGCGCGGGCGAGTCGTTCCACAGCCGGGTCGCGCATATCTGCGCGGACGTGGTACATCGTCGTGCGGTTGCGCGTCGACGTGTGGAAGTCAAGCCCGATGTCACACTTCGAGATGAACTCCTCGTAAATCGTGTTTGCGAGCCGTTTTGCTAGCGTACTTCGAGCACTGCCAGGGAACGAGCGGTTGAGATCTTCGTCATAGATCGGGATGTACCGTTGCTGGGCCAGAAATCCTGGGACATTCAGTACGTGGAGGCAGACAAGCGTCCCGTGAAGATCACTCGGTTCGTACTCGGCTGCGACCTCTTGGATGATCTTGACCCCGTTGAGTTCGTCGCCGTGAACTGCGGCTGTCAAGCAGACTGTCGGTCCAGCTTGGTCACCATTGACGACAGTGACTGGCAGTTCAATCGCGTCGTCGTGAAACGTTGTCGCGACGGCATACCGGAACTGAGACTTCTCACCGGATGGAATCGTCCTACCCCCGACTTCGATCTGGTGTGGTGAATCACTGGTCATTGGTTCCCTCCCTTCGTTCGGTCGGTCTGTTCCTGCTGCGGTGGTTCGCGGTGCGTTCGGCCGAGGAACCGCGGCACCGATCTGAGATATTCCTCGTAGGCGTCGCCGTACTGCTCGCGGAGCCACGGCTCTTCGGCGAGTGGTGCGAGCAGGAACCACACGATTCCACCGATGGCGAGAATGACCGTTTGAATCGAACCTGCGAGGAGGCCTCCGCTGGCGAGCATGGCGATGAACCCCACGTACTGTGGATTGCGAGAGAAGCGATACGGTCCCTCAGTTTGAAGGTGGCCTTCGAGACCACTGCTCTCCCAGAATCCGAGTGTCCACATCGCCCAGATGGACAGCGCTGTGCCTGCTACGAAAACAAGCACACAGACGAGTTGCACCACCACCGGTGGTTCGTACCAGTGCCACCAGTCGAGGTGTGCAACGCCGACCAGACCAACACCGTATAGCATCCACGCACTCCAGCTCACCCAGAATGTCCAGTTCCGCGTTCCGTGCGGCCAGAACTGGAATGTTGGACTGACGATGGTAGCAAGGAGGCCACCCAGTAGGAGTCCCCCGGATAGGAGACTGACGCTGAACAATGTCTGTGTCGCCTGGAGTGCCATAGGGATCACGCACCAATGTCGGGCACGGAAATATCGGCGCTGCGGAGACGACGGGCGTTGATAGCGACGATGATTGTCGAGAGAGACATGAACACCGCGCCGATCGCCGGCGACAGCAGGATACCGATAGGCGCGAGGACTCCGGCAGCGAGTGGGAGCGCGAAGACGTTGTAGCCGGTCGCCCAGACCAGATTCTCCTGCATCTTCCGGTAGCTCGCCTTCGAGAGCTTGATGAGACGGACGACATCCAGGGGATTGTTGTCGACGAGGATGATATCGCCCGACTCGATGGCGACGTCGGTCCCTGAACCGATGGCAATACCGACATCTGCTCGCGTGAGCGCCGGCGCGTCGTTGACGCCGTCGCCGACCATCGCGACCAGTTTCCCCTCGGACTGGAGCGCTTCGACTTTCGTGTCCTTTTCGTCGGGGAGTACCTCCGCGAAGTACTGGTCGATGCCGAGTTCCTCCGAGACAGCCCGTGCGACGTCCTCCGAGTCACCGGTCAGCATCGCCACCTCGATATCCATCGCGTGTAGCGCCTCGAGGGCCTGCCGGCTTTCTTCCCGAATAACGTCCGCCAGCGCGAATGCTGCGACAACTTCGGATTCGTCGTGAACCAGGTAGATAACCGTCTCTGCGTTCGAGCCAGCTTCCTCCGCGAAGGCAGCGATTTCGTTGGACCGCTCGATACCGAATTTCTCAATCAGGTTCGGTCCACCGATATGAACCGTCTCGCCGTCCACAGTGGCTCTGACGCCGAGACCGCGGAAATTCTCAAAGTTCGAAACCTTCGCTCGCTGGATATCCCGTTCCTCGGCGGCGTCTCGGATGGCGCGAGCGATCATATGCTCGGAGTCACCCTCGACACCAGCGGCGACTTCGAATGCTCGCTCTTCAGTCCAGTCGCCTGCCGTCTCAACACCGACGACGCCCTGTTCGCCCTTCGTGAGGGTCCCGGTCTTGTCAAACATCACCGTGTCCAGATTTCGAGATTCCTCCATGGCGATGCGGTCGCGGATGAGCATCCCGTTTTGGGCAGCCGTGGAAGTGTTGATCGCGACCACGAGCGGGACGGCAAGTCCAAGTGCGTGGGGACACGCGATGACCAGGACCGTCACGACGCGCTCGAGGACGGTGATGTTGTACCCGACCGCGACGACCCACGCGACGGCAGTAATCGCCGCGACGCCGAGTGCAATATAGAACAGCCAGCCAGCTGCCTTGTCGGCGAGCAACTGGGTTCGAGATTTGGACTGCTGGGCCTCGTCGACCAGTCGCATGATGCCCGCCAGCGTCGTCTCGTCGCCGGTCTTCGTGATTTTGACGCGGAGACTCCCGTCCTGGTTGACCGTCCCGGCGACCACCTCTGATCCGGGCTCCTTCCCAACTGGTCTGGATTCGCCGGTAATCATCGACTCGTCAACGGACGACTCGCCCTCGACGACTTCGCCGTCGGCAGGCACGCTCGCGCCCGGGCGAACGAGCACGACATCGTCCTCGCCGAGTTCGGAGACGGGCACTTCCTCGGTATCTCCACTCTCGGTGATACGCTCGGCGGTATCGGGCATGAGCTTCGCGAGTTCGTCCAGCGCCCCCGAGGCCGCCCGGACCGACCGCATCTCCACCCAGTGGCCCAGCAGCATGATGTCGATCAGCGTGACGAGTTCCCAGAAAAACGGTGTCGTCCCTTCGAGAAACAGACTCGCGATCGAGTAGACGAACGCCACCGATATCGCCAGCGAGATGAGCATCATCATCCCCGGCTCGCGGTTTTTCAGTTCCGTCCGGGCCATCGAGAGGAAGGGCACGCCACCGTACGCGAAGATCACGACCGCAAGTACCGGCGTTATCCACGTACTCCCGGGGAACGTAGGGGCCGTATAGCCGAAGACGTCCTGAATGAATTCGCTGAAGACGATGACCGGAATCGAGAGGACGAGCGACACCCAGAACCGCCGCCGAAACATCGCCTCGTGGCCCGAGTGATCCGTGTGATCGCTGTGATCCCCGTTTCCACCCCCGTGTCCCTTCTCGTGGGCGTTACCACCATGGTCGTGCTCGTCGTGTACGTGCTCTGCTTCTGTAGAGTGAGCGTGCTCGGCCGCAGCGTGGCGGTGCGCGTGTTCGGCTTCGTGGTCGTTATGTGCGTGTTCGTCCGTGGATTCGGACTCCGTGGTGGCGTCTGCCGCAGTGTGAGTGTCGTCCTTCGGGAGTTTGGACTCCGGCTCGGATGACGCGTGGGCTGATGCTCGTGGTTCCGACTCTGCTTTCAATCGGCAAATTCGACAACAGTAGACGGGTCCTTCGGATTGATGCGAGGGGTGCCCCTCTTTAGAGGGATTTTCGGATGTCTCGTGGTCTGGATTGTTGCTCATGGCGTGGGTATTGGTGCCGTCCCTTATTATGCTGTCCAAACCCTGATACTGCGCGGCGCAATCGAGAGGGCCAGAATCGAACGAGAACGGCGGGGCGTTCGTTGGCGTGCGTTTTGTCGTTTCTCAGGCGGAGGCGGTGTAGCCAGCGTCTTCGACGGCTTTGACGAGTGCTTTGATGTCAGCATCGCCATCGACGCTCGCCTGTTCGGCCTCGCGGTCGGCGGTCGCGTCGGTCACGCCACTCACCTCTCGAAGCGCGTCTTCGACTGTCTGTTCACAGTGACCGCAGGTCATTCCTTCGACAGTGATGGTCTGCGTCATACACTGGTACATACGGGAGGGGAATCTTTGTCAGTTTCTGCTTCGAATCCAAAGTCTATCTTGGACGTGAAATGGCATTCAAAGCTTGGAGTTGGGAAACAATATTGTGGTTCGGGGGTTCAATGGGGAGATATGCGTGATTTAGACGAGACAGACATGGAGATCCTCTCGCTACTAGCAGAGGACGCGCGACGCCCGTTCAGCAGCATCGGTGAGGAGGTGGATCTCTCGGGGCCAGCCGTATCAGACCGCGTGAAACGGTTAGAGGAGGCCAATATCATCAACGGCTTCACCATCGACGTGAATCGCGCACAACTGCGAGCTGGTGTTCCGGTATTCATTCAGGCTGAGATTGGATCTGAGTCGCTGGAACCAGCCCGCAAGCAGGCCCGAGAGTCAGATGGTGTCGAACACGTCTTCATGACCTCTGAGGGGGATCTCTGGTTTTACGCACGTGTCGAAGCTCATAACGTTCGTCAGTGGATGAATGGACTCTTCGATGAGATCAATATAGCAGATTATACGGTCACGCTAATCGACGCAATGGAATGGACGCCATCCGTTGATGGTGCCGAGTTTGCCCTTACTTGTGCTGAATGTAACAATACCGTCGATACTGAAGGAGAGACAACACGGATTGACGGCGAGGTTTACCACTTTTGTTGTCCATCTTGTCTCGCACGCTTCGAAGACCGCTATCAGCGACTCGAAGAAGGGGCGTAGTATCCTTTTAGATTTCAAACTTTCGCGGGTCCAATAACCACCCTCTCGAAACAGTAAATCGCGTAAATATAGACCCCGTATAGTAATACGAGCATGACAAGCCAAACAATACATCTCGACATTACGGGAATGTCCTGCGCCAACTGCTCGGCGACGATTCAGGACACTCTCGAATCACTTGAGGGGGTATCGGAGGCGGATGCGAACTTCGCCACCGATGAGGGGTCTGTTACCTACGATCCCGAGACAGTATCGCTTCACGAAATCTACGACGCAATCGACGAGGCGGGCTACGGTGCAGTCTCGGAGACGGTGACCATCGCCATCTCCGATATGACGTGTGCCAACTGCGCCGAAACTAACGAAACTGCTCTCGAAAGTACACTCGGAGTCATTACCGCGGAGGTAAACTACGCGACTGACGAGGCGCAGGTGACCTACAATCCGGCAGAGGTGTCTCTCGATGCGCTGTACGATGCCATCGAAGACGCCGGCTATTCGCCAGTTCGCGAAGACAGTGGCGATGAGGGCTCGGGGCAGGATGCGCGTGATGCCGCCCGCCAGGCTGAGATACGGAAACAGCTCAGGCTAACCCTCTTTGGGGCAGTATTATCAGTTCCACTGCTCTTCTTCCTCATCGACAGCTATCTTCTCGGTGGCGTGTTCGTCCCTGAAACCGTTTTCGGCGTGGAACTCGGCTGGGTCGAGTTCCTGCTCGCCACGCCGGTACAGGCGATCCTCGGCTGGCCGTTCTATAAGAACTCGTACAAGGCGATCGTGAAGAATGGCCGCGCCAACATGGACGTGCTGATCGCGATCGGGTCGACAACGGCCTATCTATACTCTGTGGCAGTCCTTGCTGAACTCATCGCGGGTGGGCTCTACTTCGACACGGCAGCCCTCATCCTCGTGTTCATTACGCTCGGTAACTATCTCGAAGCTCGTTCAAAGGGTCAAGCGGGCGAGGCCCTCCGGAAGCTCCTCGAAATGGAAGCCGAAACGGCGACCATTGTCCGTGAGGATGGTAGTGAGGAAGAGATTCCACTTGAAGAGGTCACAACGGGTGACCAGATGAAAGTCCGCCCCGGTGAGAAGATCCCAACCGACGGGGTCGTCGTTGACGGGCAGTCCGCCGTCGACGAGTCGATGGTTACCGGTGAGTCTGTCCCTGTAGAAAAAGAGGAGGGAGATGAGGTCGTCGGCTCGACGATTAACGAGAACGGCGTTCTTCTCGTGGAGGCCACTAACGTCGGCGAAGATACTGCCCTCCAGCAAATCGTTCAGACCGTCAAGGAAGCACAATCGCGCCAGCCAGATATCCAGAATCTAGCAGACCGCATCTCGGCGTATTTCGTGCCGGCAGTTATCGCGAACGCTATCCTCTGGAGCGTTATTTGGTTCCTGTTCCCGGAGGTGCTGGCTGGCTTCGTTGACTGGCTCCCGCTATGGGGGCAGGTGGCGGGCGGCCCGGCAGCGGCGGGCGGCACGGTCACCGTCTTCGAGTTCGCAATCATCGTCTTCGCGTCCTCGATCCTCATTGCCTGCCCCTGTGCGCTGGGGCTGGCGACGCCCGCGGCGACGATGGTCGGGACGACCATTGGGGCCCAGAACGGCGTCCTGTTCAAGGGCGGTGACATCCTCGAACGCGCGAAAGACGTCGACACGGTCGTCTTCGACAAGACGGGCACCCTCACGAAGGGTGAAATGGAACTGACCGACGTGGTCGTCTTCGATGGCGATGGAAATGCGGTGACTGACGGGGGCGAGCCGACACCAGATGGTGGACAGCTCAGCACTCGTGACCGCCTCTCAGAGGACGACGTGCTGCGGCTGGCGGCGATCGCAGAAAGCGGAAGCGAACACCCCCTCGCGCGGGCAATCGTCGAAGGGGCCGAAGAACGCGGTCTGGACGTGACTGAGCCTGACGACTTCGAGAACGTTCCGGGCCACGGGATCAAAGCAGTCATTGGTGACAGCGAGGTGCTGGTCGGCAACCGCAAGTTGCTGCGAGACAACGACATCGACCCGTCTCCCGCCGAAGAGACGATGGAACGCCTCGAAAACGAGGGGAAGACGGCGATGCTCGTCGCTTTCGAGGGCGAACTGGTTGGTGTAGTGGCTGACGCCGACACAATCAAAGAGAGCTCCAAGCAGGCCGTTACGGCCCTACAACAACGGGGCGTTGACGTGATGATGATTACGGGTGACAACGAACGAACTGCTCGTGCGGTCGCCAAACAGGTCGGTATCGATCCGGAGAATGTCCGAGCAGAGGTCCTTCCCGAGGACAAGTCCAACGCCGTCGACAGTATTCAGGACGAGGGTCGGCAGGCGATGATGGTCGGTGACGGCGTCAACGACGCGCCGGCGCTCGCGGTCGCACACGTCGGGACAGCCATCGGCTCCGGCACGGACGTCGCCATTGAGGCTGCGGACCTTACGCTGATGCGCGATGATCCGCTCGACGTGGTGAAGGCGATCCGGATCTCGGACGCGACACTCAAGAAGATCAAGCAGAACCTCGTGTGGGCGCTCGGCTACAACACGGCGATGATCCCGTTAGCATCGCTCGGCCTGCTCCAGCCCGTACTCGCTGCAGCAGCAATGGCGTTCTCCAGCGTGTCGGTGCTGACGAACAGCCTGTTGTTCCGGCGGTACACCCCCGATCACGACTACAAGCTCTTCGGTCGCCTCCGCTGAACGTCACCTCTATATCAATGTCAAATATTTCCCGCCAAACGGTTCGGAGGTACCTCGTCGAGACAGCCAGTAGCGAACCGACATACCTCCGGGCTCGCGAGATCGCCGGCGACCTTGACGGATCGCCGAAGGCCGTTGCACAGTACCTCAGCCAACTTCAGGACGACCTCTCAAACGTCTCACTCGAACAGTGGGGGCGCTCGAAGAGTACGACGTGGCGATTGGAGGTGAACGAGTCGTGAGTACTGTCACCCGACGCGTCGAAACCGTCCTTCCGGAGACCGGCTCACGCGAGTGGTGGGCGCTGTACCTGCTCGCCCCGCTCGTCCTCGTCGGTGCGGGCCTCCTTGTGTTCCCGACGCTGGTCTACGACCGGTTCATCTGGCAGTACCTCTGGGGGCCAGTCGTCGCCGACGCCGTTAGTCAGCCAGTCACGCACGAGGGGATTCGTGCTGTCCGGGGCTACAATGCGGTGAACACGGTAACCTACCTCGCGGCGGTCGTGTACAGCCTCCCCGGACTGCGGGCGTATCTCGACCAGCTCGATGTCACGTTCGACGCACGCCTGGCTTACGGATTCGCTCCGATCATTATCGCCGGCGGCGCGATGCGAGCGCTTGAGGACATCGGCCTGCTGGGAGACTACGCGGTGTGGTTCATTACGCCGTCGATCTACTTCGTCGTCACCGCTATCACCGTCCTCGCGCTCGGCGTCGGTGCACTCGTGCGTGACCAAAATATCGGTTCTATCCCGCTAACAGTCGGGCTTGTCGGGTCGGTGTGGGCTGTCAGTGCCGTCGGGTGGGCAGTTTGGCACGGCCTCTCGACGTCGACCCCACTTCGCCTATGGGTTCCTGTCGCGACGACGGGAATAGCTCTCGGAGTGACCGCGCTCTACTACTGGGGCGCGAGTTTCGTCAACGTCACACACCTTCGACACCCGCTAATTCTGCTGGCCGTCTTTGGCCAGCTGTGGGACGCTGCGCAGAACCTCATCGGTGTGACGTTCATCGGCTACTCCCCCAAGTTGTTCGTCACGAATCTCGTGTACCAGGCGACTGGATTCTCCGGATCGACGTTCGTGCTGAAACTTGTCGTGACTGTCGGCATCGTGTGGTATCTCGCTGATGCGAAAGAGGAGATGAATCACACGTGGTGGTGGCTTATGACGTTCTTCATCGGAGCGATCGGACTTCCGATGGGCGTTCGGGGATCACTTCGGATGCTGTTGGGAGCTTAACGATGGTCTCAAAGATTGGTACAAACCGATGACTCGAACATGCAGAATTGCGATAATAGGTGGAGGGATGGCCGGGCTTGCAGCAGCTGCTGGATTTGACGACGCTGGGTTCGACGTCGAACTATATGAGCGGCAGTCCTACGATAGCAAACGCGTTAATTGCGGAGAAGCGATGACAGCGGTATCGAAGATCCCACTCGAGCCGACTGTAGAGAACGGCTTTCTCAATCCGCTGCCAGCGATGGAAGTGGAGGTGTATGACGGAATCGACGCCGATCGCCACCGCACTGGAGCCGGCACCTTTCCTGCTGCGGATACATATATAACGGACCGAAATGTCGTTGAGCAGTCCTGGGCAGAACAACTCTCAGAGAAGGGTGTTGACATCCACGAAAACCAGTCTATCACACGGACAGATTTCCACGAGTTCACCGATGAGTATGATCTCGTCGTTGATGCAACCGATCAGCCATCACTCTCTAGTAAAGCGCTCGGAACAACCAACGAGTATTCAGGATATATGGTAGCGCTTAACAGTGATGTCGAAGGGGACTTCACCGAGTTGTACCCGAACAGCCGGATAATTCTGGAGAACTATACAGGGTACTCGTGGGCATTCCCGAAGACATCGCAACGAGCCAACGTTGGTATCGGCTGGACGGTCAGTGACCGGCCTAGTGATTATATGAAGGCATTGAGGGAAGCCTGTAAGCGGAATGGGTGGGCAGTCCCGTCGCAGGAACGGACGAACGTCGCAATCATTCCCGAGGGACCAAGCCTTGATCCCGACAGAACCCATCTACCGGAGCATTCCGTCGTACGAGTGGGTGATGCTGCAGGTATAGCAAACCGACTCACCGGAAAGGGGATCTCACAGGCCGTTGAATCCGGATTCTTGGCCGCAGAGCTGGCTAACAGAGGCCAATTACACAGTTATCCTGACAGATTATATCAGAGGATGAAAACGGAGTACATTTTCGCCACAGTTGTGAGATACTTTCTTGAAACTCGTAATCCCAAGGTTCTGGGAGCAGCAATTCGTGCCGCTGCCGGGATCGATATTGAAGACGTTGACCGGTCTCCGAGTACAGTTCTACTGCGTCTCCTCCGCCACCCTGTTTTATTTGCCCGTATTTTCTCGAGACGACGAGTTTTAAACCGTGTCTATGGAGGAATGACCAACCAGTGGGAATTAATTGATTGACTTCCTGTTCTGTTTGGACTTCCGACAAAAAGTATACGGGTGCTTTTTCAATTCAGCTGTCCTGCGGTTAATCGTCAGAACGGGGTAATCTGCTTCCTCGATCACTTGAGCTGCGACACTTCCCTGTAACAGTCGGCGAATACCAGTCAATCCTCGTGTCCCCATTGTAACAAGGTCGATGCCATTCACCTCAGTATATTTGAGAATCTCCTGTTGAGCTTGACCATAACTCAACGTAGTTCGGACAGGAACGTCTAAGGTCGCTGCCTTCTCCGTAATGTCCTCCAAGAGCCGAGTTCCCCGCTGTTCCCAAGAGTCAGTAACTTCCTCCCACGTGAATCCAGGCCGACTCGAATAGGACTGTTCGGAAATAACAAGAAGTCCATGTAGGGTCGCATCATACCGTTTAGCAATTTGTAGCCCATGTTTGAAAGCCACAGATGCCTCATCATATCCATCCGTGGGCACGAGAATGTCTGTGAACTGGCTAGTAGATAACTCTCCAACCGGATCAGGTGGATCCCTATCAGGTATCGTCAAGACAGGAAGAGAGATATTTTGAATGATCTGGCTGGAGACATCTCTCCGGAGAATTCGTGCTAATCTAGTCTGTTTAGGTTTCTGGTGAACAAGCAAATCAATATCATTCTCTTCAGCGTACTCCCGAATAACACCTGGAGAGTGCCCACAATCCACTGCTGGTATCACATTGAGCCCGAGCGAGTGGGCCTGATCCACCACGGGTTCAATTACCGCTGCTGCGTCCCACTCCTCTTGTTTAGTGACTTGGTCGGATTCCACCTCCGTGCGTTCCTCATCTTGAATAGATAATACGTGGAGAGCCGCATCATACATTTCCGCAAGTGATAGACCATATTGGACCACTGAATCCACTACATCAACTCCGTAGAGTGGAATGAGGATCTGGTTGTACTGGTTGATGTCCGGACCTTCTCGAACTTCTAGACGGCGTGGGGAGCTCATACATATCTATACGTAACGATGATTTACCGCGCTTTCTGTTAAGAATCGAAACCGGCCAAATGGTCTCTGGGATAGTGATTTGAGAGGGTCACCGCGCGTAGCCCTTGCTGGATCACTCCCGTTTCGAAAGAAAACAGGGGGCGAGAGTGTAGGACTGACGTGTCTTAGCTCATCAGAATGTAGCTGCTGCGAGCAGTATGAATCATATTTTCGCGAGAATATCACCGGCTTCGCTGGCTCGACGTTCGTCCTGAAGCTGATTGCCGTGACGGTTGTCGTATGGATCCTCGCAGACGGCGAGGGAGAGATGGACTACACGTGGTGGTGGCTTATCGCGTTCGTCGCGATGGCCGTCGGCCTTCCGATGGGTGTTCGTGGATCGATTCGGATGATGCTCGGAGTCTGACAAAGAGATGGATGCGACTGCCGTAGTTTCTATCCCTGCAGTCGGACATTCGATTCAACGAATCACACGGTAGTAAAGCAGCATTCTTCAAAGAACACACCGCCCAATTCTGTCGTATTATAATAGAAACTCACGTGAAAGAGGAAGGTGTATGATATGACGACGATGAGTCTCCAGATCACTGTCAAAGGAATGACCTGCGACGGATGCGAACAGACCGTTCGAGAAGCACTCGAAGGCGTATCAGGAGTCGAACGTGCGACGGCCGACCGAGCGACTGATACCGCAACGATTGACGGTGATACCGATCTCGAGAACCTTCGGCAGGCCGTGGAAGACGCTGGCTACTCCGCTGTCGGCTAAACAGTCGATAGCGAGCGCCCGCCGAGTCTCCGATCCAGACACGATATCCGCCAATGATACCCCCAAACACAGCATCCACATCCATCCGGCGTCAACCGGAATCCGAAGCAGAAACATCCCCTACGCACCGCTCCACATGTGTCGAGTGTGATGGAACGGTCATCTATTCCGAGGATAAAGGGGAGTACCATTGTGACGCATGCGGGTTGGTACTCGAAGAGTCGAACATCGACAGAGGGCCCGAATGGCGAGCGTTCACTGAACGCGAGACTTCGCAGAAGTCCCGTGTCGGTGCTCCCATAACGCACACCCTCCACGACAAGGGACTCTCGACGATGATCGGCTGGCGTAACGAAGATACGTACGGAAATGCGTTGAGCAAACGCCAACAGCAGAAATTCCAGCGACTCCGAACCTGGGACGAACGCTTTCGCACGCGGGATAGCAAGGAACGGAATCTCAAGCAGGCGCTCGGCGAGATCGACCGAATGGCATCCGCACTCGATCTACCCACCCCGATTCGTGAGACTGCGAGCGTGATCTACCGCCGTGCCCTTGAGAAAGACCTACTTCGAGGACGATCGATCGAAGGGGTTGGTGCTAGTGCATTGTATGCCGCAGCTCGGCAAGCGAACACGCCCAGGAGTCTCGATGAGGTGGCTGCAGTCAGCCGCATCGGTAAGAGCAAACTTGCGCGAACCTATCGATACGTCGCTCGCGAACTCGCGTTGGGGATTGCGCCGGACGATCCAACCGACTACCTCCCACGATTTGCATCCGACTGTGAGGTTTCGGTCGAAACCGAAACTCGTGCCCGACACCTCCTTGAAGTGGCGGCAGAGCAGGACGCATTGAGTGGGAAAAGTCCGGTTGGGCTTGCGGCAGCCGCGATCTATGCAGCGACGAGACGTACGGAGGACAGTCTCACCCAGGCCGACGCGAGCGAGGTGACCAATGTGAGCAAAGTCACAATCAGAAATCGCTATCAAGAGCTGCTCGAAATTGCCGATGATGCGGATCCAAACGAACTAGAGTCATGAAAAGACGAACGTTTCTGCAAACGGCGGGAGGACTCGCAGCGGCGAGTACTCTCGCACAGCCGACAGCCGCACAGGAAGCCAAGACAGTCCAGATTACCATGGAGGGGGGAGACTTCTTCATCGACCCAGTAGGCCTGTTCGTCGAACCGGGTAAGACCGTAATCTTCGAGATGGGAGCGGCGGCCCCACACTCCTCAACCGCCTATGAAGACCGCATCCCAAGCGATGCAGATCCCTGGAACAGCGGGTTACTGCAAGAAGGAGAGACGTTCGAACATACGTTCGAGGTCGAGGGGACATATGATTACAACTGCACCGCTCACGTATCATTGGGACAGGTCGGGCGAATCGTCGTCGGAAGTCCCGGTGGACCGGCAACAGAGAGCTCTATCCCGACCAACCCTCCGAGCGGACAGATGCCAGATAGCCAAACGATCGTCGATCAAGGGTCGATTGCGTACCCGTTTACTGGCACCGCGAGTGGTGGCAGTGGCGAGAGTGGTGGTGGACAACCAGCACCACAGGTGCCGGACAGTGCAAAAACCCTAGGTATCTTAGCGTTCGCCGCGATGGTGAGCACGCTCGGGTTGACTTACGTCTTCATGAAGTACGGTGGTGATTATGGTGTCGAGTAGAACAGTAGAAGGCTTCTGCGAGATTCCTTCACGATCAGCGGTTATGAGCGAGAGTAGTAAGACTATCGTGGCCCTTTGAAAACCATGCCCGAGTCAAAGGACACCCTCGAAATCCAGAACGTGGTCGCTTCAACCGAATTGGGTCAGGAACTGAATCTGAAGCCGTTAGCCGACGACCTCCCCACTACAGAGTATCAGCCGGAATCCTTCCCAGGACTTGTCTTTCGCACCCAATCTCGAAAGCTGACACACTTATTTTCCGCTCTGGGAAAGCGGTCTGTACTGGCGCAAAAAGTGTTCAAGACATTAATAACGCGTTAGAATTCGTGTTCAACGAACTCAGTACATCACAAAGCCGGTTAGTTGAGACGTCTGCTTGCTGAAGGTGTGTCTAATACCAAGCAAGCAGACGGTGAAATCCACGAGGACCAGCTTCTTAACTTCCTCGTCAACTCTCTTGACGAGGAAGTTGCTCTCACACTCGCTGAAAACGCTGAACTCGATGCTGAAGACATCTACGAGGTCCTCGTCGGCGCACGCGCTGACGGGACCTCGGTCTCAACGCCCTGTGAGAGAAGTGAAGATGCACCCCACGAAAACTCGGTTCTCTACCATCTCCGCACCAAGTTCGACCTTGAGACGCTCGAACAAGTCGGAACCGCGCTCCTTCAGAAAGACGTTCTCGACGTCCTTCCCCAGCAGGTGGAGGTCGTTTCGGAGCACGACCGCGAGTCGCGCTCGCGTGGCCTGTCCACGCGCGGACGAGGAACGTACGAAGACGACAAACCACCCGTGTTCATTCCGGTCGATCGGGGCACCAAGCAGCGGTACGTGATCCCGGCGAAAGCCGCAGACGAATCGACTCCTGCTGGCCGACCGCCAGCAGGAGTCGCTCACCGTCTATACCGACGGCTTTCGAGCGTACGAACCGCTTGAGGGGGACGACGAATTCGACCGCGAATACGTCGTCCACGGCGACGGCGAGTACGCTGATGAAGAGATCCACGTCAACACTTGCGGGAGCCACGCGTCGCTGATGCGACGGTGGCTCTCGCCGCCTCGAGGTGTCTCAAAGGACAAGCTAACACAGTATCTCAGAGCATTACAGCTCCGACGAGATCTCTTCGTATACCGGGACGAGACGCTCTCAAACACGCTGTTCCAGCCACTCTCTGAAATCAACAACGTGCTACACATGAGCGTTGATGGTACTACCACGTGTATCTCTACTGCTAGCACACATAATCGGAGGAGTCAATTTGCTGGCCCAGCAAATTGACGACTCGCTTAAGATACGTAGCACACAACCTTCGTCCTATGGAGATGTCACGGCGGCAAATACTGGCAGGAAGTGGCGTGGCGCTGATCGGTTCGATCGCTGGCTGTCTCGGCGGCGACGACGCTACCGGGAGCGATGGAAACGGTGGGGACACGCCCACTGACGAAGAAACCGACGGCAACAACAGCGGGAATCAGGAAGTCGCCGACTACCTCTCGGAGATTGCGAACTACGACGGAATCAACGACCGTACCGACGAGGGATCAGTGACCGTCAGGAATGGTGCTGTCGACGGTGCCGGCCAACAGTTCGTCTTTGATCCGGCGGCGATCCGTGTTTCCCTCGGCACGGACGTGACCTGGGAGTGGGTCGATAGTAACAGCCACAGCGTCACGGCCGAAGACGAGACGTTCGACAGCAGCCTCATTTCAGGTGAAGGGGAAACCTGGGCGTACACCTTCGATGAGCCAGGTACCTACTTGTACTATTGTATAGCACACCGAGCACTCGAGCAGAAAGGAGCAATCGTCGTGGAATAGCGACTCTCTCTGTTTCCCGCCCGATGAGAATTAATAACACTATCGTGTGTACATGGGTCCAAACGGAACTATTCATGTCGTCACAATGGACTCGTCGCCATGCTCTCCAAGTAGGAGGGGCTATCGGAATTTTCGGTGTAGCCGGTTGTCTCGGGTCATCTGGTACCGACACCAACTCACCCAACCTCAATCAGGCAGCAATTACCCTGCTAAACGGTGGCACGCTCGTAACGTCTCCGTCGTGCCCGTGCTGTCACGAATACGCGGATATCTTGACCGAACGCGGCGTAGACAGGCTCGATATCGTGGAGCAAAAGAACTACGCCGAACCGAAGCAGTGCGCAGGCATCCCACGCGAACTGTGGGCATGCCACACGATTACTACTGAGGGCTACGCGTTGGAGGGACATCTCCCAGTAGAAGCGATCGAAAAATTGGCAATCGAACGACCAGCAATAATCGGGGTTGTATTACCAGGAATGCCAGCATGAACTGGGGAATGGGTGGCGGGATGGGGACCGGTATGGATGACGGAATGGCCAGTAGCATGGGATCAAATATAACCGCCGGGATGGGATCTTGGAATGGTCGCCCTCGCGGTGCTGATGCTGATCAGTGGCATCATCATGACGAACCGGCACGGTGCTGAATCCGGAATGTGTGACCTGTTTCGAGAATGACCACGACAACACGTTCAAGCCGCCTACCTAGCTATCTCGCACCGCTACCAGAGCGCGTCGAGGACCTCGCACTTCGGTACGCGTGGGTCATCGTCGCGATTAATCTGGCCGGGACTGCGTTCGGGTTCTGGTACTACCGCTTCCAGCTGGCCCAAACCCCGATAGTGATGTGGCCGTTCGTCCCCGACAGCCCCGCCGCGACGCTGTTCGTCGCGCTCAGTCTCGCCGCGTGGAAACTGGATTACGACGTCGAGTGGCTCCATATGCTCGCCTTCTTCGGCAACATCAAACTCGGTCTCTGGACGCCGTTCGTCCAGCTGGTTCTCAACGGACCGGGCGGTATCGAACCCTGGCTCTACTGGTTCCTCATCGTAAGCCATCTCGCGATGAGCCTCCAGTCGTTCCTGATCTATCGCTACGCCGAGTTCACGGTCGGTGCGGTCGCCGTCACCACCGTCTGGTACGGCCTCAACGACATCGTGGACTACTTCGCGCCGCTCGTCGGGGAGTTCCACCACACGTTCCTGCGGGCCGAACTCGTCAACGGCGCACTCGATCACTCGGTGCGAGCGCACGACCTCGCAGCGGCCGCGGCCGTGACGCTGACGCTCGCCGCGACGTTTCTCGCACTAGCGACACGGGTGAAGAAGCTCGAAACAACTGAGGAGTCCTCCGCACGAGGGGTGCGCCGATGAACGGCTATTCACGACGGTCGGTACTTCGCCGGAGCCGGAGTGTGCTAGCAGTCGGGGCAACCGCGATTGCTGGCTGTCTCGGAGGTAGCGGCCCGTCGGGTCCGACGGTCACGATGACGGGCGACCTCCGATTCGATCCGGCCGAAGTCACAATCGACCCCGGTCAGCAGGTCACCTGGGTGAACGAGAGTGGAGTCCCCCATACCGCATCGGCATACGAAGAAGCGATTCCCAACGAGGCGTCGTACTTCGCAAGCGGCGGCTACGAGTCCGAGCAGGCCGTCCGGCAGAGTACGTCAGCGAGAGGGTTTCTCGAACGAGGCGAAACCTACAGTTACACGTTCGACGTCACGGGGACGTACCAGTATTTCTGCCTGCCACACGAGGAAAGCGGGATGGTCGGACGTGTCATCGTCGAATGACCACGAGACTCGACCTCACTCGATCACTGACGGTGGATCGATGGGTATCCCGGCATTCCATCGGCCATCCATAGCCAGAGCCCCAGTATCGTGACGACGGTTTGTCCGAGTACATACGGGGTCGGAGACACCAGCGCGAGCAGGTCTCCGATCGTCTCGACATGGTGATAATCAGTTACGACCGGCCAGAACAGAAACAGTAGCGTCTCCCCGGGGACGAACAGGTAATCCACGAGGTCCGCAGCGAGGTGTGATCCATATCCGAGCGCGTACGCCGCGCCGACCTCCCACCGGTCTCTGTGTTTCGTGACGTAGAAGACAATCAGGACGACGAGTGCCGCGGCGAACACTGAGTGCGCGACCGACCGACTCGGGAGCGATGGAAGTACAAACGCGAGTGGTTTGTCGACGAGATCCGGGAGCAACGCGCCTCCGAACAGGGCGATGATCGGGACATCGTCACATCGGTCAGTAGCGCCACCAGAAATGCCTCGGTAAACGAGATACGCGACTGCAGCGTGGACCCAAAAGAGCACACTCGACAATACTATCCAGGTTACGTAAACCGTTCACGCACTGCTGCCCCGTCAGCATCACACGCCATCGATTTCGGAGCGAATAGTCTCGCGCTCGAAGTAGATGATTTCCAGTCCCAGGAGGACGACCGTCACAACGAGAACCACACTAAAGACGGCGGGTTCCATCACGGCGAGGTGGTACACTAACGACGGGAAGAACAGTACTGCACCCACCACGCCGACGGCGGGGAGGATACCTGTTCGAAGCCCCGCTCGATGCCTGAACGCGAGGAAACTCATCGACCCAAAGACAGTGATGAAGGCAAGCGACGCGAACGACGTGATTCCCTGAAGACTACCGTAGGCGGTGAACGCGGCCGTTATCAGGCCCAAGATGAGAAGTGTTCGCGTAGGAGCACCGTCGGCATCGGCATCTCCGATCCGGTCAGGAAGTAGGTCGTCTTCAAGCATTCCCGTCGCAAAGTGGGCCGCCGAGAACAGCGTGGCGTTGATCGCGCTCCCAGTCGAGAACAGTGCCGCCACGGAAATGAGGATGAACCCCATCTGCCCCATGAACGGTTCGGCCGCGATGGCGAGTGACACCTCGGGGTTCGCGGCGATCGTTTCGGGCCGAAGCAGACTCGTCGTGACGACTGCCACGAGGACGTACAGCCCGAGAGACGCGGGAATTGAGAGATAGATCGCCTGCGGGATGGTCGTCCGGGCGTTCCGAAGACTTCCCTCGTCGTAAAAGAGTAGCTGCCAACCCTGAAAGGCGACGAACGAGAGGGCAGCGGACATGAGCAACCCGCCCGTCGCGACGGAGGAGAACCCGGTCGTCAGCTGTCCTGTCCGCGCTCCAAAATAGAACCCCCACACACCGAAAATGAGGAGAATCCCGACCTTTGCCGCGACGAGGAGCACCTCGGTCACGCCACTCGCCCGGGCGCCGAGGACGTTCAGCAGTACAAACCCCAGGACGCTGAGAACCGACACGACGGGGCGGAGTGGAACCCCGAGGGCTGTTTCGACGCCGAGAAGTTTCGTCGCGAAACTACCGAATGCGAACGCGTACATCCCCATCGACCCGATATAGCCAAACAGAAGCGTCCACCCGACCATCCCAGCGACCGTCGTCGACTCACCGAACTCCTGTAAGAAACTGACCGAGCCGCCGGACACGTCGCCAAGCCGCTGGAGACGAACGTACGAGTAGCCAGCGCAGAACGCGACGACACCGCCGCCGGTAAAGGCGAGCCACGCCGCAGGCCCCGACATTTCCGCAACGACGCCAAGTACGGCGAAGATCCCACCTCCGATCATACCACCGAGCGCAATCGAGACTGCACCGAGACGGCCCAGCTTCTCGCTCATCGTCTCTCCGTTGGGGCGCCATCTTTAGACTTCTTGTTGTTTAGAATCCAAACCACCTCAGCCTGGGGAGTAGAAATCGTCTACTTCGATGCTCAGGTTCCGAAAAGCGAGTAGAACCACGCTTCAGTATCTGGATGGAGACCGTTATGAACCGCTTGGACCGCCGCAGCGACTGACACGGCGAAGATAGCGTGAACGAGATGTGTCGGAACCCACCCGACCACGACTGCACCCGCTCCGAGGACGGCAGCACAGAGGGCTCCAACGCCGATTCTAAAAAAGAACGGCCGCTGAATCACCAGCACGGTGTCCCCGTAGAGCAGGATGTAACAAAGGAACGCAAGCCCACCAGCGATGACTGCCGAGAGTAACGAGAAGAGGAGCGCCATCATCGGGATTCTCCCCTAGAATACCCAAGTCGCGGGTGAATGTACCCGAGTGCGCCGAGTACGGCCACGAGACTAAGGAGAGCACCGGTTTCCACTGCAGCGAGCGGGCCATGCGGAAGCGGTGTGAGCATCCCGAGATGGGCGATCCCGAACAGTAACCCAACGAGCGGTACGCCAACGAGTAGGTGCCCATATATTCCCTCGTACTGGTGCCAGATAGCGGGCGTTTTACTCACCGTGTACACGGTGCTCGCGAGAATGATACCCGTCACGAGAAGTTCGCTAAAGGACGTGAGCATACGACTATCCTCCCCAGCCAGCCACAAGTCAATTACTCCGCACCCGAAGTGGCGTACCCCTTGATTCCAAATTCCACTAGGGTTGTGATGCCGGTATCCAAAGGATCACAAACGAAATATCCCAGAGATGTAGCCACAACCGCATTAGGAGAGGAGCCCCTAGATGTAGGCCACCACGATAATGGACAGATCAGATTACGCGATCCTCTCGGTCATCGCTGTAATCACCGTTGCCATCGGCATCGTCACGACGACGAAACCGCTCGGAACGTTTTTCGTGGAGAGCACGAGGCAGGCCGCGACGACCACCGCCGCGATGGCGTGGATCACCTGGTGGGCGCTCGTGATCGGGTTCGCCATCGCCGGCGGCGTCGAGGCGTGGGTCTCGACCCAGCAGATTTCGGAGCTGCTCGAGGGACACGGGCCTCGCTCCATCGGCCTCGCGACGTTCTTTGGGTTCGTCTCCTCGTCGTGTTCGTACTCGGCGATCGCCACGGCGAAGAACCTCTACAAGAAGGGGGCGTCGGCTGCGGCGGCGCTGGCGGCGTTCCAGTTCGCCTCGACGAATCTCGTCATCGAGATCGGCATCGTCATCTGGTTGTTGCTGGGCTGGGAGTTCCTGCTGGCCGACGTGGTCGGTGGGCTGCTCCTCATCGGCCTGATGTCGGTCGGCTTCGTCTACGTCGTCCCCGACAAGATTCTCGATGAAGCCCGCGAGAACGTCACCGACGATGAGGGCATCACTGTCCAAGACCCGGTCTGTGGAATGGAGGTCGATCCCGAGGAGACCGACTACTCTATCGAGCATGGTGGGCAGACGTATTACTTCTGCTCGCAGTCCTGCAAGGACTCCTTCGACCCTGAGGAAGCGAACACGTCGATTCCGGAGAAAGCGACCTCGTGGTCGGGGTGGAAATCGCTCGCGGACAAACAGTGGAAGGAGTGGGCGATGCTGTGGGACGAGATCGCCATCGGGTTCATCTTCGCCGGCCTCATTGCCGGGTTCATCCCCGAAGCCGTCTGGACGAGCGTCTTCTCCGGGGCCGTGTTCGGTTTGCCGGTGTACGTCCTCTGGACGGCCGCGCTGGGTGCGATCATCGGCGTCGTCACCTTCGTCTGTTCGGTCGGGAACGTCCCGTTCGGGACCGTCCTCTGGACGCGCGGGCTCCCCTTCGGGTCGGTGCTGTCGTACATCTTCGCGGACCTCATCGTTCCGCCGATCATGAAGGCTTACGACGAGTACTACGGGACGACGTTCGCGGCGGTGCTGTCCCTGATGATCTTCGTCACCGCCGTTATCGCCGGGTTCGTGGTCCACTTCCTGTTCCTGGGCCTGGGCCTCATCCCCTCACGAGCCTCCGCGCAGATCGCCGAAGTGTCCATCGAACTCAACTACAAGCTCGTGTTGAACGTCCTCGCGACGGCGTTCTTCGCGTTCCTCTACTGGCTGCACAAACAGGATTCGGTGGCTGGCGGGGAACGCGGTGAGGAAGGGCATGCGGCGATGACGGACTGACGGGTATCTACCTGCTCACGTAGTTCACAATATGAATTTCGTCTATCAATAATTCGACGACACAGACAAGGAACATCCACGGTGTCGGGCAATTAATCCCTGACTCCCTTCCACTGCCCAACCACAGTTTCGATACGAATACCATTCATTCCAGAGCGGTCTCGTCGAAGTCATGGGTCTTTGAGATCGTCACTGCTGCTACGAGACTCAGCCACGAGATCGCGCCACTGCTCCCAGCGGGGGATAAACATCGGCACTTTGCGCTGATAAGTGCGGTAGTCCTCACCGAATGTATCGATCATATCACGCTCTTCTCTCCGTGCAAGCCACGTAAAAATCACAACGACGAGCGGAAATAGAGCGACAGAGAAGATTGTCGGCCAGTGAATGATGCCCTCGCCAAACAGAGCGATGAACAGACCGGTGTATTGTGGATGGCGGACGTACCTGTAAAGCCCGTCTGTGACCAGTCGGTCGTCCTGTCGGGCACGATAGACTTGTCGCCATCCCTGAGCAAACAGGCCGATGCCGACAAACGCCACAGCGTAGCCGAGGAGCATTGATACGAACATACCCGTTTCGCCAAACCCGATCAGTGTAGACCAGAGATTGGTACTGACGTACTCGCGGTCCAGACCGAAAAACCGGACCAGCAGATAGATCGTCAGTGGAAACCCGTACATCTCCGCATATAATGCGATGATGAACGCCTGTACCACTCCTGCGCCGACCCACTCCCGCCAGCTGTCAGGAGCGAAGTACCGATAGAAGAACCAAGAAACGACGACAATGAAGATAATCGCGAGGCCCCAAGCACCGGGATTCGTAATAGTGGTATCTATTGATGACACGCTTACTTACCCGAGTAGATACTGAGTCCAGGGATGCCGTTCGACAAGCGGCACTCCACCAACCTCGTACTGTTCAATGTACGCGTCAAGGCCGAGTATCCGTCCCGCACCGAACGCGGCGACTGAGAGGAACACGAGCATGTACGCGAAATCACCGTTGATGTAGCCATGTGTGACATCCCAGTTGCCGAAATAGAACATGAGCATCATAAATGCCCCCCAGAACGCAGCGAGCCGAGTGAGGGCACCGAACAACAACCCGAGGCCGATAAGCAGCTCTCCCCACGGTACTGCAACGTTCACGAAGTCAACAAACCACGGCGTGTTCCCCATCGCGACGAACAGATCAGCGAGTGGACTCCCGCTATTCGGAACGGCCCCGGTGAGATATCCACCGGCACTAAAACTCCCCGAGAGGACCTTGTCGAGACCACTCTGGAAGAACGCCAGTCCCATCATCAACCGAAGCGCGAAGATAAACCAGACACTCAACGTGTGTAGTCGACCGCTTGCGGTGAACCCCCCGATCGTACTTTCTAATTGAACTTCTTGAGATGCCATATCGTGCTAATTCCCGGGAAGGTGTTATAAAATCGCGGTGGGATCTCGCCATACCGGAATAGAGCGCCCTTTTCGGGGTGATCTCTCCGATACCGTCATACTGGCTGAATAGTATCGTATTCCCAGGCGTCTGTGACGGCGGCATACGTCTGCTTGATTACAGCCGGGTTGGAGAAGATCCGAGCAGCCACCCGTGGATGCCCCAAGAAGCGACGAAGAACCGCCCGTGGGGATCGATCGATGTCTTCAATGTCGATTCCAGACACCACTTGGACGGCATCACCGAGAACGGTCATCTGACGCGTCTCGACGAGGTGCCGCATAATCCGGGCGAGCAGGTACTCCCCTTTCATCATCCGATAGAGTCGGTCTGGATACTCCTGTAGACTTCCCTCCGCCGTCAACTTGGCTGCGAGATACGACGACTGAATTGCTTGCGAGATCCCCTTCCCGGTCAGCCGATTCGCGAGTCCAGCCGCATCCCCGACACGAACGACGGGCCACTCAGGTAGATAGGTCAGCGCAGGATCGAGACTCGGTCCTTCGGGAATAATAGCAATATTCGTCTGACTCCGAGATGGCATCGGCCAGCCGTTTCGTTCGCATGCCGCCACAAATTCGGCCATGTAATCGGCTGGGCGTTCGCTCTCAGTCCACCCGATGCCGACGTTTGCCCGCTCGGGCGATTTCGAGAACGCCCACGCGTACCCGGTATAGCCCTCAAGAATGATCTGGCTATTCGGGTAGAGATCCGAAAAGTCGCCCTCCACGTCAGCGTTAATGGCGATCATCCGACCCGCGTACTCGTCCGTTCTCCCTCGAATCTTGCTGGTGATCGACGGTTGGCCAGTCGCGTCAACCAAGAGGTCGTATTCGTCGGCCAACGTCCGGAACTTCGCCTTCGTGATCTGGTGGTTCTCGTGAATCGAAACGCCCTTTTCAGCGAGGCGTTCGGCCCATCGCCGTTCGACGACGTTTCTGTCAGTGATGTACGTATCGGAGGCCGGGAACGTTCCCTCTCCGGTGAGCTGTCTTCGGGATGCCGTTCCGTCGTAGATCTCTACACGTAACTCCGGAAGAGCATTGACGAACCCATTCGTTGGCGTCGAACTAAGTGGAATCTTAGAGACGGCCGTCATCGCTTCCCCGCAGTTGACTCGTTTGTCATCGTACGACTGGCGTTCAAAAAGGTCTACCTCGAACCCTCGCTTGGAAAAGCCTTCAGCAGCGGCGAGGCCGCCGACGGCTCCGCCGATCACTGCGACGCTGTGTATTTGCGGAGACCGTTCCGACATTTGTTGTGAATATGTGTCTTGGCTCCCGAATCGCGACGAGACGTTCTCTGACATGAGGTATAGGACGGGCGACCAGTTCAAACAGATTTCCCTTGAATCCGCTAGCCCGGGAGAGGATACGGAGGGCCCCGTCGACATAGATCTCCGCGAATGGATGCTCGTTCCCCACTTGGTTAGGGGTGAAAAGACAAATGGTCCTGATAGATGAACAACAGTGCATGGATCAGACCGGGAAAATAGGTGCGTTACTACGGAGTGCACGCACGAATGCAGCACTCTCGTGGAGCCTATTATTCGGCGTCGGTATCTTCGCCGGCAACAGTCTCGTATCAGGCGATTTCCTCTGGACAGGATTTGCGATGCTGATTCTGGGAATCGCAGCTGTTCCACCGCTGTTCTTTCGACGAACCAGCGTCATGCTACCGTGGGAGGTACTGTTGCTAGTCACGCTACCCCTCGTAGGGCGATTAGTGATCTCGGGGGGCTCAGCTCAGTTATTCACGTCACATCTTTCGGTCGCAGCACTCGCCCTTCTCATCGCTGTCGAACTCCACGTGTTTACAGCCGTTCGAATGAACGAGTGGTTCGCGGTCTCGTTCGTCGTCATTATCACATTAGCTACGGCGGGTCTGTGGGCGGTCATCCAGTGGGTAGCTGACGAGCTCTTCGGGACGTTTTTCATTCCGAATTTACAGACGCTCATGCTCCACTTCACTGGTGCGACGGTCGCCGGGATCGGAAGTGCCCTCCTGTTCACGTTGTATTTTCGTCGCATTACCATTCTATATCAGCGGTGTTGCCCCGGCATCCGACCTCCGTACACGAGAGCTGAGCCAACTCGATCTCTCGTCCGATTTCGTGACCGACTGGGGATATCTGAATCTCATGAACGACTAATCGTCCGGTTCCTGCAGATGATTCTTCTTGGCATACTCGTCGTTGGAAGCGTTCGAGGAGACACGAGCGTTATCGTCAACAGTGCACTGGGCTTTGGCGTGACGCAGCTTCCCGCGTTACTCAAACGGGACTACGGTCTTCCCATGGACTCGGGGCTCGTGCTCTGGATTACCGCAGCCGTCGTCGTTCACGCTGTTGGTGCCCTAGGACCGTACCAGTCGATTTGGTTGTGGGATAAACTTGCCCACACGCTTTCTTCCTCCGTCGTCGCAGCAGTCGGCTACACGACCGTACGTGCGGTCAGTGAGTACACTCCTGATGTGTGGATTCCCTCTCGGCTGATGTTCGTGTTCATCTTGCTGTTCGTACTGGCTGCAGGTGTGTTCTGGGAGGTGCTCGAATTCCTCGCAGGGCAACTGGCAGTCGTCATCGGAAGCGAAGATGTACTCATTCAGTATGGGTTGACCGACACGATGCTCGATCTTGTCTTCGATACCGTCGGCGGGCTCGTCGTTGCGATATGGGGAACGGCTTATTTGACGGGGACAGTCTCGGAACTCACTTCTTGGTTGAACGAACGAAGTTGACGAAGACTCTATATATCCGCGTTAGTCGGTGAAGAGGTATCACGTAATGATCACGGCTCTGGCGACTCCGCTGGTGCGTCAATCGCTATCGTGTTCCCGAGTTTACTGAGGATTCAGGTGGTTGTCTGTCCCGAATCAAAGCCAGACGAGCCGCCCACACAACATCTTTGAGACGGGTCGGCGTACGCTTCAATATGAATTGGCAGTGTATGTACTGTGATACGGTAATCGAGACAGAAACCGAGGATGAACGAAACGAACAGGGACGTCAGCATCTACTCGAACATCACCACACTGAACTAGAGCAGCGATTCAAACGGGAATACACCGGAGATTGCCAGAACCAGGATTGTTCACACCACTTCGAGGCCACGGACGAAGACGAAGATCACTCGGGGTTTGTGTGCCCACATTGTGGTTTCGACCACGCGGAGTGGTATGCCGGAATGCTCACTGTCGAGTGAAATCAATGGAACGGCTCGTGTCGACTCTTACATAAACATCCCATCAGCCGGTGATTGCGTTGTTTCGTCCGCTTTGACGCGCTCGGATAGTTCCTGATAGTACTCTTCTATCTTGACGGCAAACGCTTCGAGTTCACTCGTGTCGACGTTTAGCTCGTAGAGGGTGTCAACGGCCTCAACGAGACGGATCGCCGCTTCGACGTCCGGGACCTCCTCGTGAACGGGCGTACTGAGTAGCCCGACTCGTAACGACGTATCCATCCCATGTTCGATGAGGCTCGCATTGATGCCCTCAAGGAAGCCACGACCCATCGGAGCGAGGTCTGTCTCTACCAGGCGGTGTGTTCGATAGTCGTCAGTCGCGACGAAGAATACGTCGTGTTCCCCCGGTTGGTGAACGACAGGTATCCCGAATAAAAGACTGATTTCGTCGACGCGGTATTCGTGCAACCACTCGATGACAGCCGATGCGAACGGATCTGCCGCCCATCTAGGAACGAGTAGTTCGTTGACGAGGACCGTCACGTCGAGATCGGATCGGGAATATAATCGAGTGTGGTGGCGTGGGGAGCCATCGGCGAACGGCGTGATTGTCGGCAGCGCGTTTATCGTGACGTATCCTGTTTCCTCGAGACCGAGCTGAGTGACGAGGTAATCGGCAGCAGTCAGGCCGGCCAGGCCGTATGCCGAGAATCCAGCGATAATCGTTTCGGCAGGTGCCTCTGTCGTCGTTACGTTTACGGTTGTTTGGTGAGGTGGTTGGGCTGCCATACCGACATCTACGCCCAAAACGCCCTTAATCGTCTCCTTAACACGGTACTCCTCCGAAATACGTTCAGGGGTGAATCAAGCCGAGAGTGCGGCCTATCGACTGGTAGTCTGGATTTTCGAGGTAGGTGTTGACTTGGACCCAGATCGAGTGGAACTCGAGCGGACGTAGGCATGACACAGTTTTCTTTCCTCTTCTTTCTATGGCCAGAATCACTACCCTCCTAGTTTCTCGATCTCAAAGTATCTGAAGCGAGTCGCGCCCAAACAGTAGCTACAAACAGCTTTCTCTCGAAGCTCAGCTTCGTAGTACCTTAGCCTTCGATGAGTCCAGAGCTTTTGATTTAAAGGAGCAAACTGCTTGATTTGGTTCGCAGTGCGTCGGCTACTCCTCTGTGAGTAGTCGACGGAGCACCAGATGCAGGATTCCGTCGTTTTTGACGTATCGAACGGCCGCAGGCGTCCCAACTTGTGCCGTGACCGGGAACTCGACTGTCGAGCCGTCGTCCCGCTCTGCGACGACGGTCAACTCGTCGTTCATGTTCAGGCCGTCGTCCAGGCCACGAATCTCAATCCGCTCCGAGCCGTCGAGACCGAGGGATTCCCACGAGTCACCGTCGGCGAACTGGAGTGGGAGGACACCCATGCCGACGAGGTTGTCACGGAAGATACGCTCGTAGCTCTCGGCGATGGTCGCTCGAACGCCCAGGAGGTCAGTCCCCTTTGCGGCCCAGTCGCGGCTCGACCCGGTGCCGAGTTCCTCGCCGGCGAACACGACCAGCGGCGTGTCGTCCTCGCGATAGCGGCGGCTCGCTTCGAAGACGGTCGTCTGTTCTTCCGTTGGCTGGTGAATCGTGTAACCACCCTCGACGTTGTCGAGCATCTCGTTCTCGATACGGACGTTGGCGAAGGTGCCGCGCATCATTACCTCGTGGTTGCCCCGGCGAGCGCCGTACGTGTTGAACTCGTGGGGTTCGACGCCCTGTTCGACGAGCCACTCCCCGGCCGGCTGCTCGCGAGAAAACGGTCCCGCTGGACTGATGTGGTCGGTCGTAACCGTGTCACCGAGCAACATGAGCGTCCGAGCGTCCTCGATATCCGCGACGCCCGGTTGCTCCAGCGGGAAATCCTTGAAAAAGGGCGGTTCGCGGATGTACGTCGAAGAATCGTCCCACCCGTAGACATCACCGGTGGGTGCATCGAGCGCTTCCCAGCGCTCGTCCCCCTCGAACACCTCCGCGTACTTCTCCTCGAACATCGACGAGTCGACGCTGTCGTGAACCGCCGCGTGGATCTCGTCGGCGTCAGGCCAGATATCCGAGAGATACACCGGATTGCCGTTGTCATCTGTTCCGAGCGGGTCACGTTCGAGGTCGATATCCATGCGACCAGCAAGGCCGTAGGCGACCACGAGCGGCGGACTGGCGAGGTAGTTCGCTCGCACTTTCGGATGGATGCGTGCCTCGAAGTTGCGGTTGCCCGAGAGGACGCTCGTCGTCCAGAGGTCCTCGGCATCGATTGCGCGCTCGATGGGCTCGGGGAGCGGCCCGGCGTTGCCGATACAGGTCGTACAGCCGTAGCCGACGACGTTGTAGCCGAGGTCCTCGAGGTGCGGGAGCAGTCCCGACGCTTCGAGATATTCGGTGACCACGCGACTGCCCGGGGCCAGACTCGTCTTGACGTACGCAGGGACGTCGAGCCCACGCTCAACAGCGTTGCGAGCGAGGAGGCCCGCCGCGAGCATCACGGACGGATTCGAGGTGTTCGTACAACTGGTGATGGCGCTCACCACGACGCTTCCGTGGCCGATTTCGGTCGTCTCACCGTTCACATCGACTTCGACTCGTTTGTTGAGGTCACCGACATCCGGCTCCGGAAGGTCGGGGTCAGGTCGATCGGTGTCGGGCGCACTGCTTTCACCGAGCCATCGGGTGAGTGCGTCCTCGTCGACGTCGTCGAGTTCGTCCTCGAATTCGCCGTGGACCAGCCCCCTGAAGTGCGTCTTCATGTCGTCCATCGGGACGCGATCCTGGGGCCGCTTCGGTCCTGCGAGACTCGGCGTAATCCTCGAGAGGTCGAGCTCGACCGTCTCCGTGTACTCGGGGTTCTGTTCACCGAACAGTCCCTGTGCGTCGAGATATTCACGAACGAGGTCGATGTGCTCCTCGTCACGGCCCGTGAGTTCGAGGTAGTCGAGTGTCGCCTCGTCGACGGGGAACATACTGATGGTCGAGCCCTGTTCGGGTGCCATGTTCGCGATGGTCGCCCGATCCGGAACAGTCAGGTTCGACACGCCCGGGCCGAAGAACTCGACGAACCGATCGACGACACCGACCTCGCGAAGCTGTTCAGTGACGTGAAGTACGAGGTCGGTCGCAGTCGCCCCTTCGGGGAGTTCGCCGGTGAGGCGGACGCCGACGACCTCGGGCAGTTTCATCGTGATGGGCTGGCCGAGCATGGCGGCTTCGGCTTCGATGCCGCCGACGCCCCAGCCGACGACGCCGATGCCGCCGATCATCGGCGTGTGACTGTCCGTGCCGACGAGCGTATCCGGGAGCAGCCAGTCGTCCCCACCTTGTTCGCGGGCGTGAACGACCTGTCCGAGGTATTCGAGATTGACCTGGTGGACGATTCCCGTTCCCGGTGGGACGACGCGGAAGTCGTCGAAGGCCTGCTGCGCCCATTTCAGCGCTCGATACCGCTCGCCGTTGCGCTCGTACTCCAGTTCGACGTTCTTCTCGTAGGCGTCCTCGGAGCCGAAATAGTCGACCTGGACGCTGTGGTCGATCACGAGGTCAATTGGAATCTCTGGCTCGACGATCGCGGGATCCTTGCCTTTCCGGTCAACCGCTGATCGGAGCGCTGCGAGGTCGACGACGGCAGGGACACCAGTGAGGTCCTGGAGGACGACTCGTGAGGGAGTGAACGGGAGTTCGACGTCCGGGACGTCGGGCTGCCACGACGCGACGTGCCGAACGTCGTCGGCGGTGATGGTGTCACCGTCGACGTTCCGGAGGACAGATTCAAGGAGCACTCGGATGCTGACTGGAAGCCGATCCAGTTCGCAAAGGCCCGCTTCCTCGAGAGCGGTGAGGTCCGCCATCCGATAAGACGACCCACCGAACTCGAATTGACGAACAGCGTCAAATGGGTTAGGGTTTGACATGGATTATGATATGGTGAGGGATGGCTTAATCGTGGTCCCGTCAGGAGGTAGGTGCATACGCTCTATACACCCCGAATGGTAAGAACCGGCACGTCCGAGCTTCGGAGAACTCGTTCAGTTACGCTCCCGATGAGCTGTCGTGTAAGGCCAGACCGTCCATGTGTGCCCATCACGACGATATCGATCCCATGTTGATTGCAGTATTCCTCTATTGCCTGATGAGGAACGCCGTGTGTGATCTCAGCAGCGACTGAAATACCGTCGGCAGCTGCCCGGGACTGGACATCTTCGACGACAGTCTCTCCGTTTTGCTCCAGTACTTGTTGCAGTTCGTCCCACGTCCATCCCGGACGAGACGCGTAGGCACCTCTATCCACAACGTAGAGGGCATGGAGCGTCGCATCGTACGTCCGAGCCAAATCAAGAGCGTGCGTGACTGCCTCTCGTGCGGGCTTACTCCCGTCAGTTGGGACGAGAATATTCTCAAAGCCTCCCTGAATCTCGGATTCTGATAGCGCCTCCGTCAGCTTCGATTTGACACTGAGGACGGGGATATCGACAGTACGTACGATTCGGGTCGTCACACTGCCGAGCAGGACTCGGTCGAGACCAGTGTGTCCTCGGGTTCCCATACAGACGAGGTCGATCCCGGTATCAGTGATGTAGGACGCGATCTCGCGTGCTGGAATGCCACGGCGAACCTCAGTTATCGCATCGAGGCCATGTTCTGCAGCTCGAGTTGCGATCTGCTGGGTGGCGGCATCGCCAGCCTCATACCATGTGTCCGGGAGTGTCTCCAGATCGGTTTCCAGCGCGGTCAGATCCAGCTTTCGCTCGATCGGCGAACTATCGACGACGTGGAGCGCGTGGACGGTTGCATCGTATCGACGAGCGAGATCAAGTCCGTACTGGATTGCCGGCTCGACGTTATCGCTGCCATCGGTTGGGATGAGAATATCTGTGTACATGGTTTGATTCTCCGAGTTACCGTGCGAGGGTATTGTACAGCCAGGCGAGAGCATACGCAAGGGCGAAGCTGATCACCGCTGCTTCGACCATGCCAGCTACCGTTCCGACGACGGTCGGCTCGAAGAACAGGTGCCACTGCTCCATCGCCTCGACAGCTCCCTCGTAGACGCCGATCGCTCCGAAGACACCGAGGAGGAGCATCACGATGGCAGAGACGACTGCTGCTGCGCCCGCCAGGGCCAGCGCATTGAGGCGCATCACACTGGTCGTGGATTCCGGATCGTACGTGTCCTGATGAGTGGTCGTCGTGCTCATAACTAGAGATACGCTCCCCTCATTCAATCGGGTTTCTCTTACAATTCGAAAGGGAGAGTCACTCTGGAGACATGGCACGGGAATATAGTGGGAGAAACAGCAGTACAACGCTCATCTTGGTCAGACTTCTATGTCAAAAGAACGAACAACAGCCAGCGAACCGAATCAGTGACGCGCAGCCACTATTGAGCGCGAACGCAGTTCTCGCGGGGTTGACCACAGCTAATAGCCATAGGTACTTTTGAATCCAAGAATTACTCCGTCGAAACACCACCGTTTCCTAAGCGCAATTAACAAAGTAGATGGCTGTGATAGTCTATATATGCAAGCCGCCCTCGTCGACGGAATTCTCGAGTCGCTACGAATCGGCGTCGGCTTCCTCTGGACAGCAGCTTGGGCCATCATCATGGGGCTCGTCATCACGAGTCTCGTCCAGGTCTACGTCTCCAAAGAGCGAATGGCACAGGTGCTCGGAGAGGGAAACCTGAGTGGTCTCACGAAGGCAACAGTGTTCGGCGCTGCGAGCAGTGGGTGTAGCTTCGGTGCGGTCGCCATCGGGAAGGGGCTGTTCAAGAAGGGAGCGCACACGGTGAATTTCCTCGCATTCATGTTCGCCTCGACGAACCTCATCGTCGAGCTCGGGCTGATGATCCTCATCCTGCTTGGCTGGGAGTTCCTCGTCGCCGAGCTGCTCGGCGGGCTGATCCTCATCGCTGTGATGGCGGTCATCGTCCATTTGACGCTTCCCGAGAACCTCTTCGATCGCGTCCGGGAGGAGTTGAACGAACGAGATAGCGCGGCTGGCGTCACCGAGGACCCGACCTGTGGCATGGAAGGTAAGGATGAGTTCTCGCTCGTGACCGACGGCGGCGAGACGCTGAAGTTCTGCTCGGCGGGCTGTCTGGAGACCTATGAACAGGAAATGGCGAGCAGCGGCGGCTGGCGCGACGAGTTGCTCTCGTGGGGTGGCTGGTACAAAATCGGCAACCAGTACCGCAAAGAGTGGTCGATGATCTGGAAGGACGTCATCGCGGGCTTTCTCATCTCGGGCTTCGTCATCGTCTTCGTCCCCCAGTGGGTCTGGAACACGCTCTTCCTCCAGGGAGATGGGCTGCTCTTCAGCGCGGAGAACGCCCTGATGGGTGTGGCCATCGCCGTCATCAGCTTCGTCGGGAGCATCGGCAACGTCCCGTTCGCGGTGGCGCTCTGGGGCGGCGGGGTGAGCTTCGCCGGGGTCATCGCGTTCGTCTACGCCGACCTCATCACTATCCCCGTCCTCAACGTCTACCGCAAGTACTACGGCTGGAAGGTGATGGCCTACATCCTCGGCGTCTTTTTCGTCACGATGGCGTTCTCAGGGTTCCTGATGGAACTGCTCTTCGACGCGCTCGACATCGTGCCGAACCTAGCCGGCGCGCAGACCGCCTCCGATCAAACCTATTTCAAGCTTGATTACACGTTCTACCTCAACTTGATCGCGTTCGCCCTCTCGGGATTCCTGCTGTACGTCTACCGTCGCGGCCTCGGTGCGCCGGGGCAATATCGCGACCCGGTCTGCGGGATGCGGACGGACGAGGACGGCCCGAGCGTTTCTTACGACGGTGAGACCTACTACTTCTGCTCGAACGCCTGCAAGCGATCATTCGAGAAGCACCCATCCGAATTTGCACATCAGCACCCGCAAGTCTCAGAATCTGGAGATTCCCAGAGCCATTAGCATCACTAGGCGCTCTGAGACACCAAATGTGTGTTTCAATCGTGCGTGGACTCCGTGCGGATGATACCCGCTACGTTATCCATCTGTGCTGAAACATGTGCGCTCTCGCCTGCGACGTGCGTAATTAGATCATCCAAGGTGATCATACCGACGACGCTCTCGTCTTCAATGACCGGGACGTGTCGAGCACCAGCATCGTCCATCTCTCTGAGCACTTTTGGGATCTCAGCATCTGCTGATACGGTGAGAGGGTCACGCGTCATAATGTCATTGGCTCGTATGTTGTCTCCGCTCGTCTCGGCAGCGAGCACACTGAACTCACTCTCCTCGGTGAGTAGGTCAGCGATCAGGTCCCGATCAGTGATGATCCCGGCGAGCTGATCGGCCTCTTCCACCACTACATACCTCGCACACCGCGATTGAGAGATCATCGTGTGCGCGATCTCGGCGACCGTGGCATCGGGGGCGACACGGGCAACCGACTCATCTGCGATTCGCCCGATATCCATCCGGAGGTCCGTGGGCCTAGTTCCCATACTAGCCGGTACGATTCATACCGGGAAATATCTTAGTAATGGCAGGTCACCGTGGATGCCTCACGTCCGGTCGCTATCCGCCAGTTGATAGCTCTGTCATCCCTGTACACATAAGGAACAGGGACGAACTACGGCCCACCGAAGCGTGTACAGTACGGGAAGCATACCGGCCGCGACAACCAGTGTCACTACGAAACCGACTTGTAAAATAATTATCTGTGCCAGTTGAAGAGTGTCTCTCAATAAGTCCGCCAACACCAATCACAACTGCTACAGCAATGTCTCGCCAACTGTCACTCATGAACGGATGCCACGACACACCGAGGCGGGATGGATGAATCGACGGCGAGCCGATACGGTAGTCGGTGGCCTGGTCGCTGCTGTCCTCATCATCGGCGGTGTGCTCAGCTGGCAAGCGTACCAGCAACAGCAAGCGTTCGAGCAGATGGGGTCGATGATGGGAACCTCGATGGGAGCAGTTCACGGCACGAATCCGCTCTGGTACGTCCTCGGAACCATCCTCGTCTCGGTCGTCATCGGCGGAGGATATCTGATGGTTCGCGACGACGTCACCAGCACGGAGGCGGTCGATCGACAAGGGAGCGATGTCTCGGATCAAATCGACCAGGAACGCTCTGATTTCGAATCCGAACCGTCGACCCAGACCGCTCAACCAGGTAACGGCATCAATCCAGAAACTCAGCCTCGGGCCCGCATACTGGACCTGTTGCCGGACGACGAACGCCGCATCCTCGAACCAGTTCTCTCCTCGCCGGGCATCACGCAAATCGAACTCCGGGATCGGTCGGATTTCTCGAAGAGCAAGGTGAGCCAGACGGTCAGCGCACTCGAGAAGCGTGGCTTGCTATACCGCGAACGTCAGGGGCGGACGTATCGAATCTACCCGAGCGAAGATCTGCGTCAGACCCACGAATCCTAGCCGGTATCGCACTCAGACAGCAGTGGGTTCGCCAGCCAACGCTGCCGTCTCGCAGTCTGCGACTGGATCGCGTGTTTAATCGGCAGCCTGTACCTGCCCCGTCGACTGACTTTGCCCCATCTCGGCGGGGTTCTTCATCCCCTCCTTCACGCCGAAGTAGACGAGGATGGCGTTGACCGGGTACGCAAAGACGAACCCGACTGATAGCGAAAACGCCAGCGCTCCCCAGAACAGGAGATCAGAGATGTGGGCCTGACTGGCGATCAGCAGGTCTGTTCCGATAGCCGCGATCTCCATGATGGTGATGCTCGGCGTCTCGCTGTAGAGAGCGTCGAGCATCGCCTCGCCGAAGCCGACGCCCTCCTGCATCAACGGCCCGACGGTGAGCGCGTACCCGAACAGGTACGCGAGCGCGAACGTTCCTGCAGCGACGAGGAGCGTACTCTGGAGTGCGAGCAGGCCCGCGAGGAGCGCGAACCCGAGTACTTCGCCAGCCCCACAGCCCGAATAACAGTGAGCGGTCGAGCGGAACCCGCGCCGCCAGAGCGAGTCGTGACTAATCTGGCTGCGTCCAGAGTACCAGTAGATGGCCAGGCCGAACGGGCCGGAGTAGAGGACGACCAGCGTCCAGACACCTTTCATCAGCGATGGCAGCGCCTGATTCCGCTCGCGGATGTCCCACCAGAGGGTGCCCACGGACGCGACGACGAACAGTGCCCAGACACCCATCACGAGCGGGTCCGACAAAATCGGTTTCATGACGTGACGAACCGGTGCGAGCGCGTGTTCGATTTGTGTGAGGAGTCCGTTGAGTGGCATGGTCACTGGAAGTGGTGCGCGGTACGGAGCAGGATACTCCCGTCAGCCAATCGATGGCCCGGTACAGGCACTGATAGGGGAGGAATACTTTCGGGAGTTGTGGTTAACATTCCAAAGCAAGCCCCACCGTCAGAGTCGGCCCCGCCGCGAACTGGAGACATTCGAGGCGGCCGCCCAGGTCCGGTGAATTCGATGGGGATGAACGTTCCACATCCTGAAAAACGATTAGAACGCCCTATACACGTTCTCGAACGTTCTCCTACGCGAATTCACACCCACGTAGATAACTCCCGAGCGGTTCTACGACTAACCGAGGAGAAAGACAATGACCAACTTCAAACTCGGCGGCTGGCTGCTCGTGGCGCTCGCGATCGTCGGACTCGCGTTCGCCGCTCCCGTGGTCAGCGCACACGGCACCGACACGACCACAGACGGTGCACCCACTGACAATGCTACCGCCGATGACTGGGCGGCCTGGATGGAGGCGCAGATGACTGAGCACATGGGCCCGGGTAGCGTCGAGTGGATGGAGTCGCACATGGGTGTGACCGTCGACGAGATGGCCCAGGACATGGCTGACGACGACTACAACGGCGGGATGTACGGACAGGGCCACTGCTGACGGCCCTGACCGTTTCGATCGCTTCGACCGAATACCACGATTCACCAACGCAAGATAATGACGCAACTCACTACACACATCGGACGCACTGCTCGTCGATTCGCGCTACTCGCCGTCCCACTGCTGGTCGCAGCGACTGGAACAGCTGCTGCCCACGGCGGCGGGAGCTACGGCGGCGGCATGATGGGGGGTGACTGGGGCCTCTTCGGCGGAGCGATGGGGCTCTGGGGTCTCCTCTGGATGGGGCTCCTCATCGCCGTCCCGCTCTACCTCGTCTATGCGCTCCTCAACCGAGGATCCGGTGGGACCGAAGAGCAGTCGCTGTCGGTACTCCGTGAGCGCTACGCCCGCGGGGAGCTCTCGGACGACGAATTCGATCGACAGCGAAAACAGCTCGAACGTACCGGATGACCGGAACCGCTGCTGTTCCAACCGGTGCACCACACTTCCAACGCTCGCCGTTGCGGCACCCAACCGTTAACCCCGTAGACGGGGTATGATACTTCATGGAATACACAATACAGACTTCAGTCACCGGTGAGTTCGACGACGTCGTCGACACGACGATTGCGGCGCTCAAAGACGAAGGATTCGGCGTCCTCTGTGACATCGACGTCCAAGCGACGCTCGAGGAGAAACTCGGCGAGGAGTTTCGACAGTACCGCATCCTCGGTGCGTGCAACCCGGGGCTGGCACACGAGGGCCTGAACGAAGAGATCGAACTCGGCGCACTCCTCCCGTGTAACGTCATCGTCTACGAAACCGACGACGGCGAGGTCATGGTGAGTGCCGTCGACCCACAACAGCTCGTCGGCATCGCCGACAACGAGGCACTCGACTCGATCGCGAACGAGGTCCACGACCGGTTCGAACGCGTTCTCGTCAGTGTCGCGGACGAACTCGAATCATCGACGGAAATCTGAACCATGACATCATCAAACCAACTCGACACCACAACCATCGTCCTCCTCATCCTCGGGGCGATCATTGTCCTCCCCTTGCTCACGATGGGGATGGGATTCGGCGGGATGATGGGATACGGTGGAATGATGGGTGGATACGGGACGACCAGTGGCTGGTGGCCACTCGTCGGGATGCTCGTCCAGCTGGTCTTCCTCCTCCTCCTGCTTGGTGGCGGATATCTCGTCTTCCGTCGCGTGACGGCATCGCAGTCGTCGCGGAATCCCGCAATGGAGGAGCTGCGTATGGCATACGCCCGCGGAGATCTCACCGAGGAAGAGTTCGAGGCGCGTCGGAACAAGCTCGAACGCTCGGAGTGACGGTCCGACCACCAACCTCCGGCGTTACTCACGTCCGCCCCCTTGGAATCCGGAATCTGTGACCCTCACAGCTTTCGGATGTAAATAGAAATGTGCTAAAGGCACAAGACCATACTAGCTACTATGACGGAAGTTATCCTGTTCACGCAGGAGACCTGTGGAGCGTGCGCAACGCAACGAGAGAAAAACGAGGGCCTCGAAGATGCGTATCCGGGTGTCAAGTTCCGGGAGGTCGACATTCAGACCGATCTGGAGACGGCCGAAGAGTACGGTGTCCGAAAGACGCCAACGACGCTCGTGTATGCGAACGGGGAACAGACGGCCGAGTTCATCGGCATCGTCGACCGGGACGAATTGGAGGCTGCCATCGAGAGCGCCGGCCAGCAATCGCCCGGACTCGCGAACCGGCTCGCCAGCATCATCCGTGGATAACAGAAGCCAACCAGCTACAATGACAGACTACAGTAGACGCCAGTTCCTGGGAGCGCTCGGTGCTGGCACAGTCGCGAGTGCGGGATTCACCCAACCAGTCGCCGCACAGGAGACGTCCGTCGTGAAGATGGGCAACAACTACTTCGACCCGATCGGACTCCACGTCGAACCCGGCACGACCGTTCGCTTCGAGCTAGCGGCCGGAGCCCACTCGGCGACCGCCTACGAGGACCGGATTCCATCCGACGCCAGCGCATTCGACAGCGGGACCATCTCGCAGGGGAGCTTCGAGCACACGTTCGAAGAGCCAGGCACGTACGACTACTACTGCATCCCGCACAAGACGGTCGGCATGGTCGGTCGCATCGTCGTTGGTAGCCCTGGCGGTCCAGCTGAAGACAGCCCGATACCGGACGGCGAGGTCCCCGACAGCGAGACGATTGTTCAGAACGGCGCCGTGGCCATCGGCTCGGACGTCGACGGAAGCGGGAGCACCGATAGCGGCATGATGGGGCCCGGCGGAGGGGGCATGATGGGTGGCTCGAGGGGCGGATGGGGCGGCGTCCCGTTCGTCGGCGGGGCACTCGGAATGCTGGGACTGATCGGTGGACTCCTCTACTGGGCACTGGGTCGAGGTGACGCTCCTTCCCGGAGTGATACGTCTGCGATGGAAACCCTCCAACGCCGTTACGCACGAGGTGAGATCGACGAAGAAGAGTTCCAGCAGCGTCGTGAACGGTTGGAGGACAGGCAAGACGACCGTTCCCTGTGAGGGGAGTCAACAAACCCCTTCGGGGAGACGTCTGTAAATTCGTCCGTCTGCGGAGGTTGCCCTCTTTCGATTGCGTCGTCACGTCGCTCGAGTTCCTCGGTAGTACACCCAAATAGCGAGGAGTCCGACGACGAGGAGGTAGCCGAATCCCCAACCGAGCGACATAGCAGTATCGAGGTCCGTCGTGAGTCCGGTATCGACCATCACCCGGACAGGATGATACCCTGGGAAGAGTTTCATCCACCACTCGGGTTCCGACTGGACGAACAGCGGGTCCTGGAAGAGACCGATGTCGATCATCGGGAGGATCAACATGATCCACAGGCCGGCCAGACGGTTGAAGACGGCGCCGACGAGCATCCCAATAAGTCCGTAGGTAACTGAAAGGATGACCATCGCGGCGACGAACCACCACAGCTGTTCGGGCTGGAAGTCAACGAGCATCACGCCCACGGAAACGCCGACAACGACAAGCGTGATCACGGCGAGGACGCCGAACCGTGCGGCGATAACCTCGCGGGCGCGATAGCCGACAACCGCGAGGCGGCCGTCCGTATCTCTCGCCTCGCGCATCAGGAACAGGCCGGCCAAGCCAGCGATAAACGAGCTCGTGATCGGTGTCATGATCACGCCATGGACCTCGGGCATCCCTCGCATCACGGTCGTCGTCTCGCCGTCGACGAGCGTCCGGACCGGCATTTGGACGTCCTGGGTGACCGCAAAGGCGAGCGTGATGAACGACACTGGGAGAATCACCAGGAGCGCCACGAGGACGTAGTTACGGGCGTGTTCCCGGAGCCCGATACCGAACGCCGTGGCCGTTCGATTCACGCTGACCACCCCCCAGACGTGCGCATCGTCGCACCGAATACGGCAGTCACGAGGACGAGCAACACGAGAACGTATCCGCCAACGAAGGCGAGGTCGCCCGCCGCGAACGTGCCGTCGAAGACGGCCGACTGGAGAAGTTCTTTCGGATGATACAGCGGGAAGTACTGGACGAAGTCGGGGACATCCGCGGCGAGCGGGCTGTCGCCACTGAGGAACGCGTCCATCATCGCGAGGAACACGACGACGAGCGACCCCTCGAACAGCCGCGGAAGCACTGCGCCGACGAGCGCACCGAGGAAGGCGTAGACGACGCCCGCGAGCGCGAGGAACGCGAACACGAGCAGCGGTGCCTCGGGTTCGACGGTCAGCCAGAGGACCCCGAAGTTCACCCCCGCGACGACAATCGTGACACCCGCGAGAGTCGCCAGCCGCGTCGCAAGTAACGTCCTCGGCGAGTACCCGGTCTGGACGAGCCGTCGGTCGGCCTCCCGGGCACTGATCATCTGGACCAGACCCATCAGCCCAGCGATGATGGCGACGCCGAAGATTGCGCCGAGGACGCGCCCGAGATCGAGCGGAATCGCCTCGACGGTCGGCATCGGCGGTAGCCCCGCCATCGCCTGTCCCCACCCCTCGATGACCACGAGCGGCAGCACCAGCGCGAGGACCACGTTCAGGGGCGTCCTGAGGAACGTCCTAACGTTTGATCGAATGCCCACGGCGAACCTATTCATCGTCTCCCTCCCGGTCGCTTCGGAGTTCGCTCTCAGTTTCGTCGTCGGTCACGTCGTGAACCAGTCCGTTCCGCACCTCGAAGACGCGGTCGAGGCGACTCCGTTCCTCGATGAGGTGAGAGATCATGACGACGGCAGTGCCGTCGTCCGCGAGGTCCTGTGCCATGTCCCAGAATCGCAGGTAAGTCTCCCAGTCGAACCCGGTGTAGGGTTCGTCGAGCATGAGAACGTCCGGGTCGTGCATCAACGCGATGCTGAGGTTGACCTTCTGTCGGTTCCCACCGCTAAGCTGGTCGACCCGGTAGTCAAGGTACTGCTCGAAGTCGAGTTCGTCCGCCAGTCTTTGCTTCGCCGCGTCGATCTCCTCGCGACTCATCCCGTACCCGGCGCCGAAGAGCCGGAAGGTTTCAGAGACGGTCAACCGATCGTAGAGCAGGGGTTCCTGCGGACACCATCCGACGGTTCCATACCGTTCGACCGTGCCCGCGTCGTGGTCGAGAACCCCGACGAGAATCTTCATCAGCGTGGACTTGCCCGACCCATTCTCGCCGACGATGCCGACGATCTCGCCGGCACGGACCTCGATATCCGCACCGGTGAGAACGGGCGTCGACCGTCCCAACGGAAGTCGTGACCCGTAGGTTTTCTCGAGAACGTTGCCTCGAACGAGCGTCTTGCTACCATCGACCGTCTCCGTGGGCGCCGTGGTCATTTCCATACGTGGAAAGACGTTCTACTCATTCAATCGAATTGTTGTTAAGAATCGAAAGTTAACCCCGTCAAATTACCCTGAGATCGGGTTGTATCACGAAGAGAGCAATGGATAGCCAACGATTTGGCATTCCTTTTGTCTCCAAACAGGAGTAGACTTGGTCGGTAGCCGTCATGAAAATCAGACATCTATCAGGCCCCGAACATAGTGTTGATGCGGTTTTCAAGTCAAGGTTCGAGTATCCATGGTTCAGTGCTACATCTGTGACTCGGAATGCGCTCGCGACGATGAGGTGTTCGTCTGCGAGCACTGCGGGATCTCCTGCCACCGACACTGTATGGCGGAATACGACACCGATGTCTGCCCGAAGTGTGTCGGCGAGCCGATGATCGGAGCGATCGAGTTCTAGTCGTTCCTTGTCACTCACACACCGCCTTCAGCCCGGAGGCGGAGTATATCGATGGTCAGCTGGCGAAATGCGTTTTTGACTCGTGCCCGTAGCACAGGTATGTCTACGACCGTCGAACTCCCCAACGTTGATGAGACGTGCGCCTACTGCAGGTCGCGTATCTTCGACCACGACCCGATCTGTGTGCGCGACTGTACCGACGACTGCGGGTCGCCGACCTACTTCTGCAACTACGCGTGTCTCTCGACCTACGTTGACGAAAACAACTTGACGACTGGCAACGCGTGTGAGTGGTCGCCCGACGACCCCGACTGCTGCTGAGTGGATTCGCCCCAAGCAAGACACAGAGCGACGTATTAGCCGCCACCCAACCTAGGAACCACCAACGGAGCAGTACTGGCCGTCCAACTTTATGAATGCAGCCAACGAAGTCCGTAGTGGTTCACTATGTCAAAAGAGCGCACGTCCGACGGCCTGCTCCGCATCGTCCTGATCGTCCTCGCGGTGATCGTCCTGTTCCCGCTGTTGATGATGGTGTTCGCGATGCCGATGATGGGCATGATGGGCTGGTGGTGGGGTGGTGGCATGGCCGGCGGCCTCTCACCGCTGTGGGGTATCGGAATGATGCTCGTCTGGCTCGTTGTCCTCGTCGGCATCGGCTACCTCCTCTATCGCGGCCTCGTCGGTGGTGTCGGGTCGTCGCTGACCAGCGATAGAGCACTCGAGGAACTCCGAGTGGCGTACGCTCGTGGCGACCTCTCCGACGAGGAGTTCGAGGAACGGCGTGCGAAACTCACCCGCGAGGAGTCGCAGTAGTCTGCAATCATGTCCTCGACAGTACAGCGACGCGAGTTTCTCACTGCGCTCGGAGCCGGCATCGCAGGTCTCTCCGGATGCGTTGGAAATCTCCCGGGCAGTGGCGACGGCGTCGACAGGACGATCTACGTCGGAGGCTACCACTGGGGCTTCGTTATCATCGGTGCGAGTCTGTTCGCCTACGACGTTCTCAAGAAACGCTTCGTCCGCCGTGACGAACCTGATTCCATCTCTGACGGAACGATCATCTCCCGGCGAATCTTCGCCGAAGGAGACGCGGGTTCCGAACTCGACAACGATTAACGCCCCCAATCACTCGTGTTTCGACGATATCGACGCTGTTAACGTTCTCTTCACGGCGTGCGATTTCATCTGCCAATTCGTTTCACCCGGGTGATCGTGCGCGACACGGGGAACACGGGTCCTGAATGGGGTGACCAGAAGATCCAACAACAACGGAGTCTCTCACCATGGACCGAGTCAGTAAATATCGTTATGAGTCACTGGCGTCGCTTACGATTCCCGCTGAGCGCGGACGAACGCTCGCCGCAGGACGGTCAGCAGGACGTACGTCTCGTACTTCTGGTTCCGACAGTGGTCACACGGCTGCATCTCCGTTGTGATCTCCTCGATAGATTCCTCGTACTCCTCCGTGAGATGGTTCAGTGCCTCCGTGACCTGCGGCTGGATAGCATCCGTCATCTCCTCCACGGCGGCATCAGCCGAACCCGGTAGTGAGTACGAGAGGACGATCGTGTTCGCGTGGTAGTACTTCGTCGTGCCGCCACGCCCCTCCTCAAAGCGGACGACGTCTACGAGTCCGGAATCGCGGAGTTCGTTGATGTGGTGCCGAACGGTGTTTTCGGTCCGCTCGATCCCTCGATCGGTGAGTCGGTCGTGAACCTCGCCTGCCGTCCGTGCCTCATCGGCCAGTATGTCGAGGATCATCGCTCGCATTGGTTCGTCGATGGCGTCCGAAACGCGGGTATCCCTGATCGCGATGTCGTCGAGATGGTGGTCGGCACCGGAACTGCTCATAATGGGACTGTGAGACACGTGCGGGAAAAGGTAGCGGCGAACACTGCTGTCGAGCACTTCGACCGGACGACTGGCCTGCGGTCGGATCGAGTCGAAGCCCTAGACGACCTATTGGACTGTTCCAACGACCTATATCTCTATTCAAACATATCATCTAAAAAATGTATATGGCGGTCCGGGTGCTACGTAGAACTGTGATGAACGAAACGACCCAACTCCGTGTGATGGACTTCGACTGCCCGACCTGCGCGAGCACCGTTGAACGCGCCCTCTCGAACGTCGACGGCGTCCAGAATGTGAAAGTCCACTACACGACCGGCCGAGTCGAGATCGAGTACGACGACGACGTCGCTGACCCCGACGCCTTCGCACAGGCCATCGAAAACCAGGGCTACACGCCCCAGCCCGCCTAGACCAATGAACGCACAAACGATCACACAGTACTACCGGAAGAACCGGAAAGCCATCGTCACGGCGTCCAGCGGCCTCCTCTACGGTGGCGGCTGGAGCCTCGGCCACTTCACCGGCTTCGATACAGCGAGTGCCGGTATTCTCATCCTCGCGGCGATCATCGGCGGCTACGACATCGCCAAAACCGCCTACTACGAGGTCACCAACCGAACGCTCGGCATCAAGACGCTCGTGACCTTGGCGGCCATTGGTGCCATCGTCATCGGCGAATACTGGGAAGCTGCCGCCGTCGTCTTCCTGTTCAGCCTCGGCAGCTACCTAGAAGGCCGGACGATGCGGAAGACCCGGACGGCCCTCCAGGAACTTCTGGAGATGACGCCCGACACGGCGACCGTCCGTCGCGACGGAGACCTCCAAGAAGTACCTGCCCGCGACGTCGAGGAGGGTGAAGTTGTCATCGTGAAACCGGGCGGAAAGATCCCGGTCGACGGGAGCGTCGTCGACGGCGAGAGTGCCGTCAATCAGGCCCCGGTCACCGGCGAGAGCGCGCCCGTTCACAAGACCGACGGTGACGAAGTCTACGCGGGGACGGTCAACCAGGAAGGCGCACTGGAGGTCCAGACGACGGGTGCGGGCTCGGATACGACGCTCGAGCGCATCATCCGCCGCGTCGAGGAGGCCCAGGAGGCCCAGTCGCCCACGGAGAGTCTCATCGACCGGTTCGCGAAGTACTACACCCCAGCCGTCATCGTGCTCGCAATCGGCGCGTACGCAGTCACGCAGAACGCGATCCTGTCGCTCACCTTGCTGGTCATCGGCTGTCCGGGCGCGCTGGTCATCGGACCGCCGGTCAGCATCGTCTCGGCCATCGGGAACGCCGCCCGGTCGGGAGTCCTGATGAAGGGTGGCGAACACCTCGAACGTGCCGGCAAGATCGACCTCGTTGCCTTCGACAAGACCGGCACCCTCACGAAGGGCGAGACCACCGTCGCCGACGTCGAGGGGTTTGGCGTCGACGACGACGAGGTAATCTCGCTCGCGGCGACTGCCGAGAAGAAAAGCGAACACCACCTCGCCGACGCCATCGTCGACGCAGCACGCGACCGTCCGACCGCCGCAACCGATGGCGGAACTGCGGTCGCCCATTCCGATGCCGCGAGCGCCGAACACCGGTCGGTTCCGGATCCGGATGACTTCGACGTGGTCGCCGGCAAGGGTGTCGTCGCCCATACGGACGGCCACGAGGTCGTCGTTGGGAACCGAGCGCTGCTCGACGACCGCAGCATCGACATCCCGGATTACATCGCCGAGTACGTCCGTGGCCGCGAGGAACGCGGTGAGACGGTCGTCCACGTCGTGCGAGACGGCAGCATCATCGGCGTGATCGCGATGCGCGACGAACTTCGAGAGGCCGCTCCTGGCGTCGTAGCGGCGCTTCAGGATGCCGGCATCGAGACGGTGATGCTCACCGGCGACAACGAGCGGACGGCAAGTGCCGTCGCAGGGGAAGTGGGCATCGACGAGTACCGCGCCGAACTCCTCCCCGAGGACAAACAGACCGTCATCGAAGAATACCAGGCCGACGGCCACGTCGTTGCGATGGTCGGCGATGGCATCAACGACGCGCCATCGCTGGCGACCGCCGACGTCGGTATCGCGATGGGCGCTGCCGGCACGGACACCGCCATCGAGACGGCGGACATGGCGCTGATGGCCGACGACCTCGAACGCATCCCGTACGCGGTCACACTCAGTAAAGCGACGCGCTGGAACGTCCTCGAGAACGTCGGGCTCGCGGTGCTGACCGTGACCGTCCTGCTCGCTGGCGTGCTCACCAGTTACGTCACGCTCGCCGCCGGGATGCTCGTCCACGAAGCCAGCGTTCTCCTCGTCATCCTCAACGGGATGCGACTGCTCCGACACTAATCTCCACAACCAATGACAACAAATTCACCTGCGACTGACGCGACGCACACTAGCACCGACTGGCAGGTCGACTACGACGCCGACCCGATCGAAATCCGCGACCCCGTCGCGGAGGCCCTCGGCGTCCTCACATCAGGCGATCCGTTCGTCGTCACCTACACGGACGCGGTGAAAGAGGCCGGTCACTCCTGTCCGACTGCCTCGGGCGCCTACCGGATCGTCCAGCTCGGGCTCGATGCCCTGTATCCCGATGACTATCCAATCCGAAGCGAAATCGAAGTCCAGGCAGCCGGCCCGCGAGACGATGCTGCGTACGGCGTGATGGGGCGCATCATTTCGTACGTGACTGGCGCGACCGACGACGACGGATTCAGCGGGCTCGCCGGTGGTCACGGGAGCCGTCGTGATCTCCTCGTCTTCGACGCGTTCGACCCGGGCACGCACGAACCGACGTTCCGGTTCCGGCGAACCGATACGGACGAGACTGTTGAAGTGACCTACCACGTCAGCGACGTTCCCGACGGCGGCCCCGCAATCGGGAATCTCCAGCGGATTCTAGAGGGGTCCGCGAGCGAGGAGCAGCGGGCGGCATTCGCCGAGGCCTGGCACCGGCGCGTGCAGGTCGTCCTCAACGACGATTCGCTGTTCACCGTCGAAGCGGTGTGAACACGACAGTGCAGCCCTCGTACGCTATATGAATTCACTGCGGTATACTGTCGATATCTTCGAGCGCCTCGATAGCAACGTCTCCTAACTCTCCAGCCTGATATGAGAATACCGCTCTCGCACCATCTCATCGAAATTATCTACGCTACTGATTCGATGGGGCAATCCGCTCGCTGATCTCGATCGGGCGACAGAACAGGTGACTGTCCGAACGGAAGAACGCCGGTATGGAAAGAAAATGGTCGTCGTCGAGGGGTTCGAAGGTGGCACCGATCTCGACTCACTCGCCTCAGAACTGAAATCTACACTTGGAACTGGTGGCACCGTCAAAGAAGGGCACATCGAACTCCAGGGCGATCACGAGGAACGCGTCCGCGAACTTCTCAAAGCAAACGGATACTCCGTCAGATAAAACAGTACGATTCTTCATATCCTGTAGAACACTCCACTGGTTCCGTCGTTACCGACAGCATCAACTAAACGATTTGGTAGAGGAGCACTCACAGCGTTCGGGGGTCCGGCTCAACGATCGTAGCAAAGGCGACGTTCTGTTGCACCTGTTCGATCTCAACGGTCGGTTCGTCACCGGGCTGCCCCTCCGGAACGATCACGACGTAACCGCGGTCAACCTTCGCGATGCCGTCGCCCTGGTCACCAATCGTCTCAATCGTCACCTCCCGAATCTCACCCTCTTCAACAGGCGGCTCGGGGGGTCCCTGCTCCTGAGTGGTCGGGGAGGTCTCAGACGATCTGTCCGCGGACGGTGTATCGGATAGCGCCGTTGTATGCCCGGTTTCGAGAACAGCGATTCGATACGTTTCACCGGGTTGAATAGCGTCGTGACGTACCTCACTCGCTGGAACCTCGAATGTGCAGCTTCCGTCCTCGGACTCAATAGTCGCAGTAAATACCGAGCGAAGTGTATCAGGGATGTCGACCATCACGAGAAGATTCAGTATCCGACGCAAATAGTCGTTCCTCACGCCGTCAGTCCGGCGCGTAAGCATCCTCAATATAGTCACGAAGGTCATCGGGCGTCGTCCACGTGTACGCACGATCCACCCGCTCCATCGAGAGGAGATAGTGTGCGAACATCCCGTCGTAGGCCGCGTACTGTTCCTCCTCAGTCTCGTACGTTCGATAGAAGGCTCGCGTTCGCTCCCGATAGGTCGGCTGATCGATGTAGCCCGCTTCCCACGCGTGTCCGCCCTGGGAGTGTTCGTACACCCCGACGATATGATCCGCGTAGCTGACCAACAGCTTGAATTTCGACGTGAAGAACTCCGAGATGTCCAGAATATCGTCCATCAGGAATGCGTCGACACCATCATCGGAGTTTGAGGCTGCGGCATCGCTCGCAAGTTGGTCGCGAACAGCCTCCAATCGTGGTCGCTCCTCCTCACCGTAGGAACCGAGAACGAAGTAGGACGTGTTGTTGATGAATCGTCCGAGGTCCTCGTGCATCGCGGTCTGGATCGCCTCGACCCGTTCGGGTGTGAGCGTCTCGCCCGGCTGGTCACCCAATTTGTCGATGACGGGACGGGTAGCGTCGTCGTTGGTCATACTGGGTAGGATTCACTACCGCCACCTAACGGTACGGAAATACGACCGGAAGTGGAATGCCCCGGCACTCTGGGTACCACTTCGAGTTTCACCGAAATGGTTATCTGACCAGGGGACAAACACTGAGACACAATGTCCCGGCCTGACGCCACCCCGCTCACGCCAGCCGAGAACGCGGCCGGCCTCGATCCGATCGCAGCGTTGAGTGCCCTCGACGACACGACCCGCGCGAATATCATCGGGACGATTGTCGGTCATCCGAAAGGCGCGCCCTCGAAGAAAGAACTCGAATACTACAACCCGAGCGTCGCCGCGTCGACGCTCACCGACCACCTCATTCGGCTGGAGGAGGTGGGGCTGATCAAGGCCATCGAGCGAGATCGTGAGGGGCTCGAGCGGGGCCAGCCATACCGGTTCTTTCAGCTCACCAATGCCGCCCGCGAGCTGTTCGACCGGAACAACCTCTTCGAGCCCGATGCGTACCGAGAGCTATTCGCCGAAGTCGAGAAAACGGACGAAATCAAGACCGCCGAAGACGTCGACCGTCCAGATGAACGGAACTGAAATAGACCGCGGAGCGTGCGTTTTGCTGAACGGAGAGCTCGACATTCGAGATATTCTGGAAATGTAACCAGCGCAAAGCCCACAATGGAGATCAGTCTCGATTTCGATTCAGAACAGATGAATCGTAACAGAAGGCACGCATCAATTCCATCCTCCGAGGCTGTGCGTTCGGACCCGGTTCCGAGAATAATCGCGAGACTGCAAGCAGATGGCTTGCTACACAATCTGCATAATGTACAATGCGCACGAAATCTGGATGATGGGGGAAATCACCCAAATCCAATGTTAGTCGTTCGTAGCTTGCTCGCTCAGCATCTCCACAACTTCCTGAACACGTTCCTCATCGGCTTCGATACCACGCTCCCGGAGGATCTGGAGGGCGACCTCATCACCGTGGTCCGCAATTACCCGGAGACAGGCATCTTGAAACTCTCTCCCCTCAAATTCGGGAACATCAAACATAGAGCACGCAGCAGTTACCGATGATCGCATCCGGGTGACGCCATCCCACGTGTCCTCCCGGACATAGAAGCCGTGCATATCGGTCTCATCAAAGGAGAAGGCCGGTCCACCGGTGGATTCGTCCACATCCTCCTCATCATGCCCAGGAATGGACTCAGTCTCCGACTCTGTGTCCTCAGTAGTTATCTCTTCATCCGGTTGCGGTTCATCCTGAGTGTCAGTACGTTCGTCGTCGTCCGATTCAGCTCCGTCCTCCGTTTGTTTGAGCTGTTCAGCGACGTCCCCGAAACGGTCGTCCTCATTAGGCATGGCTGTGTTCCTCCACGAGGTCCGCTAAGTGGTCGAAATTCGGGATCTGGTCGCAATCTTCGTCGAACTCCGAGACCGGCATTCCTTGCTTGAACGCGCGAGAAATCGCGGTCCGTTCGCGAATCCCTGGCTTCGGAATACTATCGATGGTGCGTCCCGAATCATCGAGGGCATCGAAGATCTCCGGGTCCACACGAGCGTACTCGGGGACGAATGAACCGAACTCCCGGTTGAGATTTTCAACGAGAGTCCGATGCTCGTTGCGTTGTCCCATTGTTTCGCGAATCATATTCGGAGTGACTGCGAGGATATCCAACCCGATATTCTGCCGGATTGGGGAGATCTGGCGTTCAATCATCTTATTGAGGCCGTTGATCGAGCCAGCACGCGGGATGAGCGGGATTATGACGCGCTGGACGGCGATGAGGGCGTTGTCGGAGAGTTTCCCACGGCCGCCTGCGGCATCAATTATCACGTAGTCGTATCCGTTTTGAATGAGCGGATCGACAACGTTCCGCCGAAGCTTCACGTCTGCGAACCGTTCGTCCTTCAGCCTCGTCTCAACATTCTCGAGCTCGTTACTCGACGGGAGGAGGTGAACGCCGAAGTCCGTCTCGATAAGCAGGTCTTCGGGGTCCTCGCCATCGATAAGGGCGTCACCGAGGTTCGCATCTCGGTCGTACGCATCGTCGTATCCCAACTGGGTCGTCATGTGTCCGTCCTTATCCAGATCCAATAGTACCGTCTCATGGCCACGAGCAGCGAGTCGATCAGCGATGTTGAGCGCGATCGTGGATTTCCCTACCCCTCCCTTGAGCAACGAGACAGCTGCTCCGGGGAGCCCTTCAAACTCGTCAGCACTCATAGCTCAGCACCCCGTAAGGAGCGGATTTTGTACATTTTGTAGGTAATGTACATTGGGTAGATGTTGAAGGTTGCGCGAGTTTTGTCGATAATGTAAGTTTCGCTCTGGTCATATGCGGTCAATGAAGCTCGTCCACCTTAATTCTGCGTCAGACAGATTGCGTACACCATTTACACAATCTACATTTTGTACATTTCGCAGATTGTTGGCACAACCTCAATTGGCATGATCACCGTCGACTCTACGCAATCTACATAATTTAGATTATCAGCATTTCATACGTATACATCGCGATCCTTACCATCCACACCAACCAATTAAAGACACCCAATTTAGATTATCTACATTATTCACATTATGCAGATTGGCTATGAGATCTACATTCTCCAGCCATTCAATACGAGGGTCCTGAGTGATAGAACTCAGCCAGAGCCGCTCGATCCATCCTCTAGTAAGAGTTTTAACTGTTACCGGATTATTGGTAATCAGCAGATGTATGAGGTGCTCGACGACACGGCGGCGCAGATCATCCTCGCTATCGAGAGTGGTGACTCCATCCGTCGTGTCGCCCAACACCTCCACACGCCGTATGAGACGGTAAGACAGGCCGTTAATCGGCTGGAAGACGCAGGCTACGTCACCTATGACGACGGCCTCACTGTCGTCGACGAGCGCGTGAGGGACGCAGCACGAGAGCTCGTCGCTGCCAGCGCCGGCGTCAGTCCACCATCCATCGAGGAGGCCTACGTCATCCCGCAGTTCGGTGACTGGCCGTTCGCATTCACACGGATCGACGCCGTCTACGTGTGGACCCAGGGCGGCTACCAAGTTGGGCGGAATCCGGATGACTATCCGCTGTTCCTGGCCGTCCGTGAGCGGGACGTCGACGCCTGGGAAGCGTTTTTCGAGTCGTTCGACCTCCCGACCGCATTCGAACGACAGCCCCGAGACGAGTTGGACGGACCGCTGCAGATCGTCCTCGAGCCACACGCGTCACTCGATATCGAGCACGTCGAAGGGTACCCGGTGATCCCGAGAGCAGAGACAATCGAGTACATGCGCGAGAACTACGCCCAGTTCCAGTCGGGGCTGGCGATGCTCGACCGGATGTACGAGGACCTCGACCTCGGCGTCACGTATCGAGAGACCGAACGGGCACAGCCATGAGCTTCAACAACCGAAGTGACGCGCTCATCGAACTGCTCGAGGAGCTCACCCAACAGGGTCACGAGTACGTTCTTGTTGGCGGCTACGCTGTCTCAGCGTTCAATGCTCGCTTCTCCACGGACCTCGATATCGTCGTCGCGCCGGACTCCAAGGCTGACTTCGTCGAGTTCCTCGAACAGCAGGGATTCGAGGAAACGGACAGTCACGCCAAGAAATGGTTCTACGACACCGAAGTAATCGAGTACGAGAAGCGGCTCACGCCGCAGCAGCCGATCGGCTTCGATCTCCTGGTAAACGGACTCGGGTGTCGCCAGACGGAGGCACAGTGGTCGTTCGACTACCTGTACGACCACAGCCACCAACAGGAGGTGAGCGGGGGCACAGTGAGGACGACGGCCAGAGTCATCGATGGGGCCGTCCTCGTGGCGGCAAAGCTCCACAGTGGCCGAGAAACGGACCTCCGAGACGTCCTGGCAGTGGCTGAAGAGATCGACCTCAACGCTGTCACGCCCCATCTGCGGCGAGGGGACGACAATGCCCTACGGGAGCAACTTGAGCGTGGACTGGATATCTTGGAGAGCGACGAACTCAAGCACGGATTTCGGAGTGACTTCGGGGCCTCAGTTGTCTCAGAAGAAACGGTCACCGCTCTCCAAGAGTATCTGTCTGCACAGATTGACCATCTGAGCTGAATCGGTCGGGACTCCCTTGACCAGAAGTAAAGATAAGGCCCTTCAGCGGTGCTTGCAGTCAGTCAAAAAATTGGAGGGGTGGTTGTCAGTCGACCGTCGCTAACACACGGACATCCGTAGCTGAGTGTCGTTCCCGTTCAGTACGAGCACCGTGCTCGCGGAGGAACTCATCAATACGGTCGGCAAGGGACTCCGCATCCTCCCTATCGACGTGGACGATTAGCGTCGGACGCTCCTCGTCGCTGTTCTCGATCACGAGCGAGACATCCTTGAGTTCGTCCGGCTGTCTATACGCCTCGAACTCATCGGCGACCTGGTTGGCCAGGTCGTCGAGTACCTCAATCGGTTCCTTTGTCATAGATTGTATTTCGGCTTTGGAGGGTTGTGCCATCGCGAACGCGTGAAGAAAACGTGACGTGACTTTCAGAACCACCTCCATCAGACAAACGCGAACGGAGCCTTCTCACACCGATGGTTTATCGAGAAGAAGATCGATCCACAGAAGGGACAATGGGTTAGAGTGCTCGCGGATCGCTATCGACGATGCTCGCAAACGCGACGTTCTCCTGAACTTGTTCGATTTCGACTGTTGGCTCGTCGCCGGGCTGAGCGCCAGGAACGATCACGACGTACCCCCGTTCGACTTTCGCAATACCGTCTCCTTGATCACCGACGGTTTCGATTGTCACGTCGCGCACTTCTCCCTCATCAACAGGAGGACCAGATGAATCATGGCTCGTGCTTTCCTGAGAGGCGGGATGCCGTGGGCTCTGTGGAGATGTTGATTCAGCTTCGGAGGATGAATCAAGAAGAGCGATGCGGTACGTTTCATCAACAGTCAGCGCCCCATGCTTGATCTCACTCGGAGGTATCTCGATGACGAATGTGCCATCCTTCTCCTTAATTTTGGCAGTGAACAGCGAACACAGGGAGTCTGAGATTTCTACCATAACTGGGTTTGATACTGGATACAATTAATCGGTCTCTTTGAGAAGGAGCGAACTGTATCAGCTGTCCTCAGCTGGTTCTTCCCAAGGAATGTCTCGCTTGTGGACTACAGCGAGCTTCGAGTCGTCATCATCTTCCATTGTACTAAGACCACGTTGGACGAGAGTGTGAACCTGTCCAGCAGACTCCGGGAACGAAAATTGGTCATCCTCCGCGTCAGCACGGAGTTCCAGATAATGGAGGTACAACTTGAACGTCGTATCTGCTCCGATAGGCCACCAAATCGTCCCTATCTGCTCATCTACCTGATTGTCCCAATGCTCTGTGAGTTCGCGGATATCGTCGACGAGCTCCTCCCCGGAGGTGCGAAGGCGGAGGGAGTATTCCCGATCCCGCTCCATATCTTCGATTATATCCTGAAGGAAAGGCTCAGCCTCCAAGGCGGTAGGTGAGGTCTGATCCGCTTCTAGAAGGTGTTCTAACGCCCGAATTTCTTCACGCCGAGCGGCTACAGCGTATGCGACATTGTACTTATCCTCGGGGAAGATTTCGTGCTGACTCGGTCGCTGTGCCTGAGGGACAGTATCCCCGGTGGATGAGCTAAATAAGGTCTCAAAGAGTCCCATACGCTTCGTCCGGACGGCACCCATAAGTACTTCCTGTCAGAGTGGACCTCAGCTCCGGCGACAGTGTACCTTCTAACCAGTCGTTGCGTAATCAGAAGATTTCGTGTGAATCCTGACCGACTTGGGAACGAGTATGAAACTCATCCAAAATATAGAGGATTGAAACATCAAATAATGACGTCAGTTGTTGCTGATATCGGACGATGTCTTTCTTATCTCCGGTCACAACACGGTGAAGCACATCGCGTTCTGCAAGCCCTATTGCGTCAAGAAGCCACTGAGAGTCTACTGGAGGAATCCGGGACTCTCGAATTCCGATGTGCTCCTTGACTAGACCGCGAGCGCGCTCCTGATCGTCATAAGTTGACGACATGACGTGGACAGCATCCATTAGTGCGTCTTTCCGCTCCTTTGCGTCGTGGAGAACACGATCTCGAAGATCTTCGACACACCGTTTCGCATTCCGTGGGGTGATTTCACGCGAGGAGAAGTAGTTCTGGAAGTGTCGAACAAAGTGTGGCTTGGCCTGACTTCGAACCTCAATATTATCGAAGAAAATCTCTAAGATCCTCTCAAAGGAAAGCCCATCGTAGCGCTGTAAATCGATTTCTCGATTGTACATTGGGATATTATCCTCGACATTCTCTTGAAAGTCTTCAAGAACGGTCCCGAACACGCCATCGGTATCGTCAGGGTCAACCTGTAGCCGATCGGGGTCGGACACAACTCGAGGCGCTCCTTGTGGACGGCTGCAATACTCGTAGATCACAAACTCACTCGTGAAGAGCGTGTTATGACCGTCTAGGATACGCTCTGCTTCTACGGCCCACCGGTCGTGAGAAAACGTGAGTCCAATGAGGACGTTAGTGTCTACGAAGTATCGAGTCATTGGCCCGGATGGAGATCCTCGTGCGCAATTCCCCGGCGTTCAAGAATCGGAGCAACAAGTTCGTCAGCTGCACTCCGTTCAGATTCGAGTTCAGTCGCTAATCCAGAAAATTTCGCATCAAGGTCTTCCTCTTCGAATTCGTCAAGTTTCTGGATCGCAGAACTCTGAGCCTCCTCAAACGAGGTTATACCGAGGTTCCCACGGACCTCTTCCGGAGACATTCCCTGGGCATGCCGTTGAGCAAGCTCGAGTGCAAAGATGCGCCAGAACGTTACATTTACCGTCATCAATCTGGAGGGATCAGGAGAATGCGAATGGAGTTCTCGAGTGACCGCGTTATACCACTTGATTAGTGGTCGATCGTACTCCGGAAATCGGTCGTTTGGAAATGATTCAAAAGTGTCGTGGACGGAGCTGAGTACTGATTCTCTGCTTGGGTCAACCTCAAAGAAATCGTGGTACTCCGTATGTAACGTTCGTATTTTCTTATCTAACTCCCGAAAATCCCGCTGAACCTGATACGGCGCATCATCATACATTCGGTCTGTGAGCCATTCTAATCCATGTTCGTAATATTCAGAGAGAGCCTCTGAGACAACAGAACGTAGGCGATCTTCAAGTCCGGGCTCGTTAATACTGGCTGAGGGGACAGTCGAGGGCGTGGCTGGAGAGACGGTACCAAAGAGATACCAGTAATACGGGATCGAGATATCCAGATTTCGCTCGGCAGATTTGACGTCAATACGGTAGAGGAGCTTGTGAAGCGACTTTTTCGGTAACGCATCCGCGGCCCCACGTTCGCGATTGAGGAGGCGCAGAGTCGTTCCCAAGTCCTCGCGGTTCATTATCTCCAATATATACCGCTCGTTTTATAGAAGTACCGTCGGATCCCAGTAGACTATCCAACGACTGAGGGAAAAGTAATTCACACGAGACTTCCTTGTAACGAGATACAACGTGCCCATCTACAATCTATATAAAGAGCGGGAAGGGACGGCGCGACGCGGGGAGGACTATAAGGAAGTTGTCATTGAGTACATGGAAGGGCTGAATTACATGGTTGAGCGGGATTCAGCCTTCCACTCTACGCTTGACGATATTCAGTTTGTGAACAAAGCTACGGGCGATAAAGTGGTAGCCGAGGCGAAAGCGTATTCCACAGGCCTCAGCCCGAACGATTTTAGAGACGAACTCGCCCGGTATTTCCTCGAATATATCAAACAGCCCCAACCCCACCGTTTTGATTTCTATATTTTTACGGAGACACTCTCTAATGACCAGCTCTGGAAAGCCCTATTCGATCGAGATGTCACCGATAATCAGAAACTGGTTGACTTCTACGATAAACTCAAAGACGGCGTCAACGATGAGGTCGTAGATCGGCTAGATGATACTGATGTAGATGAGTTCCGAGATTTTGCTATCGATACCCATGTTTTCGTAGGTACATACGATGATCTCCGTCAACAAGCTCATCAACTCGAGAAAACAGAACGGTTCCAGTACGAACCATATCTTCATTCGTATGAACCGGTTTCTCAGGAAACAGAATATGCGACGAATCTGTTTCAGGTAACCCGCTACCCAGAGACACTGTACATCATAGAGACGATAGAGGAAGCCGAATCTGCTCGCGTCTATAATTACAACAACGAAGCGTTCCCCATCAAGCTTCACGAGCGGAAATTATATTCGCTCGTTCATCCGGACCATCTTCCGGGGTCTACTCGTCATTACATACACGAGGACCATTTCGAAACGCGAGAGTTCGAGGAGTTCCTCCGAACGCGGGCTCAAGAAGAGGAGCGTGAAAACATCGTAAGATCCCTTCTCAGGGGGATTTTCACTCTCGTTGCAAGAGACAACGATTGTCTCATCAACCGTGAGAAAGGAACAACCGTATACCCGGAACTGGATCGCAGACAGCACGGTACCGAACGAAAACTAGGTCGATCATGGGTTGCAAAGGAGTTAGACTCCTACCCCGATGTCATCCACCGCGGTGTCAAAGTACGAGTGCGGCGCTATGCGGAAGAGTACTACTACGTTCTGCTACCCACACAAGTCTTCACTTCTGACGGTCGTCGACCTGTAACAGGCGAGCGTAAATCGCGGCTCCAAAACGACTTCTCGCCAAATCGTTTCCACGCCCAGAATAGTAAGTACGACCGCCAGCTGCGTGTCTGGGAAGAGTTGCTGATGTCGGATCAGACCCAGCTTGATCGATTTATGGATGAAAAGATACCCGTCGTAAAGGAACTCGAAGTGACCAGAGTTGACTCGCTGTCCCTCAATGTCCGCCCGCCCAAAGATGGAGACGAACGTGATGAGCTCATCGAGTCAGCTTCTGATCTCGAAAACGCAGGTGGAATTGAACAATGACGCCTGAAGATTCCCCGTTCACGCTTCGTCACCTCGAGGAGCCAGAGATTCAGTTTGAAGGAGGTACTGAAACCTCTCCCAAACGAGGCCTTATCAGATATGGTCCACGCCTCTATGAAGAAGGACACCATACAATCAAACTCGGGATTATCGGCGATCGAGATTCAATCCGCCGGTTGACCGAACTACTTCACGATATGGAGGTCGGGATCCATCCAGGAACGAGTGATAATCCGTGGCAGGTTCCGTATCCCGGCCTTGGTAAGAGTTCCCCGCTCAATCTCTCCATCAATGCAAAGAAGGGTTGGAGACGCCAAATTCGCCGACGAGACATCCAATCTGTTACGAGTAAATCGACCCCCAGAGATCGGATGGAGCGATTCCTGAAGCTAGTGCGGAAAGACATAGAGATAATCGAACGGGATTCGGTTCAGCCGAACGCAATCATCGTCTGTATTCCGCAAGAAGTGATGGACGCGTGTACTCCTGAGAACCAGGACCATGCACGAATCCAGTCGGAAGGTTCTGACCTGCGAAATCGAATCAAGCTGATCGGGATGGAGGCTCGAATCCCCACACAGCTGATTAAGCCATCCACACTTGCAATCCGTACTGACCGACAGCGAGCATCTCGGGCCTGGAATCTTACAGTTGGACTTCTATACAAGTCTCAACGAGGGCATCCCTGGAAAACTCGGCAGATCGAAGATGGGCACTGCTACGCAGGACTCTCGTTCTACAGAGAGCGAGACGAAGGAGATGATGTAATTCGAGCTGCTCTTGCTCACGTCTTTCACGGACGGGACCATATTATCCTCCAGAGTGATCCACTCCCGGATATCACCGAGGACGAGAATGGATCTCCCCACCTCTCATATGAGGCGGCTAGCCAGGTAGGTGAGCAGATTCTGGAATACTACGAAGCTCAGAAAGGGACACGTCCCAGCCGGTTCGTCCTTCATAAGCCATCTGTCTTCTGGGAAGAAGAACGTGAAGGGTTGCTTGATGCCACAGACGGTGTTCGCGATTTAGATCTAGTCTGGGTTCGTAGGCGGCCAAAGGTCAGGTTGTTCCCGCCTACGGATTATCCCGCCATGCGGGGAACCCTCCTGAGCGTCCCTGATGACGACGTCCACTATCTCTACACATCCGGATATGTCCCGGAAGAGACGACCTATCAGGGGAGTGGAGTACCATCACCGATTGAGATCCGACCTGACGAGATTTGTGAGACACCTTCGTTAGAGATCTGTAAGGAGATTCTCTTTTTCACAAAACTCGACTGGAATACATCGGACTACGCAATTCGGATGCCCGCAACCGTGAGTGTTGCAAAGCGTGTCGGTACAATCCTCTCCGAGGTAGATACGGAGTCCATTTCAGAGGTTCGGCCACAGTATTTCTACTATATGTGAATCGGTGAGTGAGAGGCTTATTCGTCTGAATCAGAGATTGGATCTAGCTGATAACCAGCAGACCGCAGAAATTCGCAGATATGCTCAACCTCCTGCTTCTCCTCAGGGGAACTCGTCCCGAGTAGTTCTTCAATTACCTGCTCTCCATCTTCACAGAGAGTAATTGATTCATTGAAGAGGGTGTTCTCCAGTGGATCTCGTCGCTCATCAATCACGATCGGCTGCCACCTGCCCTGGTACTGGTATCGGTAGAGGGTGATAGTGCGGACGGTGTCTTCGTCGACGAAGAAGCTCGTTTGTTCGCGTTTGCTGGCGACCGCGAACTTCCCGCTGTCGAGATCCGCAGCAAAATCCTCGAAATTGTGGAACTCAGCAGGAACCGGCCCATCGACGACGTGAGTGATAATTCCCGGCCAAGTAAACCCATAGACACGCTCGAAGAAGCTGACACCATTGTCGTCGGGAGAATCAAACACGAGGAGAAGATCGCCCAGCTGGAGTTCTGTACCTGCTACGCTGATATGCGACGAATATGGATAGGCGTCGCCGTCGTCGAGGACTTCAATATCCGGCTTCGACATATTGTCCGGGTCTAATTGGAGCCACAAAGAGATAGCTAATGGAGCACGCCAGATTTTCCCGAGCGTTCAAAAAGTGCATCTCTCCCGACATCCGGACCCTCACGCCGGTTGGATCGACATCGTATCCTTCTCGACCAAGCAAGTCAACAGCTAACTGTTCCAGTATCGCTTACAAAACTACCCAGCTACTGTGGCTGTTTTGTTGACTTCTCTCGGTTGTCGAGGAATTGATCACACCACGTTGGAAGGGAATCCATCGGACCGTTTTCAGTCACAGTCCCATCGCCTGCAATCCGGGTAAACACGCCGTCCCGCCCCCACGCACACACGACTGGCTCTTGGTCTTGGTCGGGCCGAGTCACGATTCGCTGTTGGAGTCGCGACGGCTCCTCACTCACATTCTGCAGTACTGTGAGGAGCTGTCCTAGAAGTGGATGACCTGGTGCAAGATGCTGAACCGATGGGAACTCGTCAGCACACACAGCCGAGAACGTCACCGCCACTTCATCAGCAGCAGTCGCAATAGCCTGTGCAATCGTCTGTTCTCCATCCCCGGCTGGGACCTCAATCGGTGCATCACCTACTGAAAGACGATATGTACTGTCCGCAAAGTCGAAGTCCCCGTCATCGTACTCGAAGTCAATCTCGTGAACCGGAGTGAATTCGACACCGGCCTCGGCAAGAGCCTCATTATCGACCAACACTGACTGGAGGCTTGGTGTCTCGAACGGAGGTTGATACTCGTATTCCTCCTCGCCGACATCGACGAGATCCGGGTGACTGTAGGACTGCCACGCATCAAGTTTTGCTTCGTCGACGACGTCCTGAGCGACGAGGTCGTCGACGTCCTCAAGTGACTCTCCGACATCGACGCGGTCGCCCTGATCGCGTTCTTCGAGTTCTTCAGAGAACTCGCGGTCAGCTGATTCGACCGCAGACTGGTCGTCAGCGCTGTCGGCGTTCAAGGTCGCATCCCGAATCTGTTGGCTGACGCCGGAGAGTATGGGTTGCATCTCACCGACGACGTTTTCGAAGAGGCCAATCCGGTCGTCAAGGCGATCGTAGATGTCCGTCTCAACCGTATCCTCGTAGCTGTAGTTGAGAATACGAATCTCGTCGAATCGTTGGCCGATACGGTCAATCCGACCGATACGCTGTTCAACTCGCATCGGGTTCCACGGCAGGTCGTAGTTGATGAGCGCCCCGCACTCCTGGAGGTTTAGCCCCTCACTCGCGGAGTCGGTACAGACGAGGATATCGACCTGCCCATCATCACGTGAGAATTCACGCTTCACTCGCTCTTTCCCGACGTGCTCCCACGTTTCAGAATCGGGGTCGTACAGCTCGCCGCCACGACCGGAGTACGTCGCGATTGTTGCTCCTAGAAGGTCCGCGAGACTGTCCCGGATGAAGTCCATTGTGTCCGCGTACTGCGTGAAGACAATCACCCGGTTGTGACCAGCCCGGTCCAGCTCGTCGAGGTCGTTGTACAGCTGCTGAATCTTCGGGTCTGTATCAACCAAGTCTAAGTCGTTGACGAACGCTTCCAGGGCCTCGATTTCTTCCTCGATAAGCTGTTTCCCCTCTTCAGTCACGCTCGGGATGAGTTCAGAGAGGTCCAAGTCGTCGCTACTAGCGTCGAGTTCATCCAGAACGTCCCCGTCGTCGAGGTTCGCGTTTTGTAGCGTTTCGAGGACGACCTGCTCCGCATCACCATAGTCTCGGTCACGAGCACGCTCCCGACCGGCAAGCACGGTTCGTTGCGCCCGGAGTGTCTCAAGCCGGTGTTTCAGGCTCTGACTGATCGCATAGACACTCGACGTGAGTCGCTGTCGGTACGTGGTCATCACGAACCCGATGGCGCGTGTTTGGGCTTCGTCAGTCTGTTGGGCTCGCTTGTAGAATTCACGTGTGTACTCGTCGATCTGGTCGTAGACCGCCCGAGTCTCTTCGGTGAGTTCGATTTTCCGTTGTTCGGGATTTCGGTTCGGAACGGTCGTATCGAGGAGACCGACCGCCTCGTACTTTCGGAGTGTATCCCGTGTATTCCGGTGAATGAGCGCGTCGACGGGCGTGGACTCTGCGAGAACATCGCGGATGACTCGCCAACCGCCCGGGGAAAGTTCGTCAAGTGCGTCCTGTCGGTCGCTGCGGGACGCCATCAACCACTCGTCGGCGTCTTCAGGATAGAGGAGCCGTTTGAGTTTCGTATCCTCGCTCGCCTCGAAGCGATCGATGTCATAATCTGCCATCGCGTCGTCGACATGGTCGAGATAGCCGTCGTAGGCGTCTCCATAGGCTCGTGCGAGCCGGCACGCGGTCAGCACACGCTCTTTGGCAATGGCACGTTCCTGTCCGTCCTCATTGATCTCGAGTTCGTCTGCAAGGTGCTGGAAGACTTTTGAGGAGAACGGTCGGTCCGTCGGGAGCCGGTCTTGGTGTTCCAGTCCATCGAGCGTGGCTTGCGTGTCCCAGGAAGCCTCCGCTTCGTCGGACTCTGAACTAGGGTTGTCGAGAACCTCGTTGAGGGCCCGCGACAGCCCGTCTCGGGTTTCGAAGAACTCCATGAAGGTATCCCGGTTATCCCAACCACCCGGAAGATCCAGCAACTGCATCAAATCGTAGAGTTCGCCAGAGTGCAATTGCATCGGGGTAGCCGTCAAGAGGTAGTAGGCGTGCGTATAATCGCGAAGCTGTTCGAGAAGAGCGTAGAAATTACTGCCACGCCGGGCGTTGTGCGCCTCGTCGACGATGACGGCGTCCCACACGCCCATCCGTTCTTCCGTATCGTGGTCGCGTCCGCGACAGCTTGCCGGGATGACGTTCCGAGACCGGTCGGATACCCGGTCTAAGGGAGCGACCTGATCCCACCGGTCGTCGAGACGAGCCGTGTGCCAGGACATAATGACGACCGTCGGCCCATCCAGCGGCGACGATGCGTCGGTATCAGTCGACTGCTGTTCGTAGAGGAATCGCCAGATGGGGCTGTCCGACCATTCGGGCTCCCCAGTGAGGTCGAGGTCCGTTGCCGATGGTGGATAGTGGTCGCGACCGCGGACATCCCGGAATACGTGATCGCCTGCTGTGTCCCGGTCGAATCGGACGGCGTTGATGTTGAACTTCTCCCAGAGCTCTTCCTGCCACTGCCGCTGCAGACTCGCCGGAACCAGCAACAGCCCGGTTTCAAGCTCCCCGGTGAGTCCAAGCCGGGAGAGTGTAAGACCGGCCTCGATCGTCTTCCCGAGCCCCACCTCGTCACACAGCAAGAAGCTCTGTGGATACGTATTGACGAGTGTGTCCGAGACAACTCGTTGATGCGGCCATGGCGTGATCGTGCTCGCTTCCTCGGCCAGTGCGAGCCCACCGGGCGAGAGCGGTCCATCCTGAATGATGTTCGCTTTGTCGCGCTCCGTCGGCGGAGCTGTACCGTTCGCGATCTGAATCGCTTCCTGGAGATCGCTCTCGGTGTCTGGGGCTTTCCAGTCGATGATGTCCTCTTCGATCGCCTCGGGGAGGTCATACACTTCGACGAAGGGGTGTTCATCACTCCACAGTCGCTCGAAGGTCTCCTCGTCGCCGGCGACGTAGTCCGCCTGTTCAGGAACCCACGACCGATGAACTTTGAACCGCTCGTAGTTGCGAGCCCAGCCGCCGACCGTCTCGTTGACGCTGCCCTCGAACGAAATTGTGTTTCCGTCGCTATCGTGGAAGAGTCCAACTTTCGGATGGAAGATCTCCCAATCGTGAGAGGGAGAGCGTGGATAGGCGACCTTGATGTGGATCCGGCCCTCGCGGAGGAGACGCGCGAGTATACGGAGGTTCGCATCCAGGCGTTCGTCATCGAGGTCCTCGAGGTTTTCCTCGAGACGGTCGGTGAGCGTCTCTAGAACTGGACGGTCTGACTCGTAGAGTTCGGTGCCGACGATGAGACGCATTTCACCATCGTTCTCGACGAGGGCGTGAATGCCGTTGGCAGCAGCCGCGAGTGCCGTACTGGAGAAGTAGCCCGCAATCCGGTCGTATTGCTGACTGCGTTCCAATGCGGGCTCGTAGAAGTCCTTGACGAGATGGGCGCGTCCCTGCTCGGGCTTGCTCTCGTAGATGGACTGCCACTCGCGATCACGTAGATTAGTCATACTAGAGGAGTTTCGAGTTAGGCGTGGTCACCAAGTTCGCTCTGTTCGAGCCTGTCTTCTGAGACGTCAGTGAAATCAGTAGGGGTGAATTCGAGACCGAGCGCGTCGTGGGTCCGACCTAAGGCGAGGTCGCGAGCGGCTTCCCATTCCGAACTCCTCTGAGGAAGAACTTGCAGGAGGGCTTTCAGTGTCGCCTTGAAGCTCGCATCTGTATCGAAGTTGCGTTCTTTGAGCCAATCGATCGCGACATCCTCTCCCTGCTTCTCGTAAACGAGCATTGCGGCGTGAACCGCATCGAGGGCGATCGTGTAGGACAGCGCTTCAGGGTCGACGGGCGTCCGGTTAGATCTCTCTTCGGGGGGCAGTGTGATATCTTGGACGCGATCCTCATGGGTCTTCAGTTGAATATCACCACGCTTCTTCCCCCAGAGTTTTGTAGACCGTTTGATATCATCGATATCAACCCCGAGACCGAGTCCTAACTGATGGCCATCATCGTAATCGAATGTGTCCGATTCGTGGACTAGCCAAGAAAGGATGTACCACTCTGTAATATCGTCTAAATCACCGAGACGTTCTCCGTCCAGATATTCGTCGACAAGAACGCGTGTTACAGCCTCCCGGGCCTCCTCTAAAGCACGGCGAGGGGGGATTTCTTGATCCTGGTCATCAACAACCGGATAGGCGTCAGCGTAGACCTTGAGTGTCGGTCCGAATGCGGATATGATCACATCAGTCTTGGTGAGAGAGAGACCTGAGTCGAGGAGATCACGAGCGGCATCCTTAGCGACCGCTCTTGTATCCGCCCGGACATCGCTCCAAAGAGTCGGACTCTGATTGTCTCTATGCTCATCTTTAGAATGTGGTTTACGACCAGTCAGAAGAAGTGTGCTGTCTGCAGATCCACCCCCCTGTGTGTCTGTCCGATGAGGCATTTCGCTGGTGATTGGATGGGTGGATGTTATCGTAAACCCAGAACGAATTAGGGAATTTGTGAGCGTATCCCAAGCGCTAGATTCCTTATGTGTGAACATCACAGTCATAACGCCCCCTGGTTGAAGGACTCTATAGAGCTCTTGGAATATGTCCTTCATTTTGTTTTCATAATCCTCAGCAGCTAGATCCGACTTTGAATCGGAGGATGAGGCCACATCCTCGTATTCGGCTACGTTGGCAACCGCTTCACTATCTTTGTCAGTCAGATCATCCCGGAAGATGTCGGGGAAGATGCTGGAGAGATATTCTTTTAGCCAAACATAGCACATGTCAGCCATCTCGGAGTAAATTATACTATCATAATATGGTGGATCGATGATAACGGCCTGAACAGAATTCGAATCTATTTCCAGATTTGCTGCGTCACTTTGAGAAACACGGACATCATCGGCGGCTTCATCGTTATAGTACGATACAATTTCTTCATAGGAGTCTCGTACGCGATTGAGATGGTCGTTATAGTCCTGAAATCCTAATGCAGGATTATTCTCGACGAAGGTCCACTGAAGAGTGAAATGTTTTCCACCAAGAGCATTACCCAAGTTTCCAAGTCTCGTATCTAGTGGAGAGAAACGGGAATTTCGGTCTACGATTTTACTTGCTACTAATGACAATGCGGTCAGTACTGCCTCCCCTTCGTTCTCGCCCTCATCTGATAGAATTTCATCTTCAAATTCCTTGAAGGTCCGAAGATATTCGTACTGGGTGACTAGCTGGCGAGGGGTGAACGCATCCCGCCATTTTGTAACACCGTATGGGCCCGCTCGATCTTCATCACCAATATATCGCTGAACGTCAAGGAGCGTACTGAGTTCAAAATCAGAATTAATCCGTTCTCGAGCTTTCTCCTGGGCCTCATAGTCGTCAGAGTTTGGGGCTCGCCATCCTGTCTTCCCACCTGCCTTAACATATTTCACCCCATATGGCTCATAGTCAAAGTCACCATCACGGAGGCGAATTCGAATCTCTTCGGATTCCATAACAATCCCACAATTCAGGCATTCAGCACCACTACGTGTGTGAGGCCCTTGTTGAGGATTGAATTCAGACTTTGAAACATCATCCGGAAGATTGACAACTTCGTAGTTAATCTCCGAAGCATCCTCTGATACAATCGGGCGGGCCGCTACTCCTTCAGAAGCTGATTTTTTCCTAAGCCACCACTTCTTTGCTAACGGGATATCACAGCCACATTCGGGACAATCGACAGTATACGTACTAACGTAATGAGATGGTGTCTGGTGATCTTTCTCTCCGGGGAAATACGAATCAACACGCTCACCAGCACGTTCGTTAATTTGCTCACCCCACCGATTCAATTCGTTTGAGATGGAACCAACCTCCCGTGCATATTCTAAGATGACTTTCAGGATTACAGTTGGAACTGGATTGAGTTCATTTGCTACAGTGGGAAGTCCGTATCTAGCGGACTCTAGAGGGATTACTCCTCCACCAGCTGTAGGATCCAAAACCGTCGGAAGTTCACCATCCCAATGATCTCTAAGAAGGGAATGAATCTCACCCATTTCAGAAGAAGTGGGAGTCTGAGAATACGGACGGGGATAGCCATAATGATCGTCTAGAGTTCCAGTACGCTCTCCCTCAGTCCTCTTTCGCTCGGCCACGTACTCTTCAATATCGACATCAATATCGTCACGAGGGCCGATTTGCATCCAATCAAGGATAGTATTGGCGTCAATATCTGGAGGTAAAACTGACGAGAGTGTTGCCAATCTAGATACAGGGGTAGGACGACGAGCAAACCATGGATGGAGATAACGATGAGGAGGCATCCGGTTCGGGTTTGCTTCCTTGAGATTCTCAATACCAACCGCTTTCAGGGGAAGTGTCCCCTCAATTGCGACACGCTTCATCTCCGAATCACTATCCTGGTTTTCGGGATTTTGGCTCATAGTTAGATCACTCAATATGGTCTGTCAGCAACACTCGAAGGGCCTTTTCGCCGTTCGGACTCGACGGAGACCGACACTTTGCGTACCAGTAGTAACACTCCTCATCGCTCATCCGTGCAACGCCTCGAGCCAGCGACCGCATCCGGTCGATACGCTGGATCGGCTTCACGCCACGGAAGGCAACAGCAAGCCGGACGCCTGCCGTCTCGGGTAGGAACACGAATCCAGCCCCCCCAGTGAGAACTTCTGATGAATCTCCTGGCGTGCCCTCAATCGCCTCCCTGACGACGTCCTGGAGCGCACGGACGCGGGTCGGGTCAAGTCGTGCGACCTTTGCGCCGGCCCACTCATCCCACGTCCAGCCATCGAGCTTGGAAAGGAGGTCGTCCCCAGCGATGTCCGAGACGAGATCCTCGACTGGTGTGATACTCAGCGAACGACCATCCCGCTCCAGGCGATCACGGCGGGCTTCAGCCTGTTCGCGAGGGAGTAGTTCGTGGAGCGTCCACTCTCCGCCACCGTCTGTCTCTCGTCGGACGAGCGTGAACGTTGGGCGTCCACCGAACATACTCGTCCCGTAGCGAACCAGCCGATCCTCCTCTGTTCCCTCGGCGGGTGAGGTCTCAAATTCCGAACCGCGACTCGCCATCAGACCGTCACCTCCGAACTCGACCGGATCGGGCCACGCCCTTCGACCCGGACGTCGATGTTGCCCGAATCGAGGTCATTATCGAGGGCAGCGAGGAGGTCGTCGCCCTCGTTTGTGATCGGTTCGGGCTCGTCAAACTGGAAGCGGAACTGGATGGTCTCTCGATCATCGCCGAACGAGCCGGGCTGGTCGATCACGTCCCGGAATCGGCTCGGTGACCCCGTGAATTCCGCGCTGTACGTCCCGTCGTCAGTCCGGGTTTCGTACTGCATTCGAACCGTCACCGAGTCTTCGCGGGCTTTGAATCCGGGGCGCTGACTGATGAACTTGGCCGCTTGGAAAGGTTCGTCCCCACCGACCTGGATGGTCACCTCTTCAAGCAGCGGCGTCCGGTCAGTTCCGGCCTTCGATTCCGCATCGCGACGAACCTCTGAGAACGCCCGCGAAGCGGACATCATCTTCTTGCTCGCCTCCCAGGATTCGTCTGGCTGGCATTCCTCGCAGCGTCCGCGTGCGTCCAGCAGCTGCTCGCTAGCGACCTCTTTTCCGCAGGAGCTACAGGTCGTATCGGACTGGTGTTCCTCACAGTAGTAGGGTTCGCTTCCTTCTGGGTTTTCAACCTCCGCCCCACACTCGACACAGGTAGCAACCGTCTGTTCTGGCCGGTTGATTTCGTCGAGGTGGTCGTCGACGAGCGCGTCAATATCTCGATAAACGACGAAGGCACTCCCGATTTGGACATCGCTGTCCCGAATCGAGGTCTCGACATCGGGAGATTTCGCGAACGGTTCCGGATGCGGCCACGTTTCAGGCTCCGTTGTCCCGACCCAGTACGCTGTCCCAGACTCGCCATCCCAGTATGCGTACCCGTGGTCACTAACGAGGGAGGAGACAGTCTCTCGAATCGGTTTTGTGCTGAAGAGGTAGTCCAGCCCCGGCTTCTTCGCGTATTGGTTGACCAGCGCTTCGGTGGACATAGCGTCCTGGGTCTGCTGCCAGAGTTTCTGTTGGACGTGAGCGGACCCACGAGCGCCGGCGTCGCGTTTCACGATCTTATCCTCGAGCGTTGTCTGGACAGCGTCGACCAGTGTCGTCCCGCCGTTGGATTCGGTCGCACCGATGGTGACGTGGGTAAGCCCGTCCCGGTCAGGGTAGTAGAGGTGCCGGTAGACGTTCCGAACGAGCTCTCCGAGCATCAGCTGTGCCTCGTCGCTCCGTTCTCGAAGCTCCTCGATTTGTTCCGAGGAGAGGTCGGCTTTCTGTTCAGGGCTATCAAGCAGGGCCTCGATAGCCTCGAGACGCCGAGCCTCGTCGATTGCAGCATCCATCCGATCAGCGTCAGGGGCGAGGAACAGAGCGTAGTTCTTGTAGATTCGCGTCTCAGTCTCTCCCTCGTGTTTTGCGGCTTGCTGCTCGTAGAGCTGAGTCACCCGGTTCGGCGGCGTATCGCCGCCGTCTTCGACAGCAGCGGTGTCCGGATGCATCACCGCGAGCTTCGGCGTATCCGGGGTATCCGGTAAGTCCGCCGGCGATTCAGGGAATTCCACCGGCTGGAAGCCACCATCGCCGGTTTCCTTCGAGGTGAGACGGTTCTGGAAACGCGAATGAGCGCTCGCTTCGGGGGTAGACTCGATCCGCTGGTCGATGATCCGGATCAGGTTTGGTTCTTGCTTGAATCGGAGGCGCTCTTCCTCGTAGAGGAAGTAACACGCGACATCCATATCGTCGCCCCGGAGTGCCGATAGGGCGGCATCGTAGTCGTCGAAGTTCAGATCGGGATGACCGATGGCGAGGTTCAAATCGGCGTGGGTTAGGCCAGCGGCCTGTTCACCATATGCGAGGCTGTGCCAGAGAACTGTCGTTGTCAGATGGGTTCCGAGGGGCGGGAGACCGTTTTCGGTCCATTTCCGATCCTCAAGCTGGGCGTGCGCGGTACCATCGTCGTCGTAGATGTCGGCGGTCACTGCGGGACCCAGATCGACGAAGTCGAATAGGCGCTCACGAAGGATAGTCTGAATCCCACCACCAGGATCGTCATCAGCGACTGTGAGGTCGTAGATACGAATCCAGTGACGGTCGTAACTGTCGGGCTGGTGATTCCAGAGGTAGTAGACGGCTCGAGCAAGCAAGCGGAGGGCATCACGCGTGCGCTGGAATCGAGGTATCGTATCGATCTTGTCCGTGAGAGCGTCGATTAAGGAGGGATGGAAGGGGTATTCGCGAGCGAGGACATCCACGTAGCCAGCGTCGGTGGCTTCCTGTGGATACTGCCGGTCTTCCTGGTCATAGAATTGGAAGTATGAGTCGGCGGCTTCGCGCGCGGCGTTTTCTGGAACTTCCGAGAAGAGTCGGTGCTGAAGGACTTGTCCGATCTCGTTTTCGTCGGTCGGTGTGACCGTCTTGTGCTGCCGCCGGCCAATCTCATTGACCTCCTCGATATGGTCACGGACGCCATCACGAACCCGGTCAGCCTGTTCACCGAATGCCGTATCCGCGATAGAGTAGACAACCGTGACGTGCTCGGATTCGGCAGCCGCTTCGAGGAGCGCCATCACGAACGAAAGCGTCTGATCGGCGAGCGTCTTGTCACCGACAGGCGTGCCCGCGGCTTTGTTCATGTAGTCGGCGATTTCGTCGATCAGAATGAGAGCCGGCTGGTCATGCTGGGCGAAGAGTTTCGAGAGCGTCCCCTCACCGGGGGCGTCCCGGTCTTGGTCGTAGTCCTTGAGGTACTCGTAGCCCTCAAGCCCATAGAGCTGGTACGCGAGTTCACCCCACATCGTCCGAGTATTCGGGGCATCCGGATCGTCGTCGGCATGGCGGGCATCCTTGCTATCAGCCTTCGTTCCGATGAAGACTCCCGTCGCAATATCGAGGCCCTCTGCTACCGCATCTTGATAGTCGGCCGCAAGCTCCTCGTCGCCGTCCAGCAGGTAGTGCGAGAGGTCGTCAATATCTACGGGGTTCTCAGCAAGATGGTACGAAGCGATGAGGTCGTGCGTTTTCCCACCACCGAATCGCGTATCGAGACAGAGAATACTTGAGGTGTATGTTCCCGGATCGTACTCTGTCGTTGCCAAGAAACGGCCCGTGAGATTGGAGAGCAGCGTACGGAGCCCCTCCGTGGGGTAGGTCATATCGTAGAACGAGTGAGGGTCTCGATAGACGGGTGCTGCCTTCTCAGGGTTGTGGACGACAGTCGAGAGTTTCGCAGCGAACTGTTCCTCTTGGAGCGAGCCGTCTAAGACATCGTCTCGTGGCTGACAGCTCTCGAATAGAGAGGGGTACTTGCTACTCATCGATTTCCTCCGTGGGTGATGAATCAGCTGCTGGTTTGGACACGATCACGAACTCACTCTCCGTGCTGTTCTCGATAATCGCCTTGGCGATTCCCTTCGATTCGGCGACATCGACCTTGATGGCGTCCCCAACCTCCGCATCGAATTGGTCGAGTTCAGGTCCCGACAAATTCACCCGGCCCGATTGACCGGTGTTCTGTCCAATTGTCTTCTGAGTCATCTGGATAGTCACATCACTTAGCGGGAATGTTATAACCTTTACTTAGTCTAAGTTCCCGATTTGGAGTGTGTTACTCCTTCTATATGCCCTCCCCCCACTACCCCCTGAATACTAAGTGACTGGGGCTAATCGGTCTACCCACAATGCAAATTAATCGCGGTCCTCGCGACCACCGATATGGAACGTACTGGAATCGTATCCCGGATTGTATGCCGAGGCACGTCCCGCTAGCAGACCTCAAAGACTTCTCCATTCCCCGTAAAGAGGGGGAATTACCCTCTAGAGAAGAGTTCCCCTATCCAGTAGTCCCGGTCACCAACCAATACCAGTTACATCTGTTTCCGGCACCTGACCATATCCGGCCGATGCTGGTTCGGCTCACCGATGGCGAAGTGCTCACGGATGGTCACGAACCGTACGGATTCTGGTTGACCGTCGATGGGATTGCCGAAGCTCGAGAGACACTCATCGCACAGGCAGAGAACTATACGAACCAGACGGCACCTCAGGAGCTCGGAACCGCCCTCCAAGACGCTCTCGCCACGGATGAACTACTTCACGACATCTTCTCAGAGCAACTCACTGAGAAGCTCCGTCCACCGACCGTTCGTTGGCTTCGTGACCGTACCAAGTCTGTAAGCGCAGACACTGTCGAATACACCGGTGGGGCGTACGTCAAAACGGAGTGGACCATCGAGTTGGAGCCTGAATCAAACAGGGGAGAGCGATCCCCACGGACGCTCGAGTTCCATACCGATGACCTCATTCAGCAGGATTCGCAACGGTTCACGGTTGATTACCGGCAGCTCTTCCGCCAGCAGATTCGATGCTCAAACACCTGGTGGACGGATCTCAGCAGATACTGGATTACCTCGGCAACGGTCGAAGATATTGTAGACGACGATTATCCCACAGAAGACGAATCTGCGTTCTCGCTCCGCCAATCTGGGAAGGCGAAGTACCACCTCGTACGGAATGAAACTGGGACGACCGTCTGTGGTCATGAAGCCCGTTCAGGCGACACCCGGCAATTCTCCCCAGATACGCTCCCGATACCAGCGGCACTCTGCAACCATTGTTCCAGAGAAGTCAAACGACACCTGATTCCCTGAGAATAGTGTCAATTCGAGCTGAATCGCTGATCGTGAATAGCGGAACACGATAGAATCAGGCGGTCCGGAACACCTGTTTAAACCAGACAGAAGCGGTACAGCACCAGAATATTATGACGTTCCAGTCGTGGTATTTTGTATGAGCATCCCCGATCTCACCCCGATACGAGAGTCTCTTGATGCCAGAATCGAGGAGCTGGAAGAGGAGCAAAAACGCCAGGAAGAGCGGCACGAAGGAGATGGAAGCACACCCGCGGTTTGGGACAAGGTGGAACCGAAAATTCGGCGCGATGTCGTGGAGGATTGCCAGGAGGATCTTGATGGCGTGGACGAACAAGACGAGGTTCTCCGAATATTGGCTGAATGGCGCCGTAACGAAAATCGAGAGTGGGAATTCAACAGGAACAGTTCCACAGTAGAGAACGAACGAAACAACATCAAGACGGCTGAAATTCGGATCTGGAAGGAGGAGCTCATAGAACTAATTCCTGAGTCTGAATTCAAGACCTGCGGCCTCTGTGAGTCCCTTCAAATGCCAAAAAGCGACCGGCGCAAGAGTCTAGGGTATGCATGGGAATGTCCTGACTGCTTCTAGTCTGGGCCCACGAACATCTATTATACTGACGACAAGAGGGGGAGTATGGGCGCATCTGATTGGGCTGGCAGGATGTGTATGCGGCTAGAAGAGGAGTTTGATATAAGCGAGGACCGGGCCCTCCGTATCACGACACTCGTTCGACTACTCCGAGGAGAAGGATATGAGGATGTCTTTGGCGAGTACGGAAGTGAACGAAACCAGAAACTCCAAGAGCAGCTGATCGACGAACTCGATAAGTCACTCCTCGAGCAGTCCGGCAATACGATCGAAGAACGGTGGAATAACCTGATGGATGAGTTGGACTGTCAAAGTCGCGCTGACAACGGAGTATACCTCATCCCCTGGAGTGAACACGAAGCCGACGACTGGCAAAATCCCGGTGTGACGAGTTCCCGCCCGTGACCTAATTCCGGAAATCCCGGAAGCCTTGAATTTCCACGAACAGGAATCGCCTTACTGCGCGAGGATTTAGTTAGTTTCGAGAGGGGTAAATGGGGTGTTTCCGGAAGCAACCCGGTCACGTTTTTAGTACTAGCCAGAAAACCAGTCTATCAAGCAAAGATGATCCGCGATGCTCGCGTTCTCCGGGCCGGGTTCATCCCTCGGGAAGTTGAGCATCGCGACGCCGAAGTCAACCACCTCTCTAGTGTCCTTGAGCCCATCACGAACGGTGAACCCGCCGACACGGCTATCGTCACCGGACCTAGCGGCGCCGGCAAGACGTGCATCTCGCAATTCGTCACCGAGCGCCTACGTGAGGAGGTGCTCGACGTCGAGGCCACCTACGTCAACTGCTGGCGTAACTACACCCGATTTCGGACGCTCTACCAGATTCTCGACGACCTCGGCGCGACCATCGACATCCACCGGCAGTCGACGCCCCACGACGAACTCGTCGACCGGCTCCAACAACACGACGGCCCGCGAACCGTCGTCATCCTCGATGAGGTCGACCAGCTCGAAGACCCCAGCGTTATCTACGACCTCCACAGCCTCCCGCAGTTCGCGATCATCTGCATCGCAAACAAGGAAGAAGAGCTGTTCAGCCGCGTCGACGACCGTCTCGTGAGCCGGCTGCGCTCCAGCGAACACGTCCGGATGGACAAGTACCACGACGAGCAGCTGTACGATATCCTGAGTGCGCGGGCGAAGTGGGGACTCGACGAGGACGTCATCACCGACGACCAACTCTACCGGATCGCCGACGCGGCCGCCGGCGACGCCCGCCTCGCAATCGGCATCCTCCGAACGGCCGCCGGCAAGGCCGATCGCGAGAACCACGAGCGCATCACCGACGACATTCTCCTGGACGCCGCCGAGGATGCTCGGGCCCAAATCAAGCAGAAGAGCCTCGACTCGCTCACGCCGCACCAGCGCGTCGTCTACGACATCGTTCGCGAGCACGGCCCCGTCGGACCGAGCGAGATCCACGAACGCTATTCCGAGGACGTCGATGATCCGCGGACGAAACGGACTATCCGCACGTACCTCTCGAAGATGGAGCAGTACAACCTCCTCCAGGCGGAAGGGACGAGTCGGGACCGAGAGTACTCGCTCGTCGATTCGGCAGCGGCGTCGCCGATGCAGTGACCGTGACGCCGCCACCTATCACGAACTGAACTCGCCGAGGCCCGATTGCTCGTGGTCCAGCGGCTCGATGACCTGTGGATCGTCGTTGCCAGGGTTGTTGACTCGCGTCGAAATCTCGTACGCGTCTAGATCCTCTTTCGGATACGGCTGGCACAGTTCCTTGCAGGTGTCCGGATCTGCCGCGAGCCAGTCGGATTCGGCGTCCCTCGGGAGGACGACCGGCATCCGATCGTGGATTGAGTTCATCAGGTCGTTCGGCTCCGTCGTGAGAATCGTGACGCACGAAATAGTCTCGTCGTCGCCCTCCCAGACGTCCCAGAGCCCGGCCATCGCGAACGCGGGGTCGTCCTCGCGGTGAATCCGGTAGGGCTGTTTCGAACCGCCGTTCGGGGATTTCCACTCGTAGAACCCTGACGAGAGGACCAAACAGGGACGGGTTTCCCACGCCCGCTCGAAGACACGTTTCTCGTCGGCCGTCTCGGAACGAGCGTTGATGATGCCCTCCTCGGGCTCGTCCGCCCAGAACGGAATCAATCCCCAGTGATAGGCGTCGATCTCGTCGGAGGCCACGTTCGTGATGATGTAGAGATCCTCGCCAGGCGCGATGTTGTATCGGGGTGTATACCCGCCGTCTGCGACGACCTCGGCGTCGAAGCGAGCCTCGAGGTCAGCCTGGTCGATGAAGAGCGAGTTCCGGCCACACATACATCTGGATCCGACCGGGAGAGTCTTCAACGTATCTGGAAATGTGAAGGGCTGGTTCTGTTGCTCCCTCGTTTAATGGTAGATTTGGGGATGGTCGGTAAGTACAGTTACAGAGGTTATAAACCAGCAACCCGTTCCGCTTATTAATGGAACCGGCTGAGATGCCGTACGAACCCGGTGAGGTAGTCCATGTTCGTCACGACGGGGATTCCGAGGGGCGGACGCATCGCTTCGGTTGCGAGATCCTGAGCGTTTCAGAGGCCGACGAGGTTAACGACTACACGTACACGCTTTTCTCGTTCGGCTGGGAGCGTGTCCTTGCTACGGATTACAGACACTCGAAGCTATACCCGTCACCTCGAGGCTATCCGAACATCGACGAGTTCCTTGGCGATGGCCACGTGCAGGGCGAGAGGCTTCTGGGGAAGTTCAAGCGGCGCGATCTGGAGGTGATCGATGAGTGCCTGACGGTGGTAGACAATGAGGCGGACGCGACGAAGGACTGGTTCAACGAGCTGCGGAAGGAGGATGTCGACCGCATCAATTCCGTCTTTGCGGAACTCGTGCTGTTGTATCACCTGCGGACAGTTTACGGGCGTGAACGCGTGTCGTTGAACGCGTATGTTGGCGAGAAGGATTTTGATCTGCGCTTGACGACGGAAGAGGAAGACGTGTGGATCGAGGTGACGAAGCCGGATTTTGCTGATTCTCTGTCCGACAGTTTCGGGTGGGGGCTTCCGAAGACCACGCAGAACTCCATCGACCGCAAACTCAAGAGCAAGTTTGAGGAGGCCCGCGATCGCGCTCCCGAGGATGCAGTCCTGATTCTTGGAATATACTGCGAGGAACAGATCAACCAGGGCTTTGCGATGGGGCAATGGCTGGATGAGGAGTATTACGACGTTGGCGAGATTTGTGACGGCTGGCTCTCCTACACTCACCTAATCGACACGCAGATCGAGTATCAATCCTTCACAGACGCCGGTGAGCGATGTCGGTCGCTGTTTGATCGGATGGTTGAGGAGTGAGACTAGATTCCCCTCGGTTATTCCAGCGGCGATAGCCGCAGCCCGGTAGTTCTTCCCGTGGATGTGCGGCCGATGATGACCCCTTCCGGCAGGCAGTCGTTTTCTACAGAGCCGAAAAGGCTCTGAATCGACCGATTAGAGCTCGGTCGGGGGCAGAAGCTCACAGAGAACAGCTGCTTGGTCAAGAAGTGCGTCCAAGAGCGGTTCAGTCGGTCGATACAGCGCGTGGTGTTCATCAACAGAATATGGCGTTTTCTCATCATCTGTGTGTGAGAGAAAACCGCTTTCGAGAAGTGGAGCAAGTGTAGTATCCAGCGCAGTTCCGGAACGACCAGATTCGACTTCGAGTGTATGTCGAGAGAACTCAGAAAGGAACCGTGTACAGCAACTCAGGACGTGAGCACGTCGATCAGCGAATAATTCGTTGAGCGCAGTACGATGGGTGCGTGTCCAATACTCGTCGAGTTTAACGTATGTGCGAACAATAGGAGATAGCTCGTTCAAGGAACCAGTAGCATGGACGATGCCAAGGTCGTTGAGCGCATGTTGGTCTTTGGTGTCCAGAGACTCGCCGAGGGGATGGAGAACAGTTTGAAGCGCATCGTGGTACCGTGAAGTGAGGAATTCCCCGGCAACAACGTGGGCGTTCGCGATATTTCGAGTTGGGTGGATTGACTCGTGGTGATCGGGGTTTCGGTGGTCGACGTGGGTTTGTGGGTAACTCATAGAGCACCTCTTCCAACGTGGCGTTGAGCATTAACATACCGAGCAGTCAGGCTCGAGACTGTAGCTGTGAAGGATTAACCAACATACCGCCGTCGATACGCACCAGTGTTGGTTAACAGGGAGAACGCTGGATTCAGGAACTATTCTCGGAAACGGCATCCAAACAGAGACTACTTGGGACTGTACCGGTATTGGAGGGGATCACATCGAGTTCCCTGAAACGCGGAAGCGACACGCCGCGGCTTATCGGGAATGTAGACCTCTAGTCGAGTATGGGAGAACATTCAACGTCGAACCGATTGGCGGTGGACCAGCCGACACGGGGAGCTGACCGCAATCAGGCCCTTGCTGACCAAACCGATCCGGCTACGGACGAGATGTTGTTGCCGTCACTCGAGGACGGCATCACGCTGCTCGATGTCGAGGGAGGCCGCGGCGTCCCGATCCTGCAGTCGCTCGTGCTCGACCATCTCCTCCTACACGACGGGCCCGCCTTCTGGGTCGACGCAAATGGTCACGCGACGACAACGACACTCGCCCAGATCGCGCCCAGTCAACGGTTACTCAACCGAATCCACGTCGCCCGCGGATTCACCGCCTACCAGCACTACGGCGCCGTCTGTGATCTCCCTACGGCAGTGAACAAGTCGATCCAGATGTCCACCGTCGATGCCGGGGCGTCCAGTCGAGTGGCGCCAGGTCGTGACGAAGACACGTCGCCCCACACGCCCGCCCTCATCGTCGCGCCGGCCGTCGACGTCCAGTACCGCGGCGACGATACCCTCGGCGAGACCCACGCGAAAACCCTTCAGGCTCGAACTCTCGCCCGGTTGGCGACCTACGCCGATGGGTACGACATCCCGGTGCTCGTTACGCGAAACGAACGAAACGAATTCACCGAGTCAATCGCGACGGTCGCCGACGATCACCTAGAGTGCGAGCAGACCCGGATGGGCCCACGGGTCGTCGGCGAGGACTTCGAGACGCTCGTCTATCCCGTCGACGACGGCGCGTACTACCAGACGACGTTCGCGTACTGGCGCCAGCTGCTCGCGGCACGCGCCACGCAGGTCGGCGTGGAACCGACGACGCTGGCGCCGTCGACGCCCACCCCGGAGGGTGTCGGGACAGGTGTCACAGCTGACGGTGAGACGGTGGCGGCCACCGCCGACCCCTTGCTCGATGCGTGGACTGCGACCGGGACAGGAGGCCGATAGCGATGGGTCGTACGAACCCGACGTACCGAGATGCGCTGCGGGCCATCGAAGAGCGCTGGGCGGAGTTCCGCCGGGCACTGCGGCGTCGCGACCAGCCGCGATTCGACCGGCTGTTCGAGTACGCCCGCGAGCACGCCGACGCGAGTGGGCTGTTGAACCACCAGAACCCGCTATTACCGGCGCTGTTCAGCATCGATCTCGAACAGGAGGGCCGCCTCGACGACCACGAGGAACGCCTCGAGAAACTAGAAGCCGCGGTCGCGACAGGCGATGACCAGGAGGGCGCTCCACCGGACGCGAACCCGTGACGATGCCGTTCAGTATCGACTTTCTGGACGACGGCCGCGTCCTGGAGTGGGAGGCAACCGCCGACGGCGCCGTCGCAACCGA
>NZ_JAMQOJ010000010.1:0-200996 GCF_031626495.1 Natrinema sp. 1APR25-10V2
ATGCAATGCATTGAGTATTTCCAGCGGCTCGAAGCTGAAGGGCAAGGATGGGAGCTAGAATCCAGAACGCGAGAAGAGATAGAGGAAATCGAGTCTGGAAAAGGCTCCTCATCACTGTACGCAAAGCGAACGGCCATACTCAACAATTTGTACGGAGTCGATATCGACGAAGGTGCTGTTGAGATTTGCAAGCTCAGGCTCTGGTTGTCGATGGTCGCTGATATCGAGGATGAACCGAGTGAGGTGGAGCCGCTCCCCAACATCGATTTCAACGTACGACAGGGCAACAGCCTAATTGGTCAACTCGATACGGACATCGAGAGTAACGAAGACGGAGACAGCGATCTCGATTCTTGGGAGGTGAAAACTCGTTTTGAGGACGTGAAAGAGGCCATCAAGAAGCACAAGAAAGCGGAAACCAGTGTTGAAGCTCAAGAATGGCGGAAGGAGGCAGAAGACAGAATAGAGGAACACCGGGACAAATTTGACGAAATCCTTCAGCGAGAATTTCAAGACGCTGGCTTTGACGACATAACGATCGAGGAAATTCGGGAGTGGTCCCCCTTCCACTGGCCGTTGGAGTTCGCCGATGTCTTCGAGAAAGGTGGATTCGACGTGTTCATCGGGAACCCGCCGTGGGACATGCTCTACGCGAATCGCGACGACTTCTTCATTCGCTACGATGAGCAGTTCCGTACCTATCCGTCGGAGGAAAAAGACGGTGTGATGGAAGACCTCCTCTCAAGCCCTGAAGTTGCGTGGGAATGGGAGGACTACAAGGAATCGATGGAAACTCAGGCAGACTTTTTCACGCAGGGAGATGTCTACAAGCTCCAATCTCCGGTGGTGGGCGGTCGGACGATGCCGACAAAGAACGAACTTTCGGCTCTTTTTCTAGAGCGGGTCTTCAGACTCTCCAGAGACGGCGTGAAGGTGAGTCTACTTCTCCCGGGGACTATTTTCGGGGGAGTGATGGGGAAAGACCTTCGAACGCATCTACTGGACCATACAGACATAGAGAACCTCATCGGATTCGAAAATAAGGGGATCTTTGAGCAGATACATCGACAGTACCGATTTGCCATTCTGACATTTGAGTATGGTGGTAAGACCAGTCGACTCCGGGGTATTTTTAATCAACGGAGTATGGACGTTGTCTATAATATCGAGGATGTAGCCGCAGAAATCCCACGTCAAGTGCTTCTCAATTATTCTCCTGAGGGTAGAATTTTCCCCTCGATCACATCACAGGTCGAAGCCGACGTCCTCAGCAAGGTTGTCACTCAACCGCCTCTAGATGAAAATATCGAAGGTGCTTGGTCAGTGGATATGTTGACGAAGGAGTTCGTCGAGTCCACCGATAAAGATCGATTGCAAGATTCCCCTGATAATGCTGATTATCCCGTATACGGGGGAGCGAATATCCACCAATTCGAACACGATAATACCCACACAGAGAGTTTGGACAATCCTCGGTATTGGAGTCGGGGGATGTATGATCCACCGAATAGTGCCCAGTACCGTGTTCGAGAGAAGAAATTCAATCGGGGGAACCTCAAGCGAGCAATCTACGACGCCTTTGGAGGTTCAGAGACGAGCAAGTCCCAAGTTCAATTCGTAGATGAACTACTCGAAGAACACCGTGGTCACGGACTTGAGGAAGAAGATGTCTTGCTTGATTGTACTGAATACCGAATCGGCATTCGAGACGTTTCTCGATCCCGGGACGAGCGGACGATAATAGCGACGGTACTTCCGAAGGATGTCATCTGTCTCCACACCATTAACACGTTCAAGCCGTTCGCTATTGAGCCGGAAGAGGAACACCTCACAGAGTCCCCACTCCGGTCACCCTACGTCCGGCGATTTACGGATCAAGAACTCTTCGTGGCAACGGGGCTCCTGAACAGCATTGCGTTCGATTTCCTGATGCGGACCAAAGTCGAGACGCACATCGTCAAGCGCGAGCTACTGGAATCCCAGCTACCACGCCTCACCGACGGAGATGACTGGTTCCATTATATCGCTGAGCGAGCTGCCCGATTGAACTGTTACGGGGAAGAATTCAAAGAAATGCGTGAGCGACTCGGCGGAATCGAGGCAGCAGTAGAAGATCAAGAACGTAGAGAATTACAGGCTGAAATCGACGCGGCCGCATTCCACGCGTATGGCCTGGAACGTCGTGACGTGAAGTTTGTCCTCGACGACTTCCATCGCGTTGAGAATCCGAAGCTGATGGACGAGATGTACTTCGATCTGGTCTTGGAGAAATATGATTTACTGGATCAGAAGGGGCCCCTACCGTAGCTCCCGAATCACTGTCCGACAACCCCCCAGCATACGAGCTTCGCTTGTACATCACTCTCTCCCATCAGTTTCGTCTGGTATTCAGTAGAGGCTTCGACGTTCTCTTCCAAGAACTCCTCAAGCTGACTGAGGAACTCCCCGGTTGGCCACTCTGGGAAAGAGTTGTACTGCTCGTTCTGGCGAAAGATCTCCCGTAGAATTCGGTCTTCATCCGTGTTCGCCAGCTTTACCTCCTGCAGCCGCTCTTCGATGTCGGTAGCCCATTCTCCTATCGTTTCGAACTCTTCGACAGGAGCCGGCTCATCGGCGTGATTTGGCTGAACGTAGTGAATGATGAAATCGAGGATCGTCTCCTGTTCCTTCGAGAAGGCCTCTCCCTGTTTGAAAGCACCCTCAACTTGGCCTTCTCGAATCACCTCCAGTCGCTCGTCAAGCACTACTTGAATCTCACCACGATTCGATAACACCGTATCTGGATTTCCGGTGATCGGTTCGCCGTCAACTGAAGGGTCAATGTTGAGCGTGCTCACGGGCCGCTCTTTGACCTCGTCGGCGAAGGGTTTGTAGTAGAAAGCACGACGGACGCGACCAAGCGGGGACTCGTGGTCATCATCGTCGAACCAGAGGTGGGCAAGGGCGAACACGCCCGGACGGGGGCCGGCATCGTGGTCAGTTACATTTGTGTAGAGGAATTCCCGTTCTTCGGGCGGGTCATCGAAGAAGTCCTCAGCGTACTCGAAGTCTTCCGCAGTTAGGTCATAATCCTCGTTCAGTTCTCGCTTCAGAAGGTACCGCTCGAACGCAGCGTGTTCATTACTCCCAGCATTGCGGAGGAGCGGATTCTTGCTCGTGTCGTCGAGTTCATTCACGTCGTCAATTTCACGGGACTTCTGGAGAGAGTCCTCAATCTCGTCCACCTGTAATTCCCCGATTGTCTTCTCCGTGTCTACACCTGTCTTTTCGAGAATCTGGTCTTCGTTCGGGTCGAGGATATTGTTCTCCTTTCCGACGATGAGCGCGATATCGTTGATCTTTGCCTGCAGGCGTTTCAGAAGCTTAATCGCCGCCTCGATGTCGCCGTCCGGGTAGAAGTTGTGGACGTGTTTCTCGGCGGTACTCCCGATCCGGTCGACTCGCCCGACACGCTGGACAATCCGCATCGGGTTCCACGGCAGGTCGTAATTGACCACCACATGAACGTCCTGGAGATTAACCCCTTCACTCAGCGTGTCAGTGGCCACTACGTACTGTAGCTCTGAGTCCCCCGACTCAGCGAGCGTTTGCTGGTAGCCTGACGCCTCGGGAGCAAAGCGTTGAATGATGTCCTGTTTATTCTCGTCGCCACCCTTGACGACGGCACTGTTCGCCTCTGTGAGTGGTGAATCCTCGTTGTCACAGAGGGTTCGATAGACGTAGTCTGCAGTTGCCCGATACTGCGTGAAGATGAGCACCTTCTGATCGTGGTTAGTGAGGACATCTGCAAGTCGGTCGATCTTCGGGTCGCGGAACTCGCGGAGTGAAAAGACGGCCTCGTAAAAGTCGCGTGTGGCAGGGTCGACTTCACTCAGGTCACTATTCGGGTAGAGAATCGGATTCATCTCTTCTTCAGGAATATCGGGGAGGACACCAGCGTCGTGGTCAGCGAGCCATTGACGCGTGGAAACCGCATAATCGCTCACATCACCCGCATCACGGGCGACATCACCGATGAACTGCGAGAGGAAATACGAGAGAAGGGTGAGATCCTCCCTGATGTACGTCTTCACCTCGCCGATGGTGGCGTCTGCCAGTTCATCTCCCTCGGTATCAGCTCCGTCTTCCGATTGAATAGCGGTGGTATCGAAGCCGAATTCTTCGAGTGTTTGTTCGAGATCTTCAGCAGCGTCGGCTCCTTCGACAAAGTCACCGAGTTCAGAGTCATCCCCCTCCCGAACAGTTCGGAGCATATCAATGTCTTCGTCCTCGGGAAGTTCACCAAGAAGGCCGAGAAGCTGTCGTTCGCTCTGATGCAGCGTCTCGATCGACTGGACGAACGCGTACGTTGAGGACTCAAGCCGTTTGAGGAGGTTCAGCTTGTAGAGAGCTTTCAGCGTGCTCCCTGCTTTCGGGTTTTTGACTGTGATGTGGGGTAGGTGGAGGGCGTCCATCACGTCGGGAAGCATCCGATATATTGGCTGGTAGGCCGCCGGCAGGGAGTACTGTTGCTTGTTGAGTTTCGGCGGCTTGAAGCTCATCTCGAAGTCTTCGCTGTCCTGTATCTGGTCTTTGACGTGCTTGCGCGTCCGGAGAACCATCACTTCGTTAAGGATATTCGATATTTCAGAGGAGTGTCGCTGGAGCTGCTCGGTGATTTCTTGCTGTTCGTCGTCGCCGACTTCCTCTTTCCCGGCTGCGATGCGTTTTCGCGTCTCCGAGAGCTCGATATATTCGTCGAACGCATCAAAGTCGAGTGACGCCTTGTTCCGAAGTTCCTCCGGGCTGGTGAACAAGCTGATGAGGTTCTTCAGGTCGGTAGCGCTGTTATTGATCGGGGTCGCGGTCAGCATTATCATCGTCTTTCCGCGGAGTTGCCTGAGATTCGCGTGTCGTCGCGTCCCCTTGTAGTCGTCATCGTGGTCCGGGTTCGGTCGCCACTTCCCGTAGTTCCGGAACCGGTGAGCCTCGTCGATAAGCAGGACATCGAACTCATCTTTGAGGTCCTGCACCTCGCCGTAGGAAAGATTCTGGAACTTACTGATACTCATCACATCAAGGTGCGTGCCGTCCACCTCTAACCCGAAGTACGGATTGCCGTCTTTGTCAGTGTCGTTCTGGAGTAGGTCTTCCCACTGATCAGTCAGGTTTGCCGGGACAATGAGGAGACAGTGGTCGCCACGTTGGCGGTAGTCGTGGAGGAGTTCACCTCCAATAAATGATTTTCCCAGGCCGACCGAGTCGGAGACGATGCACCCGTTGAACTGTGAGAGCTTTTCCTTTGCACTCTCGTACCCGAGCTTCTGGAAGTAGTACAGTGGGCTGTCACGGATGTTGACGTTCCCACTCAGTTCGTCATAGGCGAGCAGCTTGTAGAGCTCGAACGGTTCGAGATATGTACCCAGCTCCTCGGATGACGTCTCCTTGTCGGACTCGTCCTCCTGCTGTTCCTTCCAGTCCTGGTACTCCTCGCTGTTCTCGATGATTCGGATGATCTCCTCACTGAACTCCTCGGCGTTGGCCCACTGGTTGTCGTACCACTCCTCGAACGCTTCGGCCTTGTGTCGATCCTGACTCGTGAGGTTCAGTTCGATGTTGTTCTGGTGGCCGCTCTTGGTGAAGTTCGAGGAGCCGACAACGGTAGCGCATGGGCGGGTGTCTTCATCCTCGTCTTGTCCCCAATCGTCGTCGTCTTCGAGTGGTGCTCGAAATGATGCACCCTTTGCGTGGAAGTAACCGTTTTCAGGATTTCGCACACGGACGCTCACCTCGCCTTCGGCGATAAAGTCTCGTAGCCGGTCTAGTCGCCCGATCTGAGCGTTATTCAGCTCCGAGATGCTTTCTCTCACCTCTCTTTTGAGCTCCTCTTTGAGATTCTGCCCCTCACCGATTTCGTCAGCAGTTCCCCTATTCGTCTGACGACCCATCAAGATCCGAAGTGGAGCGTGGCCGAGTTCCTCGGGGTCAGCCAGATTTTCAAGGTCTTCCCGGTAGAGGTCGAATCCTGAGAGATAAAAGTAGCCAGTTGCGATACGGCCTTCCTCGATCTGGGGAATAATCCGCTTGTAAGCGTCTTCTAGTGTTCTATTGGCGTTATCGACAAGCGGAGGAAGCGAGAGCATCGTAATGCCGAGATGTATTCAGTACGCTAACTTAGTGTTTAGTGAACTTAGACTACAGAGGTGGCACCAGACAATAGCCAATCAAACTGGCCGAAGATCCCGCCAGCGGACGTCAACGGTGTCACCATTGGCGATTTCAACCCGGAAAAGATAGCCTTCTCGTTGATCACCAGTCACAGTTCCTGCATCGTCTGAGAGGATCTCAACGATTGTTCCTCGACGTCCATGGAGACGCTCGTGATCTGGATCTGTCACGTCCGGGATATCGATTCGGACCGTGTCTCCAATATCGAATCGTTTCATAGTAGGTGTCATCAGCTCCGAATCCAGAATAGCCCTATCGAACCAGCCATAACGGTCGCACCGGTTATTAGCCCGACTGCCGTCGGAGACGGCAGAGAATAGCCTGCATTCGTGAGCAAAGGAGTTAGAATGAACCCGCCAGCGTATCCTCCGACAGTAAGATATCCAGCGGCAAGGAGACGGACAAACCACTGTTCGACAATCGTATGCGAGCGGTGATCTGGGTCGTCATCAGGTCGGGGCTCAACGATTTCCGGATCGGGCTTTTCCCGCTTGAGGTATCGCCATTCATCAAGATACATTCGGGCAGGAAGGGCAGACTCGATTTGGTTGAGAATAGCATATCGGGCCTTGTTCAGCCGGCGATACGACTGTAAACTCTGATACCAAAAGTAACAGATCAGACTTCCAAATCCAGAGGCGAATAGAACGATTGCAGCACTCGTAGTCGTCAAATTTCCTCGGGCGAGAGCGAAGAGTCCGGCTAGTATCGACGTCAAAATCAAGCCGAAAAATCGGTTCATCTGGACCCGCTGATTCGCAGTCTCGATTGCCACCTCTCCATAGTGGATGTATTGATCCATCAAGCGATCCGTCTCTTCGTCGTTCAGATTCGTTAACGGCCCATTCTCTACGGCATTGGGCTCGGCCGATTCGGCCGGATCTCCCCCAGTAACCTCTTCGGGGTGTTCCGGCTCTGTTTCAGGCGTGTCTTTGTCCTCGGTATTTTCGCCAAGATTTGCATTATTCGGCTCGCTCTCGCCAGAGGTCTCGTCAGTTGATTCAGACATATTCCGCTAAGGTGTCGGCGAATGATGCTTTGCGCCATTCTAAGAATAGGGGACCGTAGAAACAGTTCAGATCCAAACGCTGTTCGGTCGCCATTATGCTTTCTGCGTAGTGCCTGTACTGATTGATGAGCGTCTTATCACGCTCTGGCCGTCTGGGTGAAGATCGTGTACTGCCATCCCTCTGTCTTGGGCCATACTCGTCCGAGGGTAGATCATGCATGCTTCGCGATGGCGTTTACGATAGACTTCTGCCGCCAACCGACAATCTCATCGGCTTCCTCCTTTACCACAGCTGGAAGTCGCTCGTTCCCGTTCGGTCGCACACCGATAATAGGTTTCTCGAAATGGTCTGCCATCTCAATCTCCTCCTCGATCCACTCGCTGTGCGAGACGTACATCCCAGCGACGACGACGACCACATTTGCCTGCCCAACCTGCTGGTAGAGCTGCTGACGAAGATCATTCTTATCTTCAAACTCCATCGGATCGTCCTCTGGGACACTGAAGTTCTGCCAGTCCAGCCGATTTTCATCATCGAGGAACTCCTCAATGCGTTCACGCTGCTCGGAGTATTTCCACGAGTGACTCACAAACACCCGATACGGCCGATCTTCCAGAGGGAGACGCGGCTGCGTCGACGTGCCGGTTTCATCTGTTGTTGAACCAGATGAAACTAGGCCACCAAGTCCTTGAGCGCCCTTGTATGTGAAATAGCCTGCCACGGCGGCAGCGATAATGAGTTCAGGGGCGTCGTGCCAAAGGTAACGAAGTGGATCATCGTGTGGATCATGATCAACTTGTCCACCTTTCCAGTCGGCGTATCCGGCGAGGAGGTCTTTTCCGAGATCGACGACATCGGTGTTTTGTTGGTTTGTGGTTGGAACGGATGTCGTATCGGAGCCTCCAGTAGTGTCCTCGAATAGGCCGGCAAACGGATCGTCTTCCCCGTTTGATTTGATAAGGGCATTCACGTCAAGGCTTCCGGTGGGGCTTTGAACCTCGACGGTCGGCACGTTGGTGACAGGGTCGTTTTCGTTTGGTGTCACACGCGATACATCGCAATTTGGATATTTAAACCCAAGGGGATATTTGCTATTCAGGAAGGTTCGTGTTTCCGCGGATTTCCGAAAAGCCACCACGACAGATTCCTCCCGAATCACCACAAAGAGACCCGGTATTCAACCGATGGCCAATTGGTGAGATTTGCTTTCCGGAAACAACCCGGTCACGTATTTATGGTCTGACGCAGAACCAGTCACTCACTAACACAATGATCCGCGATGCTCGCGTTCTACGCGCCGGGTTCGTCCCTCGAGAAGTTGAGCATCGCGACGCCGAAGTCAACCATCTCTCCAGCGTTCTCGAGCCCATCACGAACGGGGAACCCGCCGACACGGCCATCGTCACTGGACCCAGCGGCGCCGGCAAGACCTGCATCTCGAAATTCGTCACGGAACGACTCCGGGAAGAGGTCCTCGACGTCGAGACGACCTACGTCAACTGCTGGCGCAACTACACCCGGTTCCGCACGCTCTACCAGATCCTCGACGACCTCGGCGCGACCATTGACATCCACCGACAGTCGACGCCGCACGACGAACTTGTCGACCGCCTCCAACAACACGACGGCCCGCGAACCGTCGTCATCCTTGACGAGGTCGACCAATTGGAGGACCCCAGCGTCATCTACGACCTCCACAGCCTCCCGCAGTTCGCAATCATCTGCATCGCGAACAAGGAAGAGGAGCTGTTCAGCCGCGTCGACGACCGCCTCGTGAGCCGCCTGCGCTCCAGCGAGCACGTCCGGATGGACAAGTACCACGACGAGCAGCTGTACGACATTCTGAGTGCGCGGGCGAAGTGGGGCCTCGATGAGGACGTCATCACCGACGACCAGCTCTACCGGATCGCCGACGCGGCCGCCGGCGACGCACGCCTCGCAATCGGCATCCTTCGAACGGCCGCCGGCAAGGCCGATCGCGAGAACCACGAGCGCATCACCGACGACATTCTCCTGGACGCCGCCGAGGATGCTCGGGCCCAAATCAAGCAGAAGAGCCTCGATTCACTCACGCCGCACCAGCGCGTCGTCTACGACATCGTTCGCGAGCACGGCCCGGTCGGGCCAAGCGAGATCCACGAGCGCTATACCGAGGACGTCGAAGACCCACGGACGAAACGGACAATCCGCACGTACCTCTCGAAGATGGAGCAGTACAACCTCCTCGAGGCGGAGGGGACGAGTCGGGATCGAGAGTACTCGCTCGTCGATTCAGCGGCGGCGTCGCCGATGCAGTGACCGTAACCCCGTCAGCTATCAGGAACTGAACTCGTCGAGGCCCGATTGCTCGTGGTCTAGCGGCTCGATGACCTGGGGATCGTCGTTGCCTGGGTTGTTGACCCGCGTCGAAATCTCGTAAGCGTCTAGATCGTCCTTCGGATACGGCTGGCACAGTTCCTTGCGGGTGTCCGGGTCTGCGGCGAGCCAGTCAGATTCCGCGTCCTGCGGGAGGACGACCGGCATCCGGTCGTGGATTGAGTTCATCAGGTCGTTCGGCTCTGTCGTAAGAATCGTGACGCACGAGATCGTCTCGTCGTCACCCTCCCAGACGTCCCAGAGTCCGGCCATCGCGAAGGCAGGGTCGTCTTCGCGGTGAATCCGGTAGGGCTGTTTCGACCCGCCGTTCGGCGATTTCCACTCGTAGAACCCTGACGAGAGAACCAGACAGGGGCGGGATTCCCACGCCCGCTCGAAGACGCGTTTCTCGTCGGCAGTCTCGGAGCGAGCGTTGATGATTCCCTCCTCGGGCTCGTCCGCCCAGAACGGAATCAGCCCCCAGTGGTAGGCATCGATCTCGTCTGGAGTCTCGTTCGTGATGATGTAGAGGTCCTCGCCAGGCGCGATGTTGTATCGGGGTGTATACCCGCCGTCTGCGACGACCTCGGCGTCGAAGCGAGCCTCGAGGTCTGCTTGGTCGATAAAGAGCGAGTTTCGGCCACACATACCAGAGGGTTCGGAGGGAGGCATCTTCAACGTGGTCGCACAGGACTTCGTGGCACCGACGTACATAACCAACATACGCCCCGTCATTCATAGAGTGGTGGTTAACGGAGGCAGTACTAGACAAGTCTGATTCTGGAAACTTCACGGAACCGGACGCACGATCCCAAAAATTCGGCGACTAACTCACCCACACCGTAACTCAGCAGCTCAGCCAGGCCTTCGAATTGATCCGGGGCAGAATATACCCGGAATTCGATGGGCGACGACAGAGTATAAATACTCATCTTCCGTTCTGGTGACCATGTCCAGATAGGTCTCGGATTATTTGTCTGAAATAAACGACCATATCTTTCTTCCCGGCCTCCAGCGGGAGTTTGTCTGGAATCCCAGGCAGATTGAGGAACTGTTCGATTCATTGATTCGAGACTATCCAATCGGAGCCATAACTAAATGGAGAGTTCGAGCGGCCAATATTAGCGACTACAACTCGTATAATTTTCTGCGGATGTATGTCGCTGATGACTATCGGCCACCGGATCCAGTTTTGGCAGAATACGACCTCTATAATCAGGAAGTTGAAGACAAAGAACCGGAGATTCTGATCATAGACGGCCAGCAGCGGCTGAACTCACTCTATATCGGGGTCGAGGGCGGAATTACCGTATACAATGGCGGACGAGGGAAGCCCAGTGATCAGCTCCAGTACTGGGAAGGCCAGCGGCTGTGCGTTGACCTATTCGGCCACCCAGAGTACGATCACGACGATACAGCAGGCGACTACGAGTTTGAGTTCAAATCGACAGGGAAGTTTGGAGGAACGGACGATACCGGTTATTCCATGACTGGCGACACGCGACACCTGTGGATGCCGGTCGGGGAGTTATGGAACGGAGGCGACGACGGGGGCTCCGGGAACTCCACGGTGCTTGAGGGAAGAGCACTTAGCGAAGTCGTCGATGAATACGTGGACACCGCCGAATTGAGGGCGGACAACGAAACCCGCTACCAGCTGCGCAGTATTTCGATGGCCGTCGCGAGAGACATTACGAGCAACGTTCTACAGGACGATCTCGAAACAGACAGTACGAACAAGGATAGGTCCGAAATTCCCGAGATATTCACGAGGCTGAACATGGAGGGCTCTGATCCGAAGCCCTACCAGCTCCTCCTCTCAAAACTAATGAGTTATTGGCCGTACGCGGAAGAGGAGGGCGAGCGAATCAATCCTAGGGAGGTCATCCAAGATTGGATTGACGAATTTAAACAGAAGTTCCCTGAGTATGAGCAAGAAATCGACCGGAAGCTGTTTCTCCGATATACAGCATACTTAGTCGGAACAGACCTCCTCCGAAGCAATCTTAGTAGTATCGATGAAGATAGAATGGACGAGATGCGCGAGCGGTGGCTGTATAATGAGCCTGTCGTCGCCGGACGGCGATTCGAGTGGTTCCGGTCATCGCTCGAGAAGGCTTTCCAGACAGTAATTGAGAGCGGGATTCGGAGCTCGGTTATGAACACGATGCCCATTTTCGCACTACTTGGCGTGTTCTATTACCAGAATCCGGACGCTGAGGTCTCCGACGCGAACCGCGAGAGTGTTTTCCAGTTCGTCGCAAGAGCCCTCTTGCTGAACAAATACTACCAGGTTCTGACCTACGGCAAGTGCCGCAATTGGATGCGATACCTTCGCGAATGGGAACCAGAACCCAACGAGCCCATCGTTTTCCCAGGAGAGGAGCTATTTGAATCGGAGAACATCAGCCCATCTGCTGAAGATATCCGTCGAGTCGTAGCCAACGCTCGTTACGAGAGCAGCCCAGGAGAGCCTGTATTTACCGACACAGATGTCACGGCAGTACTCGGCCTCATTGAGGAATCATATACGCAATCGGCGTCCACCAGTATTGGCGACTACTCGGTTGACCACATCTACCCGAAAAGCAGGGCAGAATCCGTATCTGAATCTATAGGAGAGACTGTTGATCTTAATCGAATCGGGAATCTACAGCTGTTGCCACACGAGATGAACGAAGAAATCAAAAGCGACCAGTGGCCCCACGGCTGGTTGGACGACCTCGGCAACGCCGAGTCTGAGCGTATCCAACGTGTAAATCAGTATCCCGATATCGAGCCCACCCCGGAGAACGCACAGGCGTTTATCCAGGCTCGCGAAGAGCGGATTACCGACTACTTGATTGACAAATACGTGAAGTGAAGAGAGAACTGCACGTCGCAGTCCTATAGAATTTTCACAGAAATTAAACTGAGACAACGGGCTACTGAGCTCCTCACGTATTAACCAACAGACCAAGGGAGTATGCATCCAATTGTTGGTTAACGAAGGAGGCGTCTCATATCGGAATTGTTCTCGGAAGTGTCCATTCTAACACGAAAACACGCAAACAGCGACGCCACTTGTTGTATTCAGATCGGTTCCCTGAAACGCGGAAGTGACACGCCGCGGCTTATCGGAAAGGTGGGCATCTAGTTGAGTATGCCTAATCACTCTACATCGACATCGAACCGGTTGTCGATCGACCAGCCGACACGGGGCGCTGACCGCAATCGGTCCCTCGCTGACCAGGCCGATCCGGCTACGGACGAGATGCTGTTACCGCAGCTCGACGACGGCATCACGCTGCTCGACGTCGAGGGTGGCCGCGGCGTCCCGATCCTGCAGTCGCTCGTGCTCGACCATCTCCTCCTGCACGACGGGCCCGCCTTCTGGGTCGACGCAAATGGTCACGCGACAACGACGACACTCGCCCAGATCGCGCCCAGTCAACGGTTGCTCAACCGAATCCACGTCGCACGCGGATTTACCGCGTACCAGCACTACGGCGCCGTCTGTGATCTCCCGACGGCAGTGAACAAGTCGATCCAAATGTCCACCACCGATGCCGGGGCGGCCGGTCGACGGGCACCAAGTCGCGACGAGGACACGTCGCCCCATACCCCCGCCCTCATCGTCGCGCCGGCCGTCGACGCCCAGTACCGCGCCGACGATACCCTTGGCGAGACTCACGCGAAAACCCTCCAGGCCCGAACCCTTGCCCGGTTAGCGACCTACGCCGAGGGGTACGACATCCCGATACTCGTTACGCGAAACGAACGAAACGAATTCACCGAGCCGGTCGCGACGGTCGCCGACCACCATCTGGAGTGCGAGCAAACTCGGATGGGGCCACGGGTCGTCGGCGAGGACTTCGAGACGCTCGTCTATCCCGTCGACGACGGGGCGTACTACCAGACGACGTTCGCGTACTGGCGGCAGCTGCTCGCGGCACGCGCCACGCAGGTCGGCGTGGAACCGACGACGCCAGCGCCGTCGACTCCGGAGGGTGTCGGGACGGGCGTCACAGCTGACGGTGAGACGGTGGCGGCAACCGCGGACCCCTTGCTCGATGCGTGGACGGCGACCGGGACAGGAGGCCGATAGCGATGGGGCGCACGAACCCGACGTACCGAGATGCGCTGCGGGCCATCGAAGAGCGCTGGGCGGAGTTCCGCCGGGCACTGCGGCGTCGCAACCAGCCACGGTTCGACCGGCTGTTCGAGTACGCCCGCGAGCACGCCGACGCGAGCGGGCTGTTGAACCACCAGAACCCGCTGCTACCGGCGCTGTTCAGCATCGATCTCGAACAGGAGGGCCGCCTCGACGACCACGAGGAACGCCTCGAGAAACTAGAAGCCGCGGTCGCAACAGGCGATGACCAGGAGGGCGCTCCACCGGACGCGAACCCGTGACGATGCCGTTCAGTATCGACTTTCTGGACGACGGCCGCGTCCTGGAGTGGGAGGCAACCGCCGACGGCGCCGTCGCAACCGAGCGCGATGACTACACTCCACGCTTCTACGTCGCCGCTCGCGACCCGGCGTCCGACCTCGACCTCACGACGCTCCAGTCCGTGTACGACCAGCACCCGGATGTCGTCGCGGCCGAGTTGGTTGCGCAACGACCGGGCTTTCGACGAGACGAGGAGGCCGTACTCGCGGTCGACGTCGCCCACATCGACCGCGTCACCCCACTCGCCCGGCAGGCACGCCAGTTGTCGGACTATCCAATCGGGGATCTCGCCTGTTTCAACGTCGACTTCTCGCGAGAGTTCCGGTACTGTCTGGAGACCGGCGCCGATCCGACGCCGGCGAGCGAGCTGTCGACGCTTCGGCTCAGCGTCCCAGTGACCGAAACGAGCAACGACGTCTATGGGGAACTGTCTGTCGCCGGCGACACCGTCACCGGCTCGCCGACGGATATCCTGACCGCCGTCCAGGGGGCGCTCGAAGCACACGATCCGGACGTCCTGGTCTGCTCGACGAGCGAGATCGTCCCGACCCTGTACGAGATGGCGACGGACGCCGGCGTCGACGACTTCTCGCTGAGTCGGTGGCCGGACGTCGATTATCAGCAGCTCGCGAGCCGGTCGACGTACTCGAGCTACGGCCGCGTCGGTCACTCCCCGGCGCGGTACAACGTGCCCGGCCGGGCGATCATCGACCAGTCGAACACGTTCTTCTACGGGGAGACGAACCTCGACGGTATCCTCGACCTCGTGTCGCGCTCGAAAAAGCCCGTCCAGGAGCTCGCGTGGGCGTCGATCGGGAACGTGCTCACCGCGATCCAGATCTGCGAGGCCCACGACCGCGGTGTCCTCGTGCCGTGGAACTCCTGGCGCCACGAGTTCTACAAGCCGATGGGGACGCTCCACGACGCCGACCGCGGCGGCTTCATCTTCGTCCCCGAGGTCGGGCTCCACGAGAACGTCCACGAACTCGACTTCTCCTCGTTGTACCCGAACATCATCTGTACCAGAAACGTCTCACCGGACGTCATCCGGTGTGACTGCCACAGCGACCGCGACGACGTCCCCGGCCTCGGGTACTCGATCTGCGACGACCGGGGCTACCTCGTCGACGTGCTGCAGCCGATCATCGACGCTCGCGACGAGATCAAGGCAGCCATCCGTCGCGAGAAGGAACGGGACGACCCCAACGAGGACCGCTTGGCGGAACTCGAGGGGCGGTCGGGAGCGCTGAAGTGGATCCTCGTCGCCTGCTTCGGCTATCAGGGGTTCAGCAACGCCAAATTCGGCCGCATCGAGTGCCACGAGGCAATCAACGCGTTCGCTCGCGAGATTCTGCTGATGGCGAAACAGCGGCTGGAAGCCGGCGGCTGGCGCGTCGTCCACGGCATCGTCGACTCCATCTGGGTGACTCCGGACCCCGACGTCGACGACGAGGACCGCGAGGACCTCCAGACGCTCGCGACGGAGATCACGGAACGCGTCGAGATTCGGCTCGAACACGAGGCCCACTACGACTGGGTGGCGTTCGTGCCACAGCGCGAGAGCGACGCCGGCGCGCTGACCAAGTACTTCGGGAAGGTCGCCGGCGACGACGACTTCAACGTCAGAGGTATCGAAGCCCGGCAGCGTTCGACCCCGCCGTTCATCGAGGACGTCCAGCGGGACTGTCTCGAACGGCTTGATGCGACTCGATCTCCGGACACCGTACTCGACTGTCTTCAGGACGCAATCAAGCGCCTCCACGCTGGAACAGTGCCGGTCGAGCAGCTCGTCGAACGGAATCGTGTCTCCAAGCCGCTGGAGGGATACACGCAGAACACACAGAACGTGGCGGCGCTGAAGCGGGCTCGAGAGCAGGACCTCGCCATCCACCCGGGACAGGACATCGAGTACGTAGTTGTCGACGACGAGAAGAGTTCGCGAGAGCGGGTCGCATTGGCTCACGAAGAGGTAGAGTCGTACGATGCGTCGTACTACGAGACGCAACTCGTCAGAGCTGTCGAGAGTGTGCTGTCACCGCTCGGCTGGGATCGGACGGAGATTCAACGCGAGATCGCGGAAACTCGGGAAACGGACTTGGCCGCCTTCACCGAGATTAAGAGTGGTTAACCAACACCATCGAGGTATCGAGAGATTTGTTGGTTAATACTGAGTGGAGACACGGAAGGGACTGGATATCGCCCACACACCCCTCGTCCAGAGTGAAAACCAATCAGAGGTGTGGGGTGAGGTCCACGGGAAACGAGGGTTCTCGTGGCAGAAGATGAGGAAGAATCACGGGAAGACTGCCTGAGACGGGAGAACACGGAAGAACTGGAATAGCAAACACGAGCAGCGGTTCGAAACCACCCGGACGAATGCCGCCTTCGTCCTCTTACTCGTGCTGAATGCACTTGGGGAGTGGTAGGAGGCAGGTAGTAATAAAACCTCTAGATAATTCTAAGGGAATTGGTATGTTTGGAGGAGATTCGACTGTGTGACGACTGCTGTTCGAGGGATACTCGTCTCACGTCTTGTGATTTCGGCACTTCCCAGCCGACTCGTCGTGTGGTTTCCGCCGGGTCAACCGGGGGACTCTCATAGCGTTTCACTCTGGACGAGGGGTGTGTGGGTTCGATTCCGTCGCCAGTGTATTATGAGACGTTGAAGGAACAATCGTCATCCTGACTATTCGCCAACCAGCTAAGCGGCATCAAAGCCGAAATCGGGATTGGTATCTCCCGATCTCCCTCGTCAACCGTAATCAAGACACAATCCCGACAGTTCCGACTGGTCCCTGCTTTGCTTCGGCTGGAGATCTGGCCTGCGTCTTCACTCTTGATTGGGGGTGCCGACAAACGCCCGTCACCGTCACTCGAGGTTCACACTCCACTCCAGCTCGTCACACCGGCGCTTTCACTCTGGACGAGGGGTGTCTGCCGTGCGTCAGACGCCCAATGCTGTTGTGTCCTCTCATAGAAATGATTGATTACCCGGCTCGGGAGATACACTCTGGACGGGGGGTGTTGCCTCAACCAAGTACTCTGCTCACCGGGTGGAGGGCTATTCACTCTTGACCAGGGGTGTGTCAAACCCGCTCCAGTCCGGCGTTTTCACTCTGGATTGGGGGTGTCGGTCTGCGTCGGTAACTCTCGCTCCGAATCCGATTTCACTCGGGACCGGCTCGATCCTTTGTGAGGATGATACGGCGGCGATAAAACATCAGAAGACGACCATAGCCCGATTTACACTCTGGTCGAGGTAGCCAAATCATTAAGTAGGTCCCATCCGCGATATCTGATATTGATGGCTGAGGAACCATCCCAACTCTCTGACTTCGACGGCCGCTACGAGGATCCCGCTGACGATCCCCTCTTCGACTTTGATGAAGACGACCCCGACCGAGCCAACATTTTCGCTCGCAAGGAGCTGCTGAAGGTTGGCCACGTCCCTGAAAGCGGACGTATCGTCGGCCGAGATGGCGAGATCAAGGCCGTGGCTGCTGAACTCAGGCCAATCGTTCGTGGCGATCCACCCAACAACGTGATTATTTACGGCAAAACGGGAACCGGGAAGTCACTAGTTGCCCGTCACGTCACCGAACGAGCCCGGCGAGCCGCGGAGTCGAACGGTGTGTCCGTCGGCACGGTCTACGTCGACTGCGCGCAGCATAACACACAGACACGCGTCGCGAGGACGGTGACTCGTTCACTCAACGAAACGGACGAGACTGACTTCGATATTCCACGCGCAGGGATTGGCAGCGGTGAATACTACGACTATCTCTGGGAGATTCTGGATACTGCCTACGAGTCAGTCATCATCATTCTCGACGAGGTGGACCGACTCGATGACGATGATATTCTTATGCAGCTCTCGCGGGCTCGCGAATCGGGGAAAGCAGATTGCCACCTGGGCGTCATCGCAGTCAGCAACAAGATCGAGTATCGCGACCAGCTGAACGAACGCGTCAAGTCCAGTCTTCGCGAGGAAGAGTTCGTCTTCCAGCCCTACGATGCGAATCAGCTGCGCGAGATTATGAAGCACCGACGGGACGCGTTCCACGATGGCGTTCTCTCGGATGATGTGATCCCGCTGACCGCGGCACTAGCCGCGCAAGAACACGGTGACGCCAGAAAGGCAATCGAAATTCTTCGTCACGCCGGCGAACTGGCCGAACGAGAAAACGTCGAGACGGTCGTCGAGGAACACGTTCGCGATGCTCAGGAGTGGGCTGAAATCGATCGGTTCGAGGAGCTTCTCCGTGGATCGACGACCCAGGTCAAATTCATCCTCTATTCTCTCGCGCTGCTCACCGAAGAGAATCCGAACGAGGATGGATTCTCGACCAACCGGATTTATGAACGGTATCAGGCGACGACAGAGAAGGCTGACGCGAAGACTCTCAGCGAGCACCGCGTCTATGAGCTGTTGAAAGAGCAGGCGTTCCTCGGTGTCGTTGAATCAACTCGGACCGGTGGTGGCCGAGGTGAAGGCAGTTATCTCGAGCACCGGCTGGTTCAGGATACCGGCATCGTGCTGAAATCTGTCCTCCGGGACAGCCGGCTGGAAGACCTGGCCTAGCTCCCGTTTCGGTCGCTGACCACACCCCTGATCACGAGTGTATCTCTCGACACGTCGGAAACGTAGAGTGGGTATCTTTCCCCCCAACTTTACCCGACCGGGCGGACTTGACCCATTCACACTGAGGGGTATTCGATGGAGTGATGCCATTCACACTCTGGGGAGTGTCATCTGCTACGCACCTAATTGCGCTGATCCAAACAACCAGCTACGGTTCAATCCCCTCTATTCGTCGGGACTGACGGGACCTTTATACTGAGAACGGACCTTCTCTCCTTCTCGCCACTGCCAGTAGTAGTAGCGATTGTCGTTGATCTCCTTGATCGTGATCGTCGCTTTGGCAGGAACGTCATCCGGGAGATCGTCTGGTCGCTCTTCGACCTCTTCTTGATCTGCCGACTCCTCGAGACGGGCCTCTCGTTCCTTGTACTCGGCGAGCGCCTCAGCGTACGTCGCAACGTCTCGGAGCTGTTCCGGGTCCGACTCGTTGAGCGTGTTGACGATCTCCGTCGGGAGGTTCGCTGGTGGGGTCGGGGGTTCGTAGGACATCGGCTATTCTCGTGTTAACCAACACGGCCCACGAATCCATAGTTTTGTTGGTTAAGACGATGGAGACGGTTCTCGCGATTGCTGGCTGTAACACTACTCGAAACTTCTTTTTATAGAAGTTTCGTACTATGTTACACCGTGCTCCGGCGCATCGAACTCGAGGTCCTCGCCACGGTTGACCGCGGCGACACGATCTCCGAGCTCGCGACGAAGCTCGACCACAGCGAGAGCTACCTCTCCCGTGCCGTCGCCGACCTCGTCGAGAAAGGGCTCGTCTACACGGAACGCGACGGTCGCCGAAAACGAGTCGTCCCGTCTGATGCTCGCGCCGTCGAACTCTACCAGGACCTCGTCCGCCAGCACTCCCACATCGACTTCCCCGAACTGCTGACCGGCAAGGCACTCGAGGTGCTGTACTACCTCAACCAGCCGCGAACTGTCTCCGAGATTGCCGACCAGAGCGACAACTACCGCAACACGGTCAACCGGGTCCTCAAGCGGTTTCGCGACCGGGGTCTCGCCGGGACCGTCGACGGCCACTACGAGTTCAACGCCGACTTCGACCGCCTCCACGAGTTCGCCCGTGAACTCGCACACCATCTGCATCGCCAGCGCCTCGAAGCCGTTGCCCCGAAGGGTACGATTCTTTGGGAGGACTACGACGAATTCCTCGCCCAGACCGAGACGGAGATCGACGCGGAGGCGTTCCATGAGACCGGCCTCGCTCGGTTCGCAGCCTTCGACCTCCAGTTCCTGCTTACCGGCCATCGCTACTACGTATACTCCGAGGAACTTGACGAAGTCTCGCCGGCGGAGCTCTGCTGTCACACGCTGCTGATCGACGACGGCAGCCGCCACCGCTCGTACTGTCTCCTCCTGCTCAGCCACGTCGACGTCGACGAGGCGGACCTCCGAGAGCGGGCGGCGAAGTATGGCCTCGAAGACGAGATCGACGCCTTGCTCCGCTACCTCGAGACGCACGGCGAGGTCGACGACGACCGGCTCCCGGAGTGGGACGATTTCCGGGAGCTGGCGGCTGACTACGAGGGGCGACTATCCTGAGACCGAACATCGTCACCAGCCGTGCCGTCTGCCAGCGTCAGTTCGGATCGTAGGGATTCGTTGCTGTATCGAGTCGATAGACATCCTCGACAGCGTCAAAATCGTCATCAAACGCATACATGTAGCCGAGCCCCTCGGTTTGCATATACGCGACAATGCAGGCATCGACGAAGGAGAGCGGTTCGTGTTGGCGAAAGAGGGCCTTCCCTGTCGCGAGAGCATCGGTGGTGAGTGAGCCGATGTGGAAGCGGGCGTTTTCTTCGATGCGATCGAGGAGATCCACGGCTGCGTCGTGGCCGGCATGGGTCGTGAGGCCGTTGAGCGTTTCAGCGAGTACGTAGTCGAGGACGACTGCCTCCGGGAGCGTTCCATTGTCGATGCCCTGGAGCACGGGAAGCGCGGCATCGTGGGATCCATCCCGCCGGTATGCGGCGGCAAAGAGGACTGTCGTATCGATTAGTGCCCGAGGCATTTACTCGACGTCGACGCCCCAGGCGTCGTGATCGCTCGTGACATCGGTCGGCTCCTCACCAGCGTAGCCGTCGAAGTCGGCGAACGTGCCCGTTTGCTGTTGGATCACTTGGACCCGAATGCTCCCATCGTCTTCGAGATGCCAACGAAGGTGATCACCATCGTCGATATCGAGTTCCCGGCGAATCCGGGCGGGGATATTCGCTTGGTTTCCAGACACCTTGCTTTCGGCGTCAATTCTGTCGCTGCTCATACCTCCCGGTATGTGGCCGACCGTAAAAAGCCTAGTGTGCCGTCACACTACCCAGTACCAGAAGAGCGATTCCGACGAAGAGGATAGTGATCTACCCTGGGGTTGTTGGGAGCCGGCCGTCTGGTCGGGGAACGCGGCCCTGTTTGATCTCGTGATCGACGCGCCGCAGGTGTTTGCAGCCGCCTCCGGGTGAGCGCTGTTGCCAGTCGGGACAGGTACACGACTCGTCGATGACGTCGACTTCGTACCGGTTCCCGGACGCAGACTGCACCTCGTAGCGGCCACCTTTCGAAAGGAGCGAGACATCCATCGCTTCAGCGACGGCACGCTTCGTGCGGGGCTCGAGATCGTCCCGTGACTGTGCGTTCTCGTCGACGACCAGCCGGTCGCGAACGTCGCCGGTTCGGCCACCGTCCGGAGCGACGGCTTCCGCAGGGCCACTGAGCCGCTCGTGGAGCACTTCCTCCACCGGATGGCCTTCCGGCCACAGGTAGTGGACCTCGCGGCGCTCCCGGTGGTCGTAGGAGCCGCACACGGCTGCGCTCCCAGTCCAGACGCGCCAGGCCCCGAGCGCGGCCATCACGTCGACGATGTCGCGGGGAACCGTCTGGTGGTCGTCCGGGAAGAACACCCGGAAGCGGGTATAGGCTTCTTGCGGCGGGACGGTCTCCCACCAGTCTTCGCTCGAGCTCCAGCTATCGAACATCGCCTCGTCGCTCCCGTAGCCGACGGTCACGCCGCCGGTCGGTGTCCAGTCTGCTGGGAGGTGTTCCGCCTCGCCTTCGAGCACCCGGAGGACGGCGTATCGGAGGTATTCGTGAGCTTGGTTCTCTGTCGTTCGAGCTACCTGGTCGTGCTGCTCGGCAACGTGCTCGGCTTCCTCAAGAACCGTCATGAGATAGGGATCTGTCATCATTCGACGGAGGTCAGAACGCGCCTCCGCCCCTCCGCGGGCGCAGAAAAACATCCAGCAGCTGGAAGCCGGCTTTCTTAGCTCAGAACTGCCGTCGCATATCTCCCACCCGGCATCTAACATAGAGGAGCGAAATTTAATGCGGTACTGGTTACAATATCATACAAGATGCTCCGGGGACTAATCGCGCTTCTGGCATCGCTGTATACCGAGGTCGTGAAGGTTGCAAAATGGCCATTCAACCCAACGAACGGTGCGGGGCAGTACGTCACCCCCTCAAACCGTCATTTTCTGACGGGCAAGGCGAATCTCGTAGTGACTATTGGATACCGTCTGGGTCAAGCAGGGGTAAATTTCGGCAAGGCGCTTGTTTTCGATGTATTGGCTCCATTAGTTGATGCGATAATTGGGATTGCGAGTGATCTCTACCACTCAAATCCAAACTATACTCGAATGGCGCTCCGTGGAGGGTTTTCAGCGGTTCAAACAATCTTCGCGGTAGGAGCAGCTGGTCTAATGCTACTCGTCGGCCTGTTCCGAAAGTGAGTGGCGAGAGGTTTAGTGCTCCAGAACGTCGATGAGTTCTTCCGCTGTCCGACTGACTCGTCCGAGACGCTCGCGAACGACCTCGGGATCGTCCGACTCCCACGCAGCGAGGTAGAACGCCGACCCGCTAGTGTCGAGCCCGCAGTAGCGCCCGACGACGTAGGCGACCGCCTCGGCTTCAACTTCGCGTTTCGCCCGCTCGGTGTCGTCGTCGACGTCGAAGTGGAGCAGGGCGTGCGCGTACTCGTGAATCAGCGTCCGCGCAAGGTCGGCCTCGTTCTCCCGATCACGCACCTCGACGAGCGGCTGAACGTCGACGAGGCTCAGCTGCTCGCAGATGCCCTTCGCTTCGCCGTGGGTCCAGTCTTCGTCGGAAACGATTCGCACCGTCACACCGAGCTCATCAGCGGCGGCAGTCAACTGTTCGACGAGGTCGCCGGCGTCCCCGGTCGCTTCCGTGTCGAGTTCGGGAAGCGGTTCCCCCTCGGTCTGGGAGACGTCGAACACCGGCGCGGGCTTGAACCCGACTAGGTCCTCGGACCACTCCTCGGGCGGCGTCTCGTCGTACTCACAGTCACTGTCCTCGTGGTAGCTCGGCGAGTTCTCGCACTCCGGGCACTGCTTGGTGATGATCGGCGCCCAAATCCAGATGGCCGCCTCGCCCTCCTTGACGTGGCGGTCGAACTCCTCCTGCCACGTCCGGTAGCCTGCTACCCGGGTCGCCTCGGGACACTGCCGCTTGATGAGAAGCGTGTTCCGGTAGGAGTAGTCGTGGAACCGACTCTGGACATCCAGCCACTCCTGGAACTCCGCGCTGGCCTGCGCGTCGTCAACGCCGGCGATGAGGTCGTCGATCCACTGCTCGATGGTACTGTTCATCTCGTCGGATCGCGTGTCGGTCTGCTCGAAGGAGACCGACGAGTCTCTGGTCGTAGCCATTGTGTTCACCGAATCGAGTTCACGGCGACTGCGGCAGTTCAGAATGCGCCGCACCCCTCAGGGGCGTCTAAAAAACATATCTCCACAGCCCAACTAACAGGTTTTAGCGGCTCTGCGGGGGAACACTCAAAGAACTGTTACGACAGGTCGGCCACCGATGGGGACTTACGACTGCTCCCACCATCTCTACAAAACGAGGGCCCAAATTGATCGACGTTGCTACTGGTTCCCCTTCCACTCATCTATGACCATACTCTCGAAACAGTGGATTCAGCACAATCAGGTCGCGATCTACGCCGTCGCCGTCCTCCTGGCGATTGGGGTCGGGCTCGGGCTTCCTGGTGGGAGGTCGGTGCTGGAACCGCTCATCAATCCCGTGTTGGCCGTGCTGTTGTACGTCACGTTCCTCGAGATCCCGTTCGTCCGGATTCGGCGGGCCTTCCGGAACGGCCGGTTCATGGCGGCTGCGCTGGGAATGAACTTCCTGGTCGTGCCGGTCGTCGTGTTCGGCCTCACGCGGTTCCTCCCGCAGGAGCCGGTGATTCTCGTTGGCGCGTTTATGGTGTTGTTGACACCGTGTATCGACTACGTCATCACGTTCACCGAACTCGCCGGCGGTGACGCCGAACAGATCACGGCCGCGACGCCGGCGCTAATGCTCATCCAGCTGTTGTTGCTCCCGCTGTACCTCTGGCTGTTCATGGGCCAGCAGGTCGCCGAGTTCATCGAAGCCGGGCCGTTCATCGAGGCGTTCGTCGTCATCATCGCGCTGCCACTGACGCTCGCGTGGGCGACTGAGTACTGGGCAGAGCGCTCCGAGCGCGGCGCTCAGTGGCAGAATACGATGGGGTGGTTGCCGGTTCCGATGATGGGGGCGACGCTGTTCGTCGTGATTGCCTCCCAACTGCCGCGCGTGCAGGATTCGATCGGACAGATCGCGTCTGTCGTTCCCGTCTACGTGGCGTTCTTGGTCATAATGCCGTTGCTCGGCCGATTCGTAGCGGGAGTACTCGGGATGGAAGCTGGCGAGAGCCGGGCGCTCGTCTTCACCTCCGTCACCCGGAACTCGCTGGTCATACTTCCGCTGGCGCTCGCGCTCCCGTCGGGCTACGCACTCGCACCAGCGGTCGTCGTCACCCAGACGCTCGTCGAACTGACGGGGATGGTCGTCCTCACGCGAGTCGTCCCAGCGTGGTTAGTGCCGGAGTCGCCCAACGCACTTCTTGATCTTGATGTTGGGCAGAGTGATTGAGCTACGTTCTCCCGCGATCCAGACTATGTACTTCGGTCAGCGGAGCTTGTGTCGTTCGTCTGCAAAGCCAACCGAGACGAGGTACTCAAGGAACTCGTCAAACCGCTCGACATCGCCAGGCGTGTCGGTCGCAAGGTGACGCGCCCACTCGATGGCCCACTGAAAGGCGGGATCCGTGCCGCCCTTGCCGTGAATGTACCACCACCGGGCCGCTTTGAGAACCACTATGGGATTCGTCGGCGGGTGCTCACTGGCGAGGCCACGGGTGATGGACTCGATTTCGTCAGGGACGTCGGCGGGATCGATCTCCGCTGATTGCGTGTTGTCGATATCGACTGGAATGTCGTCGATCGAGACGTTGTCGGGACTCTGTTGTTGACTCACTGGAAGTCACCTCTGAGGGCTATCGAAGGAGCCCTCGCCCTCTCCGGGGCACGAAAAACAGTCGAACCAGATGCCCTCTACTGTCAACTCCCAACGGTGATTTACGCCGAAATCCTGTTTTCAGCGGTCATTCAATATTCTGGAGAACGGTGCGTTTATTTGTCCGATCGCCGGAGATAGAAGTGAAACACGGGCGATGGAGTCCGCCTTCCCCAACCGCCGATACGGCTGATGACTCCTACTTTTGGCTCATCAGATGCTACGGAGACAACTCATTCGGCACGGGGAAGCGATCGTATTGATTGCACTTGGTGGAATCGTCGGTGCGAACCTTCGATACGCTGTCGGGGCAGCAGCGGGTGACGCACTCCTGGTTACACTCCTCGTCAACACTCTCGGGAGCTTCGGACTTGGATTACTCCTCTTTGATGCTCGAGCAGATGAGTTCCTCACGAAACGGCTGCGTTATGTCTTCGGGACGGGCTTCTTCGCTTCATTTACGACCTACAGCACGTTCGTGGCCGACATTGCGTTGACCGCACCGGAACTTGCAGTCCCCTATATTATCGCCAGTTACGCATCCGGGTTTGGCGGAGTCCTTGTCAGTCGAAAAATCGTGGCCACCACGTCTACAACTGCAATTCAGCCTCCAACGCCGGGTGATGACTAATGGAGATTCTCCTCATCAGTATTGGCGGGGCAGTCGGTGCAGCTCTGCGTTATATGGTCGGGCAGCTGATCGACAACACGTCGTTTCCGTGGGCGACCCTCGTCGTAAACGCACTCGGGAGCTTCATCCTCGGTTCAGTCATTTTTGGGGTAAGTGATTCCGACATCCTCCTCCTGGTGAGTGTGGGATTCTGTGGGGCGTTCACGACATTCTCGTCCTTTAGCTTTCAGACCGTTAGCCTCTGGGAGCAGGGTGATCAGAGAGCTGCATTCTTAAATGCGCTCGGCAATCTAGCTGTCTCTCTGCTTGCATTCGGCGCTGCGTGGGTTCTCAGAGCCTAAGGACTGAGAAATTCCCGCTCACCAGTCGGTTCGGGAAGATCGGGGTGAGAATCGAACCCCCTCTATGTCACGTCGGCGGGAGGTAGACGCTCTGCTCGCCGGCGATCTCCATGTGCTGAACGTGGAACTTCACTTGTTAGTCAACTACCGGTTGGACTGGCAGCCGTTCGAGACGTCAGTGGCACGGGATACAGAGAGTCAGCAGGTTACTCGGCACATCTGCATCGTCGACCGACCGGTCTGGATCGGTGTAGAACCGCCGTCGTGGAATCCGGTGGTGAACCGGAAGATCACGCCCAAATCGGTCTCGGTGCGTTTCACGGTCCATACCGCAACGGAGACAGGATTCGTTGTCACGGTGTATGATTTCCTCGCGAATCTGTGGCCAGTTCGAGCCAAACGGGACTGTCTCAGTATCTGACTGACGGTAGCTTTCTAAATAGTCCGGATTGGCCGCTTGAAGCGCTGTTCGCCACGCTCCGAATTCGCGCTGATACGGATCGATGGTGAACTTCCCGTGTTCGTTCATTTCCGTTGTTGTCGGTGGGTGGCCCAGATCATCCGCGACTGCCCGCAATTCGGCTAATAACTCCTCCCGTGGAATTCGCCACCGCTCATTCGGCTCGAAACCGGCAACTCGTAGAGCTTCATTCCACGAACCGAATCGCTCCTGATAGACTGCTGCACTCCATTTCCCCTGGTTCCGCATCTCATCCTTCCGAGGGACATGGCCTAGCTCCTCGGTGAGACTGTTGAGTTCGGATATCAGATCTGCCTCGCTCACATCCCACACGGAGTGGACTTCCAATTCCGCTTGCCGAAGAGCACGATTCCAGGTCCCAAAAGCTCGCTTGTACGAATTCGAGGTGTAGGGGCCACTCCGGTCCATCTCATCTGTCGTGGGTGGTCGACCCAGTTTCTCAGCGAACCCGTGTAAGGCGGTAATGAGTGTCTCCTCGGAGAGGTTCATTTCGACGTTCGGTTCAAAACCGGCCGCCCGTAGTGCTGAATTCCACCCTCCAAATCGCGTGTAGTATGTGTTTACTGAATACTCTCCGTGAGTACTGTATTCGCGCTCTGACGGAGTTCCCCCTACCATGTCGGCAACTGATTTGAGATCAGTAAGAAGGTCCTCTTCGGCCGTCAGTGGTCGTCCGTTAGGATCGTTCGCTCCGGTTTGAAGTCCGGCAGCTTCGAGTGCGTCATTCCACGACCCGAACCGATTCCCGTACGTCTTCGAAGCATGAGGCCCTGAATCGTCCATCTCACTCTGCGACGGGGGACGACCGAGTTCCTCAGCGAACTTCTGGAGCCGGTTGAGGAGTTCATCGTCTGAGTACAGCTTCTTGCCCATGATTTCTGAGTAGTTGAGTCACTCAGTTTGGTCCCGGCTCGGTATTTGAATGTCCGTTCTGAGGTCTGCGATGCGTCATCCTATCGATGCTGGCTGCCCCGCACCCATTCAGGAGCCCGAAAAACCGAGGCACATTTGATTAACCAACAATAGGGGAAACTCACGCGGAGAGTGTTGGTTAAGAATAGAGCTTACTCTTCGTTCTCACGCAGCTCTTCAGCCTTCCACTTGAGCCGGCGCAGAATCTGCGTTCGATTCTGGTGGGCGTTCTCGTAGGCAACACACTCCTGGAGGGTTTCCATATCCGGAATCGTCGCGATCCCTGCCTTGATCAGGCGCGTGTTCGGTGCTTCTAGCCGTTTCTCCGGTGGAAATTCTGCAGCTGATTCCGATTCATGTGATGGGCCACTCATTCTGGATGCCTCCACCCTTTAGCGGCGCGAAAGACCTCACAGAACACAGGAAGGTGAGAGACCGGAAACTCAACCTCCCGATTCAGAAAATGCCGGCGATGAAGCCGAGTCCCATGACGACGAGAACGGTCGCTGAGAACAGCGGCAGGTACGGTGTGTACTTCTCAACCGTTTCTTCGTACTCCTGATACCCAGCGATCAGGAGCATCGTCAACCCGACGATACCGATGATGACTGTCAGCGCATACGCGGTCATCAGTTCCAGACAGTATGTTGAACCGGCACACAGCCCGATAATCTCGAACTCCTCCTCGTGGGCGAACCCGAGGACGAATGCGAACCAGGCGATTCCAAGAAGTCCGCGGTCGGCGTCTGTAGCTGGATCGCCTCCGTGATCGTGGGAGTGCCCGCCGATTCCTCGAAGACGAGTTTTCACCCGTGTCAGTAACCTATCCGAGGAGTATTCTTGTGTGGATGATGTGGCGTGGTCGTGATGGTCTGACCTTCCCTCCGTCTGTGTATCGTGGTCGTGTCCGTGGCTGTGCCCGTGTTCGTCCTCGTGCTGGTGAGAATGGCCGTGTGTGTACTCACGAATCCCGAGTCCGATGAGTAAAACGCCTGCAACGATACTCACTGGACCGCCGATGGTAATGCCGCCAAAAATCGAGATCGGCTCGTTCACTTGGGTCAGCTCAAAGTAGGATTTCGCGTAGAAGAACACGCCAACCATCGCTAGACTGCTGATGAGGTGGCCAATGCCGATTAGCGAGCTGGCGGCGAATCCGTAGAGCCACTTGTTGGATTGATCGAGTGCATAACTCGCGGCGACCGGCCATCCGTGTCCGGGCTCGATGCCGTGCACGAATCCGAGCGCAATCGCGCCGACCAACAGTGGAAACGCCTCGCCGTGGAGCATTCATCTATCTCTCGATCCTTGCGCCGTATAGCGGTTGTTAAGACTAAATCAGGAATTCCGTAATAATCGAGGGGTCAAGACAGTAGGGGACCAATTGGGGAGTATGCGCACGAGCTTGAACGTGTCTGAGGACATTCTCGAGGAGTTCGATGAGACGTGGCAGGCTGAGGGATTGGACTCCCGCTCGCGGGCGATTCGTGAAGCGATGCAGGAATACATCGAGGGGCACTCACAACTCGAAGAGGTTACGGGTGAAGTCGTCGCTGTACTGGCGTTCGATTACCAGCACCACGAGGTGATTCACGACATCCATTCTGCCCAGCATCAGTTTCAGGACGTCATCGAGACGATGAGCCACACTCATCAGGGGGAGTGGTGTTTGGAGACCGTCTTCTGTCACGGCGATGCGGCGCGGGTTCGGGAACTCGTGTATCGGCTCCGTGACTTCGATGGGGTCGGTCGCGTGAAGACGATGCTCCTCCGACCGGGTACCTGACCTTCCCGGGGACAGCACGACTAATGAAGGTGTAACTCTCGGCTCTCACGAGGGTTTGTGAACTCCACCGGCAGCGGAGTTGATACTTTCAGGGAGCGTGGGGTGAATGTGCATCGTTTCGGCAATCTGTTCCGCAGTTGCGCCGAGTTCGATGGCGAGAACGAGTTCGTGGACGATTTCGGCACCTTGTTCACCGACGACGTGGGCGCCGAGTAGCTCGTCGGTGTCGGCGTCCGTGACGAGTTTGACGAATCCCTCGGTCTCACCGAGCGCCTTCGGCTTGCCCTGGTCGGCGAAGTCCTGGCGGCCGATCCCCACCTCGTACCCCTCGTCCCGGGCTTCCTGTTCGGTTAGCCCGACGTGGCCGACCTGTGGGTCGGTGAACACCGCCCACGGGACAGTTCGGCCCTCAGTGCTGATCTCTTTACCTTTCGCGAGGTGCCGATACAGGAGGTCTGCGTCGTCGCGAGCGGAGTGGGTGAACATCGGCGGCCCACTCACGTCGCCGATGGCGTAAACTCCGTCAGCAGTCGCTCTGAAGCTGTCGTCGGTCTCGACGAATCCCCGATCGTCGAGCGACACGCCGATATCTTCGAGCCGGAGACCGTCCGTATTCGGTGTTCGGCCCGCGGCGAGGGCGACGTCCGAGACGGTGATGGAAACGTCGTCGTCAGCATCGGCGTCGACACGAATACCGTCGTCGGCCTCCGCAAGTGCCGTCACGGGCGCACCGGTCTGAACGGTGATTCCCTCGTTTTCGAAGGCGCTCTCAATGACCCCGCTCACCTCTGGATCTTCTTGTGGAAGGAGGCGCTCACTTCGCTGGAAGACGGTGACGTCAGCGCCGAACCGGCTGTACATCTGGGCGTACTCGCAGCCGACGTAGCCACCGCCGATGACGGCCAGCGAGTCGGGGACTGAGTCGAGGGTGAGCAGGTCGGTGCTGTCGTGGACGTCCACATCCTCAAGGCCGTCAATCGGTGGCTTCGCTGGGCGAGCACCCGTATTGATGACGACCCGTTCGGCTGATAGCGTGCGGTCGTCGACGCAGACCTTGTGTGGAGATTCGAAGACGCCATGGCCCTCGACGAAGTTGATGTTCTCGTTGCCCTCGACGTTCTCATAGGCCCCCTCGCGGATGCTCTCGACGACGTCGTCCTTGCGGTCGACGATTACGTCCATGTCGGCCTCGATGGCGCCGTCGATGTCGATACCGAACTCTTCGCTCCGGCGAGCGAGGTTTGCGACCTCTGCGCTCCGGAGCATCGTCTTCGTCGGGATACATCCACGATTGAGACAGGTGCCGCCGAGGAGGTCTTCCTCGATGAGCGCCGTCTCCATCCCGGAATACGCACACTTCATCGCGACCGGGAGGCCAGCCATCCCGCCGCCGAGGACAAGCAGGTCGTAGTCGTATCCGTTACTCATTGATCTGCCCTCCACAGATGGTGTCGTCGCTAGCCGTTGCTTCTCGGTCTATACACAATGCGGACGTCACTGTATTCTTGGCCTCGGTCATGATTTGGATGATGCTGGTAAGGGGTTACTCGATACAGCAGCTCATCGTGGTCGTGTCCCGGCGGAACGCCTGACAGGCGTGTTTGAACGCCTCGGAGAACGTCGGGAACGGGTGGACGGTGTCGATGATGTCGTCGATGGTGAGGCCGAACTTCACCGCCAGCGTCGCTTCCATGATCATGTCGGCGGCACGGGGGCCGACCATGTGGACGCCGACGATTTCGTCGGTCTCGTGGTGTTTGACGACTTGGACGAGTCCATCCGTGTTCTTGACGGCTTTCGCTCGCGGTACGTCCTCCATCTGGACGGTCCGACAGGAACAGGTGCCGTGTTCGTCCATGTACTCCAGTTCGGTCGTCCCGACGGCTGCGACCTCGGGACTTGTGAAGACGACTGCGGGGACCGCACCGTAGTCGATGCTGACGCCTTCATCGCCGAAGGCGTTCTTGACGGCGTGATTGCCTTCCTTGGCGGCGACCGTCTCCAGTTCGGGCTCGCCGATTACGTCGCCGGCGGCGTACACGTCGGGATTCGTGGTTTGGAAGTGCTCGTCGACGTGGATCGTCCCGTCGTCGTTCGTTTCGACTCCCACTGATTCGAGGCCGATACCCTCGCTGTTGGGCTGAACACCGGTCGCGACGAATAGTGCGTCTCCGGTCACCGTCTGCTCGGCGCCCTCGACAACTGTCTCGACAGCGACGCCCGATTGGATTGCTTCGACCCCGCCGTCAGTTGCTGATGTGCGCACGCGCTGGAAGTCGTTGCCGGTGACCACGTCGATCCCCTCGTCTTCGAATGCGCGCTGCATCTCTCGTCCGAGCTGGCCTTCCATTCCCGAGAGGACACGCTCGGAGCGCTGGAGGATGGTCACGTCGACGCCGACGCGGTGAAGAATCTGCCCCCACTCGAGGGCGATATAGCCGCCTCCGATGATGACGATGCGCTCCGGGAGGTCCCGCTCTTCGAGGATGGTCTCGCTCGTGTAGTACTCGACCTCGTTGAGCCCGTCGATGGACGGCGCCCAGGGCGAACTTCCGGTCGCGACGAGTGCTTTGTTCCCGGTGATTCGGGCTCCTTCGTCGGTTCCTTGGACGACCTCGATGGTTGTGTCGTCGACCAGCTGGCCGTAGCCCTCGTAGATGTCGGTCTCGAAGTGCTCAGCTACGTCGATGTAGTTCTCCTGGCGGAACCGTTCGACGAGTTCGTCGGTTCCGTCGAATGCGTCGGCCCAGTCAACGGTCGGCTCCTCGGGGTATCGAACGGCGTCGAAGGGGTTCTCCGACGCTGCAGCGCCGCTCTCGGCGACGGCAAGCAGATGCTTACTTGGAACACAGCCGACGTTCACGCAGGTCCCACCGATCGGCAGGCCGGTGTTCACCATCGCCGTCGAGAGATCTCGGCGGCTTGCTTCGGTAATCGCGGCGAAGGCTGCGGCACCGCCGCCGAGGATCACGAGATCGTATTGAGAGTCGCTCGTCACGCGTACTATTACTTTACGACGGGAAGGGTTTATACTTCGGAGTCCAAAGCTATGGAGGAAGTTGGAGGCCGCAAAGCTATGGCAGATACCACCTCATCAGCCCCCGTCTGTGACGTCGACGGCACGTGCTATTGTCCGCTTACGGGTGTCATCGACACGTTGAGCCGGAAATACGCGATGCAACTCGTCAGTATCATCGGCGCGCACGACTCACTGCGGTTCGCGGAGATCGAGGACCACCTCCCGACGGCGAGCACGTCCACGATCTCGAAACGCCTCGACGAGTTCGAGGAGGCAGGGCTCGTCTCACGGACGCAGTACAACGAAATTCCGCCGCGTGTCGAATACGCGTTGACTGACGACGGCGACGAGGTTCGAACACGACTGGAACCGTTACTCGAGTGGGCAACTGAAAACAGCTGAGCTCCGACAATTCGAGGTTCAGCCCATCGCGTCTTGGAACCGCTCACGGAGTGCATCCTCCCGCTCCTCGAACTGGTCCACCTTCTCCTGCAGGTCGTCGCTGACGCGCTCGATGCTCGCGAGTGCCCGCTCACCGGCGAGCGACGCCTGCGACCCGTCGTCGCCGTCCGCCTCCAGCTGCTCCTCGTAGGCTCGCTCGACGCGCTCGATGGTGCCCTCCGGGTTGAACAGGATATCGTTGGCCGTGCGGACGTAGCCGTCCAGCGACGCACCCTCCTTGCCCTGAAAGAAGTGGGTCAGCGCGTACGTCGCGCCGGAATGGAGCGTCCACATATCGATCTCGACGGGGGAGACAGCGTTGGCCTCCGCATCGCTCGCGGCACGCTCGGCCAGGTAGTCCGGGAACCCCAGCAGGCTGTAGAACTCTGTGACGGTGAACGGGAGCTCCGAGAAGTCGAGGTCGATGTCCTGGGCATCACGGATGAACTCGAAGAGGTCGTCGGCGACGAGTTCGACCTGTGCGAGGATCTCCTCCCACCAGGTCCGGAAGTTCCGCACGTCGCCGACGTGCTTGATGACCTCCTTGTCGGTGAGCGACCGCATCGTATTCGAACAGTACCCGTCCTGGGCGAATCCCTCCACGTAGACGGCGTGCTCGCCGAAGAAGTCGTAGCCCGACGTGACGCCCATCGTGATCGGGTCCGACCGGCCGGGGAGGCGCACCTCGAGGCCGTCGAACATGATGTCCATGTGGACCTCGCCGCCGCCCCGGTAGCGTCGGATCTCGCCGAACATTACGTCACCGAGTGGCGTCCCTTCGACGGTCTCCTCGCGGAGGACCTCCTCTAGCGGCCCGTAGACATCGACCGGGTTGATGATTGCGTACGAGTCGGTCGGAATATGGAACAAGGAATCCATTTCGGCGTCCTCCTCACGGGCCTGCTCTCGAGCGCGACTCGGCTCGACGAGCGCGTTGAACCGCTCCGTCTCGACCCACTCGTCGGTGTATGGATTCTTGTAGGCCACGGTCGACTCGACGGCCTGCGGGAGGTCACGAATCGCCTCGGCGAAGGTCACGGAGTCGCTGCCCCCGCGACGCTGTCGGTACCACTCGGGCAGTTCGGTGTCGGTACGTCCATCGACGCCAGCGAAGATGGTTCTCGACTCTGGGTCTTTCATTTCGGTCACCTCGACGCAGGAACGCTCATCGACGGCCGCCTGCCTCGTCTCGCGCCCTGCGCCCCTCTGCCGGGCGCAACAACAACACCACGTTAACCAACACTATGTCTTAGGAAGGAGAGAATGTTGGTTAAATAAACGTCCAGTCCAAGATTTTGGCCGCTGAAACAACCCGGTACTAGCCTGTTGAAAGAGGAATTCCGCCGGTGACGTGTTGGGTCAAGTTACGATAGGGCATCGGCGGTACGCTATTGTCGCTCGTTGTACCGCTATGTCCTAAAATCGGCCAGCTCTACACGTGTGGATTTCTCCTCTAAGTGCCCCGTCAAGGGGATGATTCTACGAGTGTTGGCGGGAAACTACTGGCGTTCCGGAATCAAGTGGATCGCCTCTTGCGGAATTAGTACTTGGACCTCTGAGCCGTTTTCGAGCGCCAGCTGCTCGAACGTCGGCGGGCGAACGTTTGCTGTGAGTGTGAGCGCCCCCGCTTCAACCTCGATTTCAACCCGGTACTCACTTCCCTCGTTCAACCACCGAGCAATCGTGCCCGTGACTGTGTTTGTCGCTCCGTCACCGTCGGCAAGAGTGGGCATTTCGACCTCTACCCGTGATGGATGAATACAAACCGTGACGGCCGATGCGGAGATATCTGGCGCAGTCGTCTGGAACTGAATATTCCCGACCTGAACTATCACTCCGTCTCCGCTTCGGTCCGTCACTGTCCCCTCAAAGAGATTCTCGTTCCCAGTAAAGCGAGCGACGAAACGATTTGTAGGCTGCGTGAGTACCGTCGACGGCGAGCCAATCTGTTCGAGGGTACCGTCTCGAACGATGGCGATTCGGTCACCGAGTGCCGTCGCCGTCCGCTGGTCGTGTGTGACATAAAGAACCGGAATCTCGATCGACTTGAACAGGCTGTGTAGTTCGTCCCGGAGCCTCTTCCGGATCGGTGCGTCGAGGCTCGACAGCGGTTCGTCGAGGAGAAGGACGTCCGGGTCGGTCGCTAGCGTTCGTGCGAGGGCGACCCGTTGTCGTTCCCCACCCGAGAGCTTCGGGGGCTTTCTATCAAGGACTTCCTCTAGTTCGAGTAGGATCGCGAGTTCGTCAGCGCGATCGCTGGCTGTAGCTGCGTATTCGATGTTTTCTCGGGCGGTCATGTGGGGGAAAAGCGCTCCCTCTTGGAACACCATCCCCACACGCCGGTCTTCGAGCGACAACCCGACCAGGTTTCGTCCATCGAGTCGAATTGATCCAGACTTCGGAGTAGCAATACCAGCGATCAGCGAGAGCAAGGTTGTTTTCCCACTGCCAGATGGCCCTAGAACGGCGAGCACTTCGTCCTCAACCGCCAAGTCAACGGGACCGAAGTCGAACTGGCCGTAGTCTTTGCGCAATCGAGAGATTTCAAGTGTCATTCCCATGGATTCGAGGCGATAGTATTGAGAATCAATAGTGCCGTGGCAGCGATTAGTACCAAAAGTATCGCTACCGGGTAGGCGTTATCCAGACCGAGTTCGATAAACGCCACCCAGATTTGGACCGGCATCGTCCGGGGATAGTACGCCATCATCATCGTCGCGCCGAACTCGCCGATTGCCCGTGCAAAGGCGAGCGTTACACCGGCAAGAATTCCTGGGCCGGCCAAGGGTAGCGTCACATGGCGAGCGGTCGTCAGTCGGCTTTTCCCCAACGAGCGAGAGGCATATTCGAGTGTTTGATCGACGCTTTCGAATGCCGCTTTTGCTGTCACGACTACGAACGGCGACGCAACAAACGTCTGGGCGAGTATGACCCCAGCGAGCGATCGTGTGAGTGGAAACCCAGCCGTGATCGCGGCTTCCCCGAGAGGTGATCCCGGCCCGAAGACGGTAAGCAAAACGATACCGCCGACTGTAGGGGGAAGTACCAACGGGAGGACCACGACTGCGAGGACGACCTTTGTCACAGCCCCGTCGGTGCGTGCGAGCCAGTATGCGAGTGGCAAACCGAACAGCGTGGCGACGGCTGTGCTAATCGATGCCGACAGAAGCGACGTTGTCGCCGAATCTACGACGGTTGGATTGTTCATCCGAGCAAGGATCTCTCCAGCCGATACCGAGAGAAACAGCGACACCAATGGAACGATGTAGTACAGGAGTAGCACTCCCCCAAGAATGAGCGCAACGCTGAGCCAATCAAGCCCAAACGTATCCGTTGTAGATCGATTTGAGTGTGTGTCTGTTGTCATTCAAATCAGGACAGTGATGTCTGAGACTGTCGACGATAGCTCTTTGTCGGGTCCGCTGAGCTGGGATTGATTCTCGTTAGTTTGGTCAGTAGCCTGCCTGATGCGTTGGGGAACGTCGCCCGAATAGGCAGGGAACTGTTCGCGCAGGAGAAATCCATGTTCTTCGAGATAGTTCCCTGTCGTAAGTGCGTCGAACACGGAAACTGCGGCGTCGCTCATGTGCCGAATGGTTGAGCCATAACTAATGAGCCCACCCTGGATTTCCTGGCCGCTCGGCAGTGTATACGAGGTCGTTGAGTACCAATCCTCGGCGTACTCTGGATTACTCAGATTGATCTGATCCGGTAATTCGATGTATTCGTACTCGCGTTCGACGGCCATATTGCGGTAGGCGAAGGCGGCGTCGATAGAGCCGGTCTCGAACTGGCTGATTAACGACGTTTCGGGATAGATCTGATCTTGCTGGAGGATCCCCTCTCTGAGATCCGTTGCCTCGTTATAGTACCGTGAGGCGAGGTCGAGCATGAAGAGGGTCCGATAACCAAGTGGGTCTTGATCAGGGTCGGTACGGCCGATATTCACGTTCCCGTTGACCATCGGTTCGTACCAGCTTTCGGTTCCGGCCTCGGCCAGGCGTGCCCCACCATCTGTATCTGGATTATACGCGATGACGACTGAGTTGCTGGTAAACACGGAATGCCACGACGGTGAGAGTGGTTCTGCAAAGAGCGCCACGTCGGCGACGGAGACGATATCCGGATCGCGTTGTCCTTCGTCGATCATTCGAGCCACCGTCGCAGAACCATGGGCCTCGACTTCTACTGGGATGTCCACAGCAGGCTTGAGCCCGTTAGCTAGTGCGTTCTGGAGACTTCCAGCTGCGAGGATGGTGACCGGCGTTGATGGGCTCCGATCTCGACTACCCGCACCTGTACAGCCCGAAAAACCAGCGACAGCCGCAGTCCCGGCAGTAAAAAGAACTCGCCGTCGCGTAGTCAGAGATCCATCATTCATCCATACGAGATAGAGAATAGTTTGAGAGAAAAGCCTATCTCAAACACATCTGTTTGACTCTGTATGAGCTCTACTGCATCAACGACATTGACCGACCGGCAGGTGGAGGTACTTGAGCTCCGGGAGCAGGGTCATACGCAACAAGAAGTGGCGGACCAATTGGGGACGACCGATTCGAATATCAGTGCTATCGAACGAGCGGCAGAACAGAACATCGAGAAGGCCCGTCGGACATTGGAACTCGTCCGGACGATCCGGTCGCCGATCCAGTTTTCCGTCTCTCCAGGGACGAGTTTTGATGATTTAGTTGCCAGCGTCTATTCACACGCAGACGAAGCTGGTATCAAAATTGCATACTGTCGTCCGGAACTCTATACACACCTCTATGGGGTCCTCAAAGAGTGTACGAACCAGAATGAACTGAAGACGACCATCGATGTCGGAATTACCAATCAAGGCGAGGTGAGAGTCTTCACTGAGGACTTCTGAGCGGGGTTTGGCCGTTGAATATTGTCGAACTGTCTTCCGCCAAAACCAGAACACTGGTAGAACAATTCTGCTAAGAGCGCAGAATGCAGATATCCCGTCCCGTACGAACCAGAACTACCGCTCTCATTAAGGGCGCCGAGGCCAACGAATTAGGCCCATATAATCGATCCCTTCTCAACAATACTGCTGCCCCATCTCGCGCCCGATTTTCTCGAGCGCCTCGACACCACGTTCGAGGAGCTGGTGGGTGGCTCGCGCCAGTCGAAGCGTCTCCATCAGCACTCCCCCTCCGGCGGCTCGATGAGGTCGTTGCTCTCGTCGGCGAGGTCGCGGATAGCCTGTTCAACGTCGGCATCGACCGGAATCGTCCGAATAGCCAACGGCGCTGGATAGGCGCGGTCTCCCTGACTGCACAGAATGACGAGGCACTCGTCGGTTCCCTCCCCGAGCACGATGTAGTGGTCGCGATCAGCGCGCTGGAAGACCCGCCGGTCGGGACGGGAGACGGTTCGCCAGTTCTCGGGAAGTGTTGGCGACGGACGTCCGCCGTCGGGAAGCGCGACGACGTCGTCGGTAAGGGTCGCCATCGCGGCGTCGATCTCCTCGCCGGGGAGGTGCCAGCACGCCGCAGCACCGTCGCACTCCAGCTGCGAAACCACCTGATTCCGGAACGCGATGTAGTGTTGACGGGCGACCTGCTCATCGTCGTAGTAGTCGAGAAGGAGCGCGCACGCAAGCTGGGCGGGCCCGCTGCCCCGGTACCCGACCTCGAAGCCACTCGGACTGTGGTTGACGAGATCGAGACTGCGGTCGGGCGTGAGTTCTGTGTCCTCGGGACGGCGAGTGATAACGAGCTCTCCTCGTCGACGTCGGCCGACGTATGCCGTCGTCATTTGAATCGCCCCCGTTCGTCCCGCTCGCGATCAGAGACATCCCACTCGTGGTCGGTAGGCTTAATCTCGGACCCGAAGCCGTGTCGTTCGGCGTGTTCGGCGCGACTGAGGAGTTCGAGATTCTCCGGCCTATTGTCGAACCGAATGCCGTTTTTATGATGAACGTGCTTGTCCGCGACGGCGTCGAACCCGCGCTCTGCTACCATTACGAGTCGGTGGATACCGACGGAGTCCGTCGTCCCACGATAGTTCGAGGCGCAGATGACGTAGCCACGGTCGGTGAACACGGCGGGATGCCGTCGCCGGTTCGGGGCCGCTTCTCGTGCGTCTCGACGTGGGATGTCGAATCGCTGCATCCACTTCGAGACCGTCTGTTGTGTACAGTCCAGTTTGTCCGCGATCTCGACCGTGCTCAACTCCTGTTCCCAGTAGAGTTCGTAGAGGAGCGATTCGTCTCGCCAGGGGTACTCTGAATCGGTCATGGATCAATGACGGGGAGTGAATTCCCCCGCACCCCTCTCGGGGGCAATAAACACTACCAACCGGAATCGTACTTGAATTTCAGACCGGGTTCGTCACCGACCTGGGCAGGTCTGTAGACCGCGTGTGTTACGGTGGGAGGTGACGGTCGTAGATATTCCGGCGATGCCCGACCGCCTCAACGATCAGGACATCCTCATCCCGGTCCCACGTGATGATCGCACGGTAGTCGCCAGCACGAAGCTTGTAGTATGGATACCCGGTGAGCTTTTCGAGACGATGAGAGGTCCAGTCTTTCGCCTCGTCGAGTTTCTTCACCAACCGCTCTTGGGCTTCCGATTCGAGTCCCTCCAGCAAATCAAGTGCTTTCGGTGTCCACTCGACCTCAGTCATCGATGCCCAGCCGCTCCTTCACGTCGTCCTGCGACACCGTCTCACCCTGCTCCCGCTGCTTGCGGCTCTCGGCCAGATGTTCCAGCGCTTCCTCGGACAGCTGCGTTGGCGGGTTGACAGCGTCTCGAAGCGCGTCGCGGATGAACTCGGATTTGTTCGCGTAGCCACGCTCCTCCCAGACGTCGTCGACCTGAGCCAGCAGCGACTGTGGCACCCGGACGTTGATCTTCTCCATTTCACCGTCGCCGCCGGCGTCGCTGTCAGTGCTCATATGCTGTGATACGCCTGTATCACGTAAGTAGCTTCGGTTGAATTTGCGGACTGTGGTTGACGAGGTCCAGACTGCGCTCGAGGGAGAGTCGCCGATGCTCCGAGAGGTTCAGCACGACGGCTTGGCCGTCGACGCGGAAGCCGACGTACTCGACTGCGTCTCGGTGGGACTGATCAGGCGATGCGACTGGAACCGATTCCGAACTTGCTACAGGTACATTCCCGTTCATTCGTTGCTCGCGGGCGGTTCGGTGACCCCCGCACCCCTTTCAGGGGTTCCACAAACAGGACGGCGTAGCGTTCGGCAACGTATTTGGCAGTTGCAACGTACTGTCCACATAATTGAGGATGGCTGTACTGGACGATCTCTCGGGGTTCGAGTTCGAGGACGTGATGGAGGACGTGTTCCGCAACCTCGGCTACGAGAACGTCCGTCAGGCCGACCGAACCGCCGACGAGGGTCGCGACGTCATCATGGAGGAGGTCGTCGACGGCACCCGGCGCGCGATCATCGTGGAGTGCAAGCACACGGGGACGGTCGGACGGCCGGTGGTCCAGAAGCTCCACTCCGCCATCGCGACGTTCGACTTCGACGGCCCGAAACGCGGGATGGTCGTCACGACCGGCCGGTTCACGAACCCTGCTCAGGAGTACGCAAATCGACTCCAGCAGAACGACGACCCACACCCAATCGAGTTGCTCGACGGCGAGGACCTCCGGGAGATCGCCGACGAGATCGGCCTCGACCTCTACAACGGTCGCATCGAGATCCTCTGCGACGAGACGCTACGCCCGTACGACCCGGCCGCCGAGGTCGACACCCCCGTCGCGGAGGCGTTCCGCGACATCGAGAACATCGAGGCTGCCGACCTCCCAGAACCACACTCATCGGTGACGTTCCGCCCGGTGGTCGCGGTCACCGCGGACACGAACGCCGTCTTCGAGACATCGGTGGGCGTTATCCACCGGATCAACGACCGGACGCGATTCGTTGCCCACGCCGAACGCGGGCAGCCACAGGTCGTCGACGAGGACGTCGCGACGCTGGTCACAGAGAACCTCCACGCGACGGTCGACCTCGACGCCGAGCAGTTCGGAGAGGTATTCGACGACGTCGAGGAGCGGCGGTTCGGCCAGACTCAGACGGAGTACAAGGAGTGGGCTGTCGAGCGACTCCAGCAGCACCACACGACGACGGTGACCTACACCGGCGACAACAACGTCACATACAACAAGACCTGCGAGCCGAACCGCTCGGACATCTCCGTCCAGTCGATCGAGACAGTGTACCTCCCCGAGGTTCGACAGACGACCGAGCTCCAGGAATACACCTACCCCTACGAGTACTACGCGGCAGGACCGTCAAGGGTGACTGCCGAGGACGGCATCCATCGGTGCGTCCACTGTGACACGAGCGGCGTCGATGAGACGTACACCTACTGTCCGAACTGCGGGGCCATCGCCTGTACCAGCCACACGAAAACGGAGCGGCTGGAAGGCGAGCCGGTCTGTACGGGCTGTGCGGTGACGGAACGGTTTGCGCTGAAGACGAAGTACTTCTACGATGACCAGAACCTCGAGGCGTTCCGTGAGGAGTACGCCGAGATGCCGCTCCATGAGAAGGCGATGGAGAACAAGTGGCTGGCCGGGGGGAGCGTGGTCGCGACGCTGCTGCTCGTCGTCGGACTGCTCGTCATCGGCGGTATCATTTAGACCGGTCACATTCTCACGTCGGTTCAGTAGCTAACTCTTCGAGTGCGTGCTTCAACAGGCCATGGAACTGCCAGCTGGCCCGCTCGAAGGCCTCGTCGGTTGGGCCGTCCAGCGGGGGAACGCGGAGTGACCACTCACCTTTACGGTCCACTCGGCGGGCTCCTCGAACGGGTTCCGTGACGGGCGTTCGACAACGTAGAGGTACTCCTCGTCGCCATAGATGCCGTTGGCCGGATTCTCGACGCCGTGGCCCAACAGGAACAGCGGTTGGTCGAGGTGTTCCATATTGGTCGGCTCGAGAAGATCCGCTGGCCGCGCTTCGTCGATCGTTCGGTCTGGGTCACCATCCAGATATAGGTCGATCGTCGAGAGTTTGTCGAGGAACATGAACGTCGCTGCCGTATATACTGGACCACGTTCGGTGCTAGTCGCATCGAGAGGATCCTTCAGCTGCGCGAGATCGCGAAGAACGCTCTCTGGGGAGCCGACTGAAGGATGAGACCGAAACACCGTGTTTGGTCCAAGTTCAATTTTTCAGAGCCCCCATTTCTTCCAAGTGGTCGCGGAGGTCCTGATACACATAGGCACACGAACCTTCCGGATCAGTTCCATCTGCAACGGTACCAAGAGTGTCGAAATCGCCAACGATGACAATTCGTTTCTTGGCACGGGTAAGAGAAACGTTGAGACGCCGTTCTCCCTCATCTGGCTTAGTGAGAAATCCAGTTCCATGCCAGTCATTGCTTCGAACAAACGAAACGAGGATCACTTCTTTTTCAGAGCCCTGGAAACTATCAATTGTATTAATTTCTACACTCTCGGCATCCCCCACACCAGCATCCGACAATGCGTTATCGATTTTCGTTATCTGCGCATTATATGGAGTGATCACACCAATATCAGATGGGCTGACACCATTGTCTATCAACTGAACTACTTCAGTCGCTATCAATCCTGCTTCGCCACGATTATATTTAGACCCAGTTTCCTCTTTGACACCCTCGTTGTTCGAGACATCGTACCCGACTACAGGGTCTAACCCATCCACGGTCCAGGTCCTGTTTTCTTCCCCGTGCTCCAAGGCATCGTCATAGAATTGTTTGTTCGGGAACGAAGCGATCGCTTCGTTCATTCGGTACTGCTTCGACAATTGCGTGGCGATGTGCTCGCCGTAAACATTCAGCAGGTGCTCGAAGAGCGAGATGTGAATCTCCTCTTCTTTTGATGAATCATTAGCACAGAACGGAGGCAGCTGCTTTTGATCACCAGCAAGCACCACTCGATCGCCTTGAAGGAACGGAATCAGCGTAGACGGTTGATCGGCCTGTGTCGCTTCGTCCACAACCACCAGGTCGAAGGGATTAACGTTCAACGTCGCAGCTGCACTGGTCGTTCCTGCCACCAGATCAGCTTCAGCAGGATCGATTCCTGTGTAATTCTCTTTAACAATATCACTGTCTGAACGCGAGCCAATACGAGAAATGGTCACTTCGGAAACTTCCTGCTCGTATGCATGTAGACTACTTTCATCTATATCGCCTTCAGAACTCTCTCCGATCAAGAGATTATCTATCGCCGTGTTTGAGTCAGTACAAGCTAAAACCCGGTCTCCTCGAGCAATCGCTAATTTGATAATGGCCGTGAGTGTTCTCGATTTCCCGGTTCCTGGTGGTCCCTGAATGTAACAAACATCGTTCGTGCCTAAGGCTCGTCCAGCAGCCTTCTTCTGATACTCATTCAGATCCTGTGCGTATATCTCACCAATCGAACGAGGGTATTCTACAAGTGGTTTCCTTCCACTGACCAGCTCTATCGTGTCCTCGTCTCGCTTCGCCGCATCGATCGCGCTCTTTTTTCTGTCGTACGGTACCGCGTTCAACAATTGAACGATATGGAATGACCCGGATTCGGTGAATAAGTGTTCAAGTTCGCTCTCGTGAAAGTTTCTTTCCGGCTTCGGGGAGATGTAAACACCATCGTCTGCGACATGCTCAACTTGAGCTTTCATAGGCAGCGTGGTGTCGCCATCGACGCTCCCAAATATCACTTCGTCACCGTCGTGAATGTACGTTTTATGGCGGAGGTCCCTCGTTTCCCTAGAAGGAGCATGATGGAATCTGAATTGGAAATCGCTATCTGGATGAGGGTCTCTCCCACCAGGGAATAAATTCCTAAGCACCTCTTCCTTTCGAGAAAGTCTCGAAATTGGTAAATTACTGTAATTACCCCACGTTTCTTTAACCTTAGAGTGCTTTTCCCGGTGAAGGAACCGCTGCATATCTTTGAAAACCTCATAGGTATCTGACTCCGCTATGGGGTTTTCCGCTGTGTAAGTGCTTTTGGAGGGACGCGCTGTTGTGGTTGTAGGTATTTGAATATCCGAATCAATCTCGCCTATGTTTCCGAACCCAGAGAGGGTCAACAAGCACGAATTGTGATCCGAAAGATCACTAAGGGATTCCGAACATACTTGACAGTCACCGGTGGAAAATAAATCCAATTCGTGGCTAGATTCGATATGCGAGAATAGCTTATCCGGATCGCTAGGCGAATGATTGCATTGCGGGCACGCCCACGTCGTCTTGTTTTTGGTCGGGAGTTCGTTCTCCGTTTCTCTCGAAAGGCACGGATAATGTGCTTCAGCATGCTGTATAGCATCTCCACAGATGATACAGGTATTCACTCTAGTGATCGAATGGAGATGTGATGACCGAATGTGCCTCTCCGTAACACTAGGATTTAGAAAGCCCTGACCGCAGATGAAGCACTCTGCTGGCGCGAACGATACCAACTGGGAAATAGACGGACCATGAATATCCTCATCAGAACAAAGCAAATGATTGCTTAGATCGCCGTACGAGAGTTCTTCGTTGCAGTGAGGGCATTCGGTAGTGAAGCTATCGGCTTCGAAGTGGTCACGCCAAATATGCCATCTCACAGCACCTTTGTGCTCGAAATAGGATTCACAGTATGGACAACGGTTGTTCCCGGCCTCAATTGGTTCGACTGAGAATTTCTCACCAAAGCACGTAAGATGGCCATTCAGTCCTTGGGGTGAACCTGGAGGTTCGTCGCAGATTGTGCATGTGGGATTCTCCCCGAGGAACTGTTTTCGTTCGGTTGCTGAATGAGTACTAATGTGATCGCGAGTCTCTTCCTCTGAGTATTGGAGTTCACCACAAATTGGGCAAATTCCACTATCGACGTTTAGGTTGGTCCAGATAGTTTCTGCTTCGATGGTTGAGAAGCAGGGTAAATGGTAGGTGATGTTCTCTTTTTTGAGGGGGTATTCGCATCCGGGGCAATCTTGAGATTGGCTAGAAGGGTGATGTTCATGCCAGAGATGATCACCAAGATCGGCCCATGTAGGCTCGCTCTCTGCGCAAAACGGGCAGCTGAGTACAGCCATTGAGACTTCATCTGTACTACAGTATAATAAGACCACCCTTCACGCATTGTAAATCAGACTGGCAACATTTGTGATTTCTGCCACTGCGCGCAGGCCCCACCATTGAAAGTGTATCCCTGCGGTGACTAATTATTCTTGACGTGGATTGACTCTCTGTCTAGGCGATATTCGCATGCTCAATTCGCAGAGTCGCTGAAATCTGTCTCGGAGTGAGTTTCAACAAGGTCATTACGCAAGATGGGACACCTCGTCTGGCTCGGCGACGTCGTCGAACTCTCCACGCTCCACAGGTTTCCAGTCCTCACCCGGCTCTGGACTCCACCAGTCGACCTTGTAGGCGCCCGGTGCGCCGAGGATCTTCACGCGCGCCGACCCATCAGGCAGGTCGCGACGCAGTTTCTCGTCGACGTGGAGGTTCCAGGTCGTGGCAGTATCGAAACAGGCGAGCACGGCCTCCTCGTAGCCGCGTGTCTCTCGAGATTCTTGGAGTTCGACCTGGGTGTTGCAGTTCTTGCAGAACACCCCCTCGAAGGGGATGTAAGTGAAGACCTCCTGCCCGCAGACGGGGCACCAGAGGAACTCGAACAGTGCCTCGCTGTGTCGGTCAAGTACTTCGAGGGTCATTGGTTGACTAACCCGGTCGTACCGGGCCACCACCTCGTGCCCGGCCGAAAAACAGCGCCCAGCGCTCACCCACTCACCGCTCGGCGCCGTAGACGATGCGCGAGGGGGCTTCGTACCCACAGTCCGGACAGTCGTACCAGCGCTGTACCTTCGCTCCATCAGCTGTCTTCTCACCGACGAGGATGTCGTCGTTCGGACACTCTGGGCAGTTGAGGTCCGGCGCGGGCCGCTCCCGGAGCTCGTCACGGAACGACATCGCATCCTTCGTCTCGTATCCCCGCGACCAGACCGGGTAGCCGTCGACGAGAATTGCCCCGCGCCACTTGTACCGGTAGGAGTCCGGGGCTCGATGCAGGACGGCTCGCGCACCGGTCTCGGTGTTCCGATACGCAAGCGTCGGCGAGCGGCTCTCGCGTCGCCAGTTGGTGATGCGAGGCATTATTCAGAAATGGACGTCAGCGGGCACGATCCATAGCTCTTCACTCTCCTCGAGGAGTCGGTCCAACTGTCCACGGTGGCGAATGCCGGTTCCGTGTTCGGTGTACAGGAAGATCGTCGGGCCGTCGTACGCACCGACTTGGTGGAAGGCGTGCCGGGCGAGGTCCTCGTCGCGCATGATCTCCTCGTCGGAGAGCTCGTCGATGGCCTCCTTTACCCGGTCGATATTACGCTCGAATTCCTCCTTCGTCGCCTCCCAGCCACGCTCGAGCAGGTCCTGGCCGTCATCGGAGTCGACGGGGGCTGCAGTCGGTAACTCTCCCCATCGCGCCTTCCCCGCAACGGACGTGTCCTCCTCATCGAAGGTCACAAAATAGTCGAATACTGCGCAAGAATGCGGCTCAGAGCCGACTAACCGATTGAACACCGTTTTCCCCGCAGCCAGTGCTTCGTTTTCTGTCGATGCCTCTACGAGCGCGTAGATGACCATATGCATCTGAACCACTCCAACGCCCGTCGGTACAGTCACCGACGCGCGCCATTCTCTTGCTGGCGCGAATAGACAGCTACCGGAGAAGACGATGATTCAGAGGCAGTACGGAACAGGCCTCATTCAGAAGGATAAATTCGCTCAGTACAGATGATCTATCATCCGGCCAGTACAGAAGCGATGGAAGGAACATTAAGCAATAGCGATGTAAGTGGTCGACCATGGGCCGCACATCAATCCCTGATATCATCGAGAAGTACGACAACGGCGAATCCCTCACGATGTTGACGGCGTATGATGCCCCGATAGCGCGGCAAGTCGATAATGGCGGCGTCGATATGATTTTGGTCGGGGATAGTGCCGGCGACAATCACTTGGGATACGATGATACACTCCCGGTGACGCTCGACGAAGCATTGTCGAATACCGCTGCCGTCGATCGAGCTGTCGAGGACGCCATGGTTATCGGAGATATGCCGTTTCTCTCCTATGGCACCTCGCTCGAAGAGTCGGTCAATAATGCTGGCCGGTTCATGAAAGAAGCAGGCGCTGACGCTGTGAAACTGGAGACAGCTCCGTATGGAGAAACGACGATCGAGATCATTGAACGCCTCACAGAACTTGGGATGCCAGTTGTCGGCCATATCGGGTTGACTCCCCAGCGGATGAACCAAATCGGGGGCGGATACGTGCAAGGTCGCGGTGACGAGAGTTCAGCGACACTTGAGGCATTGGTCGAGACTGCAAAACGCATCGAAGAGGCTGGCGCGTTCTCGATTATTATCGAGGCGGTCACAGAGGAAACGGGAAAACAGGTTACAGAGGCAGTTGATGTTCCTACCATCGGAATTGGTGCTGGCCGCTACGTTGATGGGCAAGTGTTGGTCATTACTGATGTACTGGGGTTGAGTGGGGAATCATACAAACTCTCGAAACAGTATGCTGACCTCAGTACGATTGTACAAGATGCAGTTGAAACGTATGTGGACGACGTTCAAAACGGGGAGTTCCCTTCGTCGGAGAATGCATTCGACCCTATTGATGGGAGAGAGTAACCATCGGCGGTCTGTTCGCAAGTACACTGTGTGGCCAGTTCAGCAAAAGACGCCTGAATACAACACTGCGTACTCCTCTTAATCAAATAGGGCCAATCTCCCTGATTGCGCCAATTCTCTCGTCCTCGTCGAATGTAACATATTGACGTCCACCTTGAAGTAAGGATCCTCCACGCTGGACGATGGTCCACGGGAGTGACTTACGGGTTTGTGCGCTGTTCGTTGGGATTTGTCCCGAGCTCAGGGGCGTCTGTGGTCGAACGCCACTCGTGATTGTCCCACTGGAACCGCACGGGCCGCGCCATCGGCCTGACTTGCTGCTCGGTGTTCCGCCGGAGGAACGTCTCTGCGGCTGTGAGATCGGCGTGTCCCTTGAACCCGCAGGGACAGGTCAGCGTCTCTCGATGCCGAACTGTCTCGTCCTGCTCTCCGCATTCCGGACACGTCTGGCTCGTCCATGCCTCACTCTTCTCCACTACCTCGATCCCATACTCCTCACAGACGGACCGCAGCTGATCGACGAACTGCTTGAACGCCCAAAAGTTCTCCAGCTTTTCGTTGATTTCAGGGGACGGTTGGATTTCGATGACGCCGGTGAGGTCGCCGATGTACACCGTTGCGATCCCCTCGTCGTGCAATCGTTCAACGAGGTTACGGATGAGGGCCTTCTGGGCATGGGTCCGCCGGCGGGAGCGTTTGCGGTAGAGCCGGCGGATTCGCTGGCTCGTGTCCCGCTCTGGCGGCAGCTTGGCCGACAGGCGCGCGATCTCTTCGGTCGTCGATCGGAACTGTTTGAACAGCTTCTCACCGTCGTAGAGATACTGCTCCCCATTCGTTGTCGTACACGCAACGAGGTTGTTGGCACCCAGATCGAGGGCGGCTTCTTCGGAAGCCAGTGGTGAACCCAGTTCCGAGTCGTCGACTGTGACTGGTTGATATGCTCGATAGGTGTCTTCAACCTCGTCGTATTGAATTTCCAGTCGGCCCTGTTCGCCGGACCACTTTGGATCGCCACGCACCTCCAGCCGGAGCCGTTCGTAGTACCCCAGTCCATACTTCTCTTTGAGATCCTGGCCGACCGGAATTTCGACCCGGGAGTAGTCGCCCCACTCGATCTCGTACGAATCGTTCCGAACGAACAGCCGGAGATCTCGCCCGTCCTCTTGATTCCCCCAGTAGCCCGGTGGGGACGCGTCTTCACAGCTTTCCAACAGCGCGAAAAACGACTTCCAGGCGGCGTTGTTCTTTCGTGTCACCGTCTGGACGCCGGCAGCGCCGAGTTGGCCTTTGTACTGTCTGCGAAACTCATCGGTCTCCCAGATGTTCTCGTCATCGAAGAACCGCTGGCGGCGGGCATAGGTCAGCTCGTTCCAGAAGCTCGCCGTCGCGTCCATGACGTCTTGTAGGAGGGCCTCATCCGACTCGGAGAGGGGACGTACCTCGAAAGTATTGGTCCGTTTCATCACTTGCTTACTTCCTGCTGGTCGGGTTGCTCCCACCGGCGCGGGATGTAGCCGAACTGTTCGATCTCGGCGGCCTGTTCTCGGAGAATCCCGACGAGGACTTGCTCTGGAACACCTGCCTGTGCTTGTTCGACCAACAGACTCTGAAGTCCCTCACGGGCGTCCTCGACGGCTTCGAGATCGTTATCGCCCATCGATGCGCTCCCGGGTATCCCCGGTTTCGTATTTGAATGTTGGCGACGCCGTCTGGCTCTGAGAGTTACGGTGACTTCGATCGAAGACGGCGCCGGCGTGTGTGGGTCCACGCCGACCAGGCGGTCGAACACCGACTTTCCGGTGGCCAGGGCGTCGTCGTGCGTCGATGCCTCTACGAGTGCGTATATCACCATATGCATCTCGAACACCTCGAAACGCCGACGCACCGGGGGTCGTTGCTCGCTCCAGCTGCGCCGGCACCCATCGCCGGCGCTCGAAAAACTCTCCTCGTGACGACGGATTCTCAGGCCTCGTCCGCTCGTTCGACAGTGATAGTCAGGTCGCCCGATTCGTAGTCGGCCTCGAAGTCGACGGCGAACGCGTCCGCCTCGTAGGCGGCGTGGTAAGCACGGTGGCGTGCGAGCGAGCCAGTTGCCTTGAAGTGGAAGAATGCGGCTGCCGTGTAGGGCTTGCTCTGGGTTTCGACCTGCGACTCGACGGATGCGGGGAGCGCGATTTGGGGCGTCTCCGTGTCGATACTCGCAGCGAACTCTTTCGCTTCCTCGACGGTTGCTTGCGAATGTGCCGGTGTCTCGCCGGTGAGCACGTTCACCGGGGTTTCCGTCTCGTCGGTGAACAGGACGTCTTCGAAGGTGTGTGTCCCGAGGATCGCCTCGGGGTCCAACTCGCAGTCGTGAAACGGGTCGTCGTCTGAGGTCATCGAATCACGAGCCTATGGCGGGGCTCACCCATTCTGACCCCTGAAAAACAGGACCTGTCACGAAGCAGATCGAACTAGGAGTGGTTCAGGCTCGCCTTCTCGAAGGGTGACTCTCCGGTCGGAATGAGCAGCTCCTGTCGGTCTCCAACTCGCTCGGCCAGCTTCCGTTTCAGGTACTGTCTCGCCGTCGACGGCGTGAAGACGCCCTTGTCGAGCATATCGCCGACGACGTCTTTGAGGGCCGCGAACTGGCCCTGTAGGTGGCCGTCGCCGACCGGCTCGCCGTCGTACCAGCGCACCGTCGCGAGCGCGCCGTTCCCGACTGTCTCTCCCTGTTCGACCGTCTCCGAGTCGTACTGGAGCCCGAACCACAGCGTCCGATAGGCGGTCACCTCGAACGTCGTCGACACCACGAAGAACGCCTCGTGGTGGAGGTAGTCGAGATGGTCAGCGACGATCCTGTCGAGGGTGAGCCCGGTGGCACGAGGCTTCGGTTCGACGACCGTCGACGGTCGATCCTCGCCAGCGAGGTAGCCGTCGACCGCATCTGCCTCGAGGCCATTGGCAAGCTCTGCGAGGAGCTGTTTCGCCCACTTAGAGTCGGTGTCGTCGCCACCGAACGGCGATTCAGCCGAGATTCGGTGCTTGAGCTTCAGGTTCGCTGCGCCCCAATGGCTGTAGTGGAGCGTGTACTGTCCGTCCGTGCGTTCGTACGCAACAAGTGCGCGATGTCCCATCGAGCAATCACCTCACAGGGCGACCGCGACTGGATCGCCCCGCACCCCTCCCGGGGGACGAACAACGCTACCAGTAGTTGCTATCGAGGCTTCTTTATTCGGGATGAGTAGTGAAATCGGGGCGGCTAAATCGGTAAGTAGAATTGCTTAGTTATTTGAACGAAGTCAGTGTAAATGCGTGTATGGATATTGACGCCGGCGAGTTCAAGAAGAACATAGAGAAGGCGTTAGAGGAGCAGTCAGGGCTCCGGATGAACGAGCAGAATGAGATCCCGTTCGAGCAATTGTTCACAGAGGAGTTCATGCAGCTGTACACAGAATTCGACTCTTTCGAAGCGTTGCTTGAGGCAAGTCAATGGGATGTTGAGGACGAGGACGATTTCGAGGCCATCCCGGAGGATGAGTTCGATACCTATGTCGACGAGCACACGGATTTCCCATCGTGGGAAGTTATGTCTCAGACTGCGGCTCAGCGGTTCCTTGAACGTCAATTCAACTGAAGTGGGTTACTGACTGACCTGCCGCCCGAGCTTGGTGATCTCCGCCTCACTGTACCCGCCGTCACTCGAATTGATGTAGGCTTGTGTCTCGACGTATCCTTTCTCTCGGAGCAACCAGAGGTTATGATCCACGACGTCTGACGACCGGCCCACTGCCTCAATCAACTCGTCACGATCAACCCGTGGATAGGTAGGTTCCGATCGGTATGACTGGAGTAACACGTCCAGGATTTCATCCTGAACCGCGTCATCCAACAAGAGTTCCTCACCCAACTCTTTTGCTCGCCACAGCGTCGTCGGTGTAATCGTCAGTGACCGCTTCCCTGGCCGCCGCTTGAAGAACCCATCATCCTTTGAGAACCGCCACACCTTATCGATCACGTCCTCATCAACGTCCTCGAATTCATCGTTGAGATAGCTGCGTAGCCGTTCACCTTGTGGACTCGGCCAGAACGTAAACGGCTGCTCTGTAAACCTACGATATGACTCACGGATCAATTCATTCTGGACCCGCCGCTCGGTCGCCGATAACCCCTCTGTCGCACCTACGTCATGCTCCGTCGATGCCCCATCTCCATCCCCATTCACCACATCGTCACTGGTATCGGACCGATCAGTCCCGTCCACGTACTCGCCAGCGTCCTCCGACTCGACTCTATTGTTCGACGTGTTGTGGACTTGGATCGCTAGAATACCCAGAGTGCCTAACATACCGATCACACCAGCAATCTCCACGAGCGAAAAAGGTGTATAGACGGTTCCGATCCCTGCGAGAATCAAGGCAGCAAGCCAGGCAAGGATGAGCTTCCCGATGAACCGCTCAGTCACGTACTGCCCAACCGACATCCTATCACTGCAAGTATTCACAGACCAGTATTATAAGTCGTAGGAGAGCAGCCTCAATCAGACATACCCACCTGATTTTTCAAGAGTTGCTGAGAAGTACCGAATTATGAGTCAAAACGACAGGACATCTTGGTTCATCGATTCCGAGGGGCCAAATGAGGAGGCTGTCGAACTGGCCTTCGCGTGGGTGCAACAGCTCGGTGAGCAGCATGAAGAGAAACGAGATGCTGTCTTGGCAGTAAACACGAAAAAGCAGCTGGACGGTGTCGTATCTACTGTGATCGGTGACCAGGCAGCAAAGGCGTTGAATAAAAAGAAGCCGGTCGGCGTCGGTGAAGCAGAGATCCAGCTGATGACGAAACGGATTGATCCATCGGGGTGGCAAAGCGGTCCTGTCCTTGCTATCTACCCAGACAAAGACCTGCTGGACAAGATTGACGGAATGTATGGTGTGACCGATGTGCTCGTCGTGCCTTGGTCGAAGGACACCGTCCAGTTCTGGATCGATACCTGGGGCGCGTCAGCACTCCAATCAGATGCGAGTGGCGATGCACCAGAAATCGATAATCCGGTCGCCAAGGAAGCTGTCGACACGCTCGATGCATTGGTCAACACCTCGACTGGGATTACGCATTCGTCAGATCGTGCTACCTGTATCGAGATCTTCAAAACCCTCCATAGCAACGGCATCAGCTTCGATCCTGAAGCAATCAGAGCCCGGTTAGTCGCTGAAAAAGGCTGGAATCCGGATTATGCCGATGACGTAAAAGAGGTCGCCGAAGGCGTCCAAACGGGGAAACGCTTCCAGTACGACTCTGGCCGTCTTAGCAACGACATTATGAACCAGTGGAAAGACGCCGCAAATGTTAATTAATCCAATATAACTGCCGGAGATCGTTTTCACTCCGTTTGCTCACGTCCCTGTAGTGACCGCTCTGATGCATCTATGCTCTGTACTGACCAGCTGTTTCAGCTCTCACTCTAAATAAAGAAACAGTATCGGAAACTACTGCTACTCGTCGATCGGGTCGGGGGAACTGAGGTCCGCGTGGAGGACTTCGCCGTCGCGAACGACGTACCGCTTCGCCAGGACTGGGAAGCGGCACTTGGTGAACCCCGCTGTCTGGATATCGAACTCTTCGTCGGCTTCGAGGTGGTCGGCGAGTTCTCGCAGGAATTCGTGGGTCACGATGCCACCCTCGTAGTCCGGGAGGCCGTTCTCCCGCGCCTCGTACACCTCGAAGTCGTCGTACCCCCAGATGGTGAGCTCTCCGTCTTCGGTCACCTCCCAGTCGAGCGTCCCGAAGCAGTAGCTCTCACAGAGCTCGCGGACTGCCTGCGGATCCGATACGATCGCACCAGTCGACGTCGTCGCAGCTTGCAGTGTCGCCATGTCTGGACTTCACGGGGTCGCCCCCGCACCCCTGTCGGGGGCGATAAACTGACGCGAGAGGTGCCTCCCGAGGCGTGGCCGGCGACGCCAGTTAGGAATCTGCGTGGGCGTCCGCCCCGGCTCCGTCGCCCGGCCGCGTGAGAAGGCTTACCTCTTCCAGGAGGTCTCTCGCGGTCTCGACTCGCTCTCGATCCGCGTCGTCCAATCGGTCGACGTCGAGTCGGTTGAGATTACTGAGTATACGATGCATCCGGTAGCCCTGTTTGAACTCTTGCTCCATCGGAAGCGCCTCACCGCTCGCTGGCGCGGAAAGACCCCCATCGAGACTGGCGTCGGGCTTGCAAGAGCTCGCTGCCTTAACCAACGAACCTCGACGCTACTCGCAGGGTGTTGGTTAATCGACGCCCAGCACTGGCGCTACTCGAGACTGGGTCCGTAGCGAGCCGAGCCACACACCCGACACTCCCAGATCGGTTGTCCGGTCCACGCCTCATCCGGGACCGACTCGTGGGTCTTGAACCGATGGTCGGTCGCCCGTCCACAGGTTTGACAGTCGAGTTCCTGCGTCGTCGGTACCGACGACTCTTGCCGATCAGCCCCAGCTTCGCCAGTAGATTCGGTCAGCGCCATCGCTGGAACCAGCCACACCGCGTCGACGGCGTCGTCGAGGACCGCGTCGAGACGCGACTCGTCGCGGATGCCGTCCCCACGCTGATCATAGAGCCGCGTCGGGGCCTGCTCCTGGCGCTCCGACGCTCCCTGCCCGTGCCACCCAGTCCGGTCACGGGCGGCACTGAGAAGGCGCTCTCCCTCCTCTGACGATACCTGTACCGCGTCGGGGAGTGAGGGCCATTGCTCGACCAGCTGGCGCGCCGGCGCCTCGTCGAGATCGTAGATGAGCGTGTAGTCGTCGACGGCCGGCTCCGCCTGGTTGGCAGAGAGGAGGTTCGCCGCGGCGCCGCCCTTTGCGACGGCGCCGTAGAACGTGGTCGACTCGACGACCAGGTGGACGATGCCGAGGCACGTCGTCGACGCTGTCTCGTTCGTGCTAGTGGCGTCACTCCCGAGATGGTTGGTGAGACAGAACCGGCATTTCGTCTGGCCGTCTCGGACTGGCGCTCCACAGGACCGGCACTCGCTGTCGTCTGCCGTCGGCGCATCCGGGTAGCCACCAGAGCTCGTCGCGGCTCGTTGCCGCCGGGGGGCACCCTCACAGCCGTCGTCCAGCCTCGTGTCCGGAATGTGGGACGCCTCGCCGGTCGGCCGCAGTTCCTCAAAGTCAGAATATCGGTCGTGCATCGGTTGGCTCATAGCTTCTGTCGGTTCCGTATTTCAACGTCCGGACCCCCTCTTTCGCAATAGCCTCTTGATTATGCGAGAGAGTACAAACATATATGGGAGTTCAGCACCAACACTGTCGTAAGAGGTGCCAAGCATGTCCGAATCCTCGCGAGATGGGGTCCAGTCGTGGAGTGAGTCGATGAGCGCCCGTGACCGTATTCGAGCGGTCGCCGAGACGCTTCGCGAACCGCGGTCGGTCAACTGGATCAGCGAGCAGGCCGACGCCGCCTGGAGCACGACCAACGAGGAACTCCAGGATCTCGTCGACCAGGGCCAGCTGCGCCGCGTTGAGGCCGGCGAAACCACGCGCTACCAGCCGGACTACACGCGACTGCTCTTCGAGGAGATCCGTACGCTCATCGAGGAAAACACGCGCGAGGAGCTGCGGAGCGAATTGGCCGCGATCACCGAGGAAATCGAGGAGTGGCAGGCGACCTACGACGTCGAGACGTGGGAGGAGCTCGAACAGTCGCTTGCTGATGGAGATCTCTCAAGTGGCGAGCTTCGCGAACGCCGCGACGTGATTGCGTTCTGGCGCGAGAACGAGGAGGACCGTCGCCTCATCAAGCACGCACTAGAACTCTACTCCGACGTCGAAGCCGCTCGCGAACAGATGACCGACGTGGCTGACCGCGCCACGAGCTAATCCTCCTCTCTCACAGTATGATCTTTCTTGCCGGTCGCGACCGCTATACACAGCGCACCCTCCTCCGCGACGTTCACGACCGATTGACGAGGCAGGCTGGGTGTGAGGACGTGCGCTATCGCCCGTCTCGACGCCGGCCCCGGTACGTCATCGCGGATGTTGACCCAACGACGTTCCTGAGTGACTCTTACAACGCGGAGACCGCACGGCTGGAGATTCGCTTCTGGTACCCCGCCGGCGTCGACCACGAATACTACCGCATCAACTGGGTCGAACCGGAGCGGAACCTGATGCTCGGCTTCCACCAGGATGTCGACCATCCAGCCCTTGGACCCTGCCACATCCAACTCAATCACGAAGACACGCCGGTCGATCGGCATAGCGCGACGTTTCTCGATGCGCATCCACTCGCCGTCCTTGATGACCGACTACAGCAACTTCCGGCGGCGGTAGAGGCGATTCGCTGGGAGAATGGCACGCCCTCGCTTCCTACCTGGCCTGTCTAGACCGCGAGTTCATCGAGCGTTTCGTGATGCGTCCGGACAGTCGTTGGCGTGACGTTCCCTGTCTCCGCGACGTCGCTTTGCGTTACCCACTGCCCCTGTTCCTGCCCCGCTTTGTAGAGGCAGGCCGCGGCGAACCCGGCCGGATGAACGCCCGTCGTGACGCCGCACTTCTCGGCCTGCTCCGCGAGGGTTCGGGCCCGCTGTCGGATCTCGTCCGGACACTCGAGGTCTGAAGCGAGGCGCGGCACGAACATGCTGGGGGAGACGGGCTCGGCAGGGAGCCCCAGCTCTTCGTTTAGCGTTTTATATGCGTTCGTGACTCGCGACTCCGCGACGTGGGCCATCTCATTGACGTCATCCACCAACCGCGAGAGGCCGTTGCACCGGCAGGCCCCGTAGACGCTGGCCGCGCCGATGGCTTCGATGGATCTGCCACGAAGCAGATCCTCGTTCTGGGCGCTCCGGAAGAGCTGGCACGCCTGGTCACGGACCGAATCAGAGAGCTCGAGCGCACTCGCCAACCGGCGAACCTCGCCCAGTCCATGGGCGAGATTCCGTTCTGCTTTCGACCGCCAGCGACCGCGGGTCTGTTCACGGCGCATCCGCGCGAGTCGCCGTCGCTTCTGCCCGGAGATCTCGTTCCCCTTCGCGTCGGTGCCGCGACCGATTTCCGTCGACAGGCCGCGATCGTGGCGAGCGGCAGTGAGCGGGGCGCCCGTTCGTTCGCACTCCTCGTCGTCATACGCCCGCCACTCCGGCCCGTGATCGATTCGCTGTTCGTCGATGACCAGCCCACAGTCCTCGCAGACCGTTTCGACCGCGTTCGTCGTTACCCGGCCGTTGCACTCAGGGCATTGGTTCGCGCTCGACTCAGCTCGGGCGTCTTCGTCGAAGCCAGTTTCGTAGATGTCTCTGGTTGCCATCGTTCTCACCGTGATCGAGGAACTCGTCAGTACAGCGAGCCCCTCGCCCATTGAGGGGCCGATAGAAACGGATGGTATCGGTACTCCAGTCAACTAGAACACAATCCAGCTGATGTTCTACATATAATGGTAGTAATGGATGTCCAGACTGGTGTTTTGAGCTTCAGCTTCAGCCAGAATGTTCCCAACGGCATCTGAGATTCCGATTGTAACCGGAAGCTTCGTGCAGAAATCCGAAGTGTTCCAGTCCAGTTTCGTGAACGCCAGCATTTCTCGGCACAGCTTCTGTGGCGATGAGTCACTGACCTCTGGATCCGGCTTGACCACGATCGGCTCCGGGATGTTCGAGGCCGGATACGTCGACAAGGCCGGGATGTACCCCTTCGTGTACAGGTAGTGCTCCTCGTTGTTCGGTGCGGAGACCATCGTGCCTCGAAGCGCCGGATAAATCCCGGAACTCAAGGCCCGGACTGGGTGCCGCTCTCGGACCGTGACGAAGTCCATCAACTCGATGTTCCCGGCACCTTTGATGAACCCCTCTCGCTCCTCTTCCCAGAACTCCGACCGCTTGTGAAGCACCAGTCGTCGCGGCTCAGTCTTTTTGTGGCTACGGTAGTGCCTGAGAATCTTCTTTACCAGTTGCTTGGCGTCGTCTTCTGCGAGGTGGTTGTTCCCTGGGCCGTGCTTCTCTCCTTCGACGGGGTCGCCTCGAAGGATGAAGTTCTCCCCTGTCTCCAGGAAGACTTGGGCCATAGCTGTCCGTGTCCGGGATTGGTCTCCGCCTCGCTCTTTGTAGAAGGATATCCCGGCGAAGCACGTTCCGTCCTCCAGCTCGGTTAGTTTCCAGGGATGGCCGCGTTGCGCCTTGTACAGTGTTCCGACCGCGATGTTCCATGCGATCTCGGACTTGTCCTGGACGCCCTCACCGCGGAGGGTCTTCGGCTGCATCAGCTGCGTCGGCAACCCGACTTCCATCCCTAGCAGCTTGATCCGGTTGTGGAAGTCGCTGGTCTCTGACTGCATCCGGGCATGGTCCTGGTGGGATGGAGTGCATGCGTCCCACATCGCTTCTGGAATCGCGATGAACACGACGTCAGGCGGCGTTTCCTTGGCGTACAGGACTTCAAGGTTGATCTTGATGATCTCGACCGCTTCTTCCAACCGGTCTTTCCGGCTGCGGATCTGTTTCAGGTCCCGGATCTCGCCTCGAGTAATCGTCTGCCGCCACCGCTTCTGCGTGTTGAACGTGAAGTTCAGCGGCGACCGTTCGCCGAGGCCGGGGAACGGTGGTTTCCACCGCTTCGACTTGTCCTCGTCGGCGGTGATAGCCAGCTCCATGTCCTTGAACAGTTTCTCGAGGCCGCCGAGAGACCGGCCAGACCCGATGTATCCGATGTTGATTACCTGGTGTTCGGATTTGCCGGATGGAGTTCTTGGTCCGTATTTCATCAATCCGACTCGGGGGTCGATGGATTCCTCGCCGTCGGCGAACATCAAGCCGGGTTCGTCGAGGACTTCGGCGGTGAACTCGTTCATTGGAAATCTCCTATCCACTTGTTCTGCATGGTACCGTCCCGTTCGTCGGTGTCTTTGGGCGGCCTTTTGTTGACTTCGAGCATCACGGGTTCTGTCCCGATGTCCAGATTGTCCTGTTTGGGGTCGCCGTAGTCCAGGATTTTCCACCAGTGGTTGATCCGGCTCCGTGTTTTCCGGTTGTTTCCGTGTCGGCTGGGGCTGAACCTGTCGTGTAACGGTTTGGCTTGTTCCCCGGTGATCCGGTTTTCTTTCCCGTTGGTGGTGAACAGGATAGCTGGTTTCAGGGTGAGGAAGTACTGTCCCGAGTATTCGAGGATGCCGATACGGAGTGAGTGGTGGCGGAAGAAGGGTGATTCGGCCTCATCGTAGTGTTTTGTGACCTGTCGCCCCTCTTCTTTCCGGACCTCCGCTTCGGGGTCTTCGTGTGGGAAGTAGAGGTGGTAGTCGCTACGGTAGTTTATCGCGATGCAGCCACGGTCTTCACCCTTGGAGAGGACAACGGCCCGGATCAGCCGTTTACCAATATCGGCGTTCCCTTGGTCGGCTTCTACCCACGACCGGAACCCGGTCTCCTCGACCGTGTCCGGATCAATGAACTGTTTGACCGCTCTCGGCATTTCCTCCGGCGGCAACAGGCTATACACCTTGTTCGACTTGAACCACGTCGGTACCGTGAATGGGCGTAGCTTGAATGCTACCTCTTGTGTCGCGCCCTCCACCTGGTCTCCGATGTACAGATTTTCAGGGTACTCTGTTATCTCGACGAGGTTGGTGGTCAGCTCTGACCTGTCGGTGATGGGTTCGGCTTCGCGCTGGAAGAAGTCGGGTTTGAACCGGTCGTCTTTCTCGAACTCCTCGATCTTCATCAAGAGCGAGTCGTAGTCGGCTTGGTAGACGTGGGTGTCACTCAGGAACTCCTCGAAATCGTCCATCGAATAGCTCTTAATCTTCCTTCGATGGTCGTCCGAGAGTTTGTCGTTCTCGCAGACCCGGTCGTAGAACTCCTGGATTGCCTCGTCGGTCTGCTTGGTGACGTCGAAGATCTTCCGCCACTCTTTGAAGTTCTCGAGGTTCCGCCCGAAGATGGCCACGTCGAACCGTTTCTCAGGAGACCGGTCCATGTAGTGGAGGAAGTACTTCCCCATCTCCTCGAGGAATTTCTTCCCGTGACGGCGCTGGTCTGTCCACTTGAGCTCGACCCAGACCTCTCGGTCACCCCTGATCTCTGGGAGTTCATATTTCTGGTCGACAAGCCCGCCATGGGTGGGCGATGTTTCCGTGATGTAGTATCCCATCGCCTCCATGTACTCCTGGACCTTGTCACCGTAGATCTCCGAGTTTTTAGCGAGGGCCTCGCGTTCGCCTAGGAGGTTGGTGAGCGCCACGTTATGCCGAACCTCACAATGGAGTACCTAAATCATTTCGTCGCAGTGAACGGTCCCGGACTCAGGCCGAGAATTGGATGTCAGGCCACGGTATTGGGGGTTCCTGATTCAGATTCACTGTTTTCAATACAGTAATTAGAGGTGGTGCTGTTAGCCTCGAATAAGCATGACCTCTACACTGAGCGTAGGGGAGGTAACGGCCCTTCTCTTGGACGAGAGATTCTACTCGAACCCGTTACGCCCTAAAACCTTCTATAAACTGCTCTACTTCGCAGACAAGGAACTCAACGATGTCGGATTGGACACGGATATCCAGCACTTCTGGTACAAGTTCGGAACCATGGCGAAGACCGGTGGATCCCCGGTCACGGTAGACTGGAGTGACGATAGCCGAGAAGTCCGTTGTAGCCTTTCAGCTTCTCAGGTCAGCCTCCCCCGGGAGGAAGAAACAAAGGCTCGACTCGCACTCTCCCGAGCACTCAACCGTCTGTACGAACAAAATACGGAGGGGCTGACCGATGACATGTACGAGGACGCGCCTTACGACGTCCAACGCCACTACCGACGACTCGACAAACAGCTCAGTGACGCTATCGACGACAAACCAGATTACCCAGAAGTAGACTCCAGCAGGGAAGCAGTCATCAACACGGTCTTCGATATCATCGATACCTTCCCGGTCGACGACTACCCGTGGCTGGTGCAAGACCTGGATCTCTGGTACTCGGTCGTAAGTGCTGAACTTGATGCCGAAGAGTACCGGTCGCAGAAGGCCCTGAAGGTCTCTGAATTGTTCTGGACCATCTTCTGCATCGACCTCGCCCAACGCGAAAACACCGGGTTGACCCCCGAAGAGATCGCCGAGGAACTAGACACGCAGGACCTCGAAGGCCGACAAGAGGATATCCGGAAGGAACTCGAACTGATAGAGCGAGAACGCTCCCGGCTACACACAGACCTGGAAGAGAACCAAGTAGTGTCCGAAGCCGCTGACGGAGTCGCAATCGCCCTCCTCGGTCTCTCACCCGCCCCCTAACCAACCCCCTCCATGACCCGGTACTTCGTAGACACCAACTGCCTGCTCGGACTCACCTTCATCAATGACCGGTGGTACCCTGACGCCAAACGATTGTTCGACACCGACAACACGATCTACACCGGGAAGAACGCCGTCTACGAGTACTGCTCCAGCACCGGGGACAACAGTCGGCGTTCCGCCGACATCCGGTTAGACCGGGACGAAGGCCTGTACGGGGAGAAACGGGCGAAGCTCCGGTTGAAGCTGAGGCAGTTCGGGAAGATGCTGCAAACCTACAGTGACGACGAGCTCGATATTGAGACGGTGATGGACGAGTACGTCGAGCGGTTCGACATGAAGGAGTCCGAGGAGAAGGAGGTGCGGCCTCGGCTCCAGAAGTACTTTGAGTGGTACTTCGAGAAGGAGGGCGAGCTCACTCGGCGGACAGCTCGGGAGGCTGCTCGGAAGCTGAAGGACGTCTTGATGGAGCGGTCGATCAAGCATAAGGACCAGATCGAGGCCCGTGTCTATCTGGAACCGATGCGGGACCGCGAGTATCCCGACGTCGAGAAGCGGTTGAAGGAATGGCCAGTCCACATGAAGAACAACGCGGATATCGCGTTGATCTGTGACGCCGTGTTCCTGAAGGAGGAAATCGGTATCAGCCACTTCGTGACCGGCGACTTCACGGACATCTACTCGAATCAGGACTGGATCCATGAGAACCTCGGGTTTAGCGTGCTGTACTTGCTGGAGACGTTCGCGGGCGAAGAGAAGTCTACAGCAGGACTGGACTTGGACGACTAGTCTGTATAGGCTGAAAAGGACTCAAGCGAACGGGTCTGCTTCACAGTCTTCGGTGAGATGAGTCTGTACATCCATCGTCACTTCGCCACAAAGCTCGCACTCGATGGGGCCGTGGCCAGCCTCTTCATCGATGACCTGGAGACGAAGAGAGTGCTCGATATGCCAGAATCCGGACTCCCCAATGGAGTAATTGACCAGAATGTCCGGTGGCTGGGTTCTGTCGTCCCTGATTGATAGAGCATCAATGAAGGGTTCGACATCGTCCACATCCTCCTGCAATTCCTGAACTAGCTCGTCGAAGGATCCTGAATACCCTTCGAGACCGAGGGTGAACTCGTCGCCTTCTTCACCCCACTCCCGTTCGAACTCTTCAGCCATCTCGTCGCTCTCGAATTCGAACCCGAAATCGAACGCACCCCAGATACTCCCTACCAGCTCGGACTCTAACTTGTCTCCCGCTCGGGTAACACGGTCAACGTAGACTCCAGTGACGACGGCGTCCTCCCCGATTTCACGGAGATTTTCAACAGCTTCTATCGCATCATCCCGTTCGAGATCCGCCTCAATTGCTTCCCGGATAACTTCGGCGTGGGACTCAGCCATTTCGAGAGGTACCGGGATTTTCGTGCCTGTGATCAGCTGAAGGTAGTACAGCTGTTCAATGAGCTCCCGTTCAAACGGGTCATAAAGGGAGGGAATGTTGAACGAGGTTGGTGAGCCGACTTCGAATTCTTCCCCTCGATCCTTATCGTGAAGCTCTGTGTTGTCGACACCCTCTCCTTGCTGGAGATCCTCCAGTTCGAGGAGTTCGTAGTACTGCTGGACATCGATCTCGTTCAGAGTGAACGTGAAGTTGAGACCGAAGAGCGGCTGAGGAGTCAGTCCCTGAACCCCCTGCTGTGCCAGCGTTACCATCACCGGATACTCTGGAGAGATAGAATCCTCGTTTTCAGTGATTATCTGGAGGGTCCTCCCGTCCAAACTGAGCCGACTGGCGACGGTACGTTCAGATGTGGATTCCGCCAGTAGCTCCGCGATCTCCTCTGTCCGCGGAAGAATTAGGACGCTGTGTGGATTCCAGACTTTCACCCATCTCTGCGGCGATTCCTCACCGTCTGAGGGACCGTAGAACGGAACGCTGAACTCGCGTTCCTCTTCTATCGCTGCCTTTGCTATTCGCCGGAGATACGTGAAGAGGTCATGAACGCGTTCAGCTATGTCCAGCGAGTGCTCAATGAGGTGGTCAACCGGGATTCCGGTCAAATAGGCCTTGCCCCCGTGCTTGCAAAGGAAGAGTGCGAAGTCGAGGTCAACCGCGACATCTACATCTTCTTCCCCATCTCTTGAGATTTGGAACTCGTTGTCTGTCTGGGGGATTATCCGATTCCCGTGTTTGACTGCGTTATACGCGTTCTCGAACTCTAGATAGAAGTTCCCGATATCCTGTATCTGGCCGTCCAGTATCTCGGCTGACTGCTCAACGAGGTCTTCAATCGAGTCTGCCGATAACTCGTCGAGATCTATCTGTTCTAACTGCTCTTCGTCTGCGTCCTCTGTGATGAATCGGTAGCCAAACAGCGATTCTAGGAGGTCTCGGTAATCGGCCTCGATATCATGGTCGTCCAAGTACTCCGCAACTTCTCCATCGTTGAGTTTGGTGTAGAACGTCTTCACCTCGCTTGGGTAGGTGGATATGAGATACTTCACTAAGCCCTCTCGTCCCTTGATGTAGGCGAGATAGTAGATACTGAATGCTTCCACGTACTGCATCACAGACTGGAAGATCTCGACCTTCGAGTGGACGAGTACTTCATCGTCTTTCCCGTCGGTATCTACCTCGACTCCCCGGTTGAGTTTCTGTTTGGAGTCCTGGATATGGTAATAGAGGATATCAGGATCGTGGGTTAGGTCGATGAATTCCTCGGGGGTTCGGTCGTCTGATTCTGACGAGAACTCTATACTCCCAAGAAAGTCCTCTGGCATATTTGACGAGACGAGGAGGTTTGTTTAAATAGTTCCGCAAGGATGGAGTGACGCGTTGTCGAGACCAGTTCGTTCGTGTGCTTCTGGTCGTTCTTCAGACATTGATGCTTGGGGACATGTTTTGGTGTGACCTCCGCCCCTCCAGGGGGCAAATGAACAGACTGCGTCGCGACAGCGGTCTTGTTTCTGGGTACACCACTCCCAAAGCTGTGACTCCGGTTGTGGCTGCCGGCCGACCGGAGGGAGGCCGGCAGCGGAGGGTGGGGCGGTGGGGTCTGGGTCGGTTCGGCACACAGAAAAAAAGAGGGTTACCCCGACTGCTACTCTTCCCACCACCGACCGCGCTCCGGGAACTCGATCCGTGACCACCCGGTCAGCGCGATTGAACACCGGCCTTCGTACCAGTTCTTGGCTACTGCCCGGAACCGCACCTTTTGACCTTCACGCACCACGGTTTGATTGCTCTTCTCCCAGCAGGTGAACTTGATTTTCCCGCTGTCATCCGCTATCAGCCCGACTTGCTGGATGCTCGTTGAGGAAGGCTCCCAGAGCGTCTCGATGGTCCCTTCGACCGTCACCTCACCGACCGGGACGTCCGGCACGTCCGCGATAGGCACGATCGCCCCCGGCGCCGCCTTCAGTTCTTCGAGGGTCTCCAGCACCGCCTTCGTGACGTCCCGCCCGCGCTGCACCTTCTCGGCCAGCTGCTTCGCGACGACCGCTCTCGACCAGCCGCCCTGCACTTCGTCGCTGATTCGCATCGCCTGCTCGTTGACCTCCGCGAGTTCCTCTTGCGTCAGCATCTCTCGGGGATCCGTGCGCTCCGCCGGCGCCGGCTCGTCACGGCCACACTGCTCGCTGACGACCTCTCGCGTGCGCTGCTCGCGACCGTCCTGCTTTCCCAGCTCGGCCTGGGCACTGATGCGCTCCAGTTCGGCTTCCCGCGCCCGAATGCGCTCCTCCTGTTCGAGGGTGACACCGTGAATCCGGTCCTGGCTCGTGTCCGCGATCCCGTCCGGGTGGTTCGCATCCACCTTCGCCTGCGTCTCCTGTTCGACCGCGGCCTCGAACTCCGGCGTCTCGTCGACGACCGGGAAGCCGTCTTCATCGACCGCCTGAACGCCCGCTTTCTCGAATGCCTGTTCATCGACCGAAACGACCTTTCCGCTAGCGTTGTTACTAGACATTGGAATCACACCAGATTCCGAAGGCGCTCACGCGCCGACGCCGCGATGCTACTACATCGCGGTTTTCCGACGACAACGACCGACAGAACCATCTGCGCGCTCTCGCTCGCGCCTTCGCGAGCGCCCTACCGGGCGCGAGCGAGAGCGCGCCTGCATGAGGTGGCCCCAACCAGCACCGCGCGCCGACCCGCCCGGAGCGAGCAGCCAGCGGAGTAAGCGTGGGGGGTGAGCAGCTACGCAGCGCAACCCCTCGCGCTTACCCGCTGGCGTCGAGACCAGATTCATTTTAGCCCGGAACGGGCGCGGGCGGTGCGGAGAGCGCCCGCACGCCCGGAATGGTCGGTCGCGAGCGACGCGGAGGGCGGCAGCAGCGAGCGGGGCGGGCCGCTACGTACACACCTGTTCAGCCGGCTACGTCGCTCGGTGAGGCATCTACAGTCCTGGCGGACTCAGAAAGGGCGAGGCCGCCTCGGCCGTCCCCCGACCCCGCAAGCACCGCAGGCACGAGGCGCGCAGCGGCGGTCGCGGGCGTCGAGCGGCCGAGGGCTTTCAGGTGTCATCCCTGATGTTGACCGCGATCTAGCTACTGCTACGTAGAATTCGAGTCTTCGTCGTCGATCAGGACGTCGACGCTTTCTGGTGTCACCGCAAGGCGGATTCCTTCCACGGTGAACTGGACTTCCACGTTCCCACTCGATGAGTTCAAGATCTGCTCGAGTGCTTCGACGTCGACAGCGTCGTACAACTGGTACTCGTCCCGATCCAACCCACATGCTTCGAGCGTCTCGATAATCTCGACGACGAGGTCCGGCGATGCCCCGGGTCCCGTCCTTGAAGAGCAATTCATCTCAACGCTCGAACCTTAGGACGGCCGGCAGTTAAAGACTAATGAGTCAATTGCAGTTGCTCGACGCGTTTCTGGTTGACTTAGCGCGTTCGGGATAGCGTCGGCGCAACCACAAGCGATTATGCGCTTTGACGCCGACTGGATGTCCCGCGCTGATGACCGCATTCTAGAGCATCTTGCTGAAGCCGGCCCCGATACCCCAAAGGAGATGGCGGACAGCGATCGAGTTCGCTTCTCCCGCCAACACATCAATGCCCGCTGCAAGACGCTGGTCGAATACGGCCTTCTCGTCCACCTCGGAAACGGCGTCTACGATATCACACGAACGGGAGAGCAGTATCTCGCCGGCGACCTCGACGCTCGTGAACTCGAAGCTGACTGAACCTACTCCTCCAGAAGCGCCACTAACTGGGCGACGTACGGGCTGTTGTCCCAGCTCCTGTGGGGGCTGATCACGCTAAATAGCGTTCGCGCCTCCTCGTGGGTCATATGGCCGTTCCGGGCGTAGTCACAGATAAGCCGCGGTGTCGGGACGATACGCGGCCCTTGGAGCACAGCGTGAATCAGTGGGAAGTTCGTCCCACCAAACTCGTCGGTGAGAAAGCCGTTGACGTCGAGTGCGTTCGCGAGGACGATGCCATCAGTTTCGCCGTCATCGAGGCCGAACGTCGGTCGCGCGTCCGGGGTGTCGTCGCGCGCATACGGATCTTCGACCGTGTAGTGGCCACGGGCCGCGAGGACGTTACTCGCGGCTGCGGCGTGGATGTCCTGATACTGCGTGATGTCGCGGAGTTCTGCGACTACTTCCGGAGGGACGACCACATCACAGGAGGTGAGCAGGTATTGGAACGGATCGGGAACATCGGTACCGATGGCTGCATCCGCACGGGGCACCGCGAGGCTGACGAGCGCACTCGTGTCGGCGACGACTGTTCGCAGTCGCGGACCGCTCATCGATCGTCGTCGACCGCGGTGTCGACCGTCGTCACATCCCCATCGTAGACGTCGACGTCATCGGGGGCAGCGAGATCGAGTGGTTCGTCCTCGAGATCTGCTTTGAGGAGGCGGAGTCGCTGAGCGGTCTCGGCGCCCACTAGTTGCTTCACCGTCTCGAACTCGAGTTGGTCGTCGTAGTACTTTGTCGCAACTAATTCCTGGAACGTCTCGCTGTCGGCAGTGTCTTCGATGTACTCCCGGATAGCATCGACGAGGAGATCCGTCCGGTCTTTGTCGAAGAGCTCGGCGATGGCATCGAGCCGGTCGACGAGATACTCCGGCGACTGGAAGTGAACCCGTCGCGGATCGTCGCTTGCGCTCATTGTATGTGCAAGTTTTGCACACAGACGGATAACGGTTTCGGCGTATGCACAGAGCTTGCACATTAACGCCCGTGGAACAAGAAGAGTTTACGCCGCTCAGCCGTCGTCCTGTGCGTTCAGTTCGTCGAGGAACTGGCCAGCGGTCGTCCCGATACGAACACCGTCGACATTGCGTACCTCGAGGTCCTGGGTGGCGGTCCGGAAGGGCGTGCCGTCGACAAGGACACGGTGAATGACGGTCCGGACAGGGGCGGTACCGTATCTGTCGACGACAGTCGCCATCAGTTCGTCGAGATGCCCGTCGTGATGATTCGTACGGGGATGCTGCGCGCGCTCGAATACGAGTTCGACCACATCGTCGACCGATGCGTGCTCGGGATTCCCGGTTCGCTCACGAACGTCGTAGAGGGCCTCGAAATCAGACATCACCACTCACCCTGGGGTGTCCGCCCCAGTGTCAGTGGTCGATGGCTCCAGTCGTCGGTGCTGGCGAATCCCAGCAAGGGAATCTTCGAGCGTAATCGAGGACCTGCAGCGGGGCAGTCCATATCATTCTGGATGTCGTCCCCGGTGTTCAACGTACTGGGACTGCGTAAGTCCGTTACATCCGAGAGTGTAGGAGGCGACCACAGGTAGTGCTACGCTAGAACATTGCCTCAACAGTCGGCGACGAGATGTTCCTCGAGGTCACGCGTCCAGTATATCGCGAGCCCGTCCGGGCTACACTGTTCGCACAGCTGCAACGGGCCTTCCAGATGCCTGAGTTCGACCCGGAACCGGGTCAGTGCCGCGAGCGTGTCGACGACCAGTCCACATCCGTCACAGGCGACGTGATCGCACTCGTCGGGATCCGGCTCCGTCTGAATCGCGCAGTCGACGCAGATCGGGTGGGTGACCCGCTCGTCCTGTCCCTAGGTGTGGGCCTCGCCAGTCTCGGTGCCGGGCGGGGCATCGCAGAACGTACAGCCGACGAGGGTCTGCTGTATCACTCACCCTCCGCGTCGGCGTTGCATGCGGCCGTCCAGCCACGATGGAAGACGGCCAGCTGCGTCGATGAGTCGAACGTGGTGCCGCTGGGCTCGTGAACCAGTATCTGGTCCTCCGGAACCGGAGTGACGACGTCCGCGTCGACGAGGTTATTGACCAGGCTCTGGGCTGTCGCGTCGTCGACGTCCGCCGTGTCGATGCCGGCGGCGTCGCGGTCCTGGGCGAGTTGCGCTTTCTCGAACTGTTCGTAGTCGCGACTCGTGTCGTCGTGAGGATCGGGACCAGGCATGGTGAGTCAGGCAGCGCACGCTGTCGCGCGCTGCACGCCTCCCGGCGCCGACAAACAAGCCGTGACGTGTAGATTCAGTACCTCTTGCTCACCCGTATCTGTCAGGATACTGAGAAAACTGAATAGTCGCGCGAAATTCGCTACTTGTGCCAGTGCGAAGCCGTCACCGGTACAGTAGCTACTCGATATACTGTGATTCCCACGCTCGTCGGTCCTTGATAGCTTCTTCGCCGTCTTCCGTGATTGTGTAATAGTTTGTTCGCCTATCGAGCTGCCCTTTTTCGACGAGGCCCTTGTTGACGACGGTATCGAGATTCGGATACAGCCGGCCGTGATTGATCTCGTCACTGTAGTACTGCTCGATCTCTTCTTTCACGTCCTGACCAGACGGTTGGTTAGCACCAGCGATCACGTATAGCAGGTCTCGTTGGAACCCTGTGAGATCATCCATGTTGTGGCAATTCAATTGTTCTAATGTTTGTTATCAGATCCGTATATGGCTGTATGTCAACGCTAGAGGCCATCTCTTTACAAGTTTCCTAGAGGGACTCACAGAGTGTCCAGCCTGTATGTTTGTCTATATGTTATATATCGGTCTCTCATGTGGACTCCTAACTTCCGAATGTATATCCAAGAACTCATAGCACCTCCAACAGGGAATACAATTAAGCAGTATCGTATAGCATTACATATGCGGATGAAGTGATACATGTATCTGGCCGATGACCCTCGTCCCCCGCTCCCCGAGTGGATCATTGAGACGTACGCTGTCCTTTCTGCTGAGATATCGAACTCGAACACCGAAGACAGCAACCAGCAGGCCCCGTCAATCGATCGATATCGGGCGATCGATATCCTTTGCACAACTGACCAACTGACACTCGAGTCAGCGGATGCAGAGCATGCAATCACACGGCTCCTCGAGCGCGGGTATTTTTACGAAGTCGGCGCTGAACTCCGCGTGACTCTCCCATCTGCGGAGTGAAGATGTTGCTCCGTCACTTGGGTCCGGAGAGGAAGCCGCTCACGTACTGGTCTTCCCACTTGCGACGGGCTTCGAGTTCACGGTGGCCGCGGGCCGTGATCGTATAGTAGTTCGTTCGGCGGTCGAGTTCACCTTTCTCGACGAGGCCTTTGTTGACGATCTCGTCGAGGTTTGGGTAGAGCCGCCCGTGGTGTATCTCCTTCTCATAGTACTTCTCGAGTTCGTCTTTAATCGCGAGACCATGTGGCTCGTCCTGATCGGCGATCGCGTACAAGAGGTCACGCTGAAACGCAGTGAGATCGTACATATATGAATGTGTGTATATTGGCTGATGAAGGTTCTGGGATCATCCTTTGGATCTGTTGGTTCGTATCTGTTGCCCTTCTGCAGAACTGCAAAAGAGGACATAAACTCGGGAGAGACAGGGATCTACCACCGACGAGCGGCTACGCTACAGACGGTGACTTAATCCCCACCATTGCGGTGCTCAGAATCGAGCCGAGCATACGCGTCTGTAGTGGCGCGTAGTTCAGTGAGTGACCTGTTGAGCGCCAGTGGCTCGGGAAGTTGTTCGTCGATCTTTCTTAGCGTCTGTTCGGCCTCAAGGAGTGCCTCATGCAGATCGTCGACGGGAATCTGACCGCCATCCTCGGCGCCACGTTCTGGGTGATGCCTCTGATCACCGTACACCGGGTCAAGAACCAGATCGTCGACACCGAGAGCTCGGTCGAACTCAGGGACGTCCTGAGGATCAGGATCATCTGGCGTCATCGGTCGAGCACCTCGACGTCAGGATTCGCACCGGCTGGACCAGCGACTGCTTTCGCACGCTCGCGTTCGCGGCGCTCTCGCTGGGTCTGCCGTTCGAGGGCGTCTGCCCGACGACAGTGGTCGATTCTCTCATCTTCGACGTCATCGATCGTAAAACGCTTACCACGGTGGTCGATCTGTTCGAGCATCAGGATGAAGCCTCCTGAGCCGCGTCTCGAGCGTCCGCCTGCAGGTGGTCGTATTGGACCGCACAGCTGTCCGAGCAGAACCGGCCAGCGTATCCTGCCTGACCGCGAGTGAGTGCTGACCAGTTCGGCATTCGGCATGCGTTGCGGTTGGTCATCTGGCGATACCTCGCTTCTGGAATTGAGTCGTCTCCGCGTCTGGCGACGCTGTGGCTATATCAGTTACTCGCATGGGATTCTGCGGCAGGCTTCAGGCGAGCCCCCGCACCCCTCTTGGGGACGATAAACCATCTCAAGCGAACTGCCAGTTCAACTCATAGTTTATCTGTAGATAGTCGCACTGTTTCTTTATTTAGAAGGATTCCTGAAACCGAATCAGGGCGATTCAGTAACTACAGTTGCTCACTGAACGGGTAGACACGACTGATGTGCTGTCCGTTTAAATCCATTAAGTCAAATACGTGATAACTGTTAGCGATGCCAGCTACAAAGGAAATCTCCCTGCTAATGCGTTAGTTGGTGTCATGCCCTTTCGTGGATTGAACCAGACCGTTTTCGAGGCGATAGAGTGAGTTATACGATGATGTACTATCGAAAACCGGTCCTTGTGCTCGCAATAATTACAACGCTGATGGCCAGCGCAGTCGTCCCGGTTACAGCCCATGAAAGTCAAAATGTCGAAGGTTACGATATTACCTTCGGCGGAGCAGAAGAGCCCGTAATCACCGGCGAACGGATGTGGCTACAATTCGAGATTGTCGATAACCAGACGGGAGAGCCGGTTGCAAACCAATCCGAAAATCTAATCGTATCCGTCCAGACCGAAGGAAGCAATAAAACGGCTCTCGAATTGAGTGAGAAGCACGGTGATCCCGGCGTGTATGAGGCGCCAGTGATCTTTACGGAACCTGGAAACTATACCGTCCACCTCGAGGGCAGTCTCGAAAATACCGAGGTCCATACCCACTTCGAAAAGGAAGTTCACGATCACACTGAGCTCGAATATCCCGGCGACAAATCTCAGACCTCAGACGACGGTACCGGATCCTCAACCGAGGATACACAGACCGAGGAAGCCGGTTTCGGCTCCTTGAGCGTTGCCATCGCTGCAATGGGAACCATGGCGGCTATCGGTGCATTCCTCTTGCGTCGGCAACGGTAATCCGCCTTATCAGCATTTCCTTCGCCTGTACTTATCGCGAGTTTCCTGACCAACTCTGAATAAAGAAATCGGATTGCCAACTACTGTTATCGATTGTCCCATCTGGGCCGGTGGTGATCCCAGTTTGGATTTCGAGATCAACACATCTGAGATGTTTGCAGCCACCGGCAGGCTGGCGTTGTTCACAATCCGGGCAGGTACACGTCTCTGCCTCGGCATCGACCATATAGGTGTTCCCGCTCTCGCTGACAACCTTGTAGATGGAACCCACTCTGGCGAACCGGATGTCCATCTCTTCGCTCAATGCACGCCGGGTTTGCGGATCCTCAATCGAGTAGCCACGGCCTCGAGCGGAGTCGGTGGGTCTGGTGTCGCACAGTGGTCGATGAACTCGCTACGACGATTTCGTTCTTGACCGCAGTTCCGGCAGTGCCAGTACCGCGTGCGGTACTCACAACCATCGGTGAGGTCGATCTCGTACGGTGTTGGCTCCGTGCCTGGCAGCCACTCGTCGATGGCGACGAGTTCGTGCCCGTTCAGTCGAGCAATGTCGCCGGAATAGCGTCGCTCTCAGTTACTGGTATCGTTGCAGTCATGGTGGTGGTCCTGGTGTTGCTCGCGAGGGATCGGTCGATCTGTACTCATAGATACTCTCGAGGCACACATCGTCGCGCCTCACCCATCAGGCGCAAAAAACGGCTTCGAGAGCGGGTTGTCGGTGGAGGAGAGTAGTTTCTGACTGGAACGAGCGATCTCCGTTCCTTCAGATTCTTTCCTCGAGCAAGATCAGGTCCAGACGGCAAGTCCTTCGTCGAGGACTCGAGTAGGGGACACCCAGACGATGACGATCGACGCGCCGGAAGCGGCGGGTTTCGAATCGGTGACACATTCCATCTAGAATTGGCGGCTATCGTTCGCCGCCTACCAGGACGATCGCTGGCGTATCGAACTCGCAGAAGAGTAGCTATCCGATCTCGGCGGGATTTGGATGGGTCAGTGGGACGGTTCCGACACACTTGGAATCGGAGCAGGGTTGATATAGGACAAGACGAACATATTCACTGTCGCGTTCCCACCGCGCGACACGATCCAATCAGCACCCAACCCTACTGATCTAGTTTCCATGCCGCCAGGCGGCCATCCCCTTGTGCCTATCCGGGCGGCATTTTGAGGTCTTTCGAGGCGATCAAACGCCGAGCGATAGCTATCCCATCTCGAGTGCGTCGACGGCCTCGGCGGGCTCGATGTCGTGATCGACGAGGCGGCTCGCTGCGAGCTGCCATGCGTGTTTCGCGAGCTCGGGATTAGCTTGATCGTAGTGGACGCTAAACTCGGTCAGTGCGACGGCGATCAGGAGGTCTTTCTGTGGATCAGTGAAAGGCATCGCCGGCGTTAGCCGCGGCTTTGTACAAAAACTCACGTATCACAGAAACGCCGACAGGGGATGTCAGCGTTAGAGCCCCCATCCCCTTTGTGAGTGCCTCTGAGGGTGGGTCCGAGATCGGTGTGCTTGACAAGTTGGCTATTGACTTGACGTCGGAACATGATCCGATCCCGGAAGGCGAGGTACTGATGTCACGGAATGGACTGGTTGTGGGTAAACGACCTAGTCCTCTCCCCTCGCCATCATCATTTCGAGTCCGTTCTTTAATAACTATACTGTCTATATAAGTTGGTATCAATGATGTTACCGGCGGGTGAGCGGAGGAGAAGTCCGTTTATTCGCTGGCTGATCCGTCGCTGTCGTCCTCGCCCAGATACCGTTCTTCCTAGGCGGCGTCGGTAACCGGCCAGCCTTCCCGTAGATACTCTCTGGAGTGTTCAATGCTGACGTGCTTGAGGAGCGCGGCTGCGCCACCGGCCGTAAAGTCGCAGTCGTCAGGCGATGGATACTTGTGGATCCGAATGATAGAATGGCTGCCAGAGTCAGTCATCCTCCAAAGTTCGTCGCAGGCCTGCTTGAGCTCCTGGAACTACTCAGACGTCTCACCGATCTCAGGGCGGCCCTTACGGTCCCGTAGAATCGGACGTGAAACTGACACGTCCAATTCGATCTCTACAGATGTGAACTGAGCATACCCGTGAAAAATAGAGGTTCGTCTGGATGGAATTGAGTGGAGTTCTACGCTGAGGCCATCTCTCGACAGGAATCGGCGCACTCACGAAGCACGTCGGCACAGACCTGACAGTGTTCATCGTCATGCTGTTCACACTCGTCTGCGCACTCCTCACAGGCATCGGCACACGTCTCTGCGAGATCGCTGCTGTAACTGGAATTACGCGCCATAAAGCGGGCGTGCATCGTTGTGAGATCGGCGACATCCCGACAGAGGCGAAGACACTTGGCCATTTCTTCTCCCTCTTCGGCGCACTCGTCGGCGCACCACTCACACGCTTGGGCGGCTTCGAAACAGTTGTCGATGCACTCTGCCATCTGGTCGTTCTCGTCTACGTGGTCAATTTGAGTTACTACCATCACTCACTGTTAGACCAACCTACGGCGTAAAACAGGGGCCGGAATAAACAACCGTTCAGTGAACTATCTGTACTGAGCGATTGGTGGTGTAGAAACTATCAAAGTTAAGGATTCCAACAAAGCCAATCTATGGATTCGTGAGGATCCGTACACCGGACTGCGTGACGAGGACACGAAACTCTCCGATCGAGAATCTAACCTCGAGATCATCGTTCGCCGAGTCCACGAGGTGCTTGAGTGCTTCAACATCGATCACTCGTTGCAGTTGGTACTCGTTACACCCGAGCCCCTCCGTTTCGAGCGCGTCGACGATTTCGAAGAGGAGGTGTCGATCACTCAACTGTGATCACCTCGTCAACGACATCGATAATCTCCGCAGCGGTCGAACTGATCCGCTCGAGTCGATCGAGGATGGCCTCCGACTCTTCGCACTCCCATGCAGCGAGGTAGAACGCCGACCCACTCGTGTCCAGCCCGAAATACCGACCGACGATGTAGCCGACGGCTTCCGCCTCGAGTTCGCGTTTCGAGCGTTCGGTCTCGTCATCGACATCACCGTGCAAGAGTGCGTGAGCGTACTCGTGGACGGTCGTTACGGCAAGGTCGGCGCTGTTCTCACGATCGCAGACCTCGATTAGTGGTCGCTCCGCAGGAGAACGGTACTGACACACACCTCTGGCATCGCCGTGAGGCCACTCCGCTGGAGAAACGACCTCGACTCCCACTTCAAGCATCGAAGCCCCTTCGAGGAGCGCTGGCACCAGCTCGTCGGCCTCCCCGGTCGCCTCGGTCTCGAGTTCGGGCAGTGGCTCTCCCTCTGTCTGAGAAATGTCGAAGACTGGCGCTGGCCGAAAGCCGATGAGTCCTTTCGACCACTCTTCTGGTGACGTCTCGTCGTACTCACAGTCGCTTCGATCGTGGTACGACGGCGAGTTTTCGCACTCGGGGCACTGCTTTGCGATGATCGGTGCCCAGATCCAGATTGCACTCTCGCCTTCTTTCACATGCCGATCGAACTCGTTTTGCCAGGTTCGATAGCCGGAAACGCGAGTCGCGTTCGGACACTGACGAGTGATCAGCAGCGTATTTCGGTAGGAGTAGTCGTGGAAGTGACTCTGGACATCGAGCCACTCCTGGAACTGCTTACTCGAGACTGCGTCATCAACCTCGTCGACGAGGTCGTCGACCCAGGTTTCCATTGTACTGTGCATCTCGTCACGTCTGGTGTCCGAATCATCGAAGGACACCTGTCTACAGTCGCTCGTAGTCATTGTTCTCGACGATGGACGCTCACTTCGGAGAACGCCCTCACCCCTCAGGGGGAGAAAAAACGAACTCAAGTCAGCGTTTGAGTAGATCTCATCGCGTTTCCCTCACTGGTTATCTGCTAGAAATACAGACTTCGATCCAGAGTAGTTCGTCTCGACGGCTGCGAAGAATATTCGGCGAGGTTCCTGCGACATCAGCGATCTGCTTCGTAGGATCGCTAGACGAAGCTCGATTTCGGCGTACTCACTAACTCAGCCACTAGTCAGAAACCGAGAGACGACGGTCACTTCTACGGATATCTAACCGTCCGACGAAGATTGTAGACAGCAGATTTCAGCACCGGCTCCCGGAATTCGAGGTACCAGCTTCGCGCACGCTCGGCTCTGCCGTGCGTGCGCTTGATGCTTGAAAAAACGGTTCAACCATCACTGGCGGTTTGTACCAGCGACGATTCAGCCGGGCGTTGTGCGCTTTATCCAGCGGGGAATAGATCCGATGCTTGATCAACGGGCGGATGCCATCGGCACAGAGTTCGTCGCAGAACGGCTTCCCGTCGTAGATATGTATATCGATATTGCGTGCTTTTAAGGATCGAGTTACTACCCGTTAACAATGAGATCATCAGACGATGGTGGTTCTACAGTCATCTCTACCGCTACTCGATTTCTGCATTACCGTGCTCCTCGATTGGTGATGCGATTATGATGCCATGGGGGCATCTCGCCTTCGGCTATGTTCTGTATTCACTTGGTCATCGTTTTGTGACACGTAAGCCACCAGCTGGATTTGGAGTCGTTCTCGCAATAGTAGTCGGCACTCAGTTGCCGGATGTCGTAGATAAAACGCTCTCATGGGGACTCCATCTCTTTCCACAAGGCTATTCTATCGCTCACTCCATACTCGTTGCTGTCCCCGTTGGGCTACTTATTCTCGGTGTAACAGCTTTCAGAAGCCGAGATATCGGTATCGCATTTGTCCTGGCATACTGGTCGCATCTCGTTGGTGATGCGATGCTCGCCGTTCCAAAACGTGGTGTTTCGCCGGGCGATCGGCTTCTTTGGCCAATCGTTACGCTTCCGCCATACCGAGGCGAACCAACATTGTTTGGGCAAATCGAGAGAATCTTCAGTACATTCTTCAACGAGATGCTGACTACCGAACATTTTCTCTTTCTCGCTATTTACACAGTACCGTATCTACTGGTATTCTCGCTCTGGGTAATTGATGGCTCACCTGGCATCGCGTTTCTTTGGCGAAAAGAGAACCACAAGTGAGCGTATCAGCGCATCATTCGCACACCCCCGAAGAGATCAAAGTGGGATCGAGTGACTCTGCGCTACCGCTTCAATTGTTTCGAACGAACAGGGGATTCATCTCATAGATACTGCTGGCAAAGTACATCGGTGCGCCAGAGTAACTCGTCGACCACGTGTAGCGAGAACAGAGAGTGAGGGCTTCGGTTTTCGGATATCCAAGAACAGGATCTTTCAGGGTGCTGCTGAACCGATACTCCCATTCGATTCTGCAAACAAGATGTCAATTTCAAGACTGTCATAGGCCAGTTTCGGTTTCTTTGCCTGACCAGGTCTGTCGTTTTTCAACTCAATGATGCCAATGTCTTCGAGCTCGGAAAGGTTCCGATGGACCTGCTTGTAGTCTCGCTCCACCAGGTCAGCGGCTTCGCGGATGCTCTCGGGCTCGTGTTTGGAGACTGTCACCAACAGTTATAGGTTTTTCGGGCTAAGCAGGCGACTAAGTTCTGCATACGATCCGAAGTTCAACACTGGCTGGGCATCGTCAAGGTCTTTACCCGCTTGGGCAGCCTTGATGTGGCTATGCGTGCGCTGATTGAGACGATTACGTTCACCGACGGTAACTTTGAACGTGGGCATGATGTATACTTCCTGGAGACGTCCTACCCCGACCAGTTCCATGAGACAGGCGACATCTCTTAGGTTTCGCGTTTAAAGCGATTATAGAGCGTCAACATTCCGGGGAACTCGATGGTTCAAATACCGTGACAAATACAGGTGAAATACATATCGCCTAGGTCAGTAGTTTCACCTGCCGTTGTGGATTTAGAACTCGCCCATTTCTTATACCAATAATTCTCCAGCCAACTTCCCCATCTTATGAAATACAGTAGGTGGTAGTAGTGACAAGCATGTTCTCTCGATTCCCATCCGACAGGAACGGCCCTCACCACTATCCATGAGAGGTTTATACGCTAATATGTATTATGAACGAGCGTAGCGAGGTGCTTGGAACAGGTGTCTCACGCCGTAAACTTCTCTTGGCAACCAGTGCGACAAGTATCTCGGCTATTGCAGGCTGTTCAGCACCGAGCTCAACGGAGGAACCAATACCAACTACTGTATCAGAGCATTCGTCGCCAGACCTCGAAAAATGGGTCGACCAAGTTCCACGCCCAGGAGTTATAGAGCCAACTGGGACGAAAAACGGACAACCTTATTACGAAATTGGGATGCGTGAGGTTGAACAGAAACTCCACAACGATCTTCCCTTGACGACAGTCTGGGGATACGACGGCCAGTATCCAGGGCCGACTATCGAAGCCCAACAGGGCGAACCAATCTATGTGCGGTGGCAAAACGAATTACCAGACGATCACCTCTTACCCGAAGATACGACGATCCATAGCGATCTTATACCGTACGATACGCTAGGCGTACGCGTCGTAACGCACCTTCATGGTGGGAACGTCGAATCCGAGAGCGATGGTCATGCTCAGGCGTGGTTCACTCGGGACTTTCAGGAGACGGGACCGAAATTCGAGAAAAATGACTATTACTATGTGAACGATCAGCCTCCAACGACTCTGTGGTACCACGACCACTCTCTCGGCATCACACGACTAAACGTGTATGCCGGTCTGGCGGGCTTCTATCTCCTTCGAAACGAACACGAACAGGAACTCGGGCTACCAGAGGGCGAGTACGAGATCCCACTCGTTCTTCAGGATCGAAGCTTCAATGATGACGGATCGTTGTTCTATCCGACAGCCGTCTCGGATGATCAGATACGTGGAGATGATCCACAACCGGAGCCAAGCATCGTTCCACAGTTCTACGGAGATACGTCAATCGTTAACGGGAAAGCCTGGCCTCGACTGCCTGTCGAACCTAGAAGATACCGGTTGCGGCTTCTCAACGGGGCAAATAGTCGATACTACAATCTTACACTCCTTGAGTACGACGAAACCTCCGGCGAGACCGCTGCCGATGGTCCCTCATTCATCCAGATCGGGAACGATGGTGGTCTCCTCTCAGAACCGGTCGAGATCACTGATCGCCTCGAACTTGGATCGAGTCAACGTGCCGACGTCGTCGTTGACTTTTCCGACTACGCTGGCCAAACGCTGCTCCTCCACAACAATGCACCATCACTGTACCGAGGCACGCTAGAGAGAAGCGAGGAGACGAAGCCACTTCCGGAGGTTATGCTCATCGACGTTGACGACGCAGGAAATGTTCAAGATTCAAGCCAGGTCCCGAACGAACTAACGACAGTTCCGAAACTCCCTGCTGACACGGTTGACAGACACAGAAAGCTCTGGCTCTCTACGCGAACCGATGACTATGGACGGAGGCTCCACCTACTCGGGACACAGGATCAAATACGAGGGTACAAACTGACTGATCCCGTCACCGAAAATCCAATGCTCGGTGATACCGAGATCTGGAGTATCGCTAATAACACCGGGATGTCGCACCCAATACATATCCACCTTATCCACTTTCAGGTATTGGGCCGACAGTCGCTGGCCGACTACGACGCGACCGCGGAGACCATCGATACGGACACATTCCAGTCACCAAGACCCTTCGAATTGGGCTGGAAAGACGTAGTGACTGTTGATCCTGGTGAGGTGGTTCACGTGATTGCACACTTTGGAGAGTACAAAGGGTTGTTCAACGACCAGACTGGCGAATACATGTGGCATTGTCACATGATTGAACACGAGGATCACGACATGATGCGTCCCCTCAGAGTAGGGACGGATTCTGATGACTAACTGGACTTAAACTGTTGTCATTCAGTTCGCAGACTTACTTACCGAATTGGGTGCCTCTATTATCAGTCGCTCTAAGTTGAAGAAACCCTTTTCTCAACGAGTTACTTGGAACTACCTCCAAATAATCGTCCCCACAGAGAGGATGTCTCTGAAGCGGTGTCACAGTCGGACATCGTCTCGGCTTGTCCTTCTCGAGTCTGCTTGATCTCTCGGTTACGCTCCGCAAGTTCGGTTTTGAGATCCTCGATCGTTGCCTCGAGGCGATCAATACGCTCATCTTTCTGTTCGAGCGTGGCCTCAAGTTCGTCGACACGGACAGTCAACAGTCGATTCTTCTCGACTAGATACGCACGATTCTGATTCTGCTCCAATTCGTCACGGCTAGCAGTGGTGGACGACTTGCTTGTTCTTGGAATAGATTCAGTTGACGTATCTCGAGTGTCCGGGTCGTAGAACTCGGAGGAACTCGCAATCGCTCGTTCGATGGTCTTCTCGCCATACGTAGAGCCGTCTGCGTAGTGGACCTCATCCCACTTGTTTCGGAACAGCCCTGATTGGCGGAAGAGCCGATCTATCTGCTGCTGGTCACCACCAGTCCAGAACGCCAGCAAACAACACAGCGCCATGTCCGCCTCTGACTGACTCTCGTAACCAGCAGTCGAACCACGCCACAACCGTTCGAACTTCTCACCGTTCGATGCGTTCTGCGCTCGCTCGAGCAGCTCCTGATCCTTGAGATCAACGCCAGTATGAGCTGCACTGCCTGTCGTTTCGGTCTCGTCCCTATTGCGATGGTTCCCAGATTCGTGCTCTGAACGTGGGTCAGAGTCTTGGACGTACTCACGATGGATTGCTACTAGTGCGTCCTGCCGGCGTGCAACGCGAGGTGGCGTGTCCTCGAGGCGGTCGCCGGTCACGGTGAAAAACCGGGCAGTGTCGTACAGTTCGATACTGCCACGGCGGTTCCGCCCATCTGGGAGTTCTCCCTCAATGAGTACGTGGAACCCAGTACCCGAGGGAGAGATCTCCGTATAGGAATCGAGTCGCTCGATGATGTCCAGCGCTATGCCGTCGACGTCGTCGCTTGCGGGATCTCGACAGTCATCCAGATCCACACCGACGATGGGATCGTCGTCGGTAAAGACGAAGCCAATGCCATCGGTGTTCCCTGTGTCAGCGTACTCGAGTGCTGTCTTGAACGACGCCCATGTTTCGGGATCCGTTGACGACGCGAACGCACCACTGCCTGGCGTCACGGGTATCTTTGTCGTCTTCCCATCTCGAGGCTCTTCTTTCCAGCAGACCCACTGGTCGCGCTCACGTAGTTCTTCGGGGAATACCGAGACCGCACTCTCAGACATCATCGATCGACCTCGTAATATGCGTCCAGTTGGACATCGTGCATCCACTATCACGGTGCTGACAAACACACCGAAATCCAGTGGGCTGTTCGCTACCCTGTCCAACGGGGGCTACCCCTTCTATACTAGTTGGTTTTGACCCTCGACTTGCCATGAACATCGCTTCCGTCCTGCGGTTTTGCCCTGAACATTTTTCAGACCTTTGACCTGAATAATTAATTTGCCCTGAACAAATAGTGGTGTAAACAGGAAATTGGCGTGTGACTGGCCTGATGAGCAGAGATCGGAATACTAGTGCTAGTGCAGAGGTATCCAATGTTTTATTCTCTTTAAATATAGACATATTTATGATATGAATCTCATTCAAGGAGCTTTGATCCATCGCTGGTCAGGTCAATTCCAGTGTAGACTGTTACCAGATTATCGCTGTCTCTGATACGGTCATCTTCATACTCAACGACGTTCGCAAGCTTCCGACCGAACCAGCTCGCGTTTGTCCCATCAATGTCCTGCTGATCAGTCCATCTCGAGTACGCCTGAAACAATTCTTCCTTCGGTATCTGCACACCATCTGCCTCTCTGATGTACATCGCTGCGAACGCCTCGATGCCATCACTATCTGGTTCGATCTGTACAGATTGCTCTCCTGTGGAGCATGATTCTGCCGGCTGGGACGGCTCCACAGCCTTGGAGTGTTCAGCAGAAGAAGCATCTGGCCATAGCTCCTCGTTATCCGGCGATTCAGACAGCTCGTACGTGTCGCCCTGCTGGAAGAGCAGGGGACTCCCGTCTGTCGGGTGTATCAGGATGAGATAGCTCTCACGCGAATAGTTCGCGTCTGGCAGGTCAACGTCGGGAAGGAACGGCCGTTTGATCGGCGTCCACTCTGTCTCGAACTCGCTTTTCGAGTTGTAAGTCAGTGTCTCACCGGGTTGGTGGACGGTGTACTGACCGGACTCATGATCATAACTGTAGTAGGCCGGCACATCATCTTTCGAGGTCGGACCATCATCCGGCACACGGGTAAATTCTGTCTCACCATCTGACAGCACACGCTCTCCGTTGTCACGTACCCAGACAGTCCGATTTGCATCCGTCGTCTGTGGACGAACCGCAGTGACGCCACCATGAGCTGTCGCGCCACCACCGAAGGTCACAATCTCATCACAGTTGTAGAACTGCTCAGTGCCATCCGATCGTTCGTGCAGTGGCTTTGAAAGGATATTCTCGACTCGTGATGCCACCTGTGTCTCAGATTCTCCAGGTCGAACAACGAAGATCGGAATGCGGTCTTCCTCGTGAGCGCGTTTGAGATTCTGCAGAACCTTCGCCGGTCGGTCGGGCGTTGTTGTCTCAGCCTCGATGTTAAACACCACATCGCGATCTGGGTGCGTGGCAACTGCGTCAGGTTGCTCGCTCCCATCTTGCTCGAGGATCTCGACACTAAACCCGCATTCAGTGAGCGATACCTCAGCATCCAGGAGCACTGCATCGTGGCTAGTTCCACCAGCTGAGCCGACAGTGCCCGTCTTGGGCCGGACTAGCTCTTCACCCTTGTCAGTGAGGCGAGCGACGATCTCGTCGTTCTGCAGGTCGACCTCGATCAACTGCGAGGTATCACGCACGTCCGGCAGGTCTTCGTATGCATAATCAATCTCAGGCTCGGTCTTCTCAAGACGGGCCATGAGTTCCTCGTCAACAGCCGTGACGTCGACCCAGCCGTTTTCCGCCCGCACACCTTCTCGGATCTGGACTGTACGTAGCGCTTCTGCCATGGTCTCATCCAGTATCTTCGTCGGATTGGCGGCTTCATTGGCGTCGCTGTAGATGAGGTTCTGGAGGATCTCCGCGTCAGTCAACGGCTTAGTACCATAGCGCTCTAAGCTCTGTTCGATAACATCATCAACGTCGTCTGTGCCACGGAGAGGCGGATACGGCGGAAACGTCCGAATCAAGACGGGTTCGGAGTATCGTCCTCCAGAGAGGGGAAGCCGCGTCCACACTTTGAACTGGTCGGTCGTGATGAGGTCTTCTGCTGTGTAGTCGCGGAACCGTTTCATCAATAACTTAGCGTCATCACTGTCGTTGACCGAGAACGTGAGGAGGTTGTCGCAGTTGTTCTGCATCGCTTTCAACGTATCCTCGTCAAACTGCGAGGGATACTGTGAGGCAAGGGTCACGGAGAGCCGCATCGACCGGGCTCGAGCCAACATTGACTCGATATCGAGATTATCGCTGGCGATATCATCGAACTCATCACAGAGGACGAAGTAGGGATCCGGCGTCGTATCTATCTCGTACGACCGCCGCTGGATAGCACTCCAGAGATTGCGCATTACGCCGAGCGTGACCATCTTCTTGATGTCTGTGTTCTCGACGGGCGTTCGGACAATGACAATTCGGTCGTTATCAATGATGTCTCGGAAATCGATCGTACTCTCACGATGGGCAATGATCCGACGAATCACCGAATTCTCGACCCACGACTTGATCCGTTTCAGGAGCGGGCGGATCGTCTCCTCTTCCATGTTCGCGATCTCGAGGCAGAACTCTCTGATATAGGGGTCCTCAACGTCGAGTGCGAAGTCTTCGCGCCGCTCGGCGTTGAGTAAGGTGAAGTACATATCGATGATCGAGAACGGCTTCTCCGATTTCATCATCGCTCGCGCCATCGATTCGGTGATCGCCTCCATGTTGATACCCCAGTAATCGGAAGTATCGAAGACCGCTTTCAGGTTCTCAACTCGGTTTTCGATCTCGTTCTCGAGTTCCTCGGTAGTCTCACACTCGGGCACCTCGAGGAAGTTCATCCCGATCGTCTTCTCGTGGGTGGTCGAGCCAGGTTCGATCCAAACCACGTCCTTGAGACGATGTTTGGGGAGCATCCGGAGCAACTCTCGAGAGTCACGACCCTTGGGGTCGAAGTACGTGAAGCCATAGCCGGAGTAGGCCCACTGAACCATCATATTCAGGAGTTCGGTTGTCTTTCCGTAGCCAGTTGTTCCAGCGATCCAGGTGTGGCGAAAGAGCGACTCGAAACGGAACGGCGCCTCACGAAAACCAGTCTGGGGATCCTCTGAGTAGCCAATCCAGAGTGGGGCTGGTGCGTTGTACATCCCAGCTTCGAACATTTCTCGAACGAACGAGCCTGCAACTGTTCCCTCGTCGACTGTTTCCGTGATAACCGGCTTCCCACCAATACGAGTCGTGTTCTGTTCCACGATATTATATTGGTCACCGTCATCGAGATCGGGTTGCTGATGAGTGGACGATTCTGAGATCGTGTTCTCTTCTGTCTGTTCATCGCCTCTAGCAACTCGCTCCTCATGTCGGTCGTCGCTGGAAGCCTCGTTGCCGGGTCCGAAGAAGCGATCAAGCACCATCGAATCCCTCCTGCTCTCGAGTGGGCTCTTCAAAGCTGACTGCTGTCTCGTTCGGAATGCTAGGGGTCTGCCCATCTACCGGTGATTCGTCAGCTGCGTATCGGCTTCCATCTGCTGGCAACCGATCACCACGCTGTGTATATCGCCAGTCAATCTTTGGTGTCTCAATCTCCGAATTGGGGATGTGTGCGACACCGGCAAGTTCGTCGACGGTCATAATCATGTGCTGATTGATCCACTCGCGGTCACGCATTCGCTCGACAAACTGCCGAAGCCGCGTTGCGCGTTTGCTCTCTCGGCGATGCCAGACGGGCTTGTCGTCGAGGCCCTGCTCAGTGATCGCGTTGTAGTACTTCCTGAACATTCCCGCGACGCCACGAGCACGGGCCTCGGCTTCGTCTTGTTCGCTCGAGGCAGCGAGGACGCGAATGTTCACGTGGAACGCCTGCTGACCACGCTGCTGTTCGATGGTTTTCGCGGCCTGTTTGTCCTTCTCGCTTGGCGGTCGCGTACGAGGGTTGAGCCAGCCGACGGACGTCCCTTGCCGAAGCGCGTGAGCGAGTTCGTCGACGCTATTATGTTTGAACCGGTCGCCGTCGGTCCACGACTGTTTTGCAGGCCGGAAGACGACCTGCGTAACGACGGTACTCTCATCGAGCGACAGCATCTCGCTCGTAACCTCGCCGTAGGGATCCGTCTCGAACCCCTCGCTATTGTGATGGCGAATCGGGTAGTAGGGGATCTTCTCCATCTCGAGCCACGCACCAGCGACGTACTCGTCAGAGTTGATAATGGGGAACGCATAGCCCTCTTCAACCGGGAAAACCTCGCTGTTGGCGTAGTTGTTCCCAACACGACGACGGAACTTGTCGACAGCTGCCTCAGTGGCAGCGTGCATGTAGAACTTGATCTTCCCTTTGTCGAACCAGACCTCAAACGAGTGGTGGTCGCTCGTATTCTTTCCGCGGAAGTTCGTCGTCACATCGTGGACTGACTGGAGAACCCCAGCCCCGTCCGCTATACCGTTGTTCTCTTTGTAGGGGCGGATCCGCAGCAGCGTACCTGGCGTATCCGCTTGCTGTTGGACGAACGAATCGTGTTCACCGAAGTCGAGTTGTGTCGCCTCGTACTGTGGCGACGAATCCAAGATCGTCTTGATTCGCTTGAGCCTAGTCATGGTCTTAGGTATCACACGTAGTTTCAGTCGTCTCCTCTGCAGTAACTGACTCTCCTGATTCTCCACCATCAGGCCGGACAGCCGACTTCTCACTGTCTGTCTCGAGGGAATACTTGACGAGCGCATCGAGAACCTCCTCTTTCGTGAGATTTACCTCAAGAAGCCGACCGGCCGCGTCTGCGCTGAGATCGAGACGCGTTGCAAGCGCGTTGCGCTGGGCTTCGTTCTCGACAAACTCTTCGAAGGCGAGCAACTCCGCTGGCTCTTCACGAATTGCCTGCTCGATGAAGGCCTGGTCCTCTGGGTCGTAGTTGATGACGCGCTTCTCGAAGTCGTCGGCGACGAGATGCAGCGGATACGTTCCATGTTCTTCGACGCGAACAAGCGATTGACTGTATCCGAGGTCTTCCTTCCCTGCATCAGCCCGTCGAACGTACCGACGTTGTTCCTCTGTGAGGCCGATTTTGTCGGCTGTCTCGTCGCCTAGGTCGGGCAATTTGTGAAAGACCTTGATCGGACACATCCCGATGATCTTCTCGGCCTGCTCGGTCTCATAGAACTCCTGGGCAGTCTGCGAGAGGAGAACCATTCGAAGGCCGGCGTGGCGCTGGTGACGGAATGCCGTCTCGAGGAAATCAAGGTTCGCCTGGTCCTCGAAGAGGTAGTGCGCTTCGTCGATCGCGAGTTCGACGTTCCGTTGGGTGTTCTTCGCCTGCTGATAGATCGTCGAGAGCAAGAGTTGCATCAGGAACGTCTGGCGGTCGATTCCTGATGCGCTGCCCTCGATCTGCCCGAGATCGATGTAGACGACCTTGTTGTCGCCCTCGAGGATATTGATCTCCGAGCGGTGTGAGAGATTTTCGTAGGCACCGCCCTCTCGGAAGGGCTGAAACGCGATTGCAAGTTCGTCTGCATATTGTGCGGCACGCTCGCGAGCGGATTCGGATGCCGCAATATTGTGCTCATCTGGATTCTCGGCGATATCACAGAGAATCCGATGGACGTCCTGGATCGTCGGTGAGTTCTTCGAGGTATGCGTCGAGACATCATCCTCGACGATCCCTGCTTGTCGGTAGGCCTCGTCAATGACGTACGAGAGGACACCCGTCTCGGCACCGAGTTCGATATCACGAGCGTCGAGGAAGTTCTCGAGAATGGCGTAGACCTCGTCTTTCTTCGCCGAGAGAGGTGAGATACCATCGTTGGACTTGAGGACGTGCCGTGGCGTCTCTCGGATCTCGAGCGGGTTCAGTTTCGTGTCGCCCCCGACGGTGATCGTCTTCGCGTTCAAAGCATCCGCGATACCACGGAAGCCGCCGACTGGATCGACGAGGACGAGCATCGTGTCGTTGCGCCGCTTCATCATCCGCAGGTGGCGCATGATATCACCGAACGTTTTCCCAGCACCCGGCATCCCGACGACGAGTTCGCTGTGCCCGGTCTCGAGTTCCCACGGGTTGATTCGGATGGGAGAACCGTTGTGGCCGTGATAGCCGTACTCGATACCGTCGTCCATCATCTGGTAGTTCGACGAGAACGGGAACATCGCGCCGATCGCCTGATTCGTCAGTGTGGACATCCGATCGCGACCGAGTTCGTTCGTCCCGAGCGGTGACACCGTTGCGAGGCCACGTTCTTGCCACCGGCTCGCGACCTTGAGCGTACAGTTCGCCGGGGCATCCTTGACGATCGACCGCAAGCGAGTCGTCTGATTGTCGAGCGCTTGCTCGCTGTCAGCGGCGAGGCGAATGAACACGCCACCGCGGTAGAACGACGCTTTGTTCGCACGAACGAGCGACCGCATGTATTTCGCCTGATCGATATCGTCCTGAAGATCCTCGGATTGGAGGCTGTTCGAGTCGTGCTGATTGATCTTCAAATCCGAGATCCAGTCCGCCATCATGTCTTGGGCCGACTGGCTGTCGAACGGGTCGAGGTGGATGCTGATATCCGTCTGAAGGTCGGTCTCGAGCAATAGACGCTCGAGGAGGCCATCCGAGGGTTCCTCGGGGAACTGTTCGATCCAGAACGTACGGACGTACGTCTCGTCGTTGATCACGGCGTAGGTCGTCTCCCAATCGACCGTCGTCGGGGCGATAACCGACTGGTGCATCGTCGACGTATCTGGCAACCAATCGCCGGATGGAATCGAGAGACCCTCGTCGATATTCTCTTCAGTACGATCGTCCGAGGCTGATTCCGACGTACTGGTCTGTTCGTCCATTGCATCGAGGACGTCATCGGGATCGGGCGTTGCTGGAACACCATCGCTAATCCCGTGGGCGACGACTGGGAACGTACCCAGTGTATCCGTGATATCAGCGTACTCCTCGGACTGACACGACCAGTACTCCTTCGTGATCCGAGCAAGGTCGTATGCGTCAACCGGGCCAACTGAACACTGGTAGAGCGACGAGCCGCCGCGTCGAAGCTGTGTGAGTCGTGACTCGAGTTGCTCTGCTTTGAGTCGCTCACGCTCAGGGTCAGTTAGCTCATCGGTCTGGAACCGGTCGAAGAATCGACCTACCATAGGCATCTCTGCGAGATAGGCGAGGACGCTGTCACCCGTCTCATCGAATTGTTCGACATCGTCATCGTTCACTGCAGTGATGAGGTAGTACTCGCGAATCGTTGTCGTCTCTGAGTCGATGTCTCCGCTTTCGGTCGTATTCGCGGTGACGTATTTTTCGAGAAGCCGCTTCAAGACCGGCCGTGACCGAACATCAGCGTCACCGAGTCGGTCTTGGTGTGCACGGACGACATCGTCATCGTCGACCTCTCGGCTGGTGATATAGATCTTCACTGGGAAGTCCACAGTCGAGTTAACGAACTCAGAAAGCGACTGGACAGCCTTCGCCCATGCATCGTCGTCCTCGAGGGCCATGTTCGCTGGCTCGACTTGCATCGCTCCGACGAGTGCACCATCCGTTCGTTCGACAGCGTGGGGGTACACCCGTTGTAAGCGAGTCAGATACCGAACCTCGCTGTTGTCCTCACCACCGTGGGCATACTCCTTGTTCTGGATCGCCCAGCCGAAGCGGGCAGCGAGCCACTCGGTGAGCCAGAGGTATCTGGGCTTCACCTTATGGAGCAAGAACAGGAGGATCGTGAGCATGATTCCGAATCCCAGTACCGGGATCGTCAGTGCAGCAGGGACGAACGTCGCTGCGATGACAGTGACGAACGCCACTGAGAGAAACAGCATGAGTTCGCCGATCGTGTACCCTCGAAAGAACGCCGTAGTGCCGCCCAGTGATTGATGGATCTTTCTCGTACTATACTCGCTATCAGCTGTATTCGTACTCATACGAAATTACCACCGTGAGACCTTCTGTTTCGTGTTCTTGAGCCCGCGCTTTGCTCGAGTCGATGTCTTCTGTGTGGCTTTACGAGCGTCATCGGCGGCTTTGTCTCGCATACGGCCCGTCTTCGACTTCCGAAGATTATTGTACCGACCAGCGTGAGCCTTCGTCGAGCGGGCTGATGATCCGAGCTGGTAGGCTTTCGAGTTGCCACCCCCGAGCGTCGTCTGGCCACTCTTCGTGACTGCGCCAACCTGATTGTTCGCATATCCTCGATGGACGTTTCGGGCCCCCCGGACAGCCTTTCCAGAAGTACGTTTTGCCTTCGCAGCCCCGGATGCGGCTGCTGTAGGATTCGTTGCCGAGACGCCCTTCTGTGCGACGGTCCGTATTGCCGGGCTGCTCCAGTACACCGTCATGATCATCGTGATAATCGCTGCAGGAATCAGCGTTAATCCGATGAACAACGAAAAGAGGCCCTTAACAGATGTTTCGAGACCGCCAACCTCCCAGCCGATTCGGAAGAGAATAGCTGGCGGAATCCCAGCGAGCACTAAGCCTGGATAGATCCCTGAAGCTCGGCGTGCCATGTTTGCCGCAGGACTAAACGGCCAGACTTCCATCGACCAGAGGACGCCTAGTAGCGGCATGATCGGCGTCAAGACGCAGAGTGCAATCCATCGGAGAGCGACGACAAACCCTGCGATAACTAAGAAGAAGTTCGATATGACGACCATCGCAAGGATGGTGAACACGCCCCCAAGCGAGGATTGGATGAGGCCACCGAGTCCTGCCGACATCTCGTCGATTGGGGCAATCGTCATACCTACTGCGTCGATGAACTGTAACGGAATCGATACAAGTGGAAACCAAACAAAAGTCCCCATAAATACGAGACCAAGTCGTCGCAGGAGCTGTTTTCGTCGGTACTCACTCATCGAACCTGCCCGGAGTCCAACAAACGCAAAGGCGATAACCGACAGCATGATCGCCAGCGGCATGATGTATGAGAGGTATACGTCCTGATACAGACTCTCCCATGGCGCATTGTCCGGGGTTCCGACAACCATATACCCCGAATCTGATTTGGGGGTTGGAACACCGACGATTGGACCTAAGATCGCTTCATAAATGTCATTGACAAGGCCGAGAAGCGCATCGGTGAAATCCTCGATGACGTTCTCAATTGCAGTCTCAACTTCGTTTTGAAGCCATCCCATTCAACTCTCACCCTCGCTAAATGAACCTCTAGTAGAGTCGCTATTGACGATGGTAAGACTACACGATTGATCGCCCCCATATTCAATATCCTGAGTATATGATGGATCTGGTCCGACTTGAACGACGGCCGTGACAGTCATCGGTTCTGTCTCGAGATCGCTACAGTTCAGCGAGTGAACTGCACCATCTGTAGCATAGACCGACCCCTTAGAATAAACAGTAGTCTCCCCCGGCGGTAAGCGTGCCTCGTGGTAGTATGACTGCGATTTTTTCGACTGCAGTCGAGCAACCGGAGCTCCTTCCCACTCGAGTTCAGTGAGCAACGATGGAATCGTCCCCGTGTTCTCAATAACGACTGCCGCATATGTCTCCCAAGTAGGCGAGTTTTTGTCCCACCCCATGTCGGGATTCTCTGCCGCCCACAGGACATCTGTGATTGTACAGTTAGCCTCGAGCGTGAGCGTCGTTGTATCGACCTGATCGTCTCCATCGAGGGCGACTAGCTCGTATTTTCCAGTGGGGAAGTCATCTTCATATCGGCCAAGAATTTCGAACGATGTCTCAGTCTCGCCGTTCTCGAGACGCTGTTGATCATACAGCTCTCCACTCGGATCAACGAGATTGATGAACTCAACCGACGTATCATCAGCAACTTCGATCTCGAGGCTCTCCTCCGCTATCTCGACGGACGTGAAGACATCACTATCTCCAGCACTGATTCCGTTTCCATTTGTACTATTGTTCGATGGGTCTGACCCTGACGCACAGCCAGCAAGAGTGGCTGTACTAACGCCGAGGGTAGCAAGAACTGACCTGCGAGCGATACGACTGCCATCCGTATTGGAATTTTCTGTCATTGTTGATCTGTAAGTCCGAGGAACGTGCCTCCGGACAGGTAGTCGAAACCGTAGACAGCCAGAGCGACCGGCAGAAACCAGAGCAGTGTTACGAGAATCAACTGAACGATCTTCTGGAAACCGGGATATTTCGGTGGGATCTTCGCCCGGTCCTCCGCTGCGGAGTACAGTTGATTCGCGCGCCACCACTCCGTTGGAATGTACTGCCCATCAACGACTACAGACGGCCGATTCTCGAGTTCGAGAACGGCCATTCCACTAGCGTTGACAGTAGTGGACTGATTCCCAACTTCGACCCGGCCGGTTGTGATCGGATCACCGGTCGCCTTCTCTGTGACAGTTGCCTGAACGCGGGCCCCTGACGAGTTCGCTTCGAGGACCGTCAATTCGAGGTTCGTTTCGCGAACGGTTCCGTTGTCATCAATCGAGATGGATTGCGACTGGCCACGGACGATGCCGTGAACGGTCACCTCGTCAAAGGTCGCTGCTGGAAGCGTCTCCGATTGGACGGCGACTGACGTTGCGTTCACGTAGCGATCGACAGTCGCAATATCGATCTCGTTCGGGAGGGAGGGACCGTCTTGTTCACTCCCCCAGGCTTCTTCGATAACCAACGGTGGCTCAGCAGTATCCGTCGCCTCGCTTGGCATATCTGGCCGTTTCTGCGCCGGTACGGCGTGAATTTGCGCTGGGCGGACGGATGAGTTCTTCCGGGTCGTGTCCCCTTCCGTTTGGGACACCATCGTGCGCCAGCCGTCTACTCCTGCAGAGTAGAACCGCCAATTTCCACGAAGACGAGCGGTACTGTCAACATCGATTGCTGTCCACCTAGTGCCCGGGTGCACGACGACGCCAGTGCGATTCTCGTTACTCTCGAACGTCACGCGCTTCCCGGCACTATTGTCGATCCGAGTAACGACCGTCTGACGGGATTCGGTTGCCGTTACCCGCTCGCTCACATTCTCGGTTTCAGTCTCCCACGACTCATCACAGGAGTCTGCCTCACTGTCGTAATCATCGCACGTTCGTATTTCATGGCGAAGACGAACGGAGATGGCAACGTCCACGGAGAGGTTCTGTGTCCCTGACAGTCCACTGAACTCGAGAGTGGAGCGATGATCGTCACCGGAGTCGAGTACCTGACCGTCTGCGCGTAGTTCGACACTGTCAATATCTGTCTCAGCAATCGACCACTGATTGCGGACCGAGCCAGTGGTATCGTCATCTGGAACACGGACTCGGTAATCGGTTATCGCGAGGATCTCACCGTCTGGAGCGATGTACTGTGTCGAGTTGTTTCCTGAATGCAACACCGTCGACGGCTGTACTACAAAGATGCTCGCGTACGCATCCCTGATGTAGCGCCCGTCCTCAAGCTGTGCTCTCTCGGGATGAACTGACGTCTTCTCATTTCCAGGGGTGAAATCCTGGACGTCACCACTGTTCCAGGTTTCGACGTCTTCAACCGGTTCTTCGAACGGAACATCCGTCGACCCTGCGAGCCGAGCGGAAAACTCCGCGTCGGAAGAAACGGTATTCGTGAACTCCTCACTTGAGCGGTCCTCCCTATCGATGTCTTCCGACCACAACAGCGGGAACCGCGTTTCGTTTACACCGTAATCCGGTCCGTCAGCAGGAATCGCCGTACTCGAGTTTGGGGCAGCTGCAGCGACACCTACAGTCAGACTCGCAATGCCTCCGCTTACGGCGAGGAACGCAACGGCGACGGAGATCGCACGTGACGTGGTCATTGGATTTCGGTGAAATGGTTTGTCCGCTGTGTTAGAACGGTTTCACACAGTCAGAGAAGCCGAATCCCATCTGACTACCGACTTTGTCGATAAGTTCCGGTGAAATGAGGGCAAGGACGATGATGCCGAATCCGATACCCGACATTACGAGCTTCTCTTTGGCTTGGTTCTTCTTTTCAGGATTTCCACCAGCACGCATGTACGAGAGGCCAGCTCGGCCAACATAGAGACCAGTTGCAGGGAGCCCGAGACCAGCAACAGCGCCGAAAACAATACCGATACCAGTCTCGACACCGGTGCCGCAGTAAACGTCTCCGACATCGCTTTGAGCGGTCGCTGGACCGACTGCAACAATTAACAAGAGGAGTCCAATTGCGAGTGAGACAAGCTGTGGTGGAACAGAGGTGAAAAGCAACTGCACTCGCGGTCTCGTTTGACGAGATGTCGGGGACTTTTCGTTGGTAGCAGGGTGTTCACTAGACGATTCAGTTGCCGTGGAGGATGAACGGTTACTCATGGGAAACTGAGTTGACGCTTGGTGTGTCGAGAAGGTTTTCGAGGTCCTCGAAGCACGAGGTCTGTTCGATCAGGTCGTCGAGGTCACGATCGTCGTCGCGGAGCGCTTCCTCGAGAAGTGCAACGAGCCTGTCCCGCTCGATGTCACGGTACGCCATCTGTTCGGCGAGTGCCTCGCGGAATAGCCCCGATGCGTTGATACCGGTCGCCCAACTGAGGAACAAGGCGTCGGCGGGCATAACCGAGATAGTCGTAGTGGTGGTTCGTTTCACCATTTTCTTACTCACAGACCGGTCGCTGACTGAGGAAACTCGAGAGAAGGTCCTCATCGTGCGGGGTACTGATCACAGAGTCACCGTTTCTATCAGAGTCTCGATGAATCAGTAATCGCGTGACTCGAACGCTGAACCGAAGGAGTTCATCGCTACCATCAATGAGCCAGGTGGAGATGAGTGAAGGTGCTTCTCGAGCGAGTCGGTCCTGAATTATCTCCATTGACTGTTTTTCCACTGGTTCTCACCAAGCGAAATTTCGAGGAGAACGATTATATTTTCACTGGCGTTTACACCGTCAATATGTATGTAACCCGTACTGTTATTTAATCCTCAGATGAATCTATCTGTAACCCGGAAATAATCTCGATAGACGGGCGTTTGATGAATTCTATACCGACTCTGGTTCCAGTTCGGAGGCAGGTCGAGCTTGCGCGCGATAGGACTCGTACAAGTTAATTCCCCATTCGACGAGTCGTTTGTTAGAACTGACAATCATCGCAATGTGCTTTCCACTACCGGATTCATTGTACGCTCCAATAGCGACCTTGCGAGTATCGTAGATTCCGATACCGAGCGTATGCGCACGATCGAGGACCAGGGGCTGGTAGTTGTTATACGTCGAGCTGTGGACCACATACTGGGTTTGAGGGTTTTCGGCGGCTTCAACATAGGTTGGCAAATCAAGGATAGCCTCGCATTCAATGCCAAGTTCAAGTAACCCTCGGTAGGCGTGGAACAGAACTGGATTAAAGATAGAGCAGAACCCTCGAAAGCGACTTGTTCGTCGGTCATAGAGCTTGAGAGCTGCCCAAAGTACTGAGGAGGGGTGAGTGGGGTCAGAAATGATTAACTCAGCGTCAGCCAGTTCTGAAATTGGAAAGGTCGCATCTTCTCTCGGGAGGCGCTGTAGCCATGGCGCTTTCTCTATGAGTTGCTTAACTGCCGTCGCTAAATCAACATAGGCATTCAGGGCTCGTGTTCCAGCAGATGTGATCTGCTGTTGTCCCCCGCCATCTTGGCTCCATCCATACTCTTCGAAGACCTTGAGGATACGCCCAATTGTGGGACGTGACGGGGAACTGCTTACTGCTGATTCTAGCTTACTCGGACGGTATGATTGTCCCTCAAGTGCTCTTAATACGCCAATTGGATGGACAGAGCGAGTCAGAAACGATAGCCCCTCAACCGAGACCGTCTGAAGACAGTTCTCGATAACATCCAGGAGTAAGAGACCACCAGCGGTTAGCTCAATCCCCGTGTTCTGATTCTTGATGAATCCACGATCTCGGAGAACCGCAAGATGATTAGAGGCGGCCTGTCGGGAGATATCAGCCTGTTGGGCAATATCAGTCTGTGCCACGGGGCTCGAGAAATCTCCCATAGCTCGTAAAACTTCCAGACGCGCCGAGTCGACTGTCTCATTGATAACGTTCCGGACAACGAGTTTTTCGCCTGTAAGGAGGTTCTTTGCTCGGCGTATATTTCCAGTCACAGTTGTATCCCCCATATTGAGTTTCCAATCTGTCTCTTTAATCTAATAGTTATTCAATTTTATTGGTTCTCGATATAACCAAGCTCAATATGGAATCCACACCACATAAATAACTACCAATTGAGCATGGATCTACAGTGGATTTATTTATGTTCTGTATGGATGAATTACTATGAATCCAAACGCTCGTCTCCCTCCCACGCCCTCAGGGCATCCAGTGATCGGTCATACGCTCGATTTTGCTCGAAGTCCGTTTGAGTTCGTTGACCGCGCGACGAACGAGTGTGGAGACCTCTATCGGATGGAACTTCCTAGCGTCGACGTTTACGTCTTAGCCCATCCGGAGTATTTCAAACAAGCGCTAGTGACTGACATCGACGCATTCGGAAAGACCGCGGACTTTCGGCGGGTGTTTGGCAATGGATTGCTATCGACAGAGGGAGAGCAATGGAGTCGCCAGCGAGGAATCCTCCAGCCATTATTTCATCGGGATCGAATCAGGGGGTATGGCGAGTATATGGTCGACGCTACGCAACGGCGACTCGCTACGTGGAAACCAGGCGAAACTCGAAATATAGAATCGGAGATGCAAGATCTCACAATAGAGATTCTCTTTGCAACACTCTTTGGCCGCGAATTACCTCCGGGGGAAGGCAACGATCTCCGTGCAGCATCGGAAGGACTCAACAAATGGTTCGCGCCGACGTCATGGCTCTTACCGAACTGGATTCCAACACCATCACGACGGGAGTTCGGCAACTCAGTAGAGCGTCTCCGAACGGAAGTTCGACAACTGCTTGCGGAGTACAGTGCAAACTCGGGACAAGCGGACAGTTCACAGTCGAACGACCTCCAGCAAGAGACGCTCTTATCGAAGCTCCACGAGGCACGCGAGGCAAGTGGCCAAGACCGTCTGAGAACGGAGGAAGTCGAAGACCAGATGCTCACAATGATCTTTGCTGGCTACGAGACCACCGCCGCGGCGCTCGGATTTGCTTGGTACTCGCTGGCGATGAATCCTGATATCCGGCAAGCGTTCCACGACGAACTCGATGCTGTTCTGGGGGATGAACCACCGACACCGGAAGACATTACAAACCTCAATCTCACAAACCGAATCGTCACTGAGACCCTCCGACTGTATCCCCCTATCCATACGATCCCCCGGGAGACGACTCGAGATGTCCAGGTCGATGGCTACCAGATCCCGGCCGACGAGGAAGTTCATCTGTCCATTATCTCGGCTCATCGTGATGAGCGGTTCTACGACGATCCACTCTCATTCCAGCCCGACCGGTGGACAGAAAAATTTGAAAAGGAACTCGCTGACCATGCGTTCATCCCATTCGGTGGTGGTCGCCGGACGTGTATCGGTCGGGAGTTTGCTCGTCTTGAGGCGATGCTCGTGTTAGCGACGATCGGCCAACAGTGGACCCTCGAGTGGGCTAGTGGAGATCCAACAATCACGATCGAACCGGAGATTACCACACAGACAAAGAACGGCCTCCCAATGCAGATTCGGCAACGGTAGGTGAAGACAGTCGTTTTTGGTCTACTCTGCGAGCGATCGAATCCCATCTGGCACTTGTCCCGCGTCGGTCCACGTCCCGTTCGCATCGCGGCTAATAAGTCGGCTTTCGTTCGTGCCCGCTATAGTAACCGTTAGAATTTTCCGCCGATAGCTTGTTACTTGTACGCAATAGACCATCTCGACAAAATTTCCGTCGAAGATCTCCAAGATGCCCTTGACAAGGTTGAGGGAAACGAGCCGACACAACGGTTGTTAGCGGCGATTGCATACAAGAACGGGGTGACGCAGACCGAACTTGCGGAGTGGCACGACACCGGTCGAAGAACGGTCTACAGCTGGCTCATTCGACTCGATACGGACGAACCGCTTGAGCAAACTGTCTCTGATGCCCATCGATCCGGAAGAAAAAGAAAACTCTCAGAACCACAGCAAGAAGAGTTCAAACAAACCGTTCACCAACCTCCTGAGGAAGTCGGGATCGACGCGCCGGCGTGGACACCGGCGCTCGTCTAGGAATTTTTATCAGGAGACCTATGGCGTCGAGTACTCCTATCCGAGTTGTCGGCGGTTGTTGAAAGAAGCAGGATTGAGCTATCAAAAATCACGCCGTTCAGCCGCCGAAGCCGGTGAATCAGATCAAGAAGAATTCCACGACGAACTCAAAAAAGCGATCGGAGATGGACGCCACAGTAGTCTGTATCGATCAGACCAAGAATTTCACTACGAGTGGTCGCAACCTGTGTAGCTTCAGCAATGAGACGATTACGAAGCATTGGTGAAAATGTTGTCCCAGACGGATTCGTGAGTGCGTCTGCAAAATCGGATGGGAACACGTTCGCAAGGCTTTCTTCGACCGTGTCTTCAGCATACGTAGTTTGCCAGTGATCAACGTCAAGCACAGTCTCGTGGTACACCGTATAGACTGTATTGAATGCCGACGGCTGGTCGGCATTCATTGGTCGGCTCGTAGATAAGCTACCGAGTGTGCCACTAGTAGAGATTTGCCGTTGAGACCAATGAGGCTCAATATCAGAGAGCCGCTCGGCAAATTCCTGAAACGCAGCGACCTCCGCGCGTAGTCTCTGTTGTTCACAAGCGACGGCTGCTTGTCCGGCGGGAAGTGGAGTGTCCTCAATGATGGTCATCTGGTTTCATCTAGTTCTCACGTGCTAACAGTGACGCTATGGGGCAGATCCACTTGCGAATGTCGCGGAAGAGAGCATAGCGGAATACTTCTGTTTCCGTACAGCAGCCTGCCGTCGATTGTCGACGGCCTCCTTCACAGGACAGATAGTGTGAATAGAGTTCACACTGTATCAGGCCATCAAGGTCGGAGCTGTAAGGCTGAGTAGGATGAGAAGTGGGATACCGAGATATACTGACACGATAATCGGCTGTGGCGCTTACGTTACTGTGAGCCCGCTGAGGTGGACCTGCACCGGAAGGTGGAAGATCTCTGCAAGCGTCGCGGCCTTCACGACAACCGGCCGCTCTCGGGGACCGATCCACGTGACTCCACCTGTTGCAAAAATCAGTACGCCAGCGATCATCGTTATCCATTGTCAATCCTGCTCAGCGAATACGTCAAGTATTTCTGTATAATGATTTCGAATTGTGACACAACTCACATGGGCGGCATCGCTCACTTCATCTTGTGTAATCTGCTCATTCGATAGTCGAGCAGCTGCATAAAGCGCTGCAGCGGCGATACTTGCTGGACTCTGTCCGCTGTGTATGGCTTCTGCTTTCGCCGTCTCAACTAATTCCCGTGTAAGTTGTTCAGCTTCCCCACTCACATCAAGTGCCGAAGCAAACTGCGAAACATACTGGAGTGGATCGGCTGGTTCAAGTTGTAAGCCGAGCTCTTGGGACAGATAACGATATGCCCGCTGTATACGTACCTTTTTGACGCGGCTCACTGTCTCGAACTCAACCAGTGTACGTGGCGTTCCATGTTGGCGAGCAGCGGCATACAAGCTAGCTGTTGACATTCCTTCAATCGATCGGCCTGGTAATAATTCGTGTTCAACGGCTCGCCGATAGATAACACCAGCAGTTTCTCGACAGGATTTTGGAATCCCAAGTGCTGATGCCATTCGATCAATCTCACCAAAGGCATGCTTGAGATTACGCTCCTGTGCATTCTTCGTAGCGAACCGCTTATCCCAGGTTCGAAGACGTTGAATCTGTTTTCGTTTTTCCGAAGAGAGGTGATTTCCGTGCGTATCTTTGTCGCGCCAACCAATCATCGTACTGAGACCATTATCGTGTCTAAGTTCGGTTGTCGGTGCCCCAACTCGACTACGCTCTACACGCTCTCTATCGCCAAACGCTCGCCACTCAGGGCCACGATCAATCATATTCTCATCAACGACAAGCCCGCATTCACTACACGTTGTCTCACCATGTTCAACATCGCTGGTAATCTGTCCATCACATTCTGGACATACTATACTTGACTCAGTTGATTCTGTTTGGTCTGATGTCTCATGAGATCTAACCGTGGTGTGTATATTATACATTATTTGAGATGATTATAGTTATCTGGTTGTATCCTGGCAGTGGCTGTCTAGCAAGTAGCATTAGACCAAATATGAGTATAGGGGGGATTCCCACTGTTTAGGAATAATCCAATTTACCAAGGATTATCAGTTCCAAATAGCTAATTTGAGAAACTCAATTGACGTGTAATTTGAGCCCCACACCGGAACATGTTTATTCGTCTGTTCTTGCATTCTTCTACGCAGGAATGTCAAACAGAATAGATTGTATTATATATATATATAAACTATCATAACGACTTTCGACCATTCTAAAGAGGCAGGAAGGCTAGATAAAGAGAATGCTTTTATATTCACTATTTATATATAGATAGTATCCTATTGTTATATAACAAATTTTTCCTGAAGGCTTTACACCGAAGTACATAGATAGCCTTCTAACCAAATACGGATCACATCTGTATGCTCGCTTTAAGTTCACTCAGTAGTGGATGGCTAGATCCACAGCTAGCGCCAGTTCTCATCGCGATAATCATCCTCGCTGTTATCGGGACAATCCTTCTATTCGGTGTAGGCCTTATATCATATCTGAGGCGACGAACGGCCCGCTATCTCTTGATTACAGTTGCGCTTGGAATGCTCGTTGCCCGCTCTATAGTTGGGCTCGGTACTGTTTTTGGACTGGTACCGATGACCGTCCACCATCTTGTTGAACACAGCTTCGACTTTCTGATCGCTATTATTGTACTCTACGCCGTATACCGAAGCGGGCCAACAACTAACCTTCACCCTTTCAAAATTAACAGGGAATAAGTATGTGAAACTCGACATCTCCTGAGCAAAAAGTTTCACTTTTGAACATTTCTGTGACTGTTGAGCCTAAATTGATGATATAGCAGTTGAAGATCACGCTACTCGTGGGACTAACGTGAATGCGATCTTTGATCTCCATCTCAACACGACACGAAAAACGATACACAGATTGCGCCGCCACTTATTAAACGAAATTTTAGAACGGGGGCAATGAGACCAGGTCGAAGACGACAATGGCGAGATATAGCTGGCCAAGGCCAGCGATAATCATCACTGCACCCGCAATCCGCTTGAGCAGCCCAGAGTAGGCAGCGAATCGACCGGCGCTGGCGACGAGGCCCATCCCTGTCACGACGGTCAACGAGACCATCAGGACGACGACGCTGCTAACGTAGATCCCGAGGAGGATCACCGCATCAGTCGTTGACAGCGAGAGCGCGCGGGTGACGATGCTGATGAACAGCGGCGCGACACAGCCGGCCGAGGCAAGCGCATAGCCGCCACCAAAGATGGCAAAACCGAGTACACTTGAGCGCCGCTTCGGGAGTGGGACTGAAAGCGACGGGGCACGATCGATGAGAATCAATATGCCGAACCCGATCAGGAGGAGCCCGGCTATGCCTTCGAACCACTTGACTGACGACAGCGTTGACTGACCCACCCAGAAGGTCGCTCCAAGCAGGGCCGTAAAGGTAACGAGGACGCCAAGCCCAGCGAGCAAGCCACGGCTTAGCGCACCACTGAGAGATGCCCGCTCGCCGTCGGTCTGGCTCACGTAATAGCCGACATAACCAGGCAGTAGCGGATACGCACACGGGGAGAAAAACGTCGCGATACCAGTCGACAGCGCGAACACGACTGAGGTAGTAAGCGTCGCGTCGACCATCGTTATTCTCCCTCGGCCCCGTCGCTCTTGAGTGCTCGTTCAATGCCGTCAACGAACTCGCTTGGGGATTTTCTCCCACTTGCCGACCACTGTACGCGCCCGGAGGCGTCAATTGCGACGGCATAGGGGATGCCGGTGATGGAGTACTGGGCGCTCAGTTCTGCGGTCGGATCGATCCCGAGCGTCCAGTTTCCGTTGTGGTTTTTCCACCAGTCGACGACCTCCGCTTTCGTCACCGAGCGCCCGACCGCCTCGTTTGTGACTGATATGAACAGCACGTCGTCACCAAGCCGATCATGGGCCTCAATGAGCGCGGGCATTTGCTCCGAACAAGGGTCACACCATGTCGCGAAGAAGTCGACGAACGTCGGTTGGTTGGTTGCCGGTACACGAACCTTGCCGGCCTCGCTACCAGGTGCCTCGATTGTCTCGACTGTGAGGGGATCGACCGGCTCGCGTTCATCGTCGGATTCGTCGTTGACCGATGGCAGGCCGTAGATTGCCACCGCTCCCGCACCGCTGATGACGCCCAGACTGCCGATCCCAGCGAGGACGTCACGCCGGCGCATCTACTCTGACACCACTGTTTCGACATCACCAACGACCGTCGACGGGTCGATGGAGCTGCCCTTCGGATACGCTCGTTCGACGATTCCACGCTCATTGGCTAGCAAGATCAGGGCGAAGTGAGGAAATACGTACTCAAGGTCGTCGTACTCTTCGGCATCAGTCTTCTTGAGGGGAAGGCCAATATCCTCGGTCATAATCTTCTTTGCACTGTCGTAGGTCTCCGGTCTGAGGAAGTGCCAGTTTTCGGCCTCGGCATCGACACCCTGCTCATTGGCAAACGTCCGCAGTTTTGATTCGGTGTCACGCTCAGGGTCGAATGTCATCTCAAGGAGTGCGACATCGTCGCTGAAGCCCTCTTCGGCAGCGACTTCCTGAGTACGGCGCAATCGTAGTGTCAGCGCCGGACACACCCCGTCAGGGCAGTTTGTATAGACGAACGTCATCAACACGGCCCGTTCGCCCTCGAACTGCTCGGTTGAGATCGTTTCGCCAGCCAAGGGATCAGGAAGACTGAGCGCAGGCAGTTCGTCGCCGTAACTCGGATGTGATGCCTCGCTCAGGTCCCTCTCTGGCGGCTTAAGGACGGTATCGGAGTTGCCTCTGCCTCCGCTTCCGTTTTCGCTTCCGTTTCCGTTCCCGTTATCGCTGCCAAACGTTCCTCCAAGGCAACCAGCAATACTAGTGAGTCCCGTGATTCCGGCTGTGCCGAGATATGTCCGTCGATCCATATCTCACCTGTAGAACCAACGGATCAAATGGTCGTTGGTTCACTTCACGAAAGCGCAGTGTCACAGAAGTGTTTATCTGCAGTATTTTCAGGATCGAATCATCTAATCAGTAGACGTGCTCACATAATACGGATAAATAAATATACTTGTCATTTTGTGGCTCTCGCGAGATAGTGGCGACGGACTCTATATCCGACTATTCTTGGTCGTCATTTCTTCGGCGTTGATAGTGATTGTCTCGTCCTATCGGTCGAAGTCGTTTCGCCACGTGTTGTAGCCGGTAACCTTTGTCGCCTCGGGATACTGGAGTTTGAGGAAGAGTGTATTTCGATGCGGGGTAGTTATGGAAGTGGCTTTGGACCTCGAGCACTCTTTAAATTGGCCACTCGAGACCGCTTTATCGACCTCGTCAACAAGGTCGTCAATCCGTTTTCGATCATGTTATACATCTTGTTGTACCGGGCCTTTGAATCATCGAAGATTCCAGGGTAGCGCTGCTCATAGTCATTTTTGAGTACTGCTTCCCGAGTCGAATCCGAGAAGGGCTCCACCCTTTAGGAGTCTCAAAAAATACGCCAGTAATCAAGACTTGAAAAATTACTAGTTTATGAAATATTATACATCATATTATCATATTTTAGGTTCTATATTTTACTAGTAGGTGTTGAGAGCCCTTCGGAAACAAGTCCTAAAATGCTCAATCTGAGAATGTTTATAGAGGTGGTAATATTCGGATCTGCAGCGGTATAGGCTATATATGCATCCTTAAGCTTATACGGCAGATTCCATTTAACACACGTATATTCACAATCCTTAGTCTATAAAATGGGTATCACCGATGACGAACCAACAGAATACTCGTCGCCAGTTTCTTGCAGCATCTAGCGTAACTGCATTTGCCGCGATGGCTGGCTGCATGGACCGGGTGAACTCTGCGATTTCGAATGTCGACGGCAACGGAGGCGACAGTTCGCCGAACGGAAATGAATCTAATTCCGGTAACGACATAGACGAGATCGAATCGCCAGAACTCACGGTCGAGACGGAGTACAACAGCCGCGAAAAGTTCAAACAACCCGGCAAGCAACTTGATGACTTCGAGAACCTCGAGCCATGGGAGGTCATTCGGGGATCCGGTGAAGCCGATCAAAACATTACCTTTGACGGCTCTCAAAGCATCCGACTCTCCGCCCAAAATAGCCAGAATATCACCCTCTCACGCCAGATTGAGGAGACTGATATGAGTGACCTCGATGTCTCGATGGCCGTGCGTACCTCAACGCCGTCGAATATTGCTATCGATATCCGACTCGTTGATATCTACGGCGGTTACGCTCACCATCAACTTCGATCTGTTACTTACGGAGACTCCGATGTCGACTGGTTCCGGACCTGTCCTGGCGTCTTCGAGCAAAGTTCGGTGCCTCTTGAACGGGAAGTTGTTGAGGAAATCCAGATTATCATTTACAATACTGGTGATGCAGAGGTATGGGTTGACGATCTACGTACTCACAAGAAACCCGACAATGGATACGTCATTCTCAGCTGGGACGACGGCACTCCTGACTTCTATGAGCGAGCAAGTCCGCTGCATGATGAGTACGATGTAAATGCCGTTCAAGCGGCCGTCCGACAATGGACGCGTAATCAGCGTGAGGGGGTCATGACAACCGCACAACTCAAGGAGCGGCAAGAGGCCGGCGATCAGATCGTCGCTCACGGGACTCATACGCGGCTCGCGGAGATGGAGGAGAATGATCTTGAGAACGCGCTACGGCGAGATAAGAACTGGGCTGTTCAAAATGAACTCGAGGGTGGTCATTTCCTTGTCTATCCCCACAACAGCTTCGACAAGACTGTCCATGATATCGCGTCTAACTACTATTATGCGGGCGGGTTCAACCAGTCTGGTAACGTCAACCTCACTGGTGTCCACGGATTTGATCCGCTAGCGTTGCCGCGAACAATCGGCAGTAATCTCGATATCGCAACACGATGTATCGACCTTGCTGCCGAACACCGACAGTGTACGATCTTGAACTTCCATGAGTTCGGAATTACTAATACAATTGACGAAAGTGAGTATGAGAAACTACTTCAGCACATTAATGATACCGACGATGTTAAAGTCATCAATTATGATGACCTCTGGAAAATGCGCCGTGCAGGCCACTGACCCATACTCAATACTTCACCTGTACTGACCGCGAGTTTCAGAAGTTCTTCTAGATAAACTATGCTACTATTTATTGTTACCCGAGCAAGCCGAGATCCGTGAGTCGCGCTTCAACAGCCTCCGTTGTCTGTATGATATCCTCGATTCTTTTTGCTCCAGTGATCACGGCTTTTCCACTCCCGAAGAGCAACGCAACAGCCGACGGTTCCTCGAGTCGATACACCTGACCAGGGAATTGTTCTGGTTCGTACTCGACGCTTTCGAGGCCAAGCCCGATTGCGATTGCGTTGAGGTTAAGCTGATGTCCGAAGTCAACACTGCCGACGATGTTTTGAATCTCAATCGTAACCGATTCCGTGACTGCGATTCCGAGCTCTCGCAGTGCAGCGAAAACGATGGTCAGCGACTCGTGAACAGCTTCTTCACTATTGGCCCCGGTAGAGACAATTTTCCCCGACCGGAAAATGAGGGCAGCGGCGTTCGGATCTTGAGTCCGATACACAAGTCCAGGGAATTGCTCGGGATCGTATTTCACACTATCTAGATCCTCTCCTAACTGTTCGAGATTGAGTTCCTGGTCGATCCCCGTCGACGCAACCACGTTCTCAATCTCAATCGTCTCCGTGGACCCGGTCATGGTACAACGTATTTTCTACTGGACTGATATCAAACCAATACTTTTAGCTCATAACGAAGCTCAGACCCTTGCTATAGTACATTCTGGACGTAAAGATCATTCTTCGACGCAGACCCGCTCTGAATCGACGATCACAGAATAGTCTTGATATTTAAAACAACACAAGTATCAAACCTATTTTTGACGAGTTTGTCAAGGGCTTTCGGGTTAATAGTCTTGTATAATGGTTCAAGAGCTAAGACCGGTGTGTTGCTGTATGCGGCTATAGCGTTGATGACTACTTGGCTTGGACAATCGCTTGCATCGATTTGACGTGTATTCATTGTTTGCATATGTATTCGAGTTTGCCGAGCACCGCTTCAATTCGGGGTAAACCAGCGACCGTGTTAAGAATTGCGGACAGGTCAATCATACAATTACTTATGTACATTTTACGAAATATGTCTGAAAAGCTGTATCTGTACATCCTTCTCATTTTAAGTCAATGGCGAAGAAGACGGTGAAGGTGCGTGGTCGAGAAGGGACAGCAACGATGGACATCTCTATTCCAGCGGCTATTACTCGAGAGTATGATGTGGAACGTGGCGATGTCTTTTCTGTTGAGACAGAGACTGATGTTAAGGATCGTTTGATTCTGCAATACACGAGAGTCTATGATGGCAAGTGAACTGTCCCAGCCCACTCGCCCTCTGAGGAAGGGGAATTCTCGCCTGTTCTCTGTAAAGAAGTGGTCTTCTTAGGGCTATTGCGGCGTACACCTAAGGCCAGTCGCCGTTACTCTTGACAGCAGTCTCATCAATGGTGACCCGCGATGGCTTTGCCGTACTCAGAATCCGTTGTTTTTGATGAGCTGCACGAGAGCAGCGCTCTTGTGAACGTCGGCGGGTCTGAGACGCTGTCAGCCGATGTACCCAGTGCCAGATTGTCTAATGAGTGCATTTCACGCCGATCAAGCGAAGAATTGCTTGTGTTTCTCGAAGCGAACAACCGATCGCGTGAAGACGGACGACGAACACTCTGACGCAATCGCCGTCCGCTCGCGCTCCCAATAATCATCTTATTCCGCCGAATAGCACTCGCTGAGCGGATCTACGGGCCACATGGCCAAACGCGCACTACGACCTTCTCGCTTCTCAAACTGGCCTAACTAGACACTGCCCTGAAGACCATTACACCAGGATACACGAGATAACTGCCGTCTAACGGGAGTACTTGCCAGCGCTTGAAGCCATGTTCACGTGATCGCCAGTAAATGAGGGCCGCATACAGTGCTGCATCAGCGCGACAAACGCCAGGTTCACCCAGAAGAGGTGAAAATTGCGTGCGACACTGACTCCGGAATGTAATCACCAGTGGCATAACGGTTTTCCAGCCACCCGCCGAATATCGAGGAGATTGCTACCGTGGCCACAACCTATCTGACGGCACTGCTCTTGAGTTCGCTGCCCGCCCTCGGGAATACCTTCGGCGGCCTCGTCGCCGAGCGGTTTGAAATTTCAGAAAAGGCCCTCAGCCTCGCACTACACCTCGCAGCCGGAATCGTTCTCGCAGTCGTCGGCATTGAACTCATTCCGACGGCCATCGAAGCAGACCCGCCATGGCTCGTCCTAATTGTGTTCCTAGCTGGGGGCGTCTTCTCAATCGGTCTCGACCGAGTCACAGATCTGATAGCCAGCCGGACAGGTGGAGAAGCCAATGCCGGTGCGTGGGGAATCTACGCTGGCGTCGCCGTTGACCTCTTCAGTGATGGTGTGATGATCGGTGCCGGCTCGACGATCAGTCTCAGCCTCGGACTCCTGCTCGCACTCGGGCAGGTTCCCGCCGACGTCCCGGAGGGGTTCGCGACGATTGCCACCTTCAAAGCGAAAGGAATCCCGCGTCGAACCCGAGTATTGTTGTCCCTGTCGTTTGCACTCCCGATCTTCCTCGGCGTCACGGTCGGCTACTGGCTCGTCCGTGGACGACCGGAGATTCTCAAACTCGGCCTCCTCGCGTTTACGGCTGGAATCCTGCTGTCGGTGGCCGTTGAGGAAATCATTCCGGAGTCCCACAAGGGAGATGAAGCACGACTGGCTGCCGTCGCCCTCGTTGGTGGCTTCGCCCTCTTCACACTTATTTCGGTCTATCTGGGATAGCGTTATTCCTCTTTAGATACCGTCCTTCCGAGGGCAGAAGAACCAGTGGAAGATTCAGCGGATGATGGTCACACCTTGCCATGAATTGCTGGCCTCTCGGATATCCACCAATCTGATGCGATCTATAGGTCGCTTTAGACGGATGTCCCAAGTAAGAGAGAATGAGACGTCACGAACTTCGTTTGCCAGCCACTACCCAGTGTCAGGATATGCTCCGGGCAAAGAGAACTTCCCCCACGCGGCCGTACCTCCACGCATGACAACGACTGAGGAACTGGCCAAGTTCGTTCAGGACGTGACTATCGACGGGTTCTCGGCGGACACGCGAGAGGAACTAAAAATGCGGGTGCTCGATTCAGCCGGCATCGGGATCGACGCGCTCGGCCACGAACCGGTGGACATCGTCCACCGGACGGTCCAGCGTGCAAACCCAGGTACCGACTGTACGCTGTGGGGGCACGGCTAGACCGCGTCACCGGTCGGCGCCGCAATGTACAACACGGCGGGCACCAGATTCGACGAGGACCGCCGTGACGATGTCGTCGTAACGATCAGGGATTTTGAGTCGCATACCGTCGACTACCTTGTCAACCTGCTTGCGTAGGGCGTTGCACGACTCGTTGAACAGGACTTGTCAGACTGTTCGCGTCGCTAGGTCTTTGGGAGGTGACGGCCCTCAAGATCCGATTGAGCTGGCCATTGCCCCACTTAAGGACACGGAGACCAAATCTACTACCGCATTATGGTCGATCGCACCTTCGAGTTCTTGCACCACAACGAACGCGAGGAGAAGCCATGAGAGAAAGGAATCTCGGAGATCCGGGGTCCGTACTACGACCTGATGGGGCCATGCGAGCTACAGGACATCCTGGAGACGATGGGGCAGTACGTGGACATCTACAAGTTCAGTGGCGGGTCGTTTGCGCTGATGCTAGAGGAGGCCGAACGGCTCGGGTTCGACATCGTCGAGCTATCGAGTGGATTCCTCGCTATCGGAACCGACGACATGGTGCGGATGACGGAGATTGTCGCCGAGGACTGCGAATCGACCCGAAGCCGGAGATCAACGTTCAGTTCGGGGCTGGCGGCGCTACCGATCTGATCCTCGAGGAGCAGGGCTAGCAGGATTCTGAGCAGGCCATCGAGGAGGGCCGTCGCCACCTAGAGGCGGGCGCGACCTCCTGATGGTCGAAGCCGAAGGTATCACCGAGGAGGTCACCGGGTGGCGAACCGACGTCGCCTACCAGATCGCGAATGAACTTGGGATCGAGAACCTCGTGTTTGAGGCGCCGGGACCAAAGATGTTCGAGTAGTACATCAAGAACTTCGGGCCCGAGATTAACCTGTTCGTAGATAATTCCCAGATCTTCGAACTGGAGTGCATGTGGTCCGGCCTCTGGGGGAAGGCGACTACCTGGGGTCGCACCGTCACCTAGAAGGGCGACCGCGAGTAGCTGAGCTACAGGTTAAGAGTCATTGAGTTGCTGGGCACTGTCTAGTTGAGTCAGTTTGAGAAGTGAGCAGGTCGTTGAGTTTCTTGTCCAAAGATGCTCGCAGACCTGCTCAGTAAGAGCTATGCGGCGGATTTAGAAGAATCTTGGGAGAATGAGCGGACGGCGACGCCCGTCAGGGCGTTCGCCGTCCGTCTCCACGAAACAGGTTGTTCTCTTCGAGAGACAACAACGATTTTAGCTGAATTAGGCGTTGAACGCTCACATGGAGCGGTCTGGAATTGGGTACATCGGCTGGCTGACAGCGGGTGCGACCCGCCGACGGCGAAGCCGTCAAGGGTCGCGGTTGACGAGACCGCTGTCAAAATCAACGGCGAGTGGTCTTGGCTATATGCTGCAATAGACACCGAGACGAAGCTGATTCTCGATGTCGCGTTGTTTGGTCGGCATGGCACCGATCCGGCAGCTGCGTTTCTGCATCGACTCGACGAGAAATACGATCTCTCCGACACCGTATTTCTCGTTGATCAGTTCGGGTACCGGACTGCCCTTGCTCGGTTAGGATTGAGCGGTCGGGTCAACTACACCGAGCGAAACCTCATCGAAAAGTGGTTTCACACCCTCAAAATGCGGATCGACCGCTTCCACAACTCGTGGGTGGGCAGTCGGTCGAGCGCACGCGAATGGTTTGAACAATTCATGCACTACTACAACCGCCAGAGACCGCATCAAGCTCTCGACGGAAAGACGCCGATCGAGGAGGTGCAGAACTAGACAGTGCCAGTTGCTGGATAGGTTCCGTGTCTCGGAGCTTTCTTCTTTCGAAGATTAAGCCGAGCAGCGGCGAACACTACTGGGTCTCGTATAACTCGTTCCGTAGCCCTCTCTAATGAAGTAAATCTCCATTGTTCAGTGGGGGATAGTTTTCAAATAGGCCTCCTGAGTAGTTCTTCAAGCGAAATTGATTAGGATGGGAAGTAATTAGTCACGCTCAAACGAACTGCCACGTTCGAGAGCCAGTTCGAATTAATGGCGCCGCTTGAGGTCGAGATTGCCACATGAACGAGGATAATCATCCGGTTGCGATCGATGAGACAAGCGACCAACTAGGGTGGAAGGCCATGACGCCCACGGCCACAAGTTTATTCTCTGCCCTGCCACGGTCGAATGGGTTGTGGACCACTCGCCGATCGATGCCGTTTGCGTCACATTCGCGGCGGCACACTCCAACGCCGACTGGACCGATGAGCATCTTCCCGCCCTCGAGCCGGTCAGTGATCGCCTTATCCTCTCAACGGTGACATGATGGAGAGTACTGAAAGTCATCACGGTTGATCCGTTCTGGCTCATAGTAGACGTTTCCCATCTCCGGGTCAAGGAGCCTATATCAATGATCTCGATGTGGCATCTATCGAGATCCTCTTGCTCAGCCAGTTCGATGACACCTTCAACGGAAGACTGGGCGTACGTCTCCGCAACGTACGCTTGGTCATAACATCGTCGACTTTTGTGCAACCGGGGCTAGGGTCGACCTTGAACTTGCCATTGATCACCTGTTTCTAGCCCTTCCGTCCTTCAAAGAGGTTCAGGGTCCTCCACCCCGTATTGGCCATTTAGTATCTTCGCGACACCGCATCTGTACTCTTATCTGGACTTGACTTCTCTGCAAGAGACGGGTGTTCTATTATCCTTCTTGACTACAAAGTAGAATTGATGACACAAGATCAGAAGGTTTCCCGACGGCGGCTGTTCAAGTTAGCAGGTGTCGCGACATCGACGGCGCTCGTCGCCGGTTGTGGTGGCGGCGGTAATGGCGGTGGTAATGGCGGTGGTAATGGTGGCGGTGGCAGCGACGGTTACGAAATTGAACCCGGAACGCAACTTGATTTTAGCGGTCAAACGAGTTACTGGGAAGGTCTTGCCCCATCCTCAATCGAGGGCGAGCAGAATCCGACGCTTATCCTTCAGGAGGGTGAGGATTATACGATCGGCTGGTCGGAAGGCGATGGTGCCGCCCACAACATGCAGATTCGGAACAGTAACGACGAAGTCATCGATGACCTCACGACGGGTGAACCGGTCTCAGACCCCGGTGACGGACTATTCTTCGATTTCACGGCTAGCAGTGAGATGGTCAGATACCGCTGTGAACCACACCCCCAAATGGAAGGGGACCTCCAGATCCAAGGTGGTGGCAGCGGTGGCAACGAAACTGGCGGTAACCAGAGTAACGAAACCAGCGAGTGAAGTCCTTTGACGGTCGAGCATCTCCCGATATTAAAACTGAGAATTGTCAGTGAACGAGTTCGTCGTATTGCTCAACGTGCCCAAGTATATCTGAATAGTAGTTGCAGATCAGGGCCAGTCCAGGAAGATCAGTCTTTTCGTGATGGAGTACCCATGCGACCATTCTATTCCACAATTTTAACCTAACGTAAACTCGGTAATCAATCAGCATTAACTCTCCTCTGAGAATGGTGTTCGTCACCGTCCGGCCGTGTACCAAGTTTCCGGAACGCTGAGCTCCAGTCGTGGCCCATCAGACACAACGGACAGGGAGATCTCCCGCAGATGGATCTCCACCGCAAGGATCGCTCATAGCCTAGAAGCAGGCTGTATACCCAAATATCACCTCTGATGGTGGTCACCGTGATTAAAAGGAAGATCGTTCTCACGCTGAAAGCGGTGATGTGCGGCAATTGTCTTATATCAGAATCAGTCTTCTAGCTATTGCCACAAACTTCTTAACATCTGATCTAACAGTTTAATTCAGACCTGCTATAGTAATCGCCAGAAATGTCTACTCATACCTCTCGTCAGGTCTTCGAGAAACAACGAGACACGCCAATCTTCATCAGGTAGCACTACAAAGACTTCCAGATTCTACTATAGCTAACCTTCGACAGCGGCGGGGCCGGGGTAGATTATGATGGCAGAGACGGTGGTGGCGGTGATCCCCGTCAAACCCCGGCAGAGATACGGACATCTTTAACTGCAATATTTATAGTGCCTACAACAGCATGGCCTATTTCCGTAGTACCAACCAAGATGTTCTAGGCACGAACGAGACGGATCCTTCCTACGAAGGATCATTAGTGACCCACTTGTGGATAAGTTCCACTGCTATATTGACGCTTCTGGTGACCGCACTCACCAGCCTCTTCATGGCATGGATCATCGGTGCTGGTACAAGTAGATTGATACCCTTTGCTCCGGCACTGGTGACGGCGTCACCGCTTGCAAGATGGGGGTACGTTCTTGTGTGGATCTCTCACTCGTCGGTTCTATGGCGTCACATAGGGTTCACCGTGATTGACGCCATGCTGCTCTGAATAGTGCCAAACATTAGATGGTATTCATATGGTTGATAGTGAGTTTCTATCTAGACGAGGATTATGACGTGATAAGGTACGGGTCTCTGCATTATCGGACTTTCGAAAACTGCACCAAAAGCACTATCCTGCGGAGACTCCAACGACCGCCCATGACTGGCAAGAGGGGCATTCCCCGTAGGGACTTCTTAAAATCAGCCGTCGCTATCGGTGGAATGGCGGCCTTTAGTGCCTGTCTTGAACGCGAAGATATAAATGTCCCGACCGGCCCAGCTGACCTATCGTCGTTCCCTCAGCGACAGCATGCTTGGAACGATGAACTTGAGACGGACGATGCAGGGAATCCGCTTGCACCTCGGCACCGCGTTTTACTCTTCCTTGACTACACGAAGGAGGGAGTCCCGACGGAATCGGACCGTAGTGCCATGGAAGAGGCATTACAGGGTCTCGAACATGCCTACCAGCGGAGCAACAACGGCCTGCTGGTCACGGTCAGTTACTCTCCTACCTACTTCGACCGGTTCGACCAGGAACTTCCCGAGACCGTCGACCTGCCGGACCCCGAAGCACTCGCCCCGTTTGAGGACCCCAAATTCGACACGCCGGACGTGGTCGCCCATTTGGCCAGCGACTACGCACAGGTCGTGCTCGGTGCCGAAGAAGCACTCCGTGGAAACAAAAAAACCCTGAACGACGTCGACCAGCCCTCGACGCCGCTGACTGACATCTTCGAGGTTGCCGACCGCCGGACCGGGTTCGTCGGGGCGGGACTTCCCACAAAGAATCAAGATGTAAACGGCATCCCCGATTCCAAGCCCGTCTCCGATGACGCGCCGCTATATATGGGCTTCAAGTCTGGCTTCAAGGGGAACCAAGCGAGCGAGAACCAGGTGACGATTCAGGAAGGTCCATTTGCTGACGGGACGACGCAGCACCTTTCGAATCTCTCGCTAAACCTGAACCAGTGGTACGAGCAAGATAGTCGAGACCAACGTGTCTCCAAGATGTTCTGTCCATTCCACGCCAAGAACGACGCCGTTGACGGCACGGGCGCGAATCTTGGGACCGATTCGGGGATGGACGAGTGCCCAGACGCCCGAGAAGCTGCTCGGACCAAAGGCGTCGTCGGACACTCCCAGAAGATAGTGAGCGTCCGTGAGGATGACAGCCCGCTCATCATCCGCCGCGACTTCAACTCAACTGACGGCGGGGAGGCAGGCCTGCATTTCATTGCACTCCAGCAGACTATCAGTGACTTCGTCGACACGCGAGAGGCAATGAACGGAACTGATCTTGCTAAACAGTCGGCGGTTGGCCAACACAACAACAATGGAATTCTCCAGTACATCGAGGTAAACCGCCGAGGAAACTACCTGGTCCCGCCACGCCGACACCGTGCACTTCCTATCGCCCGTCCAGCGGACAGCGGGAGCTGATGCGTCGTCGAAGGTTCCTCGCAACGGCTGGCGTCCTCGGTGCTGGCTCGTTCGCCGGCTGTACCGGACTATTTGAGATGGGATCGACTCCGGCCAATGAGCCACCACTTCCGGAGAATCGTCCGAACGCTGTCTATTATCCTACACATGTCGAGGGGATGCAGGTGTCCGGGATGGCCAAACAGGGAGACCTCACATGCGCCCTCACGTACTCCTTCCCCCACCGCTTCTGGCTTGTCACCGGGCAAGAGAAGAAGAAGGTCGAAATACAATCTGATGACTCGGTGTACATGATGCCGGTCGTTTGGAATCGGAACACGACGATCGTGCCACCCGATATGAACCCTCAAATAACAATCACACAAAATGGCGAGCAGGTTACCCAGCTCTCGCCATGGCCAATGCTCTCGCAACCGATGAGCCTCCATTTTGGCGACAATGTACAACTTCCGGGCGATGGTACATATCAGGCAAAAGTTCGCGTGGGGAGTCCCTCAACGAACCGGACGGGTGCCCTCGCAGAGGTCGATAACAAGCCAACAACGTTCTCGTTCGAATTCGAGTTCAGCCAGGAGAAGCTCAACGAGGTTATATATGAGGATATTCCCTCGGAAAAAGAGGGCACGAAAGGGGCAATTTCGCCGATGGATGTGGAGATGGGTCCCACAAAACAGGTTCCGAAGAAGGAATCACTTCCAGGTATCATCCGCGGGGCACCGACGAGCGGTGATGCGACGTTCATCGTGACGACTCTTGATGATGCATCCCGGTTTGGTGGCACGGATAGCGAGACATACTTGGTAGTATCGCCACGGACTCCCTACAATCGGTATATGCTTCCACTCATGTCTCTCTCGGGGAGGTTAGAAAGGGACGGCACATCCATCTTTGATGGCATCCTTCAGGCAACGATTGATCCTGAACTAGACTACCATTATGGCGCAATCGTGTCGGACGTGCAGTCGAGTGACGAACTGACAATTACGGTTGATGCTCCGCCACAGATTGCTCGGCACGAGGGCTACGAGATGGCGTTCATAGAGATGCCGGAGATGACTCTCACGGTCTAATTGCTTTTGAGATGTAAACAACCCCACCCTACCACTCGCCTGACGGCTCGCGCTTGAGGGTGGGGCTTCCTACTTCCAAGACGCGCTTTGCAGGAACCGAATGGGTCCCCGTAGGGAGCGCAGTCTCCACAAGCGTTGATTCGGAGCGTCCCCGCTCCTACCTGCTTGATACCGCGAGAAAGAATGTTCCAGTCCGCGTTTCAATCCCTGTCCGCAGTGAGGCCGCAGGAGGGACAGGAGTGTTCACGGACCCACAGTGGTTTGTCGGTCGAAACGCCACAGGCCGCACACTCTTTGGTCGTTCCAGCCGGGTCAACAGCGACAAAGTGCGTCCCTTCGCGTTTACACTTGTACTCGAGCATCCGAAGGAGCGTTCCCCGCGCCGCTCCGGCACGGTTCCAGGAGTTTCCGTCAAGTTCGACCAGCCCTTTCGCGTCGAGATCTTCGACTGCGACAAGGTCGTACTCTCGAGCGTAGTAGTTCGAGAGTTTGTGGAAGAAGTCTCGCCGCTTTCGCTTCAGGTCGGCGTGATACTCGGCCACGCGACGGCGCTGTTTCTCGTAGTTGTTTGAGCCGTGCTCTTTGCGCGAGAGTTTTCGTTGCTCACGCTCGAGGCGATCGCATTCGTCCGAGAGGTCGACCGACCCGATTGCGTGGCCGTCGATATCGTGTGACTACTTTAGGATACCCACGTCGATGCCGACGACGTCCTTCGGGTTCCCGGGTTTCTCTGGCGGGTCGTCGGGCGTTTCGACACCGAGAACAGCGACCCACTCGACCGTTGGTTCCTTTTTCACCGTTACCTGTTTGATCGTGGCGTCGTCGGGTAGCTCTCGGGGGAAGTGAACGGGTATTTCTCCGATCTTTGAAAGCCGTAGGACGGTCTGACCACTCGTGTTCTTGAGCTCGAAGTCAGACTGTCGGTACGTGAACGATCGGTACTCGTCCGGCGCTTTCAACTTGAGCAGGCCAACCGCACGACCATTATCCTTTGCGTCTTTGAGTCATGAGAGGTTGTTGTACAACCGTTCGACGACGTTCTGTAGCGTTCGGGAATACAGGTCGGTGAGGTCGCTCCGTATTCCCTCCCTGCTCGCGCCTTCGGCGCTCGCTGAGGAAGGGGTCTTAGCGCCTCAATTCAGGAAAATAAATTACCGTGGCTGAGTTGTATTGGGCCTCGGAGCCAACGTTCACGGGAACACTGCGTATTCGGATGTGAGTGATTCTATACGAGAACCAGAAGGGGTATTCATGCCGCAACGATAGTAGTAAACATGGAGCGACGGGATATGATTCGGTCGGGGATCGGTTTAGCCGGTGGTACTTTGCTTAGTGGCTGTTTACGATCACTCGGTTTCGAGAAGGAGTCCGCGTGGCGGGACCCACCGCTCGTATCAGACCGCCCGAATGCAGTCTATTATCCGGCGGTCATCGAAGAGATGGATATGTACGGAAAATCTACGGCCGACGGTCTTACCGTTACTTTGATGTACTCTTTCCCACATCGATTCTGGACGGTAACTGGACAGGACAAGAACAAGGTCGTCGTGGGTGAGGATGATTCCCTTCATCTGATGGTCTCTGTCTGGGATACAGAGACCAAAACGGTTCTACCGATGAATATCGCACTCGAGATTAGTAACGATGACGGGATGGTGACGCAGCTTTCGCCTTGGCCGATGCACTCACCGTCGATGGGATTCCACTACGGGGATAACGTTAGTCTCCCCGGTGAAGATACGTATACTGCCACCCTTCGTGTTGGCCCTCTGCAGACTCGTCGAACGGGTGCATTTGAGGGACAATTCAGTGATGTTACGACGGCTACGATTGATTTCCAATTCGATACTAGAAACACTTATTATAATATAGAGATACGAAAAGTCGATGGGAAGGCTGGCGAACGGGGGAGTGTCGAACTAGCAATGGAAAATATGCCGGCTGGAAGAGCGCCACCAAAGTCGGAATTACCAGGGCAAATGATTGGTGAAACGATGTCCGGCGATGCGACGTTCATCACGACTCGTCTCGATGACGCATCCCGATTTGGAGAGGGAACCTACCTCGCTATCTCACCACGGACACCGTATAACCGCATCATTTTGCCGTTGATGTCGCTATCAGCTATGGTGACACGAGATGGAACAACCGTGTTCGACAACATCCTTCAGGAAACCCTCGACCCGGAACTTGGGCATCACTATGGTGCGAACATGGAAAATCTAAATCTGAAGCCAGGAGACACGATAAAAATCATGGTCGATGCGCCGCCACAGACCGCGCGTCACGATGGCTATGAAACAGCGTTCTTCGAGATGCCATCGATGGAGGTCAGTATATAATCAGTTGTCCGTCAGCCATCGACTCCGCTCTCAAGACGGAATAGTTGACGCCCTGTATGTTGGAGATACAGCTTTACGGGGATGAACCACGGCCTCGCGATGATAGCAGGTATCCTAACATTCACCACTCAGGTGTCAGCGCCTGTAAAAATAGACTATATCGTATCGGCCGCTCCTCTCATCTAAGCCAGGCAACATCGAACGGTCTTTACATGGTGAATCACGAGTTCGACTATGGACAAGGATGCCGTCAACATCACTGGGGACGGAATTGCGGTCAACGAGGAGACACTCCAGTGGCGATGGGACGCCAGCACCTCACGGACCGTTCGACTCCTGTGGGTATTCGGCGTCGGCACCTTCTTCGCCGCGATTAGCATCGTCGTTTGTTGGCGACTGTATAGGATGGCCAGTGAAGCCGCCGGCGGAGCCGGCCGGGCCATCGTCATCGGCCTCATTATTGCGCTTGCCGCGACTATTCTCGCCCTATTCGCCTCCAGTCATACTGGACGGCACCTCGAGCGGATTACTCGGCGGCTCCCCGTCGACGTACCCGCTGAAACAAGTTTGGACCGGGCGATGGACGCTGCTGTCGGTGTAGTCCTGATGGGGACAATTATTGGTGTGCTGATGGGCATTGGTCGATACGTCTCGCAGAACGAACTACTGGCCGTCGGTGCCGGCCCCTTTACCGGCCTGGCCGCGCTGTTGCTCCCGTTCGCGCTCGTCGCGCTCGTCCTCGCTTCGTTCCTGCAGTCCGTCGGTGCACTTGCCCTCGAAGAACAGTCGATTTACCTATATGAACCGGAACAGGTGATTGATCTCGAGGCAATCGAAGCCGTTTCGATCCGACTGTTCAGGGGCGTCGCTGTAGTGAAACTCAGCTATGCCCAGCCAGACGGTCAGTACATCCAGGGGCCACGGCGGATCGTTGTTCCGCCGGAGGTCGCCCAGGAACTACAGCCACTTATTGAACACCGCACAGTTTGACATCCTCCCGCGCCTGAAGACGCGGGAATCCCACGGTACTGCGCCGCTAGATTGGGATATTAGGGTTTGCAGTCTACTACTTGTGCCTGCGGTTGGACTCCGCTGGACAAGTCGTGAAGGTAGACTGCTGGCTGTGCCAACCAGCCGGTACTCCTATCCTCGGACAATTGCCCGGAAGACTCGGAGTTACTTTCGTCGTTGAGGTCGAGACGGATGTTCTCCGCCCCATTCACGTCAGCATTGAACGCCGCGTCACACTCTTCGCAGACGTACAGGCCGCGTTCAACACGTTGACTGTCGGCTTCTCTACCACAGACGCAACACGTTTTGCTCGTGTCGCGTTCGGACACATCTCCGACTTCGATACCCTCAGCTTTTGCCTTGTACGTGAGAATCGAGGTGAAGCGGTCGAATGCCCACCTATGCAGGTCAAGGTTCCCGTGTTTGCCCCAGTTCTTCGACTCGCCGTTCTCGTCCTCACGGACACCAGCGAGTTTTCCGACGTTGATGCGACCGACTCCCTTCTCGACAGACCGTTCAACGATGTGCTTGGCGAGACTGTGGAAGAAGTGGGTTCGGCGCTCCGACCACTTGTGGTGAAGCCGGGTGGCCTCACCACCACCTGAATCATCGCACTTAGCGATTTCCTTCGGGAAGTAATAGCCGTCCTGCTTCAAGCGGTTTCCGGGGTACAAGTCAGCTTCTTGGGTGCTGTATGCGACAGCGGCGAAGTTGCAGATGCTGAGGTCAATACCTGCCGACTCGTTACCGGGGGCGACGGGTGTCTCGATTTCGCCTTTGCAGACGAGATGCAGTTCCCACCGACCCTTCGCCTTGTCGTAGACAGCACGAACCTGTTGGAGGTTTTCGACGGTGACGCCGGGCCGTGTCTCGTACTCGACAAGGATGTATTCCCACGCTTTCGGGTGTTCCTTGTGATTCGCACCCTTCGAGAGACGGACGCGGTTGTTCTTCGTGTCGTGTCGGATGCCGTTTTGTTTCCACGTCACCGTACTGCGTGGGTGTTCCTCGTGGACACGGTTGCCGTCATCGTCGTAGTAATTGCGTTTACGGTAGCCGGGCGGATTCGCACGACTGTCGGACTTCCTCTTCCCGTACCATGAGTTGAAGGCTTCAGCGAGTTCCTCCAGAACGCGCTGACTGGACTGCGAGTGCAGTCCCTTGTATTTGGGGTGTGTCTTCACCTCGTCTTTGAGGTCTCCGTGGTCGGGAATCTCGCCCGTGTCCTCCCAGACTGCTCGGGAGTGGTAGTTGGCGACGTTCCAAAGCTTGCTGGCCGACCATCCGTGTCGGTCAAGCGAGTCCACTACCTGTGAATGGTTGCGGATTTTCGCTCGGTGGGTGCGATGGACTTCCAGCATTCTGAACGCCTGTATAAGCACTTATACTCGCTTTTCTTGTAAAGGTATAGATTGAGAACGGTGGAATATCCAGCCTTGCAATCGACGGTGGACTGTGGAGGTGTTGTCGGATTCATCCCGCGCCTAAAGGCGCGGGTATTCTCCTTGAATCTCTATAAACAGAAGCTCATTTGAAAGCGTTGAGCCAATAGCTGTCAAGGGACATTGAGTCTTCCCTAAACTATAAGTTTTAATCAATTTCTCTTTGAAGTTTGTAGATCAAGATTATAACTGCGGAGATGACTGATAACTCTACAAGACCAAGTATCCAAGGCAAAATTTGTCTCATATAGAATGCATATATTAAACTCACAAATAGGATGGCGACGATAGTTACCCATTTAGTCGAAATTCTCTCGGAGAGATACCCGATTGACATGAGTGGATCTTCACACGGTCTGGATAAAGGCTCTTGGATAGAGATCCCATAAAGTGTTTTAGAATCAATTCCATCGTCATACTACCTTTTCAACCGTAGATAGATCAAATCATGGCCACCATATTTTGGTGAAAAATAGTTAGCGCTTCGTGACATGTATATAAACCTTTGCGCCTGCATAGAAACGACACGTAAATGGGCCACCAGTATAAACTATCATCCAATGAGTAACCGTTCGGCTCTTGCTCGCCGGACCAGTATTGCCCTAATCCTCACGTTCACGGTCCTCACAACTAGCGTCGGTGTCGTTGCTGCGAGCATGACAGCTTCAGGCCTCTCCGCAGGTGACACTGACGTCACCGTCCCAACGTGGCTATATCTCGCGACTGGCGGCGGTACCGTCGGCGCCTCGGCATTGTTGACAATGCTTGTCACTGACCGTGAGATGATCGGTACATATCATAATCGTGCAATCAGAGCGTCCACAGACCGATTACTGACTGCAGGATCACTCTTACTTGGAGTAATTGGTATTCTTGGACTTGTGCTTATTTTCGTCGCTGGCGTCGCCGGGCCGAACATCGGACTAGTCAGCGCAACTGTCTTAGTGACGTTCGTTGGTGGGCGTACTCTGCTAACGATTATCGCATACACTGTCGGGAACCCATGGCCAGCACTTAACCCATGGCGACAAATTGCTAAAGCACTCCCAACCGGCTACAAATCCTATCCCACGTCGTGCGGCTCTTGGCCTGCTGTGGTGGCATTATTGACGTTTGTCGGTCTTGAGGTTATTGCTCCTTTGACATCATCGCCGACTATATTGTTGCTTGTACTTGGCTTCTACTCGCTATTTACACTCTCAGGTGCGGTCGTGTTTTCGCCGGAAACGTGGTTCCAGCGTGGTGATCCTCTCTCATTATGGTTTCGGTGCTATGGGGCTGTTGCGCCGATCCAACGGACCGAGAATGGGTTCGAACTGCGGTACCCTGGATCGCGGTTGAGCGATGCAGACCTCGTCACCGACACCTCTCTTGTAGCGTTTGTACTCGCGCTAGTGTGGGAACTAACCTACAGCGGATTCATAGTCACTCCACTAGGTGTCCAGACCATTGAATTCCTCGTCGGGCTTGGTGTACCTCCCTTACTTGTCTATCTGGCGTTTCTCGTCGGTGGCTTCGGCCTGTTCTGGAAGGTATACTGGACCGCAATCGACCGGACCCGCGAGCGGGCCGAGACCTATCTCTCCCGTCGATACCTCGGGCTTCGGTTCGCCACGCCATTGCTGGCCATCGCGGCCGGCTATCACCTCGCGCACTACGTCGGGTTCGGAGTTTCGCTATGGCCGTCGCTGCTTGACGCCTTGGCGATGCCATTGGACCCGCCGCCGAACCCGACCCGATATGCGTTGCCAGGCTGGTTCAACTATATCGAGATCGCTGGCATTCTGCTCGGCCACGTCCTCGCAGTGTGGATCGCACACACTATCTCCTTCGAACTGTTTCCTGGAAAGCTCCAGGCGATCAGGAGTCAGTACCCGCTCATCGTCGTCATGATCTTTTTCACGATGGTGAGCCTCTATCTCGTCTCACAAGGAACAATGAATCCGCCGTACATCCCGAACTGACTGGTCCAAGGTTAAAGTGGGATGGCCACTAGACGAATACGATACGTGAGGTTTTCGAAACGGCAAGCATTTCATCACGCCATTACAACAGTCGAACGAATGGCGACCGATCACGTGATCGAACGGGAGTACAAGGTGCCGACGGACGAAGGCGAGACCTGTCCCTACTGTGAGCGGCCGTTCCGGTCCAAGCGCTCTATGACGTTTCACAGAGGCATCGATCATACTGAGGAGTGTTCTGATGTCGAACGTGAGGCATTTGATGAGGAGCGCGACGACGAGGAGTACGAACTCTTCACGTTTCACTTCAAGGCAGCCATCTCCGTGTTCCTCGTCTACTTCCTGTTCACGTTTATTTATGCGCTTGTCTGGTCAGGATAGGAAGTATAACTTTCGCCTCAAACAACCTTCACGTGCCAGAGATCAACCGCCCATGACGAATTCTATTGCGAACTTCTTGAGCAGGAACGTATTAGGTCAGTCTTGATACCGTTGTTGGTAGGTGGCGGATTCGCCATAGGGTGTCCCTTTGAGATCTATATTCTAGTAAGTGGATCCACAGTCGCGAAGGAATGCAAAAAGATACTAGTATCTCCATTCGAAAACAAAGAGCAATGGAACCTCAGCCAGCGCTCCTATTCTTGTGGAGAACTGAACCGTGATGGATCGATCACGTCGCTCGCTCGCTCACGTCCGATCGTTACTCTCGCGGAACCGACTCCGGGTCGCCTTCGCCGTTATTATCCTCCTTTCGGCGACTGTGGTCGCTAGCGCATCGACAGGAGGAATTTCGACGGCATCAAAGGACGATGTCCCGGAGGCACCGCCGACGGAGAATCACACTGTTGTCACTGAATCAGGACGAGCTGGGACGATTACTGCTTACGCGCCTGACGGAGAAGTCCTCTACTACAACAATACGCGGACGAAGTACTTCGATGTTGACCCCGTCGAGGGAGATCCCCTGACCGTTGAGTACACCGCTACAGATACGATCCACACGGAAGGTCCCACCTGTGGCAACCCGCCATGTACCCGGAACGTTATCGAACGAGCTGACCTCGAGACTGGGGAGGTTGAGGTCATCTATGAGCGCTACGACTACAAGGAATACGCCGGTGAGTGGCATGACGCGGATCGTCTCAATGAGACCCACGTCGTCGTCGCCGATATGGTCTCGGACCAGGTGTTCATCGTCAACACCGAGACGGAGGTCGTTGACTGGCTTTGGGATGCACAGAGCGACTTCCCCGTTGAGGAAGGCGGCTCGTACCCTCGCGACTGGGCCCATATTAATGACGTCGAATACATCGAATCAGGAGAAATGGAGGGTCGAATCATGGTCAGTCTCCGAAATCAGGATCAGGTTGTCTTTCTCGATCGAAAAGAGGGCCTGCTTGGGAACTGGACGCTTGGAAGCGAGAACGACTACGATATCCAATATGAACAGCACAACCCCGACTACATCTCTGAGAGTGAGGGCGGGCCGGCCATCGTCGTCGCCGACTCTGAGAACGGCCGCGTTCAAGAGTTCCAGCGCGAGGACGGCGAGTGGAACCGAACCTGGCAGTGGGAGGACGACCGTATTCAGTGGCCTCGCGACGCCGACCGACTTCCGAACGGCAACACGCTGATCTCCGACACCCACGGCAACCGAGTGATAGAAGTCAATCAGTCCGGCGATATTGTCTGGCAGGTCCCGTCCACGCTCCCTTACGAGGCAGAACGTCTCGAGACCGGCGACGAAAGCACGGGTGGGCAGAGTGCGGCCGCGCTCGACCTTGAGTCACGCACCGCGGCCGAGACCGGCGGCGACGGTGACGACGGCAGCGACGGGTTGTTCGGCTTCGAACCGCTCGAGTTCCTCGGTGGACTCATCGAGACGATTCTTCCGCATCGGATCTACAATGCCCTCCTGTTCGTAAGTCCGGTCTGGATAGGCCAATCTGAGTTCGCTGCTATTGGGATTGCACTACTGACAGGCTTGTTCTGGGCTGGCCTCGAGATCAGATGGCAGCTCAGCGACGCCGGGATCAACTTTCGGCTTCCTGTCTCCCGTCAGGGCGACGACTGATGAGGTCATAGAATTATCGCTCATACGGGTTCCGCTTTCATCGCTTTTGCTTAGTATATTTCCAGAAGATCGCAGTTTTGTGTGATGGATATCCGGATAACACGTATGTGGTGCGCTCTATTAGGTAAACATAGTACCTCCAAATGGTCCAAATGCCACTCCTCATCTGGGCTGGTGTTCTCGTTATCGGTGCATTCGTCGCTCACTGGGGGGCTGACAAACTAAGTGCACCACTCAAAAAGGTCCGCCGCCAGTGGGGTCTGACCGCCGTTGCAGGTGGTGCACTCGTCGGGATCGCCGCTGCTGGCTCTGAAATCGGTATTAATACCATCAGTGCTTACCGAGGAGTCTCAGATATCGGTCTCGGAATGATGCTCGGGTCCAACATCGTCTCCGTTCCCCTCATCGTCACGACTGCCTACTTTGTGTCTCGCACAGAAAGTTTGGGGGCGGAAACGGTGAGAATGACGATAGTGGCAGTAATGGATCCACTGGCCAGTCTAACAGGCTAGAAGCAGGCCATGAACAGCACCGGCAGGAGAATTTGCTCCGTATTGGTCGTGATGCAGTCCACGTCCTCACCGTGCCGTACTTAGGAATACTTGCCCTCGTCGCCATCCTCACAGTACCCGAACCAGTTCGAGGGCTTCAACCGTTGGACGGGGTGGTTATGGGTGCGGCGTACCTCGTATCTCTGGGACAGGCATTCATGCGTGGCCGTTCTTCTCCAGAGGATGTTGAATGGAAGAGAAAAGAGATCGGTCTCGCTGTTGCTGGGTTAATCGCACTCGCCGCGGGAGCATATACAACCGTCCGTGCAACAGAGAACATCGTGGCCGGTCTGGGAATCACCCGGCTCATCGGAGGATTGTTTATTACGGCGATTGTCACGGCACTCCCCGAAATCTTTGCCACCAGAAGCGTCGTCAAAAGTGGCCAGGTGACCGCCGGGACGACGAGCGTCATCGGCGATAACGCTGTGACGATGACCGTGGCGTTCCTCCCGCTAGCTGTTGTTACCGTCCCGATCGATAATTTCCAGTTGTACTGGGTGAACCTCACTTTTGTGGCCATTGTGGCAGCGACGTTCGGTTTACTCATTCACTTCGGCTCGGTCGGTGAACATGGTTTTGAGCGCTGGCAGGTTTTGGCCCTTGATGGGGTGTATCTTCTATATCTTATCGTGATAATATTCTGGGTACTGTGATTTGAGTCGGTTATATTGTTTTTGGGAACACCTCCATTCGATTTTCCACCTTGCTTCAGCTCGTCATCATCACCAACTCCGAACACGGAGGCAATCCAAGAAGCACAATCATTCAGTATGAAAAGAGTTCTATGACCCCTCTACGAAACTCAGTTAATATGTTCAACCGCAAACAGTGAGAAAAGGTACCTGCGTAGCGATGAGCCACTACATCAAGTAGAATAGCGGGAAGAGAAAGACCCAGACGATGTCGACGAAGTGCCAGTAAAGCCCGAAGTACTCCACTGGGCGGTTGTCCTCGAGATAGGCATCGACGGTCACGACTCGGTAGATCATGAACGCCGCAATGAACAGGCCGAGAATGACGTGTAATGCATGTAAGCCTGTTGTTACGAAGTACATTGAGTACTGGAGGTCGGTGAACCAGTAGATCCCGTGAGCGAACTCTTGACTCCACTCATAGCCCTTGATCGCAAGGAAAGTCAGACCAAGCAACAGGGTCGTCCCCAATGATGCCAATAGCCCTCTCTTATTCCCGCGTTCGGCCATTACCAAAGCAATGACGACGGTGAAACTTGAGGTGAGCAGGACGTAGGTGTTGATCAGACCGATGATTTCCGAGGGCGGCACGACTCCAATTTCATTCCATCCAATGTACACACGCATAAATATATACGCACCGATGATGGCACCGAAGACAACCACGTCAGAGGCTAAGAAGAACCAGACGCCGGTCTTCGTCGTGCCGACGCCCTCGAACGGCCAGCGCTCGGCAATCTCCATGTCGGGCGCGTTGAACTCCTCGCGCCCGTATTGGAAGAGCGCTCCCAGAAGGATGGCAGCACCGACAAGCGAGAGCGTGGGGTAGAGTATATTTTGCTGTCCCGCCGTCTGGCCAGCGAGATCTGCCCCGCGTGAGGTGGCGAACTCGGCGACATAGGGGGTCAGTCCTGATAGTCCGAAGAACATGACGAACATACCGACGCCGATGCCGAACGGCCAAATGCTCGCGTGGTCCTCGTGGTCCTCCTCGAGCGACTTACCCTCTCCGATTCGTTCGTGTGCCGCTGCACCGCCGTCGGTCGCGGCCGACGAGCTATCGTCGACAAACTCGAGCTTCCCGCTGGCGTAACTCGGCCGGTCCGGCCAGTTCTCGAGCGGCGGGGGCGAGGGGATCGCCCACTCGGCGGTTCGCGAGAACGTCCACGGGTTGTCCGGCGCATCGGGGCCGGACAGCAGACTCTTCCCGAGCGTGATGAACACGAGCAACACTCCCGCACCGAGGACAAACGCCCCGACGGTCGCGATCTGGTGGTAGATCTGTGCGCTCTCGGCGTAGTTGAAGACGCGCCGCGGCGTCTCCCACGCGAGGAACATCGGGAAATACAGTAGGTTGAAGCCGAGGAAGTAGACGGCGAAGCTGAGCTTCCCGAGCCGTTCGTCGTACATCTTCCCGGTGATCTTGGGCCACCAGTAGTAGAGGCCGCCGAACAGTGCGGTGACGCCGGAGACCATCACGTAGTGGAAGTGAGCGACGACCCAGTAGGTCCCGCGGAACTCGTAGTCGAGGACGACCGCACCGAGGAAGACGCCGGTGATCCCGCCGAGGATGAACAACACGAGTGCACCGAGGTTAAACAGGAACGGCGTCGTAAACCGGATGCGACCTTTGACCATTGTATAGATCATCGAGAAGACCATCAGGTCGAACGGCAGCGAGATTCCGATCGTTGTCGCCATAAAGAGCGTCTTGATCGGGAGGTTGATCGTCGATAAGAACATGTGGTGCATCCAGACGAGGAACGACTGCACTGCGACGAGGACCATCGCGATAATGACCCACTTCCGGCCGACTAGTCGTCGCCCGGTGAACGTTTGGAATGTCTCGAACATGATCCCCAGTGCGGGGAAGAAGACGATGTACACCTCTGGATGGCCGAAGAACCAGAATAGGTGCGCCCACAGCAGGCTCGATCCCTGTTGTGTCGCGGAGTAGTACTGGGTCAGCAAGAGGCGGTCGGTCAGCAGAAGAATGAGTGCGGCTAGCAGTGCCGCGAAGGCGAACAGCATCATCCAGACCGTCAGCAGGATACCCCACGTGAACAGCGGCATGTTCCACAGACCGAGCCCCTCAGCACGGTAGCGATGTATCGTCGTCAGGAAGTTTACCGTGCTGAGGGTAGTCGATAGGACGAACAGGGTCAGTGCGAGGATTGTTGTGTTCCCGCCCATCGTCAGCGTGTAGCCAGGATTATAGATGGGAACGTTCAGCGGTGCGTACATGTACCAGCCGTTTGCCCATGTCACACCTTGGAAGAACGAGACGAGGACGAGTAGTCCTGAGAAGAGGTAGAACCAGTAGCTCAGTGCATTCAGACGCGGGAATGCGAGGTCTTTCGCACCGATCTGTAGCGGGACGACGTAGTTCGCGAACCCAAAGCCAAACGGCGAGATGAACCAGAACACCATCAACAGGCCGTGTATCGAAACTGCCTGATTATACTCGGTGTTCGTGAGGAAGCCGGTCCCCCCGGCCTCCCACAGCTGGATGCGGAATAACAGTGCAAGGACGCCGCCGGCGATGAGGAAGAACAGCGCGGTCCCCAGATAGAGGATCCCGACGTCCTTATGGTTGGTTGTCACCAGCCACCGCTTGATGGTTGTCCGTGGCGGAAAGTCACTCATTGAAGCTCTCACCCTTATCTGGATGGTCGCTCTGCGTCGGCGATCGATCGAGTAGCTTTTCAGGGGAGATACGTGACAGCCGCATCGCGTTCCCAGTGACGGCGGTCGTCATACCAGCATCACCGATGAGAACTGCTGCCCAGACAGGAACGAGACCAAACGGAACCCCCAGCGCGAGGAGGGACTTGGCGGCGAGACTCGACCAGATATTCTGGCGGATGACGCTATTAGCGTCGTGCGAGAGTTCATAGAGATACGGGAGTTTTGTGAGATCGTCGGCCATGAGCGCGATGTCTGCCGTTTCGAGCGCCGTATCCGTTCCCGCGGCACCCATCGCGACGCCGACCGTTGCCGTCGCGAGTGCCGGTGCATCGTTGACGCCATCGCCAACCATCGCAACGCCGCCGTACTGGTCATCGAGTTCCTGGATAGCTTCGACTTTCTCGTCTGGGAGGAGTTCAGCTCGATACTCGTCGACGCCAACTTCTGCGGCGATAGCACGAGCAGTACGCTCGTTGTCGCCAGTGAGCATGATAATCTGCTCGATGCCGAGGTCGTGAAGTCGTTCGATAGTACGCTTTGCCGCCGGGCGGACTTCGTCGGCGACGGCGATTATCCCCTCGAGCTCATTTTCGGTGCCGACTAAGACGACCGTTTTCCCCTCGGCTTGGAGGTCAGGAACGACACCCTCGAGCAGATCGAGACACCGATTCTTTTCGCAGATCTGCTCGGTTTTTTGGGTGACGATGCCGCCGTCGGTTGCAGCGTGGACGTGGCCGAGGTCGAATCCCAACTCCTTGAACAACCCTGGTTTGCCAGCGTAGTGGGTCGTCCCATCAAGGTCTGCGCGAACTCCCTTCCCAGTGAGGCTCTCGAAGTCCGAGACGTCGCGGTCACCGACGTTCCGGTCGGCCGCCCTGTCGATGATGGCTTCGCTAATAGGGTGTTCACTCCGCGATTCGAGTCCGCGAGCACACCGTAGGACATCGTCCTCGGTGTTATCATTGAGGGGGATGACATCGGTGACGGTGAGTTCGCCCTTTGTGATAGTACCCGTCTTGTCCATCGCGATGGCGTCGACGTCACCCATCGCCTCGAGATAGTTCCCACCCTTGATGAGGACGCCGTTCTTCGCAGCACTGGTGATACCCGACACCACGGACACCGGCGTCGAAATGACGAATGCACACGGACAGGCAAGCACGAACAGCGTCAGTCCGTAGACGATGTAGGTAACCCACGATCCGCCGAAGAGTAACGGTGGAACGAGCGCGAGAAGGACACCGAACGTGACGACGACCGGCGTGTAGTACGCCGAGAACCGATCGACGAACTGCTCTCGTTCAGTCTTGTTCGCTTGGGCGTCTTCGACCATTTCGACGATCCGCGAGAGGGTGTTATCGCCGGATTCCGAAGTGACCTCAACCTCGAGATACCCTTCTTCGTTGATGCTTCCGGCGAACACCTCGTCGCCGGGCGTCTTGTCGACGGGAATGCTTTCGCCGGTGATCGGCGCCTGGTTGACAGCGCTCTCGCCCTCACGAACATCGCCGTCTAGTGGAATCTTCTCGCCGGGCCGGACGACGACGGTCTCACCGACGGATACCTCGTCGACGGAAACCGTGACTTCGTCACCGTCACGTCTAACCGTGGCCTCGTCTGGCGAGAGGTCCATCAGCTCTTGTAGGGAGTTACGGGCGCGGTCCATCGAATACCGCTCGAGGAGTTCGGAGACGCTGAAGAGGAACGCCAGCGTCGCAGCCTCGAAGTAGAGCGACTTCCCAAACGCGAGCCCCGCGGTGACAGCACCGCCGATGGCGATCGACATCAGCAGGTCGATATCTAGGTTCCGGTTGAGAAGCGAATAGTAGCCGTTGCGGAAGATCACCTGGCCGGCGATCCCGATGCCGACGAGGAAGAGAATGTCTGCGACGAATAACTCACGGCCAACAACCGTCGCCAGCAAGGCGTTCTGGCTGGTAATGAGAAACTCGAACAGGAGACCGAGTGTGACAAATCCACCACTGATCCACGTTTTGATGGCACGCGAACTGGTCCAGACGCTCTCACGCCCGGCTGGACCGTTGTCAGTATGAGGATCTTTCTCTGACGAGGAGTCGGTGATCTCGTAGCCAGCCCCTTTGATCGCATTGGCGATATCGTCTACGGAGAGTGATGACGAGTCGTACGTCACGACGACATTCCCAGTGGTTGGTTGTGTATCGTAGGTTACGACGTCAATTTGGTTGAGTGCGTTCTCGATCTTGCCAGCACAGGACGGACAATCCATCTCAGGAGCGGTGAATGTCACCGTTTCCTCACTAGCATCAGTCTCAACGTTATACCCCGCTTTTTCAACACGCTCTTTAATTGCCTCCGCTGACGTTTGCGAGTCGTCGTAGGCGACGGTCAGCGTTCCAGCCGTCACTTGGGGATCAATGTCTTCGATTCCATCTAGCTTCTGGACGCTGTTCTCGACTTTCCCGGCACAGGAGGGACAGTCCATTTCTGGAACTGAAAGCTGGACAGCCTCATTTTCCCTAAGATCGTGTGTTCTCTTAGGATCGTGGTTGTGGTCATGACCCTGACCGTGATCGTGGTTGTGGTCACTTTCTTCTGATGATCCTGTAGGTCCGTCAGCCATTATAGGACTCTTGCCGCTTTAGCCCTATCAATGTAGCTGTGAAAATAGGGTGATTGTTACTAGAGGGTTACTAGAATTCCGAGCCCAGCTTAACAACCCTAATCTTGCATTTGGATAGTAATTAGAATATTTGTACATCTTGGCGTGAAAAGAGTGACTACTGGCTCGAGAGGGGCCAGACGTGAAGGTCTTCAATATTCACGACGGCATCAAGTTCTGCGATGCTTGCTCGGACTTCGTCAGGATCAATAGGGCTCTGCTGGAAAATATTGTTCCGCTCTCGCGGAGTAATATCACTGCTGACCAGACGATGAGGGCTGCGATCAGACAGCTGTTAACGGGTCCACGATGAGAATGTCCGTGAACATGATGACGAGCATTGAGACGATGACGGGAACTGACGCACCGGCGTCACCGAGGAGATGGTAGAATGCACCGCGTTCGTTGAGGCTCATCTCATCACCTTGTAGGATATGCACGGATGCGAGATTGACGATAAGCCCACCTGTTGCCGGGCACAACGCGACATGTTCGGGTCCCGCTGCTGCGCATTAACCCTATGGCCGCGTGACTTGCTCACTTCGTGGATCAGTGGTGGATTTGAAACATGATGCAAAAACGCCCGGGCGCGGCGGTGGGGGGTTGTCACAGGATCATGCCGCGCCTGCGACCAATCACGGCAGGTGGGTGACTGATTGGATTTGGTGGGTGGTGCCAGTTCGGATGCCGATACGTCGCGTCAGGAGGACACGACAGTGAATATCATCACGCGAATCCTAATCAATGGATGCCTGATTCCAAGTTGCTTAGAATCGTCGTGTGCCTCCATGACCGCCATCTCACATGGCTCGAAGCTGTGTCACTGTTTTGCTCAATCCAAGTTTGAAAACGCCTGCCCACGGTCTAGTGGGGATCGAGGAGTGTGTCGCACAGTATGGGAACCAACATGTGGACGAAAGCCGCAGTCCACTATACTTGACGCCAACAGAGAATGGTCGGCCAGGCATGTGCCTGCTTAAAATCGTTCGTAAGCGTTACTCCCATATTGAGGCCGGTGAGCGGGGCGCGTTGCGGCTAAAGAACCCGCTGACGGGGATGGGGGATGCTTCGTCGAGGATTTGAACCTCGGTCCTCGGCGTGAGATACCGAGCTGATTGGCCGAGCTAGACCAGTGGAGCCTTTTGAACTACCGGAGAATCCCGTTAAGCCTACTCACTTCGCAAAACTGATTCGACTTACATAGACGGCTACGTGGTGTTCGTATCGGAGGGCATCCATTGTTTGATGAGTTCGTTCACGTTGTAGAAGAGGATCCCAACTGAGACAAGAGTTGTGACGAAATAAATAATCAACCCTGGTGGTCCACTGATCGATGTACCAATTGCACCACCTCCAAACCCGATAACCGTGAGTTCGACCCATGTCACTACGATTCGGGACAGCAATCGTGGTTCCGAATTTGACTGTGTTGATGTCACGATATCAGATCACCATATTCATGAATCGGCGCTGGTCTCCCATTTGACTCTATCCCCATAACTCAACGAAATGTTTTGTCTGATTATGTATTTCATCCGTAGTTTTCCTCGGTATCGATAGGACCACTGAACGCTGAATAGAGCATGACAAAGTACACGATAACGATCGGGAGCAGCACGCTCGCCATGATCGACATGAAATTAAGCGGAAGCGTAGAGATGATCGCCTCTCGGATAGTGAGTCCCGTGGTTCGATCGACGAAGGGGAACAGAAGGGTTGCGACGAGCCCTACAAGTCCGAAGACGAGTGCAGCTGTCGCTGTGAACGCGGCGTAGTACCGGTTTCTACGGAGTGTGACGACATAGATTCCTGTTAAGGCTGCAGTGAGGATCACAAGTGCGACGATGAGTGGTGATCGGAATGAGGAGCGCAGCCCTGGTTCGGTCACGTATATCACCCCGAGGGTACTGATTGCTACACCAAGATAGCCTACGGCAGCTCGGACACCGTAGCTTCGCATTTCGGCTCGTAGCGCGCCGCGGGTTTTCAGCCCGAGGAACGCTGCACCGTCGACAATTGTGAGGACAAGGACTGTGACACCGCCGAGGATCCCCACTGTGGTGATAAGACGGGTCGCTCCGACGAGCCAGTTCATGACAAATAGCCCCAGCAGAAACGGCGTCACAGTACTCCCGATGACGAACGAGTAGCCCCAGAGTGTCCGCCAGCGGTCGTCTTCCCGCTCCTCGTACATTTCTGGAGCGAGTCCTCGGAGACCGAGCGCGGCCAGAATCGCGAACATCAATAGATAATACCGGCTGAAGAGGTTCGCGTAAACGGAGGGGAACGCTGCGAATAGTGCCCCACCGAAGACGACGAGCCAGACCTCGTTCCCGTCCCAGAACGGGCCAACAGCCGCCAACAGCTGTTCCTTCTCGTGATCATCGTTGCGGGTCGCAAACAGGACGCCCACGCCGAAGTCGAAGCCGTCGAGGAAGAGGAACATCCCGAAGATGAAAAACAGCAATGTGAACCAGAGTTCGGCGAGCGGCAACCCGAACAGTGGCTTCGTGGCCAGCGACCCGACGTTAGTCACCGGACGTCACCTCTGACTCTGGAACGTGGGCAGAATCACTATGCGTGAGTTCGTCTTTCGATGGCGGCCCGGCTCTGATGACACGACCGATGACGTACGTGTAGAGGCCCAATAACAGAATGTACCCGGTAACGAATCCCAGAAGCGTGAATGTTGCTTCGGTGCCTGTGAGATTCGGAGAGACGCTGGCACTCGTCTTCATTACCCCCTGAATGACCCACGGTTGTCGTCCAACCTCGGTGACGATCCAGCCGACCTCCACGGCGACGAACCCTAGAAGTGACGACGCCATCATTGCCTTATGCAGCAGGTCGTCCTCGAAGAGCTCCCCACGCCACCATCGATAGGCACCCCAGACGGCCAGCAGAATGAACCAGAAGCCAAGTGCGACCATGCTCCGGAACGCCCAGAAGACGATCGCGACAGGTGGGGCTTTCGTCGAGAATGATTCGAGGCCCCGTATCGTAGCCTGGGGGTTTCCACCACTCGCAAGCCAGGATGCACCACCTGGAATGCCAATACCGAAGAGATCTTTCGTGCGTGGGTTCAGCAGATCGTCGACGTCGGTTGGGAACGCAACGAGGTATTCAGGAACGTAGGAGTCGGTTTCCCAGACGGCTTCCATCGCGGCGAATTTCTGCGGTTGGGTTTCGGAGACGTGACGTGCGTATGCATCGCCCTGAATTACCTGTAGTGGGGCCGTGATGAGTAGGACGACGAGCGCGATTTTGAGCGTTTTCTCCCAGACATCAATATGTTCAATCGAGTAGCCCCAGACGTGGTGCCGGAACACGTAGTAGGCGGCAACACCGGCCATGAAGAGCGCGACTGACTCGAGGGCTGCGTTCTGCATGTGCACGAACATATAGGGGAACCGTGGGTTGAGATAGGCTGCAAGTGGGTCGGTGAGCTTCACAATTTTCTGGCCGTTATCCACAACGATTTCGAACCCACGCGGTGTCTGCATCCACGAGTTTGCGATGAGGATCCAGACGGCAGAGAGCCACGTGCCGAGTCCGACAGCAATACTTGACAGGAAGTACAGCCGATCCGACACTCGGTCACGGCCAAAGACGAAGATCCCGAGGAACGTCGCTTCCAGCATGAACGCCATCATCCCTTCGAGGGCGAGTGGGCCACCGAACAGTTCTCCGGCGGTTGTTGAGAACGCGGCGAAGTTCGTTCCGAATTCAAACTCGAGGACAAGCCCAGTCACAGTCCCCACGACGAAGCTCACTACAAAGATGCGTGTCCAGAAACGACGGAGCTGTTCGTACACTGGTTGTCTGGTACGGATCTCTTTCCATGTGAAATAGATAAGAAACGGCGCGAGGCCCATACTCATCACTGGAAAGATGATGTGGACAATCGTGGTGAGCGCGAACTGGAGGCGGCTAGCAAGAACGGGATCAACCATCGGCCACACCTCGATGGATATCTCTATTGGCCTGAACGATGGCCCACAGATCAAGTAAAGATAAAGAATGGGTCCATGCTAGGTGCAACGCCATTACTCCGACTTTGCGACTGCGGTACATCAAATGAGGGCAGTGTCCTACGTATTGGGAATCTGCCTTCCCCTTAAACTGGGGTTTTTGATAAGTGAGTATGGAGCGTCGACGGATACTCAAGACAGCCGGGATTCTCGCTACAGGTGGCGTAACCAGCCTCACAGGATATAGTAGTTCAGGGAATGGAGATGGGGGTGGCTTGGGAGGATTGAACACGGTTATGATGGTTGCTAAAGGCGACTATTATATCGTCCCGATCGGTCTCTACGTCGAATCCAGAGAGACGGTTACGTTCGAAATCCAGAGCAGAGGATCGTCATGAAGTATTCACGGTCGGCCGGTTCGTAGCCTTCGGAATCGACCCGGTATACCCCATACATCCCCATGTCGGTGTGACGGTGGGTCTGGAAGTGACAGTAGTAGAAGTGTGTCCCATGGACGTTGGCCGGGATGGGCCAGACAGCGAACACCCTGACGGGCGTCGCCGTCCGCTTCCGCTCTAAAGCTTCATTAAATTCCGCTGCATAGCACTCACTGAGTCGGTCTGTAAACTGCATAGCCGAATTAACTCTACGACCTGCTCACTTCTCAAATCGCGCTAACTAGTACCGTCCCAAACGTGGACAGTCTAGGTTATCTTCTTTGAGAGCGTCTCTATACACATGACGAAAGAAGCACGTTGTCGATCTCTCTGACGAGGAGCGGAACGAGCTGAGGGAGTTCGTCTCGAAAGGCGAACACAGAGCCGAAGCGATCACCCGAGCAAAATTCTCCTGAAGGTCGACGAGGGGCTCACAGATCCGACGATCTGTGAGCACCTCGATTGCTCGATTGCCACGCCCTATCGCACACGCAAAGCGTACTCTAAGAGAGGACTTGCGGCGATCCACCGCCGCAAGCCCGACCGAGACTATGAACCGAAACTCAACGGTCGAGCTGATGCCCACCTCGTCGCACTCACCTGTTCGGAGCCGCCTGAAGGCCGAACTCGCTGGACGTACGCGCTTCTTGCTGACCGCCTCGTTACCCTCTAGGAGATCGAGTTCGACTCGATCTCCGAGGAAACCGTCCGACAGCGGTTAAAAACGACCTGAAGCCACACCGCTCTGAGTACTGGCTTATTCCGCCCAAAGAGAACGCAGAGTTCGTCTATCGGATGGAAATGATCTTTTCTCTTTACGAAGAGCCGTACGACGAGACCCGTCCAGTCATCTGTTTCGACGAGTCCAGCAAGGAACTTCGCAAGCACGTCCGCGACCCGCTCCCGGTGACACCGGGAGCGGTCGCTCGAACAGATCACCACTACGAACGGAATGGGAAACGAATGCTTCACCTGGCGACTGAGCCGTTAACTGGCCGGTGTCGTCTCCCTGTGACTGAACGACGGCGGACCTGTGAATGGATCGACTGTATGCAGACGATTGCCGACGACTATCCGGATGCAGACCGCATCCGGGTAGTCTTGGACAACCTCAGCACGCATAATCCGGCTGCCTTCTATCGGTTCTTCCCGCCCGAGAAAGCACGCGAGTATCTCGATCGTTTCAAGTTCTACTACACGCCAACGCACAGAAGTTGGCTGAATATGGCCGAACTCGTCTGGAGCACGCTCCAGTCCCAGTATCTCAACCGCCGAATTCCGAACGCAGCGACCCTCCAGTCGGAGGTCGCTGCGTGGGAAGCTGAGCGCAATAAGTTGGATGTCACGATCAACTGGCAATTCACAAACGAGGACGCTCGAACGAAACTACACCGGCTCTATCCGTCCCTTGAGGAGGCTGAGAACTAGTCACTTGACGGTTGGGACGGTACTAGTGTTGCTCCAGCCGTGAACTGATTGGCTGATCTCGGTTACGACATCGTTGTTCTGCGTACCGGTTTAAGCTTGAAGCGACACTATACGGTGCCGGCCATACTATCCGACACCCTATACAGAATTTCGGACATTTACGTTATGTCGACCGACAGTGGATACCTATTGATATAATTATAAGAGACTGTGGGATATTCGATTGCGCCACCAAGGGTTATCTATACAAAATTCGATCTGAATCCGGCATCAACAGCGAGCTGCATCGTCGCGTGGGAGGGGAGCAGGACTGCCAGCGTCTTCGTCCGGTCGCTAGCGGGTTATGGACCAAGAGGACGTCTAACAACGGTGCAGACAGGAGGATTAAAACACCGGCGAGCCGATCGACCTGTGTTCCGATGGTGACACCGACTAGCTCATAGATGAGCACCGTTAGCAGTCTAGCAATCGCCACCTCAAGTATATTCGCAGGGGAGAACACAAGTAGTGCGACCACCAGAGACACTCCGACTGTCGCACCCGCTGCGATAGCTACGAGCATGCCCCGTGCCAGAAGGATAAAGCGGGCGTAAAAGCCGGCGATGACAAGGCGTTCATCAGCATCAGTCACTGACTGGACGACGAAGAGTCCGATGAGTCACTGACCATCGCGGCAACGAGCACGACGCCGAGTCCCGTAAGCACATCCGCCAGTAGCGCCATCGTCTGACCCCCGTTCGGGATAACTACCGGAACAGGTGTGTCAAGTGCAGCGTGCCCATACAGGCTGACCAGGTACGCATTCACACTCGCGGTTCGTCGATTAATGGTGATTGCTACAATCTCTGCTGCGAGAGTATAGCCGACCACTGGGAGGACGTGCCCGCTACTGAGTCCACCGTCCACGACGGCCGTCTGGAGAAGTTGATATGGGTGATAGAGAGGGAACACCTCACCTACTAATTGGTTCGTTAGGAGGAGACTCGTCGCGAGAATGACGACGATCTCAACGAGGAAAACGAGCGCCAGCGATCCCTCGCGCTCACCCGATAGGATCAACCCAATAAGGAGTCCGACGAACACGTACAGAATGCCGTTGACACCGAGGATGGCGAATGTGAGTATGAGGTCCGAAACGTTCTCGGTCCAGACGAGGGCGATGGTCACGACAGCTGCCACGACTATTTCGAGGCCGCCGATCAGATATACGGATTCGACGAAGACAACTAGTTAAACAGAGAAAACCCCCAGCACAGGATTAGAGCGCTAAGTGACACCTGCTGAGACCAAGATCCTCGGGACATAGATAATATCCTCAGGGGACATTTCGAATCTCAGGCTACAACATCGTAGTGGACTACAACAGGAAACTTTCATCTCCATTCTGCATCAGAGGACGACTGGTGACCAAGGGGGAATACTGTCGGAATTTTTACTTTAGACGATAAGAAGCCACAGGATCACGGTTAGAACGAGCGTCAACAGCAAGACAGTCGTCCCAATACCTGTTCGAAGGTGGATTGTCGACGGCCGGCCACCATCGGTCGGCTGGTGATCGTCGACTTCAACCAGCCAGTCAGGGAGACGACCCGCAGCCGCGTCGACGGCAAGGACAGGGTTGTTCCTAATCCAGTAACAGCGTTTAACCGTGCCGACGACGGCGTCATCAACCGCGGCATAGGTTTCGGTCACTGCGAGCATCGTCCACCGGCTACCGTAGTAAGTTGCGGGGAAGACGACCATTGCCGGATCGCCCAGATCGAGTTTCGAAAGCGGCTTCCGGACGATCACGAATACGACGACCGCGATCGCAGTCAGAATGCCTGCGGTTTCGAGGTGACTTTGGCTGTAGGGGTGAAGTTCGCCGTGACCACCAGGGTATTCGAATTCGACGCCGTGGATCATCGGAGTGAGATCAGCCAGGCCCTGCCACCAGACGCCGAAGAGAAGACAAGCACCACCAAGCCCTAGCATCGCGACCGTCTGGCCGGGTTTCGCGTCCGCGACCTCGAGGTCACTATCGCCGTGGAAGAAGACGTAGTAACCGAGCTTAAGGAACGACAAAAGAGTCCCAATCGCACCGAGGTAAAGCAACCAGTACAGCGCCTGGTACTCGGGCTGACCGTAGTAATGGGGGTCGGCCGCGTTGAAGAGCATCCCCTTGCTGATGAAGCCGTTAAACCCTGGAATTGCGGTGATCGAGAACGCGCCGAGGCCGAACCCGATGGCGGTCAAGGGCATCTCACGCCAGAGACCACCGAGTTCATAGAGGTCCTCCTCGCCGGTCCGGTAGATGACGACGCCGACAGCCATGAATAGAAGGCTTTTGAAGAAAACATTGTTGAACAGATGAGCCATCGCACCGGCGACAGCGATCGGAGACCCAATTCCGATGCCAGCAACGATATACCCCAATTGGGCTTGGATGTGGTAGGAGAGTAGCGCCCGCATGTCGTGTTGCAGTAGGGCGAAGGTTGCACCGTAGACGGCCATCAGGCCTCCCATGTACGCAATATAGATTGACAGATCGCTCTGACCTTCCACGGGGAACGCCCGATAAAGCACGAACGCGCTCGTCTTCGTCGTATACACCGAAAGGAACACTGAAGCCGCGAAGTGGGGTCGCGGGTAGGTGTCTGGCAGCCAGACGTGAACACCGATGAAAGCGACATTGATACCCATTCCTAGCACTGCGAGCAATGCTGGAATCCCGTCGGCGATGCCGGCAGCGTCGTAGATGAACGTGCCTGACTTGACATAGTGGACTGCGACCGCCATCATCAGGAGTACCCCAGCGGTGCCGTGGAAGAGCGCGTACCGGAAACCAGCTCGGACCGCTTCACCCCCATACTGCCAGACCACCAGCGTGCTGGTCACCGCCATCAGTTCCCACATAAACAAGAGCACGAGCCAGTCGCCCGCGAACGCCGCCCCGATTGACGAGGAGACGTAGACGAGAGCGAAAGCGGTCAGCGTCTTACTGGCTTCACTCGAGTAAGCGTAGATGACGCTACAGATACCCAGAAAACCGAGCCCGAGGCCGATCATCCGGGAGAACTCATCGACATAGAATGGGACCACCTTGAACCCGAGGAAAGTGCCAGCCAGGTGCTGGCCCTCCGGCGCGACCAGCGAGATCGCTAGCACGGCCGCAAGGCTGAGCGCTCCGATGGCGAAGCCGGTGACGCGCGGCAGGACGAGTACGAGCAGTGCCGCTATAAAGACGAATAGCGGCGGGTAAGCCATAGTCAGAACCTCAACTTCCATCATTCACCAGTGTCATTGCCCCTGTGACTGAATGTCAGCCAATCCTAGTGTGGTATACCGAGTATGTCGACTTAATCGAGGTTGGTCTGCATAGTCGACAACCTGATAGATAGTTGTCATGTTCGATAGTGGGGTGTTCAGGCGTTCAACCGGCACAATGTTCCCCTCCAGATGGCCGTTGTGTGGAACTCATGGTTCTCGATGTTACTCGACTTAGGCGGTAGACGTAAGAAAACAATTTCGTTGTCAGCCTCTGTCTTGCTTTCACAGAAATCCGTGAGCCTACGTTGCTATTATTCAATATATTAAATATATTATAATAATGCGTGAGTTTCATCATTTATCTTTCATGCGCAGATCTTATGACTGCCGTTGTGGTTTCATTTGTGAGGGTACATAACTTTGGAGGACGATTTTGATGTGCCCCTTTTTTCTGCGGCATATTGCATCAAACGGCTCTGGTGAATCGCTGGACTGCGTCGGTTTCGACCGTCAGAACTAGGAGGATGAAGCGGGAAACCGTCGATGCCTATGTCGAAAATTTCCCGCTTCACGAGCAAAGTCGTTCAGTTAGCTAAAAACGCTGTTGGTGGGCGAGGCGAAGTCGCCGCCCCCGAAGGGGGTGGCGGCTTCGCCGAGTATGCGGTAGTGTCGCTGCACTGTCTGCGGGTTTACCTGGAAAAGTCCTACCGAGAAGCACTTGATTTGCTGAGCGAGATGCCACAAATACTCGGCGAGATCGGCCTCGATGCGGCCGATCTCCCCGACCATTCCACGCTAGTCAAGTGGTTTGATAGGATCAAGACAGCACTCTGGCGAGTGCTGCTGCGCCTGTCGGCGCAGGAGCACGAGCCATCCGGTCACGCCGCGATCGACGCGACATTCTTCGACCGAGAAAACGCTAGCAAGCACTACTGCCGCCGAACGAATTACCGGGTTCAAACGCTCAAAGCGACAGCTCTCGTCGACACAGAAAGCCAAGCCATTCTAGACGTTCATTGTACGACCGAGAAACGCCACGACACACAGCTCGGCTGGCAGGTCGCCCGCCGCAACGCGGGCGACCTCGCCAGCCTCGCTGCCGACAAAGGCTATGATTGGATGGAATTGCGCGAAAAGCTCCGCGAAGAGGGCGTAAGACCGCTGATCAAACATCGTGAGCTCCGGCCCATCGATCACGCGCATAACGCGCGGATCGATGGGCCTCGATACCGCCAACGAGCGATGTGTGAGACCGTCTTTTCAACGATCAAGCGCACGCTCGGCGACGCCGTGCGTGCGCGAACTTGGTACGGTGAATTTCGTGAACTCGTTTTGATGTGTGTGGTTCACAACACCAAGCGATCTCTAAAACAGTGAAATCAAGCTACGTCTGGCGATTCACCACGGCCTTGTTCTCGGAATGCTCGTCGTCCGCTCTATAGTTGGACTCGGCACTGTGTTCGGTCTGGTACCTATGACCGTCCATCACCTCGTTGAGCATAGTTTTGATTTCCTGATCGCTGTTGCGATACTTTATGCAGTGTATCAAACCGGACCAACAAACGATACATACTCTTTATAAGACTGACAAGAGATGTTCGCGGATCGCTCGTATGAGAGCATGATACCCCTTTCAAACCCCGGCAGTTTATATAGTAAATTCAACATTAGGTATCGTGAGACATGCGGTTTCAGAGCCTTCGTGGTGGGAGACCTTCGATGGTGTTTCGAGGGTAACTATGATTGTATCTCCTGATTCGGGGCTCTCAAGCGGCTGTCAGCCCTCAAGTACGACGCCACAATCAAGGTCCGGCGATTGACGACGTTGGTGATCGAAGACATTGGTGCCATGTACGCGGCCGCCGAGTCACTCGCCGAACAAGTCCTAGTCCTCGCGCTGTGTGGATTGGACTCCGGCGCGAGGAGGTCGCCAGTCTGCACGTCTCGCAACTCGAACTCGAGAGCAAGAGCGCCACGACACAGCTCGGAAACGCGAACCGCCGGCCGATACCGGCGACACCGTGATGGGCACCGTCAACGAGTTCACCGACCATAACTTCAGCGAGCGACGGGCAATTGCCACGGTAGATGGGTTCGTCGTCTTCGTCGAAGCTGTTCCCGACGACTGTGAGGTGACCGATGTGATCCGCTCGTTCAACCGTGGCCATACACTGGTGATGGCGTGCTTACGCGAGACCGCATAGCTGCGACCGATATCCGGGTTCGAGGTACGGACCAAACTATATATTGCATTCAGTGGCCAACTACCGGCCGTGATCGATCGCTCCGCCAGCACCGTCTTTCTGAGCTTCCTTCTCGTCACCTCCCTCTGCGCTGCGGGGCTGTTCGCCGTCGACGTGGGATCGACATCGCCTGAGCCCGTCGCGTTCAACAACACGGTGTCCGTCGGCCTCACGCTCGAGTCCGAGTACTCGCTCGACGATGCGGTCAAACTCCCCCGTGCGCAGGTATTCTACTCGCAGTATCAGTACGTCGTCGGCTACTACGGCGTCGAGACGTTCGTCGAGAACCAGCGACAGCCGGCGCACGACCAACGGTTCGGCTACCCGCTGACGGTGTACGTCACCAACTACAGCGACACCGAGGTTGAACTGACCGACGAGGGCTATCCGGTTACCGACGGATCCCCCGGCTGGACCGACGCCGAGACGGCGTGGTTCGTCGTCGGCAGCGAGGCTCGGACGCCGGCCGGAGAGACCGTCATTCCGTTCGCCGACCGCGACGATGCACGGGCGTTTACCGACGAGCACGGTGGCTCCGTCCAGCCGTGGGAGGCAGTCCTCGAGCGCTCGTTCGATCGCGACGATGCGGCGGTCGCTCGCGACCGGGTCGACGACCACCGACAGCTGGCGGACGAGCGGGTCGAAAACGCGACCGCACTCACTGAGCGGCCGACATCGCTGGTTGTTGGCGAGAATAGGGACACCGTTCAGGCGGCGATCGATCGGGCACCGGCGAACACGACGGTCGTCCTCCCGGAGGGGACGTACGCAGAGAAGATCGAGATCGATCGGCCGATCACGCTCGCCGGCGAGGGGAACGTGACGCTTCGCGGCGACGGCAACGGCTCGGTGATCACCGTCACCAGCGACCGAGTGGCGGTTCGGGGGATCGACATCACCGGCGTTGGGAACGTGACGCGGGAAGGCGGTGATATTCCCGTCGAGATCGACGAACAGGCGTGGGACGCCACCTTCACGAAGTACTACGCCGGGACCGACGCCGGGATCGCGGCCTACGACGCGAGGGGGCTCCTCGTCCAAAACGTCAGCATCGAGACGCCAGCGAGCGGGATCATCGCCTACCAGAGCGAAGATGCCGTCGCCCAGAACGTCACGGTGTCGGGGCCCGGCCCAGCGGCTGGACTCGCCGGAATCTTGCTGTTCCAGTCACCCAGCGTCGTCGAGAACTCCACGTTCCACGGCGGGAGAAACGGCATCTACCTCTACCGCTCTCCGCGGACCATCGTCAGATCGAACACGATCGAGAACAACTTTCTCGGCGTCCACCTGATGTATACGGGCGATACCCTTCTCGCGGACAACGAACTGCGCGAGCAGCCAAACCACGCCATCATGATCATGACCGGTCCTGAGCGGAACGCGGTCGTTGGGAACACGGTCCGAAACGCCGAAGCCGGCATCAGCACAGGTGGAAGCGGCACCTATGTGGCGTACAACCTCTTAGCGAACAACGATCTCGGGCTCCGCGTCGACTCGACCACGTCGATCTACGAGCACAACGTCATCGTCGGCAATGACGTCGGCGCGGAAGCGAGCGCCCTGTTACCGACGAACCGCGTCGTGGACAACGACTTCGTTGGAAACGACATCCACGCCACCGCGATGTCAGGCCCACTCCGGGTCTGGAGCCGTGACGGCCGCGGCAACTACTGGCAGGGCGCTGCCGGCGTCGCTAACGGCGGCCAGTCCGACCTATCGTACTCGCCGACCGATCCCATCGACAGGCGATTACATCGGACCGACGGGACGCCGACACTCGCCCGGGCACCGGCGCTCAAAGCCCTCGCCGGACTCGAAGGCACTGTCCCCGGAATGCGGACTGGAAGTATCGTCGACCGAGCACCGAGTTGCGCACCGAACAATCCGGACGTGCTCGAGCGGACCGAGTGGAAAGACGACGCCTGGACATGTTACGAAACAACACAGACAAGCAATGACTGAGTCAGCACCCATTCTCGAGGCGACCGACATCAACCACGACTACGGGTCGGTTTCCGTGCTCCAGGACGTCTCGGCGACCATCAAGCGCGGACGTGTGACGGCCCTGATCGGACCAAACGGCTCCGGGAAGACGACGCTCATCCGCGTCCTCGCCGGACTGCACGAACCGACGGCAGGGGACATCGCGTACAACGGCCCCGACACCGCCCGGCGGATCGGCTACCTACCGCAGCATCCGTCGTTCCGGCCCGGGTTCACGGCCCGCGAGACGCTTCGATTCTACGCGTCGCTCGTCGGCAGCGACGAGACCGACGCGATGGCACAACTCGAGCGGGTCGGCCTCGAGGACGCGGCCGATCGGAACGTCGAGGCTCTCTCCGGCGGGATGACCCGGCTGCTCGGCATCGCGCAGGCGACGATCGGTGACCCGCCGATCGTTATCCTCGACGAGCCCGGCAGCGGGCTGGATCCCGGAATGCGACAGCACGTCTTCGATGTCGCGTCGACCCTCGCTGACGACGGGATCGCGGTCCTGCTGAGTTCACATGATCTGGAACTCGTCGGGCAGGTCACCGACGACGTGCTCATCCTCGCCGACGGGCGGACCGCCGAGCAGGGATCGACGGCCGGTCTGGGCGCCGATTCGCTGCGATCGGTCTACGACGATGCCGTCGGCGGCGAGCGAGACACCGTACAAGTGTTAGGTGAGCGCGCATGAGCGAGGACACGAACCGATCCGGCGAGGTCGCCGCCCAGGAGAAGACCCGAGACGACCGCTCGCAACCGACGGCCCCCGGCTCGAGACACCGGCTCGAGACGATCGTCGGGCGGGAGCTCCGCACGGTCGTGCGCACCCGAACGTTCTTCATCCTCGGACTCGCGTTCGCCACCGTCGTCGTGGGCATCGCCTGGGTCGGTGGGAGTGTCCGCGCTGGCTACGTCCCGACGCTGGTCGACCTGCTCACACCGCTTGAACTACTCGTTCCGGTGGTCGCCGTGGCGTTCGGCTATCGCGCCATCATCGGCGATGCACAGCGCGGCGAACTGGACGTGCTAAAGACGTATCCGGTCTCAAACCGCGAGATCGTCTTCGGCGTCTACACTGGCAGGGCGATAGGCCTGGTGACCACCATCGTCGTTCCGCTCGTCCTCGCCGCGCTCATGGTGGCCCTCTTCAAAGACGAGGGGCGGACGCTCTATGCCTCGCACTCGGGCGTCGACTCGCCGCTCTTGTTCGCCCGATTCGTCGTCCTGACGGTCCTATTCGCGCTGACCGTCCTCGCGGTCGCGATCGCGATCTCGGCGGTGGTCAGCGGCACGCGCAGCGCGCTTGCGCTGTCGGTCGTCGCGCTCGTCGTTCTTCTCGTCGGATTGGACCTGGCGCTCGTCTACGGCTTTTCGTCTGGGATGATCGGCGACGAGAGCCTCATCTACGCACTCGCGATCAGTCCGCTCAGCGCGTATCGAGGACTCGTCTTCGAGAGCGCGATCGTCGTCGCGTCCGGGACCGGACCGGCGGCGGCGTCACCGATCGCGAGTTTGTTGAGTTTCACCGGCTGGACGACCACGTCGCTCGGGATCGCGACGTGGGTATTGAACCGATAGTCGACGCTCACGGTTGAGACCCATTTCAGGGCCGCACCCTGATTGATCCCCCACGCCGATCGTCGAAATGCGACAGCTCAGTTCATCAGCGACATGACCAGTTCCCGCGTGACTTCGTCGTGTGTGTAATTATCCCCACCGTATTCGGCCTGGAACTCGTCAGCCTGATCGGCGTCACCGAAAGGAATCATCGAGCTTCCCATCGCCCCCTCGATCTCACTGCCGGCGACCATCGTCAGATCCGATACGTCGGCGAATGCGTCGGCCTCGAGGTGGCGGGAGATAACGGGTCGCTGGCCGCTGTCGTTGACCTCGTACTCAACCGCCGAGTAGTCGGTCCGATACGAAACGGCAGGTTCATTTTCGCTCTGGTGGTCGAAGGTGAACGCGTACGCACAGAGCGTGCTACAGAACTGCGCCGGCCGATCTTCGTCGAGAACCGCCGTCGGGTCCTCGTAGTGGGACTGGCCGGCCGGGCCGGGATGCCTGCCGACCATCATAGTACAGTTGTCACATGCGTGCTCTGGGTCAATACTGACCGGATCAGGGGCATTCGCTGTCCCCTGATTACTGAAACAACCGGCGACCGATCCGAGACCGGCGGCTGCGATACCACCGAGAACGGTCCGACGCATCACAGGCCCGTCAATTCTCGCAACTGAAGTCGGCGGTTCCATACTAGATGATGGCAGGCAACGGATAAACCGTGTCTGGTACGATTACCGAACATCGACACCGACAGTAAGCGATGATCCACGAGTTCGAGCGCGTCCTATAGGTCGTGCTGCCGGAATAGAGCCGGGATGAGTAAGTGGGCCATCCGATAGGGCGGATCGTCCTGACGGGCCTGCTGTGCGCTCTCATGGACTAACGCTCGAGCTCGTGCTGGCGGCGACGGTCGTCTCGGTGCTAATCGGCGTTCCAATAGGCGTAGGAAGCGCTGTCTACCCTGACCACAAACTAGATCGGTGGATACGATGTAGGATCTGCTCGAATATCTTCCCAAAATAACCCATCCTCCGAAACTATGTGGGTAGGACTCAAGGTGAGATCGCTCTTATCGACTTGCAAATGCATAGCACGGTGGTAAATGAAGTGACAATGAGTCTCACTGTAGGACGATGGGAACAAAAACACCAAGCGAGGCCGACATCTTGCGCCCAATCGGAGCAACTTCGAAAACATACTTCGCGCTGGTCGCCATCGCAGGGCTAGCATTTGTTCTCTTCCTTATCGGCTGGGCCTATCAGCTACAAGAGGGGCTGATAGTCACCGGGCTCGGCGACTGGGGAAGTGGCGGCGGTGTTACTTGGGGGGTATATATCGGCGCATTCATTTGGTGGGTCGGTATCGCCCACGGCGGGATCATCCTCTCGGCTGCAGTCAGGCTACTCGGGATGGATCGGTACATGCCAGTTGCACGACTCGCCGAGTTACTGACCATTGCCGGTCTCTCTGCTGCAGGCTTTTACATCATTGTCCATCTCGGCCGGCCAGATCGGATGGTCACGAGCGTCGTCGGCCACTACCACATCACCGTCCACTCTTCACCGCTAGTGTGGGACGTAACCGTCATCACGGCCTACTTTGTACTGACAGCGACCTACCTCTCATTGACCCTGCGTTACGATGTGACTCGGCTACGTGACCAGTTGCCAGATCGCCTCGACCCGATCTACCGACTCATGACGATCGGCTACACCGAGAAGGAAGATGAGATCGTCGAGCGAATGGTCTGGTGGCTCGCTCTCGCGATTATCATCATGGCCCCGCTCTTGCTCCACGGCGGCGTCATTCCGTGGCTGTTCGCCGTGTTGCCGAGTTACCCGACTTGGTTCGGCGGCGTCCAAGGGCCCCAGTTCCTCACCATCGCACTGACCTCAGCGATCAGCGGCGTGATCCTCCTCTCATTGGCGTTCCGCCGCGCCTACGACTGGGATCACATCATCACCGACGATATTTTCCGCGGGCTGCTCCTGTGGCTCGGATTCTTCTGTCTCCTCTTCCTCTGGCTCCAACTCCAACAAAACATCACCGGGCTATTCACAGCACCTGTCGATCTGACAATTGCGGCCACGGCGAGGGCTACTAACCCCATTTATCTTACCTCGATGTCACTGGTCTTCCTGACGCTTTCGTATATCTTCGCCCAAGCGATCCGGCCGGCACTATTCACTAAGCGACGGGCCGCTGTTTCAGGCATCGCTGTCCTCATCGCAACACTCCTCGAGAAGGTTCTGTTTGTCGTTGAAGGCTTTCTGGAACCGACGTTCAATATCTACGCCGCGGTCCCAGGCGTCTACATCCCGAGTCTAATTGAGATTGCGTCGATTACCGGGACAATCGGCATGGTCGGCCTGTTCTTCCTGCTTGTCGCCAAAGTGTTCCCGGTTGTCGAACTCCACGCGATCGAACACCTGCGCGACGACCACGAATAGCGATATACATCGTTATCTGCCAGCCGAATTTTTCGGTAGTACCATATATGTCCATTATGCCGTGTCGTTCATAGTACATTCGATACTGGCGTTCAAATTGGTCAATGTAGTGAGAATGTCGTTGTAGAGCGTCAGATCGAAGCGAATGACATAACTGATATTGACCTCTCGATGGCCGTGTGCACATCTACGCCTGAGAATATCGTGATAGCCATTTGGCTTGTCGATATCTATGGTGGCTATGCACATCATCAGCTCTGATCGGTCACTCATAAGACTCCCGACATTGGCTGGTTCCGTACTAACCCTGGTGTCTTCAAAGAGAGTTCAATGCCCCTCGAGCGGGATGTAGTGGAGGGGATTCAACAACACTGGAGACGCAGAGGTGTGGATTGACGATTTGTGGAGCCACGAGAAGCTGGAGGAGGGGTACGTCATGATATCATGGGACGACGGATAAGAAGGTGGCACTGATCCACGACGAGTTTGGTGCTACTTCTATATTAGGCGTTGTTCGACAATGGACGAGGAATAACCGCGACGGAATCATGACTACTGACCAGCTGTTAGAACGATTTTCAAGGCGGGCATTACATTGTCTACCCCCACAGCAATTTCGACCAGACAGTTCTCGATATTATTCCTGATAACTACTATGCTGGCGGCTTTAATTAGTCTGGAAATGTAAACACTACTTCTGGAATAATGATATAAACTAAACACGACCGGATGTGATTAGCAATGTTCGATCACGTCCGCTCGGAGGTCTCAAAAATGGGAGAGAAGTGACCGTGCAAGATCGGTTCGTGAGTCGGTTCTACTAGCGACTTCCTTGTCGTAGGCGAGATAGCTTTAGTCATCTTCTGGGTGTCAACTGTCCTAATTATAAGCCAATAAGGATTAGCAGGCCAGAATTCAGGACCTATCGTAAGCCTATGGAATTCTTCTGTTTCAATCCGCTGAAACGCTCGAGTTGGGAACCGTATGAGTGGGGAGCCGTGCTGATTCGACGGAATATACCAGAGTCCCGGTGAACAGGAGGATACTCGATATAATAAATATTGAAGTGAAAGGAGAAGCAGCATCAACGAACACCCAGTATACTGGTGCTGCAACCGTTGGCCCAGCAGCTAAAAGTACGATTTGAGACACAAGAGGGCCACAACAACCACAAGTACACGTTCCGAGGATTGCAGCAGATTTAGTGGTGTTCTCCGCTATTCCGGCTTGTTCTTCAGCACGCCAGTAGCGAGCGATAAGTGCAGCGTTCAAGCCGACCAGTACACTCAATAACCCTACGACAGTAATTACTCCGATCGAAATTGCAAAGAACAGCGGGACTTCTGGAAGCAATACTTCGAGCGTAGGCCACATCACGAGCTGGTATCGCACAGACATGACAGCAATCGTTACTTCTCTTGGGCCCCCGTCCTCTAATATAAAGGACATATATCCTGTTGTTGATATAAAGAAAAGTGCCATGATGAATCCAACACCAATTCCAAATCTCCGAGCGACCTGATCCTGTAGAACTGTTTTAAATACAGGCCTTGCGTCTTTCCAGAGAATATACCCTACAAAGAGGGGGGTGCTCAAGACAATCGCATAGCCGAGCGGATGGGAATCACTAGTATACCCTGGCAGCAGATTTGGATACATAATCCAGAGGCCCATCAACATTCCGAGAGACATATAGCGAGGACGTGTCGGCCATCGGAGCCATCCAATAATGAAGCTTGACAATATAATTAGCATGCCAACGGATAATGAAAGCGGTTGGTACCAAGATCGCGGAAACGGTATTGAGCTCGCTGTATACGTCGGCTCCGGTGCTAACCCTTCAAAGAGGATAGCTCCGACAGCAGTCACGACAATTCCGAAGAACACCGTATAAATTGCGACTGTCGGCGAGATATAGTTCGTACGCTTTAGAAGGAGAGCCCCGCCAAGGACTGCCATTCCGCTGAGAATAATGACGGCTCCATGCCATTGTGAGAGTCCCGAGGTTGTAGTCCCACCGTGTGCAGACACAGTTGGCAGTTGTGTGAGGATAATAAACGTACACACGAGAAGAGAGAGGTACCGTCTATATTCTTGGAACTCCGATCTCCCAATGATCCTCTCTCTTGTTAGCCATTGATTCGGTGCCATTAGCGAACCTTACCCAGTGAGCTACTTCTACCTGACGGATACGAACGATAGACTATAATGTTGGATGGATTTTGTCCAGCACAAATCACAGCGGTCAGACTGATGTTACCTTCTTGAGGAGAAAATGCCTGTAACTTTCGATAGAAATCCGGAAGAAGATTGCCTTCTATAATCACTGTCATTTGAAGATGCTTCTATCTCTTCACTAGGGACATCTTCTTCAGAATCATTTCCGCCTTCGGGATCTTGACAATAAATGCACATCCTTATGATTGGTCATACACTCTCACATGTATAGACCTACCGGGCATTGGCTAATATTCTGCCATAAAATGGACAGATTCTACTATCACGTGCAAGTGAGGAACATGTTTGTAGTAGTGTCTAAATTGTCAGAGCAAGTAATGCCAAAGTTGTCACAGTGTATCTGTCACTCGAAGAGTTCCTCAACGGGAGTTTAGACGCGATTTAGAAGGTTTTTGGGAGAACGAACGGACGATGACGCCCATCAGGGTGTTCGCCGTCTGTCTCCACGAAATTAGCTGTTCGCTTCGAGAGACATCAATAATCTTCGTTGAATTAGGCGTCGAACGCCCTCACGTGGTGGTCTATAATTGGGTACTTCGGCTAGCTGACAGCGGACGTGACCCATTGACGGCGGTGCCGTCGACGGGTCGCTGTTGACGAAACCGCTGTTAAGATAAACGGCGGGTGGTCTTGGTTGTATGATGCAATAGACATCGAGTCAAAGTTAATTCTTGATGTCGCGTTGTTTGGTCAGTATGGCACTGATCTGGCAACTGCACTCCTCCAGAAACTCCGCAAGAACCCCGATCTCTCGGAGACTGAATTTCACGTCTGTCATTCGGCTATCTGACTGCCCTCTCACGAATAGGACTGAGCGGTCGAGTTAACTATACTAACCGAAACACATCAGGGAGTGGTTTCACATTCAAAATGTGTATTGGCCGCTTCCATACCCTGTGGGTGGACAGCCGGGCGAGCGTCCGCGAGTAGCTTGAACAGTTCATGCATTACTACAACCATCAAAGACCATATTAGGATCTCGACGGAAACACATCAGCCGAGGTGGTTCAGAACTAGACAATGACCGACAACATATATCATGCAGACTGACGGAAGTCAATTATCTGTTCAGAACCGCGCTTAGCGAATCGAACTTTGTTTATAATGTCCTCCCCAAGATACACGCAACGGAATGAACGATTCACGTATCCAATCGACCTCTACAGCTATCGGTCTCACCTATGGATCGTATATTATTGGAAATATAGTTCTTATCATTGCGGCACTTACCTTGGGGGCCATCGGTCTAAACCTCACGGCACAACCATCACTCCACGTATTACTCAGTACAGTTCTGCTCCAGGGAGTGACCTATGGTGGTATTGCGATCATCTATCTCAAAGTTCGTAATCTCGATTTCGAATTTGTTCCGTTCTCTATACCGAGTAAACGGGACCTTGTTATTACCGTTATTGGAACGGTAGGCATTCTCGGACTTCTTTTTGCAATGTCATCGGCTATTTCGTATCTTGGGCTAGAGTCAGCCCAAAATAAGGTCGTCGAGATCGGCCAGCAGAGTCCGGCGACTTTTCTTCTCCTCATCCTCCTCTCGTTTCTATTGGTTGGGCCTGGTGAAGAGTTGCTGTTTAGAGGGCTTGTCCAAGGTGTACTCCGAGAATCATTTACACCAGTCCGAGCGATCGTTCTCGCCAGTGCCTTGTTCGCCTCACTCCATCTTTTCTCCCTCACGGGAAATGGGAAGCTCGTGTATATTGGTATTACTTTTGTACTCGCCCTCGTACTTGGGGCAACGTATGAATATACGGAGAATATTATCGTACCATCACTTATTCACGGTGCGTACAACGCCATTCAGTTCGCCTTTGCATATTTAGCTGCAACCTGAGACAGATGGTCCAGAAGAGGGATACTCAAAACGTATAAGTCGCATGTCTATTTCGTGCTTGAATTGTACTGCGCATTTAATTTACGGGTAATAGACAGCTCAAATCATGATCGTTCTCATATACGCAATATATTATCTAATCTGTCCAGTGAAATCACTATACGATACAGAACCCTGATTGGCGATTATCTGACTCTCCGGAACATCACCGTCCGGCGGCATACTTCCCTCAGCTGGACCCCCGGGTTCTCCGACGACGATTCGACCGACCATGCCCTGCGACTTATGGGGAATACAGAAGTAATCATACGTACCGGGCTCCTGAAAGGTGTGAGTATAGGTCGCCCCCTGCTTGGTTAGCGTTTTACTAGTGAATGCGCTGGCATCTTCAGGGAAACGTGTCTCTGAAACTAATCTATTCCCCCCTTTATATGCTGTCGCCGAGTGAGCTCCACTTTGAAGCTTGAAGGCGACCGTGTCTCCCGATTCCAGAAATAAGCCAATGGGATCAAAGTAGTGATCGTCACCTTCCGTAACCATTTGGACTGTATTTGAGGCTCTGTCAGACTCCTGGGTGTCCGTCGTAGAGCCAGTATCCCCATTCTCATTACCAGATCTACTGCATCCTGCAAGAATAGTTACACCGCCAGCAACGGCAGTGCCCACTATCTGAAGAAGTGATCGCCGTTCCATAGCCCATCTCCACGCTCTGATTTCATAAAGAATAAACCCGATTCCAAGGAAGTAGGAATTGTCGTTTTTTGTAGCTTTATACCGCTGCCGTTTATAGTATAATAGAACTATACTCTGTGACATGCCTCGCCGTAGCCGAGATCGGCATACTGTGTATCTAATGGCCACACTATTACCTGATCTCGGCCTCTCTCGTGAACACCATCAGCAGAGGGAACCCTAACGCCAGCCTCTGGCGGTGTTTCTAAAAACCGTGGCTTCTCTACAGCGTCGTGGTCAGCAGCGGCGCTGCATTAATAACCTATCTAGCTATGTCAGTTTCCCGTGAGCAGCTACAGGACGACTCCGACCCTGATCCCGTCGCCGACCTTCGCGAGCAGTACGCTGCCGGCGAGATCGACCATGTAGAGTTCGAACGCCAGCTCGTGTTCTACATCGACGACCACAACGAGCGAATCTGGACTATCGTCGAGGACATCAACGGCGTCGGGCCGGCGACAGGCAGGCGATCACCCGCAAGTTCGATTCGCTCGATGAGCTGCGGGCGAGTGGCCGAGATCAGCTTGAGGATGTGCATGGCGTTGGCGAACAGATGGCCGGTACCATTCTCGGGCGGCGATCAGCCAGCGGTTGAGTGAGGCCGTCGTCGGTGGCCAAGACTTGACGAGTACGGTCGTCAACGTGTTCGAGGAACTGCAGACGGCCCTCAGATAGGTAGTTCTCATCACAAAACTCAAGGAAGTTTCCCGAAAGGAAGTGAGCATCGAAGAGTGTGTCAAAACCCTGTGAGAATCCTCACATTCGAGCATTGCACAGGTCAGGCTCATCACGGACGACAGTGGCCAGACGCGCGTGACAATCTGGAAGTCATCAGACGCGCCGTGATCGAAGAAGGCGAGCAAGTGTGCATTTACAAGGCTACTCAGAACTGGCATGAATGACGTGTCTCACTGGCCGTGACCGGGTGGACGACGGTCCACTTCCCCAAGCGCGGCCATTGGTAGGAATAGCCAGGCTGGAGCCCTTTTTTACTGGTGTGAACGCAGTCACCGCCACCTCCTATCTCCTCCACGGTCCGGGCTGTTCACGACCGATGGCCGTTTCGCTGCCGGACTTTCGCCATAGCATAAGTTCGTGCTGCCGCTAACTGAACGGCCTTCAGTAACGATTCATCGGTCTATATCCTGCAGTTGCACCGAAAATTACTGACAGGAGTTCATATGGAAGGGCTAGTGCGTCCGGGACGTTCAGGGAGGAATGATATTATATTTAACAATAAATTATAGACAGAACGGAGTCAAGTCGACTACGGAACACTTATTCGCCTCACGACACCTATTTTTGATATGGGAGTTCTCGAGCAAATGCTGGGCAAGACTGAACCCGGCGAACAGGGTATCAAAGAGCAATCGTACACGCTCCCGAAAGAGACACATGGCTTCGTCTATCCCGTCGCAGTCCGGCGCGACGAAGTCGAGACGTTCGCCGAACTTGTCGAGGCCGAAGCGGACGCATCGCCGCTTGCGGACACCAGCGACGACCTCCAGTCGGTCTTCGATGGGATGGTCGGCGAGGGGGAGATTGACACCGAGGAGCTGGCCGAGCAACTATCCAGTCCCCGGCAGGCAGTCGAGCCCATAATCGATACCTGGCAGGACGCAGTCGACCAAGACATCGGCGTCGTCTACGCTCGCGTGGGTGCCTACGAGAACCTGCTGGCGTTCGTCAAGTTCTGCAAGCAACGTGATGAAGATGTCGACGACCCGTTCAAACTTCCAGAGACCTTCTCGAAGGCGGCGGCGCTGCTCAAACGGCTCGAGGAGGGAACCGATACCCGGTATCGCGCGCTGGTCCACACTGACCTCTTGCCTGATCAATAATGGAACCCCGCGAACAGCTTTCGCTCCGATCTCGTAGGGACTGATAGAGGAATTTGCCAATAGAATACAAGGGTCGGTAATGGATTGGCTCAACGACATCACACTTGAGAAAGTCCACAAAATACGCGAGCAATAGACAAAGGAAACTGCGAGAACAAGTACAGTAAAGGTCACGCGTACTGGTTATTGAATGATGCCATGCTGCTTGAGAGGTGTAAATACATGAAAGCTCGTCTGGCAGATATCCATTTTAGATACTAAAAGACGTTTCTGTGTCCCACGAGTATATGAGGGAGCCGGAGTTGTTCATCGCCCCTCGTGAACACCATGACTCTCAGAGATGTTTTATGAGACGACGTTTGACGAAGACGTTCAGAGTCGTGGAAGCGACTACTCGTATCGGAACCGCTCCTGATCAAGCGCCAGTGTCTCGAAGCGACGAAGGTTGTCGGCTACTGAACCTGACAAGAGGAGTTCAACCGGCACGTCGAGGAGGATGAACAGGCCATCTGGATCTGAGCCCCGATCGTCACGAAGCAGTGCCTATAGTAGCCACTGAAACGAATTACACACTGATCACAACGCCGTCGCGCGATCAGGTATGTATTGACTTTCAGTGACTACTATAGAATGCGAGAATTTACCGAGCTACCACGAAGGGAGTAACTGCGACTATGATGAGACACCACTGGAGGAATGGTCAAAAGGCCTTGTCAGATTTAAGGCCGTACCTGTATTCGATATCCCACAGACTGGCGGTGAGCCGCTTCCACAACTCGACACGGAAGCGACTGGTGACGCCGACGATCTCGTAGCCCAGCTGACTGGCGCCGCAGATGACCTCGGGGTGACGGTTCGCATCGTCCCGAAGCAGAGTGGTCACACGGCGACGCGAAAAAGTATCTGTGAGCAAATCAGCCTCATCGACATCCAGCCCTCGTCGAGATTCGAGGACGAGTAAATGAAGCCGATCTTGCGCGAACACTCATCCACGAGTACGCCCATGCCCTGCTCCACTTCGTCGACGACACAGAGCGGTCAAAGCGTGAGGTGGAGGCAGAAGCCGTCGCGTACATCGTCGGCCAGCACTTCGGGCTTGCTACGAGCGGCTTGGCGTTCTACCTCGCGGCGTGGGAGTCAAACGATCCAGAGGTCGTTCACAATCGGCTCGACAGGATCAGTCACACGGCAGAATAGATCATAGACGTGCTCGAAGAAGAGTCAGGTTCACGCATATTAACTAACGGCCGGACCCAGGAGCGTCATTCGTTAGTTAAGTCTATCAGCGCCCGCCGAGGGGCGGAGGCACATTTTGGTCTCCATCGAATTATGACTGACCGATATCTCACGGCGATTCTCGAGAAGATACGACAAGTCGTGAGCACCACGACCAAGTCGCCCGGTTGCCGGACAAACAAGCCCACGAGTATCTTCGTATGCTGTCCTCCGGATACTCAAAGGAGAGACAGACGAACTACTTGCAGCTGCCTCACAAATCGACGGTGTGACCGTCGGATACGGTAGCGACGAGGCGATGTTCGACAGTTGGAGCCGTGACGCCGAGTGGTGGGACACTGTCCCGCTGCAAGACGAGTGTATCCGCTTCCGGATCTTCTACCCCGACGAGTACGAGGTCGCCCCGCAGATCATCGCCGACGTGATGGCAGCCCTCGATGCATGGCGTGTCTAGTCGGGCAACGCTGCCGTCTGCGGCTCCTACGATCATCGTAACCGTCGCGAACTTCACTACCTCTGGCCGGGGGGTCATTCTGTCGAGGACCTCCTGCTGGAATGGCTTCAGGATCGTGACAGCGTCGCACTCGATGGGGGACAGACAGGTGATGTCCGCGACCGCATGGTCGTCTCGGAGTACTCAATCCAGCGTGACGATCTCGAACCGCGAACGAGACGCGCCGTCACTGGGGAGATGTCGGTCTCCCTGCTCGAGAAGGGCGGTCGATATGAGGTACAGTCGGAGTCTATAGTAGCCACTGAAACGAATTACACGCTGATCACAACCCGTCGCGCGATCAGGTGTGTATTGACCTTCAGTGACTACTATAGGAACCGATACGAAATCGACGTGATCGATGAATCTGATGGTCAGTGACGCAGAGGATAATAGTGTGCTGGATACCTTATCCACCGAGCGATTGACGGGGAATAGTAGCGATTTGGTGCAGAAATTAGACAAGTACCGGCTCTCAACGCCCGTGTTGATCTTACCGCCGTAGAATACAAACAGTCGATGAGAAGCGGTCAATAGAGGCTCCTATCACTGGGCAAAAATTCTGCATTAGTTTACATGGCCGCAAGGATCGGGCTATGGGTTGTTAGGTTCTGCTCGCTTCCGTCTGGGTTACAGACGGTCAGGACCAGTGGTTATAGCAGGGAAATACGTAGATTTTTACTACTGGAGCACGGTCAACCGGTTATTCACTGGTCCCGTTACCGCCAGTTTCGTTGCCACCGCTGCCGCCACCTTGGATTTGCAAGTCACCCTCCATATTCGGATGGGGCTCACAGCGGTATCTGGCCATCTCGCTACTGGCCGTAAAATCAAAGAACAGTCCGTCACCGGGGTCTGAGACCGGTTCGCCCGTCGTGAGGTCATCGATGACTTCGTCGTTACTATTCCGAATCTGCATGTTGTGGGCGGCACCATCGCCTTCCGACCAGCCGATCGTATAATCCTCACCCTCCTGAAGGATAAGCGTCGGATTCTGCTCGCCCTCGATTGAGGATGGGGCAAGACCTTCCCAGTAACTCGTTTGACCGCTAAAATCAAGTTGCGTTCCGGGTTCAATTTCGTAACCGTCGCTGCTACCACCGCCATTACCACCACCGTTACCACCACTGCAACCGGCGACAATCGCCGTCGATGTCGCAACACCAGCCAACTTGAGCATCCTCCGTCGTGATAGCCGCTCGTTTCGTGTCATCAAGTCACTCTTGTGCTCGTTCTCAAATGGGGATTTTGGTTCGAGTGTCGAAACGCAGTGTAAATTAGTATACATCCTTTTGGCTCTGTCAAATTCTGTTTCCCATATGAGCCTGTCCAAGAAACACTGACAGGGTAATTGGATTCTGCGAGTTCTGAGTTCACATGGCGTAGATTTTATCTAGCGGAAACTCCTGGATAGTGTAAGAATCCACCCGTGACGTCCAACATCATCCGATACGACCAAGATCAGCAACACCTCTTGCCGAAGAACGTCGCGGAGTGGGTTGAAGAAGATAGCCTCGAACGCTATGTTTCCGACGTCATCAATTATCTCGACAACGAGGGCCGGCTCGACTCCTTCTATCCGGAAGATCGGGAGGACGGCTGTGGGCGACCGTCCTTCCATCCCGTGATGATGCTGAAGATCCTCATCTTTGGGTACTGTATCGGGATCCGCAGCTCCCGAAAATCGACCGTCTCCTTGAACGTGACGTCGCTTTTCGCTACCTTGCCGCGAATCAACACCCTGACTTCCGTACAATCAGCCTCTTCCGCAAGAACCACCGCGAGGAGTTTGAGCACCTTTTCGTCGAAATCCTTCATCTCTGTCGCTGGCATGGTCAAAATGGGCGAAGTCGTCCTGGATAGCCGTCGCGGCCAGGGCGACGCTGCCCTCGACCAAAACCGGACTCATGAGTAGATCACCGAGGAAATCCACGACATCCTTGAGGAGCCTGCTGAGGTCAACGAAGCCGAAGATGACGAATACGGTCCCGAACAGCGTGGGAACGAGCTCCCGGAGGAACTCCGGGAGCGAGAGGACCGACTGAACCGATTACAGGAAGCCAGGGACCGACTCAACGCAAAGGAACAGCAACTCAAGGAGGAGCAAGCCGAGAAAATCTGCCAAAGAAAACAGGAGAAGGAAGAAATGGGCCAGAAGAAGCGTAGCCGGAAGCCCACACCTCCGGAGGAGGTGGAGCTTCCGGAGGACACGAAGGCAAACACGACAGACCCAGCGAGTCAAACGCTCAAAACCAGCAACGGGAGGAAACAGGGGTATAACGGCCAAACAATGGTAGACTGCGACACGCAGGTCACGTCGCTCAGGAGATCACTACTGACGCAAACGACGTACAGCAACTCAAGCCGATGCTGGAGAACTGGGAAGAAGTGAACGGCAAGCGCCCGGAGAAGGCGCTTGCCGACGCTGGGTATTGGAGCAAAGAGAATGCGCAGTTAGCAGATGGAACTGTTTATCGCCACGACCAAAGACTGGAAGCGACGGAAAGAACTTCGGGAGGCAGATCCGCCATGAGGACGGATCCCCAAGTAGTACGGGCTGAAAGAACGCATGGAGCGGAAACTCCGGACGAAACGAGGCAGAAGCATCTACCGCAAGCGTAGTCAAAGCGTAGAAGCAGTGTTCGGTCAGCACGTTACCCGCGGCTGCGACCGATTCCTGTTACGCGGGGAGACGGGGGCACAAGCGGAGTGGTCGTTGTTTTCGGCGACGCACAACCTGCTGAAACTGTGGCGGTCCGGCCGAGGGCCGGACGGCCACGAAGTGGCGGACGCGATCGCCGGATAACTGGGCCCGATTCTCATTTTGTCGACACTAACGGCCGGTCTGGCGAATCGTGTAGCGGTGTCTTCGATCGATATCGGATGACTGGTAGTGCGAATTCTTAGACAGGCTCCTCAGGACGACCGATTCTCAAGCGTCATCCAGAAATCAAACAGCGGTACTTCTGGGGAAGCGGTTTGTGGAAGGATGGGTACTACGCGGGACAACGGGTGCAGTTTCCGAAGATGTAGTTTGGCGGTACATTGAGGAGATGAAACAGTAGGTGAGCGTACGCGATTCACCCACGGGTCAGGTGACCCGTGGACCTCTCGCTGTTCCCTTTAGAGACGGGCCTCGAGTCGGATCCCGGTCGGCGTTTCCATCTCTCCTCCTTTACGGTGCGCTGTCGATCGCGTACATCTCGAAGTCGTCGTTCGAGATGACCTTGTTCGCGCCCGGCTCGGTTTCGAGCCCCTCAAGCGCTCTCCTATCATAATTGAGTTCGCGGTAGACGTCGAGCTCCCTCGACTTGTCCCAGTCGGTGACGACGAAGTAGTACTCGTCGGTGGGGTAGGCCCCGCTGTAGTTCCCCTCCGAAAACACGGTGGCGTTGACGGAGCCGGTTGCGGCCGACGCACCACCGACCGTGTCGCCGCCGCCTGCAACCCCGTTGATGCCCTGCTCGTATCGATAGGGATCGTACCCCATCCCCGCGTAGGGGACGTCATCAGCCCCGTGATCGAAGCCATCTTCGTAGCCGCTCATCATTTCGTCGGTCACGTGCTGCCCCGGGTTGTAGATCAACGGCGACGTGAACACCGTCATCAGCCCGAGGACAAGACACGCCCCGAGTACCAGCGCTGTGACCGCGTTCGCGCCTGGTTTCGTGATCACGCCCGAGAGGCCGCCGACGAGCCGTGCGAGGGCGATACCGGCCAGGATCGTCAGGAGCACGTAGATGAACCCCATCTGCCGGAACGCCATCGTCGGCGTCCCGAGGAAGTAGACGAGAAACATCGCGGAGAGCGGGAACAGTGCGAACGCGAAGTAGTTAACGAGGGATCTGGTCTCCCCGTCGAGGCTCGTCCGGCCGAGCCAGACGACCAGGATGAAACAGCCGACGATGAGGCCGATGATCGCCGCGTCGAGGAACATCTTCACGAACAACTCGGTGAGGCTGCCACCGATCTCGGTCAACGACGTCCCCCGTTGATTAACCTCGGTACTGCCGCCGATATCCTGTGCGAGCAGGCCGGTGACGAGGCCGCCGACGGCCTGCCTGAACCGCTCGTTGCCGAGCGCCCAGAGTCCGAAGAGGGCCCCGAGGGAGAGCGTGTGGACGTGGGTCGTCGGATGCTCGAGCATCGGGTGGTCGTCGTAGCGCCGGCGGGCGAGGAACTGGACGCCGCTGATCGCGCCGATGAGAACGACGACGTTGAACATCTGCTGGGGATGGACCAGCAAGAGTGCGAGGCCGGTGAGAAAGACGAGAACGCTGAACGGCGACACGCCGAGCGGGAGCCGCTCGAGCGTCGAGCGCCGGCGGAGATAGGCGACGATCGCGAAGAGCACGGGCGGAACGAGGAACAGCGCGTTCGAGTTGGTGTGGACGCCCATGTGCGTCGCGATGTTGTTGATCGGCAGCACCATCCAGGAGACGATCGCGGCGAGGCCGACCGCCAGCTCGTCGCCGGTCATATCGCGGACGACGAGCGGGACGAAGACGACGAAGGGGACGAAGAGGACGACCATCCCGATCAGGAGCCCGCGTTCGATCGAGACGCCGCCCGCGAAGTGCAGGACCGTCGCGATAGAGTGGAGTCCCGGATAGAAGAGTTCGTGCGGCGCGGTTCCGCCGGTAACGATGTCGCGCGTCCACCCGAGGTGCGTGAGTGCGTCGCCCATTCCGGCGAACCGATAGTTCCTGAGTATCGGGAGGCTCACGATGGCCGTGACCGTCAGTCCCCCGAGACCGATTCCGAGTCCTTGCTGACGGCCGCGACAGGACAGGGTTGCTCCGACCGCGATCGCGAGCGCGAGTGCGAACCCGAACCAGGTGATCGTCGGCGCACCCGCGTAGACCGACGGCTCGTAGTCGGTAGCAGGATTCGCCCTCGCCACGAGGATCCCCATCGTGACTGCGAGAAAGCCAATCGCGACCGTCACGTTGAGCGTCGATCGTCTCATGTCCACTCACCGAGTTCGGCCGGACCAGTCTCGATACGCATGTGTTGGGCCAGTGGTCGGCACTGCCGGGGTTTGTTATAGGCTTCCTACCCTCGAAAACAGCCGTTGTGAGGTCTCCATCCGAAGTATGCTATCCCTATCGAATCCGAACGGTCAGCTACGGATTGATCTCTCGAGACGCGATCGATCAACGATTATGCTGGTTTTTGTAGGCGGTCGTGATCGGTTGAGACGACACCTGAACTCGCCCTCACTATGTCATCCATCATCATCGACGAGATCTCGACTCACGAGGCGACCCTCGAGTGCTCGGTCCGCAGCTCGGCCGACCTCGAGCGGTTCTTCACCGACGAATCGTTTCGGACTAGCTACGACGTTCCGATCGGGGACGTTCCGGAGGGCGTGCTCGCGATTCCCGTCCTCGCGCAGGTCTGTCCGGTCGCGTGGGCCAACGGAGCCGACGTCTACGTCGACGAGGTCGACGCGACGTTCGCCCGCGCGCTCGAGGACGTGAAGGAATCGCTGTGTGAGATGCACGACTTCCTCAAGGGCGGGACGCTCTACGCGCGCCGAACCATCGAAGCGGAGCCGGACGCGACCGGCGAGAGCGGCCTGCTGTTCACCGGCGGCGTCGACTCGACGTGCTCGTACGTCCGCCACCGCGAGGAGTCGCCGACGCTGATCAGCGTTCGCGGCTGGACGATCACCCCGGACGCCGCCGACGACGGGAAGTGGGACGCCCTCCGCGAGCGCGTCTCGGGCTTCGCCGCCGACCGCGACTGCGAGACGGCGTTCGTCGAGTCGAACATGCTCTCGTTCCTCGACCATCCGATGCTGTTGGCCCACTACAAGCGCTACGTCGACGGCGGCTGGTACAGCTCCGTGGGTCACGGGCTGGGACTGCTCGGCCTCTGCGCGCCGATGGCCTACGCGCGCGGAATGGAGGATCTCTACGTGGCTGCGACTCACTGGGACGGGATCGACCTCGAGTGGGGCTCGCGCCCCGACGTCGACGAGCGCGTCCGGTGGGCCGGGACGCGGTGTCACCACGACGCCTACGAACTCACCCGGCAGGAACGCCTCGACGTCATCGCCGACTACGTCCGCGACGCGGATCCCGAACTGCAACTCCAGACCTGTAACGACCGCATGGACGGTAACTGTGGTGAATGCGAGAAGTGTTATCGGACGGCGGTCGGCCTTCGCCTGGCAGGCCTCGAGCCGTCGAACCACGGCTATCCGTTCTCGGACGCGGACTACCGCGACCTCCGTCGCTCCCTCGAGCGCGGCGACTGGGTGCTCGGCCAGGACGAGCGCCACATGTGGGTCGACATCCGCGAGCGCGCGAGCGAGACCGAACCCGCGACGCCGGCCGAGCGACGCTTCTTCGAGTGGCTCGAAACCGCGGATCTGGCCGATCTGATATCGTCGTCCGGCTCGCCGCTGGTCCACCGCCTCCTCTGGGCCGGCGCGCGAAACGCGCCGAACAGCGTCTATAATACCGCGTACCCGGCCTGGACGACGGCGAAAGCGGGCCTTCGACTCGTCCGGTCCGGTCGATAGAGCGAGGCGCCCGGTCGGCGTCCCGCCCACCACGCTTTTCATCATCCTACGTGAACGAATGGCACAATAGTGAGATGACCGTCGAAATCGGCGATCTGGCCTCGATCTTGCTCGAGTACGAGTCGGACCAGCTCGTCGGCGAGGGCTCCCAGGAGTACATCCATCCGGACAATCGGCAAACCGTCGCGGACCAGTTCCAGCAGATCAGTGCGACGGGGGAATTGTCCGCGTTGGTCCGATATCGTCACGCGACCCGAAGTGGCGAGTGGGTTTGGCTCGAGGGCCGCTTTACGGATCTACCCGACGACACGCTCGAGGGGTACGTCATCAGCTCGCGGGATATCTCCCGACAGGTCGCTGCGGAACGCGATCGCCGAATAACTGAGCCCGATTCGCATTTTGCCGACACTGACGGCCGGTCTGGCGAATCGTGTAGCGGTGTCTTCGATCGATATCGGATGACTGATAGTGCGAATTCTTAGACAGGATCATATATACCAGTATTAAAACGCAACCGCTTAAGACTGCGAACGAAACGATAGTGGTTATAGATTTAGTTAGTTGTCAGAGTTCGGCACTACTTTGAGGGGACGCATCATGTCGTGATCTTCGTGCTCGATCATGTGACAATGCCACATATATTTGCCCGTTTGGTCATTAAATAATCCTTCGTACTCCCCAAAGTGTGCGATCACGTGAACAACCTCACCGGGATCAACAGTGACTACATCGTTCCAACCCAGCTCATAGGTCTGGGGAGACTCGATCGTAGCCGGTTTAATGGTGTCCTTGTCCGGATCATAATCGTTGATCGACTCTCGTCCCAGCACCTGAAAGTGTACAAGATGGAGATGTATCGGATGGGACATTGCAGTATTGTTAACGAGACTCCAGATCTCGGTGTCGCCGAGCGTGGGATCCTCAGTAACGGGATCGTCCAGTCTGTACCCTACTTTTTGGTCTTCTGTCCCGAGGAGGGATAGCATCCGTCCGTAATCGTCGGTTTGCGTAGAGAGCCAGAGCTGTCTGGTACGATCTACCGCATTGGCAGAAATCTTCGGGATCTCCGTCAGTTTGTCCGGCACCTGATTGGTGCCTTGTATGCTCCCCGCGTCATCCACGTCGATGAGCATAATTTCCGGAAGTGGCTTTGTCTCCTCGCTTCTCTCCAGCGTGCCACGGAACAGTGACGGCGCATTATTGTGAAGGAGCAGCGTCTGGCCAGCGTAGTCGGAAAAGTTAACAATGACGTCGGCACGTTGGCTCGGTCCCAACTCGAGACGGTCGGCAATCTCGACCGGTTCCGAGAGGAGGCCGCCATCGTTCCCAATCTGGACGAAAGGCGGGCCGTCGTCACCAGTTTCGCCGGAAGTCTCATCGTACTCGAGCAGTTTGAGATTGTAATAACGACTGTTGGCACCGTTGAGGAGCCGAAACCGATACTTTCTGGGTTTGACGGGCAGCCGAGGCCACGCTTTCCCGTTGACGAGAGACGTATCTCCGTAGAACTGCGGAACAATGCTCGGATCTGGCTGTGACTTCTCTCCACTTTCTTGCTCGTCCGAGATGGCCGTCGGATAGAACAATGACCCGTCCTCATTGAAGCTTCGATCCTGAAGCACGAGTGGGATCTCGTACTCACCATCGGGTAGGCCGAGATCCTGCTCGTGTTTGTTCCGAAGTAGATAGAAGCCTGCGAGACCTGCATATACGTTTAACCGCGTGATGCCGAGCGAATGGTCGTGGTACCACAGGGTCGTTGGGGGCTGGTCGTTCACGTAGTAGTAGTCCTTTTTCTCGAACTCAGGTCCCGTGTCTTGAAAATCACGGGTGAACCACGCCTGGGCGTGGCCATCGCTCTCGGCTTCGATGTTCCCTCCATGAAGGTGCGTCACGACTCGTACGCCTGTTGTATCGTACGGGACTAGATCGCTATGAACCGTCGTGTCCACGGGTAAGAGGTGGTCGTCCGGCAACCTGTTCTGCCACCGCACATAGATCGGTTCGCCTTGTTGGGCTTCGATGGTCGGACCAGGGTATTGACCATCGTACCCCCAGACGGTCGTCGGCGGAAGATCGCTGTGGAGATTCTGTTCGACTTCGCTCATTTCGATCTCGTAATAGGGTTGCCCGTCCTTCATCCCAGTTGGCTCTATGACGCCTGGGCGAGGCACATCGTCAACCCATTTTTTGAGGTCTGGCGACGAATGGTCCGTTATGGTCGCCGGCGCCGTTGTCTCCGTTCCGTTCTCAGTGGATCTATTATCTGTTGAACAGCCCGCAAAGGCCGAGATACTCGTAGCACCAGTTGTCAGGAGAAGCTTGCGGCGCGAGACATCTATCTCGGACGGCTCAATACGCTCTTTCATAGGCTATTTGAGTATATAAATTCCCGCTGAATAGCGGGTGAGGCCAGTTCCTATTAGGTGAGAAACGTGTGAATATGTTCGCCACCCATATATACGATCTTTCGAGCTTTCGTTGAGCAGTCGCCTTTCACCGTTACAAGGACAGAGAGTCTGTCACTATCTCCGACTTTGTCATCGTGGGGTAGAAAGTATTCGATATTGGTTGATGATCAAGCTGAAGTCCTGCCGACGAAAACGGCTACGTTTGGGTCTCACGAGATAGACTCAGGATGAACTGGCCGCACAAGACGCAAAAGTACAAGATAAATAAAGTGGGTGTGAATTTACAACGTCAAGTATAGCCCCTGAATCTGACGATTAAAGTATCTGGTCAAGATTGTAAGTGAGGTAAGTAAGCGCGAGTTCTCGAAATTGCTTCCACCAGTGCCGAAGTAGACAAACACACCACACTTCCGCTTGAGACGCGAATCTACTGTCTCGTTCTGGCTGCACTGTCCATAGAGCGCCGTTTCGAGAACTTTGAGGATATCGCGCGACAGCCCGCCGAGCGAAATTGAATGTTTGCTCAACAAACCAGAGTAACTGCGATTTGTGGAGGCTCCATCCGGTCACACTACTGTCTGAATTTGTACCTCTCCAAGCGTTTCAGCAGACCATCCCTTCCTATATGGTTGAGAATAGCAAGCCAATACTTCTAAAACCTGAGCTAAGATTGAGTATCATGACATTCTCTGACAGAACGCGATAGTTGACTGACTTCAGATGTAATCTTTGTCGTCACTCATCGTTACCTCCGGAACGTCCTCCGTCGGTGTGGGAGCCGGCTGGTCCGTCGTCGCCCCGTGTTTCCGTCAGTTCGCCGTCGCTGTGAGTCCGCATCGCGATGAGCGTCAGAATCGATATCGCGGCCAACGCGATTACGACGAGTTCACCCAGCGTGTCGAAGCCGCGGAAGTCGACAAGGGCCACGTTGACCACGTTGTATCCGCCAGCTTCTGGAACCGCCTTCTTGGTGAAGTAGCGGGCGATGGCCGTACTGCCGTCGGGGCGCGCGCTGGTCGTGACGATGACGGTAACGAATGCGGTCACGCCGACCACCAACGAGAGGACGGCGTCGCGAACGCCCCGGCCAAGCCCGATCGCGTATGACTTGGGGATCTCCTCGATCACGAGCAGGAAGATCACGAGCACGAGCGTCTCGACGACCAGCTGGGTCAAGGCGAGATCAGGCGCGCTCGCGAGAATGTAGAAGATCGCGACCATGAACCCAAGAATTGAGAGCGTGAGCACGCCCGCGATGTGGGTCTCTGAACGGACAACGGCGACTCCGCCGAGTACCGCAACGAGCAACACGAGCGCGATCGGAACCGTGACGTCGAGCCCGAACTCGGTCGGCGCGACGGCATCCGCCGCGACGAAGCCGACGAGCGCGAGTGTACAGGTCGCTGTCAGCGTCCACGTTGCGTACGTTCGCAGGAGGCCGTTGTGGACTGTCTCGGCGAACCACCGGCCTTCATCGGTGAGGCCGTCGACGACGACGTTGTACCACCAGTTGGCACGGACTGGCGGCGTCTGCTGCACGACCCCGCGAATGGCATCGTGAAGACGGCCGTAGAACGGAAACGCGACGAGTCCACCGCCGATCGTGACCATGCTCATTCCCACCGCCGGCGAGTACGACGTCGGAATGCCGACGTACATCTCCTGAGGGTCGCTCGCCGTCGCCTCGAGGCCGGACTGGACGATGGTGTCGACAGCAAGCTGCGGATCAACGCTAACAACCGCGGCGAGCAGCGCCAGCACGGTCGGCGGGACGAGCAGGGTGGCGGGAGGGCTAGTGATGCGGCCGAGTCCGTCCGGCCGGTCACCGAAGAACAGCGAGAGGAACCGAAGCGAGTACAGCACCGTGAAGATACTCGCAAAGACAGCAACGGCGGGATAGAGCCAGCCCAGCATCCCGACATCGTGGCTCACCTCGACGGTGGCCTCGAAAAGCAGTTCCTTCGAGTAGAAGCCGTTGAACGGCGGGATGCCGGCCATGCTGAGCGCGGCGACCGTGGTGATCACCGCTGTGACCGGCAGATCACGCCCGAGACCGCCGAGCATGTCGATCTTACGAGTACCTGCCTCATGGGCGACGATGCCGGCGACGAGGAACAGCGCGGCCTTGAACAGCGCGTGATTGAACAGGTGGAAGACGCCGGCCTCTGCGCCGTAGACGGATGTGAAGCCGAAGGCAGCAACCATCAGGCCGAGGTGGCTCGCCGTCGAGTATGCGAGCAGTTCCTTGATGTCCGTCGCCGCGACCGCTAGCACCGCACAGACGGTCATTGTCGTCAGTCCGAGCGTCGTGAACAAAAAGAACCACTCAGGACCGATGAGCATAGGGCGGACACGCCCGACGAAGTAGACGCCGACCTTAACCATTGTCGCGGAGTGGAGGAAGGCCGAGACTGGAGTCGGTGCTGCCATCGCATTGGGCAGCCAGAAGTGCAGCGGCACCTGTGCGGACTTGGTCGCCGCACCGATGGCGAGCAGTCCGAGCACCGGCAGGAACAGGCCCCGCTCGCGCAGGGCGGTCTGCATCGCCTTGGGGTTCTCGAGCATCACGGCGAGATTGAACGCGGACTCAGGACCAAGGAGATTGGCTGCGACGACCGAGAGCAGGAGGAGGCCGACGAGCAGGAAGAGACCGCCACCGACAGTGATGAGCATGGCCATCCGAGCGGCGTACTTCGAAGAGTCGTCGGCAGTGTAGTAGCCGATCAGGACGAACGAACAGAGACTGGTGAGCTCCCAGAAGAGGAAGATCGCGACCAGGTCGGCGGCCAACGCGACGCCGACGATTGAGCCCATGAAGGCGAGCAGTGCTGCGTAGTATTTGCTGAGTCCGGCTTGACCGTGCATATACGCGGGCGAGTAGGTAAAGACAAGCGCGCCAATACCGCACGCAAGCAAGGCAAATAAGAGCGCCCAGCCGTCAACGTGAAAGCGGAGTGCGATATCGAGCGAGGGTACCCACTTAAGTGAGACGGTCCCCTCCTGTCCATATTGGGTCGCGAGCAGGCCGAACGAGGCGAGCGCGACGAAGGTTCCCGCGAACCCGGTTCCTTCGCCGAGGACGCGAAAGAACAACGGCGTAATGGCTGCGGCGGCGAACGGCAACGCGACTGCGGCGATGACTATCGCCAGGTCAGGAGACATTCGGTACGCGGTGCATAGGGCGAGACTGCCCTTAAGCGACTACCTTTCAGAAAGGCCGGTGTATCCAGAATCGATGACCCTGGCGGGAGTCGCCCGCCGCCAGCAATTGCTCCGGCGGTGTCTTGATTCGAGAATCTAACACACTTATTCGCAAACGGCGACGAATTACCACAATGAGTACCGAGACGCCCGAAACGACCGAAACTGAAGCGTTCGAGCGGGTCTACGAGACGCTTGTCGACCGAATCCTCGCCGGCGAGATCGAGCACAACGAGGTCGAGAAAGCCAAGCTCAAGGCTTGGTCGGGATGCTCCACGTCCAAAGTGCCGAAGAAATCCGAGCTGCTGGACTACACGCCCGAAGAGCACCGCGAGACCCTCGGGACGGCGCTTCGACGCAAATCGGCTCGGACAGCCTCTGGCGTCTCGCCGGTCACGATCATGACCTCGCCAGAACGGTGTCCTCATAGGAAGTGTCTCTACTGTCCCTCAGTCCCGACTCCGAGTTCTCGTCGTCCCAGAGCTACACGGGCAAGGTGCCTGCCACCCCTGGCGGCCAGAACGATTACAATCCATACGAGCAGGTCACGCTCTGGCTCGAGTAGCTGCGCCAGATCGGCCACCCCGTCGACAAGGCCATCCTGATGGGCGGGACGATACCGCCCGCAACCATGACTACCAAGGGTCGTTTGTCAAGCGCGCTCGAGGCGATGAATGATTTCGACATCGATAAGGAGCCCGAACCGGCCGAAGGTGTCAATTTCGCGCAGGACCCGAGGAGTACGAGTGGAAGTAACTTGGGGACGTCATCGCGGAGAACGAGACCTCGGACGTCCACAACATCGGGACGACCTTCGAGACCAAACCCGACTGGTACGGCCCCAAGTAACTCAACCGGATGCCTAAGGTCGGCGTCCAAACCGCCTACGAGCGTGTTAATCGGGAGATACACCGCGTCCACGGCGTCCCGATCGACGCCAACCAGCGACTGCGTGACTCGGCGTTCAAGGTCAGATTCCACATGATACCGGGTCAGCCCGGGTTAAGCAAAGAGATGTGTCTCGAGGACTTCCAGCGGCTCTTCGAGACCGAGCAGTGGAGGCCAAACTACCTGAATGTCAACCCGACGCTCGTGGTGCAGGAGGCGTGACCTACGGCTGGTTGCATAGAGACAGTACGATCCCTGTCGAACTACAAGGTCACCGAGCTAATCGCCGAGATCAGGTCGATGATCTCCCGGTACATACGACTCCAGCGCGTCCAGCGAGACATCCCGGCAGGCCTCATCGACGCCGGGTCGGAAGTCAAATTTCTGCAAACTCGCCGATCAGCGGTTGGATGAACACGGCTGGGCTGCAAGTACATCTGCTGTTGCGAGGCCGGGATAAACGATGAGGAGCCCGAAAACGTCGACCTCAACGTACTGACCTACAAGACCTGAGGCGACACCGAACACTTCATCTTGTTCGAGGACTCCGAGAAGGGCCTGCTCATCGGCATCTGCCGATTCCGACTCCCGAACGGCCAGTTCAACCGGAACTCGAGGACACGGCGCTGGTCTGAGAACTACACGTCTACGGCTCGAAAGTCGCCGTCGGCGGTAAAGGGGAGACCGACCAGCGCTGGAACTATGGCTGCCACCTGATGGAACGCGCCGAGGAACTCACCGATGACGTCGGTTACGACATGGTGAGCATGATCTCCAGTAGTGATGCTCGAGAGTACTATTGGGAGAAGTTCGGCGACCATCAGACGGCCGTACGTAAGCAAGTGTTTGTGATTGCGTTCCTTGGCGATAGCCTCGAAGAGTCGACTTTGGACGTGGGCTTTCGCATTCACACCGTGGTCGGCCTTCCGTTTACTTCTCGGCAAATATCAAAGGTTCCACGCCAAATAAAAATTGTAATTCCATCAATATATTTAAAATTAACGGTAATCGACGCGATCGTGTTGGATACTTACAATTATCGGAATCGTTGTCAGCCCGCCCGACAGCGGCACACCGCACTGCCTCTCGCTCGAGCGCGCCGGCACACACTGTCGGTCGTCCCTCTAGAGCGCCGTGGCGACGCGCTTGTCATCCTTATCCCTATTGCCAAGTCGTCCAATTCAGATACGTTCTATACCATCCTGTGCTCGTTGTGCGCTCATCGCTCGACGTAACCGTTGTTTGAGTTCGGGCCGGTATCAGTGGGGACGAACTAGGAGTTTTCCTTTAGATAAAGGCTATTTTTCTAAGGGTTATTTTACTGAGCTCCACCCGACAACTCTTGAGCGATTATGATAATGGCAGGTCCGGCGGACTAGGGACAGCAGTTTCCGCCGGACGAGATCAAGGTCAGTGGGGTTACTGTGTTCCGATAATGGGATCACAGTTTCGCGGTCTGTCGCGTGCGGTAGGTCACGCGACAATGAATATGTTCATTATGACCTATTATCAATGTCTCCCCGATTCCAACGGGCTTGGAATCGTCGCGTTTGTCATTATAACGACTATAGAACACCGCCCAAAATCCGTATCTGGCCGTCGCGGCTGCCAGCCACGTAAACCTAATAGAGTCGCTTCTGATAGGGCCATCACACGGAGATATCTGCTCGCCAAACAAATATCAGAGATATAGTTATTATGGCGGGCCTGCGATAACCGATGATCCTTGCAGTGTTCACTCAATCTCCATATTTTATCGTTCATAATAGTGGTGGAATCAGTAGACAATGTGCTTAATATCCCAATTGATGCAGATGCATAGCGGACCTAGTCGTGATCGTCAATCTCCCAAGATTCGATTGACTTATACTGTTTGACAAAGATCCTTGAGATATGAATAAGGCACTTGGTGACGCCATGGTTGTGGCAATGTTAACCCTTGGATTTCTGATGGTAACATTATATATCATAATCCCAGATCCTGCCGGATCACCAATGTTCAATTTGATCGTTAAGGGAACTACAGGGGTCACCCTCCTCTTCACGATCACCCTCATTGGAATGGTGGTAAAAGACACATCTCCTAGCAATTACTAATCCCTTGACTTTCCGTGTTGATTTCGGTCAGCAGTGTAGGGAAGATCATTATACATATAAGCCAATTAAGGCCGGTCAAATATCAATGAGTATTTCGCGTGTTTAGTCTCCGTCAGCTCTGAAGGAGGAAAGGTAAGTTGGTGACTTATTTCGGAACACTACGTAGAGTAGAACGGTAGCAATCAGAAAATCAAAACTGTGTTCGACAAGGTGATGGACGGTCATTGGTACCAAATCAAAAACAGTACCAAGCCCGACTATAGAACGAGCTACAAGCATTCCAAGTACAACCGTAATCAAGAAATAGCGGATTGTTCGTCGCCTCAAATACGCGATAAGGCCAACACCAAATAGAAGGAGTGTACCAATGACTGCAAAGACAATTATAGCAACGAGAATGGGTGCTATCTGTGGATCAAGCCATTCTCTACTGACTGAACTAAAACCAGGCATTATAGATATTACCAGCTCTGTTGAGAATACTATCTAATTTCTGTTCTCGATGGATCACTAATAGGGACCTGATCTGACGGAATCGAATTGACGGTTTGCATATGCTTATTCATGCTGGCAGGCGCTATATAACTATTCCGTGGTCACCGCATCACTATCCTATGTGGCCATGGGAACACTTGATCGTTAGCTATATTTTGTATTCGCTGATCAGTCACACCGTCTTTCGTGAGTCGCCCAGCGGACTCGATGCGCTCGCCGTTGTTCTCGCGTCAGTTCTCCCAGACCTGATCGATAAACCGCTCGCGTGGGAGTATGGCATTTTCGATGTCGGCTACGCGATCGGTCATTCAATCTTTTTTGCGGTGCCACTGGCGATCCTCGTTGGAATGATCGCAAACGTGACCGCACGGCCGCGAACCAGCCTCGCGTTTGGACTGAGCTATCTGTTACATCCCCCCGCCGACATCATAGATGCCGTGTTCCGTCAGGGTGTTCTTCTAATCGACCTCGCTTTCTGGCCGGTTACATTGGTCGAGGGCCACCCCCCTGGTCCCAGTTTTTTCGAAGCAGTTTTTCTGCTGTTCGGTCACTACACGAGCGACTTGCTTGCGGGGAATCTCTCGGCCTACCTGCGGATTCAGGTCGGTCTCGCCGGGTTCACGATACTCGTCTGGCTTCTCGACGGCGCGCCAGTCCTTCGGGAATGTCTGCAAGTGAGTACTCGAGCAGTCGGAGTCGTCATGGAGAGACACACAAATTCGTCGAGCCAGAACCAGCCGAACAGATGGTAGATCACATGAGCATTGCGTCGTTGTCTGCCTGCTGAGTTACTCCTTTAGAAAAACTCGTCGGCGATCAACAGCGACGGCCGGCGAGCCAACCTGATCGCGAGCATCGCCTGCTGGCGCATCCCGCCACCGAACTAGTGGGGATATACATCGATCTGCTCATCAGGCTGTGGAATTCTGACATCGGCCATTGGATCTAACACCTTCTTACTGATCGTTCTCGATCCAGGAACTCACGCTGGCGAGCAATTCCCACCGGTCAAACGTTATCTGATTAGAACGACACTTAATATCTAGAAGGGCAATCGATTCGCCGAGAAGGTTCGACGTATCTGATACCGCGACGTAGCATTGGGGCCAAAATCGACGAGGGATCAAAGGATAGAATTGACTATTTGGGATCGCTAATTCTTGGTAAATTGAATCATTCCTAAGCAGTGGGAATCCCCCCTGTACTCATATCCGGCCCAATGCTACTTGCTAGACAGCCACTGCCAGGATACGACCAGATAACTATAATCATCTCAAATGATGTATAATATACACACCACAGTTAGATCCCATGAGACGTCAGACCAAACAGGATCAACTGAGTCAAGTATGGTATGTCCAGAATGTGATGGACAGATCACCAGCGATGTTGAACATGGTGAGACGACGTATAGTGAATGTGGGCTTGTCGTTGATGAGGATATGATTGATCGTGGCCCTGAGTGGCGAGCGTTTGGCGATAGAGAGCGTGTAGAGCGTAGCCGAGTTGGGGCACCGACAACCGAACTTAGACACGATAATGGCCTCAGTACGATGATTGGTTGGCGCGACAAAGATACGCACGGAAATCAGCTCTCCTCGGAAAAACGAAAACAGATTCAACGTCTTCGAACCTGGGATAAGCGGTTCGCTACGAAGAATGCACAGGAGCGTAATCTCAAGCATGCCTTTGGCGAGATTGATCGAATGGCATCAGCACTTGTGATTCCAAAATCCTGTCGAGAAACTGTTGGTGTTATCTATCGGCGAGCCGTTGAACACGAACTATTACCAGGCCGATCGATTGAAGGAATGTCAACAGCTAGCTTATATGCCGCTGCTCGCCAACATGGAACGCCACGTACACTGGTTGAGTTCGAGACAGTGAGCCGCGTCAAAAAGGTACGTATACAGCGGGCATATCGTTATCTGTCCCAAGAGCTCGGCTTACAACTTGAACCAGCCGATCCACTCCAGTATGTTTCGCAGTTTGCTTCGGCACTTGATGTGAGTGGGGAAGCTGAACAACTTACACGGGAATTAGTTGAGGCGGCGAAAGCAGAAGCCATACACAGCGGACAGAGTCTAGCAAGTATCGCCGCTGCAGCGCTTTATGCAGCTGCTCGACTGTCGAATGAGCAGATTACACAAGATCAGTACTTCACAAAGCCGCTTAGTTAGAACGTCTGCTTGCTGTGAATGTGCCTAGCAAACAGCAGCAAGCAGACAGTGAAATCCACGAGGACCAGCTTCTTAACTTTCTCGTCACCGTTCTTACCGGCGCGTTTACTCTTGACCTCAGTGAGAACACTGAAATCGACCCAGAGGACATTTTCGAGGTCCTCGTCGGCGCGACCGCCGACGGGACCTCGATCTCCTCACTCTGTAAGGAGAGCAAAGACGCTCCCTCTGCCAATGACGTCCTCTACCACCTCCGCTCCAAGTTTGACCTCGAAACTGTCGAATCTACGGGGAACACGCTTCTCCAGCAGGATATCCTTGAAACACTCCCCCAGCAGGTGGAGGTCGTTGCTGACCTCCACCTGCGACCCTACTATGGTGACAAAGACGAGACTGACGGCCTCTACTACAGTGAGGCCAAAGCAGGAACAACTGCGTTCCATGCTTACGCCACACTCTACGCCCGCGTGAACAACAAGCGCTACACCTTGGCGGTGCGCCGTCTCACCGACGGCGACACCGCCAGCGATATCCTCGCAGAGTTTCTAGGACTGCTCAACAACTTCGACTTCGACGTTAAAGCGGTATATCTCGACAGTGGCTTCTACGACGGCAAGTGTCTCACATTGCTCCAAGCACACAATTTCGCGTACATCGTTCCAGTGATCAATGGGGCAGCAAGATCAAGAACGAACTCAGCACCGGTTGGAGTCGTGAGATCACTCACGATCTCACGACGTCCTACGGCGAGTACGAGTGGACCGTCGAGTTTCCAGTGATGATCGACTGTACCTACAAGAATGGTCGATACGATGAGCACGGGGTGGCGCGTCACGGCTACGCCGTCGACGCGCCGTTTGTCGATGAACCTCGACAGGCTCGATCCCACTACAGCAAACGCTTCGGGATCGAAGCGAGCTACCGTCTCTCCGAGTCAACGATCATCTCGACGACGACGCAAGATCCCATGAGACGGCTGTTGTTCGTTGTGCTGAGTCTCTTGCTCCAGAACGTTTGGCGGTTCCTGCACTGGAAGTATGTGGCGACGCCCCGCCGTGGCGGGCGTCGCCTCTGGTGGTGGCCCTTCGAGGAGTTCGTCGACATGGTAACTCGGGCAGCGTGGACGGCCCTTGCGGTGCGTCGGGCCGTCCCCGCGAATCGGCCACCGGATGACCGGTTCCACCGGTAACTGGTGACCGAGCCCGCCCTGCCGATCAGTGGCAACGCTGTCGCGTCGACGGCTGAACGCCGCCGACTGCGACGACTTCCCATCTCTCGTTGTGGAGTAGATCTTCAGAGCACAATTCCGAGTTCTGGTTCGCTGGTAACTCACGTTCCAGCGTCAGTTTGCTGAGGATGCTTTGTGAGGTACTGAGTCTGGGTCTGTCCGACGTGACGAGTGCAGTCACGCCGCCACCCTTCGTCGGCGCGAAAAGACGACCCCTAAAACGCGTTACAGCGGAAAACCTCCGCTATTTCGCTCTCCGAATAGACATAATCTCGTTACCCGTCGATGGTTTCGATGATCTCCTCCGCAGTCGAACCGATTCAACCAAGCCGGTCCTGAATCGCGTCTGAGTCCTCGTCCTGCCACGCGGCCAAGTAGAACGCGGACCCGCTCGTATCCAACTCGAAATACCGCCCGACAATGTACGCGACTGCCTCGGCCTCAACCTCGCGTTTCGATCGCTCGGCCTCGTCGGTGGCGTCTGAGTGGAGTAAGGCGTGAGCGAACTCGTGAACCAACGTCACGGCGAGATCAGCCTGATTTTCGCGCGCTTTCGCCTCGACGACTGGTTGGAGATCACGCTTACTCCGGTATTTGCAGACGCCCATCGCGTCCCCATGCTTCCACTCGTCAGCGTCGACGATACGAACTGTCACGCCGATATCAGTGGCTGCATCCTCGAGTGTGGGCACCAGGTCGTCGGCATCGCCAGTTGCCTCAGTCTCTAGCTCGGGAAGCGGCTCACCCTCCGTCTGGGACACATCGAAGACAGACGTGGGTTTGAACCCGACAAACCCTTTCGACCACTCGTCCGGCGACATCTCGTCGTATTCACAGTCACTTTGCTCGTGGTAGCTAGGCGAGTTCTTGCACTTGGGACACTGCTTCGTAATGATCGGGGTCCAGATCCAGATGGCTGACTCACCTTCCTGGACGTGCCGGTCGAACTTATTCCGCCAGGTGTTGTACCCGGCGACCTTCGTCGCCTCGGGACACTGGAGGTTGATGAGCAGCGTGTTCCGATGGGAGTAGTCGTGGAACCGAGATTGGACGTCAAGCCACTCTTGGAACTCCGCGCTGGCCTGCGCGTCGTCGACGTGGTCGACGAGGTCGTCGATCCAGGCTTCGATGGTACTGTGCATCTCGTCATGTCGCGTGTCGGTTTCCTCGAAGGAGGCCGACGTGAAAGCACGCCACTCCGGGCCGTGGTCGATTGGATCATCTTCAAAAACCAACCCGCAGTTTTCGCAGGTCGCCTCACCGCTGTCGCTATTCCGGGTAATATGGCCCTGACACTCGAGACAGGTGTTGTCGTTAGCAGACTTCACCTCACGGTCGCGTTCATCTATTGACCGTTCCTGGATATGCTCTTAAGACACCATACTATCGGCATATAGGGGTTTTCCCTACGAACCGTGGGTCTTCTTAGCAGTGCCGTGGGACGGCTCCTCAATGAATAGCAGGCGGTGTCCCACTTACTGGGAATCCGGCCTAGCACTTTGTCTTCAGGACGTCAACTTGGCACACTGCGAGTTAACCCAAATATTATGTCTCAAGCCCGAAGCCGCTTGCACTACTTGCGAGCCACGATTCCAAAGACTCCGGTCAGGTACAGGCATATCGCTGGTTTCACGGTACTTCTGACGTACATCGTGATGCTTCTCGGAGCCTATACCAGTGCAATCGGTGCTGGGCTCTCCTGTCCGGATTGGCCGACCTGCTACGGGACGTGGGTTCCGTTCCTCCAGCCCGATATCATCGCTAACTCGCCATACTCTGCACTCCAAATTTTCGCAGAGTGGGCTCATCGCGGACTGGCGATGACGGCCGGGGTTCTGATCGCCGTCACGGCCCTCGGAGCGTGGGTAACACACCGTAATACCCCGATTGTCAAATGGTCAGCCACGGCCGCTCTCGTCCTCCTTCCGTTACAGGTTATCCTCGGAGGACTGACCGTCACGGAAGATCTCCAACCGATCATCGTGACGACCCATCTCGGCGTGGCAATTCTCGTTCTACTCTGTCTCCTGACGACTTGCCTTGTCGCATATCTCCGCCGCTGATGACACCTTGCGTATAAAACAATGCCACAGATACCGACGATTCGGCTCACTACGAGAGCAGAACACAGAGCCTATGAAATTTGCCAACAGGAGTAGTGATCACGAATGACTGCTCATACCTGCCCGATCTGTACAGATCAATTCGAAACAGCTGGAGCAGCGCGTGACCACACATGGAACGCTCACAGCGCCTGCCATTATTGTGGTGAACAACTCGGTGACGAAACTGACGAGCAGCTCTACAGACACTGGCTCGCCGCTCATCCCGACGGCCTCTCACGTGTGGACCACAAACGGGCGGACGCAGCCGTCGATTCACTCACGTTCTCAGAGCGGTTATCCGAGGGAGGTGTCGGAGCTGCTGTCGGAGGACTGACCCGCCGACAGCTTCTCCTCGCCGGCGGTGGTGCCGCCACTGCCGGTCTCGTGATCGGCGCCACCGCTCTCTCTAACAATACGAGTACTGAACCGGAGGGCGGTGCGAATGCTGGAGGTGATACGGGTGCCGTTACCACTGCCCCGATTCCCGACTCGCCTGGAGACTTCCGTTATGCGACGGTGGGGTCCGCTGATACTGATGTCACGGTAACATACTTCGGGAGCTGGAAGTGTCCGTACTGCGCCCAGTTCAGTACGGAGATGCTTTCACAACTCGTGACGGACTACGTGGAACCAGGAACGATCGCGCTCGAGTTCCGCAATCTCGCATATATCGGTGGCGACCCGTTTTTAGGCCCCGATGCACCCGCAGCCGGCCAAGCCGGGTTAGCTGTCTGGAACACCGACCCAGCCTCGTACTGGGCGTTCCACGAATACGTGTTCCGGAATCAGCCACCCGAGAGCGACCAGTGGGCGACCGCCGAGAGACTGGTCGAGTTTGCTCAGGCCGCAGGCGTCTCCGAGACGGCGTCGATTCGCACGGCGATCCAAGAAAACCAGTACGACGACGCGCTGCGGGCGACTGACAGGGCTGCGAGCGATACCGGTGTCGACGCCACACCCGCGCTCCTCATCGATGGCACAACGGTCAATCCACTCGGAAACGAAGAGCGAACAAGACAGTTGATCGAAGATGCAGCTGGATCAAACTGAGTCATGGATGTCCGACGGACGATTCTGGCTTGCAGGCGGGGCAGGTGTCGCGGCAGTTGCGACCCTCGGAAGCCTCTGGTTCAGTCTCGGCCTCGGTCTCGTTCCGTGTACCCTCTGCTGGTACCAACGTATCCTCATGTATCCGCTCGTCGTCGTTCTTGGCGTTGCCGCTCTCGAGAGCCACAACACAGTCTGGCGAACAGTCGTGCCACTATCCGTAGTGGGAGCTTCAATCGCGGGATATCACTCCGTACTCCAAGCAACGACAGCCTCATGCACCTTTGCTGGCCCCTGTGCAGTCGTCCAGTGGCAGGCTCCGGTGCTCGGACTCACGATTCCGAATCTCTCACTCATCGCGTTCGTGCTCGTGACGATTACAGTCCTCGCTGGATCGAACCTCGTCGAACCTGAACATCAGCCATGAACAAAATCACTACCGTGAGAAGTCTTGGAATGAATAGCGCCGGAGTCGACCTATCGAAGCCAGCTTGTAGGGTGGAGCCCTACGCTCACATCTGATTAATGTCGTCGATATCTCGCTTCCAATCTGTCGCCTCGGCGATTGGTCTCACGTATGGATCATACGTTGCAGGGGCTATCGTAATCCTTGCCGTCGCGACGGTCGTCGGGTTGTTCGGAGTCGACCTCGCGTCGCGCCCAGCCCTCAGACTGGTTTTGAGTACGTTCTTCCTCCAAGGAGTGACGTTTGGGGGCATCGCCATCCTCTATCTCAAAGGCCGTGATCTCGGATTTGGATTCGTTCCAGTTCGTTCACCTGACAAGCGTGATGGGGCGGTGATTGTTGGGGGGAGTATCGCAATCCTGGGGTTGCTCTTTGTGGCGTCCTTAGTAATCACGGCCCTCGGTCTGAACTCGGCTCAGAATCAGATCGTCGAGGTCGGGCGTCAAAATCCGAGTGTATTCCTTCTTCTGATCCCCCTCCAATTCCTGTTGGTCGGCCCGGGAGAAGAACTGTTGTTCCGGGGCCTCGTACAGGGCACCCTACGTGAAAATCTCCATCCGGCTCGTGCAATCATCCTCGCAAGCGCTCTGTTCGCATCGATCCATCTCTTCTCGTTGTCAGGGGAAGGCAAACTGGTGTACATTGGTATCGCATTCGTCCTGGCCCTAGTACTGGGAGTAGCGTACGAGTACACGGACAATCTCGCAGTGCCGGCTGTGATTCACGGGACGTATAACGCGGTGCAGTTCGCAGGGGCCTATCTGACGGCGACGGGCGGACTCTAGAAGTCTGATCGCTTTCTAGCCCCAATTTCTGACTCCTAACAGCGAACAAGTATAGATGAAAAGCCGCCATCTCCATTCGCCTTTTGCCGAACATGTCCACGCGCTGTCCCGTGAATTGGGACACCGCAGTCGGCCTATGTTTAGGCCGACCAAGATACCGAGTGTATCATGACTACACGTTTCGGCGCACCCGGAACCGGGCTGTCCCGGCGGGAGTTTCTCGCGGCAACTGGCGCAACCGGTATCGCTTCGTTAGCAGGCTGTTCTGCGGGCGGAGCCAACGAGCCAGCAGCAACGAGCGATACGCCCACGCAGACACAAACTGACTCGCCTGATCTCCCCTACACCAGCCCTCCAACAGTCGTCAACGTCAACGAGCAGGGTGGCGAAGTGACGATGCGGACTCAGCAGGCCCGCCACGCCGTCCACCCGCTCGATACAATGGGTGGGCCCGTCGAATTCCCCCGCGTCTGGGCGTTCCAGGCCGACGACAACGACCCCAGCGTCCCCGGCCCAATTCTCAGAACGACCGAGGGGAACGCGATGGAGGTGACACTCGACAACACCGATGGCCGACGTCCCCACACGATTCACTTCCACGGGGTTCGCAAGACGTGGGAGAACGACGGCGTCCCGACGACGACCGGCATTCAGGTCCCGCCAGGGGAGACACACACCTACGAGATTCCCGCTAACGTCCCTGGGACGCATTTCTACCATTGTCACTTCCAGACCCACCGGCATATCGACATGGGCATGTACGGGATCTACCGAGTTGATCCCGAAGGCTACGAACCGGCCGACCGCGAATACTTCATGACGGTCAAAGACTGGGACTCACGGGTTCCGCGGAAGTGGGCCGGTGAGGCGGACTTTACCTACAATTCGGCCAGTCGCAATCCGGACGTGTTCACCGTCAACGGGAAGAGCGCACCCCGAACGCTGCACCCCGAAGAAGGGTCACCGATCATCGTCGACGAGGGCGACTCAGTTCGTATCCACCTCGTCAACGGCGGGTACATGTCGCACCCGATGCACATCCATAACCACCGCTTCCAGCGCGTCGAAAAGGACGGCGGGACGATTCCGGAGGCTGCCCGACACGACATGGACGTCACGAACGTTGCCCCTGCTGAACGACACACGATCGAATTTACTGCCGATGCAGACCCCGGTATCTACCTGATGCACTGCCATAAGGTCAACCACGTGATGAACGGCACGTTCTATCCCGGCGGGATGTTTACTGGAGTGGTCTATCGGTCGGTCATGGATACGGACATCTTCAACCAGCTTATGGAGTACGCCGGCTACACCGCATAGAGACGTTCTATACGACAACCAGGACTGGATATAACTGAACGATGGTGGTTACCCGGATTTGGTGGACTCCTGTTGGTTCGACACCGTCCCGCTGAAGCAGCCGTCGGTAGGACTGCGAACCGGTCATCGAAATAAATCTGAATCAACACCAGCTGGCGGCTAGCATGGACCGCAACCCAGCGGATTTCGGCGACTGGGTCGGCCTGTTACGGACTGGCGCGGAACTCGCCGTGTTTCATTCCGAAGAAGAACGCGATGACTGAGAAGACGATCATTGAGGGCAGAACCATCATGAAGACTGTCGAGGAGGTCATCACGGTCGTGAGCGCAATCGCCGCGACGGCGACAATCACGACGAGGGGAGCCACCGAGCGCACGAAGTCGAATTCCATATGTACTGTGGTGACCGGATAGACAAAACCGTTAACAAAGTAGATTTGCTGGAAACCGGCACTGACACGGTGCAAGCGGAAGCCCACCCCTTCACAGTAGTTGCTGGGGTCGATTATCTAATATGTTCGACGCCCACTCACGCCGATTCTGAAAGCCGTGCGCTCGATACGCGGGGTCCTTCGATTCCAGCGCCCAGTTTGCCAGCACTAATCGCAGCCAAATCAGCAACTACTGTTCAGCCATGGGAGGACATCAAGACTGAGTAGGAGGTGAAAGAGGGGGACTACTCATATCGGGAGATGATCTCCAAGATTTCGACAAACGTCGCCAATACCGGATAATCAACCTCCAGACCCTCGTAGAGATACGAACAGAGGTCAGTGTAGGCATCCACGTCTGCCGACCGATCGATTCGATGAGCGTGGATTTCCTCCTGCCGTTGCTGGATCCAACTCTTACATTCATCATTCAACGTGTGAAGTGTGTCGTATCGATCGGTCAGTTCAGTATCTGAGATTCCCTGTGATTCCGTAGAATCAAGTTCTGCAATCGCCTCTCGAATCTCTTGAACCGTAGATTGCGCGTCTTTGAGGGTAGTGAATTCATCCTGGAGCGTCTCTAGAAAGACCCGGCGGTTGTCGATACAGCGCTGTGCGGCCTCGAGGAGTTGTTGTTTGATGAGCGGTGAGAACGTAGTCGCTTCCGAAATTAGAACCAGCACGTCGACACCGAATTCGGCACTGAAGCTTGCCTCGAACGAATCACCGTACACGTCGCCGTAGTGGTCGACCGCCATCACAGTGTCATGATACCACGGCTCGATGGTATCACGGATCGACTTCTCTTCGGATGTAAGGTTCTGATCCACTCCAACAACGGACCGTTCGAACCGAGGAGTCTGTGTGTCGACGGTCTGAATACGCTGGCGAAACCGTTGGAATGCTCGACATTCGCGTTCGACCTCGCGTCGTTCTCGCCGAACACTATCGAGGGCAGCATCCGTGTATGTCGGCCACGAGCCTTGTGCGAGCGTCATCGGCAGCGTGTGTCTCCATACTGGTGGTCCGAAGCACAGTCAGTGTCGGCCATATGGTGTCCGAGCGATTCCGGAGCGCACAGCTCGCAGTGTACGCGGCCGCCTACCCGGAGAACGAACTGTACGAGACGCTACCTTGATCGACGATGGTCTGGCTTTCGGGAACGTCTCCGTCCGGTGGCATACTCCCCTCCGCGGGACCGCCGGGTTCGCCGACGACGATCCGACCGACCATCCCCAGGGATTTGTGCGGAATACAGAAATAATCGTACGTGCCCGTGTGGTATCGAACGTGTGCTCGAACGTTGCGCCTTGCTCACTCAGAACCTCACTGTTGAACGCTTCCGCTCCGTCGGGAATCCGCGTCACCTCTGCTGAACTCGTTCCCTCTTTGTAGGCGGTTGCTGAGTGACTTCCACTCTGGATTTCGAACGTGACTGTCTCCCCGGATTCGACGAATAGACCAATGGGATCGAAATAGTACTCGCTCCCTTCGGTGACCATCATAACGGTATTTGAGTCTCCTGACCCACCAACTGTCTCCTGCGTTTCAGTCGTGGTCGGCTCACCGCCACCATCTCCGTTCCCAGAACTACTGCATCCAGCGAGACCAGTTACGCCACCTGTTGCGAGAATCCCGGCTGTCTTGAGAACCTGTCGGCGCTCCATACTTCCCTATCATAGGCCCCAACATAAGGGGGAACAGCGGATTCCCACTGAGTAGGACACTGGCCGTATTTGAAGTACTGAGACCCCAAGCTAGGGGTGCTCCGTTGGTGTAGCTCGGCCAATCATCTCGGTATCTCACGCTGAAGACCGAGGTTCAAATCCTCGACGGAGTATTCTCGACCGGTTACCGACGAGGAGAAGAAAAGTCTCCCAAGAACGAAGTGAAATAGATGGTTGACCGATGTACAGATTTGAGTCAAGAATATGCTGACTTCTTTGCGAACTAACCTTGCTCGATGCACCGTTGTCGAACTCGTCGTTATCACGTTTCCGGTCGGAGCCGGTCTGGTGGTGGGAGTCAGCTTGTTTTCAATCCCGATAGTGCTCCTTGGGTGGTTTGGAAGTGGATTGGCCGGACTCATAATTGCACTCAGCGCGAGTCGAACATCGAAGAGTGATTACAGTCTCGTACAGTGGCCACGGCCACAGATACCGGGAGACATTCTGATTAATGGAATCGCGTACAACAGCGTGGTACTGCTTGGCACGGTTCTCGCACAGGTGGTGTGACTCGCCTCGAATAGCCCACTCCTTGGCGTCGGGATCGGCGTGATATTACCGCTCTGGTTTCTCAACCATATTCATCTCCTAGTGTTTCTGGGCGAGTCGTAATTGGTTCAGAGCATCCTGGTTGCACCAAGATACGCGCCGCCGAACCGGACAGCGTTGTACACTCCGTGAATAAGTGACGGAACGGCCAAATCGTCCGTGGACTCGTAGGTCCCACCAAGTACAAGGGCAAGTACAAACACGATTTCTTTCGGAGATCCGTTTGCACTCTTCCGAGAGTGACCGCAGATAGACCAGGGGGCTGGAGGAGTCCTCACGGAGAGAAGGTAGATTTTCGCGCTACGGGACGGGATACTACTAAAATCCTCGATAGCGGAGTAAGGGCTTTCCGAGTCAAACCCGAATTACGGGTAGGTTAATAGCGTGGCCACCAGCTATCTGACAGCGCTCCTATTGAGTTCGATGCCGGCCCTTGGGAACATCTCCGGTGGGCTCGTCGCCGAACGGTTCGAGATCTCCGGCGATACACTCAGCTTAGCCCTCGACGTTGCGGCGGGCATTATCCTCGCTGTCGTCGGTATCGAGCTGCTTCCGACGACGTTGGAAGCCGACCCGCCGTGGCTCGTGCTCGTCGTTTTCCTCGCGGGAGGATTCTTCTCGATCGGTCTCGACAGCCTCACAGACCTCATCGCCGCTCGAACCGGCGGGGGACGTGCAGAGTCAGGTGCCTGGGGTATTTTCGCCGGCGTCGCCGTCGATCTCTTTAGCGACGGCGTGATGATCGGAGCTGGGTCGACGATTTCGCTAGGTCTTGGACTCCTCCTCGCACTCGGTCAGGTTCCTGCCGACATTCCCGAGGGCTTCGCCACGATTGCCACCTTCAAATCGAAGGACGTTCCGCGCCGAACACGACTCCTGTTGTCCCTCTCGTTCGCACTTCCAATCTTTCTCGGTGTCACGGTCGGGTACTGGCTCGTCCGTGGTCAACCTGCGATCGTCAAGTTCGGGCTGCTCGCCTTTACAGCCGGAATCCTGCTCACGGTTGCCGTCGAGGAGATCATTCCCGAAGCACACAAGGAAGGTGAGGCCCGGCTGGCTGCCGTCGCACTCGTGGGAGGATTCGCCCTGTTTACGTTCATCTCTATCTTTTTGGGGTAGTCTCGACCTTCACTTTCTTCAGACATTTACGGAATTCTATTTCAGATATGTGTTTTCTCGCTCTACTTATCTTCGATACTCTCCATACATGGAAGGTACCCATTCAGAGTATGTTGAGTACACTGAAGGCCATTACACCAACATACACAACGTAGAGACCGTCGAACAGCAGGACTTGCAATCGCGTGAACCCGTGTTCAGCCGCTCCCCAGTGGGTCAGTCCCGCGTACACGGCCGGCATCAGCGCCACAAATAGCAGATTCACCCAATAGAGTTGAAAGTCCTCGATTGGAACCGTGACGAGTGCGAGCGGTACGAATGCTACGGTCATCGTGACAGCGTTGTCACCGATGACGCTCGTCGTCCCGGCGGTGACCTGACCGCTTCTGACGACGCTCCACGTCGCGAACATCTCGGGGATCGCCGTCACGATCGCCGTCACGAATAACCCACCCACGAGCCTCGAGATCCCGAGTGCAGCCACGATGTTCTCCGTCGAGAGAACGATACCGTACGCTCCCGACGCAAGGACGACCAGCCCGGCACCGGCAAGGCCGAGTTCTTTCTTGGCCCACTGCACGTCCTCCGACCCGGAGCGACCCCTGAAGAACGCTTGGCCCAGATACGCGAGGTAGGCTGCCCCCATAATCCACCCATCGATGGGCTGGAGTCCCCGCCCGGATTCCGGCAACGTGAGGACGGCGACCAGACCAAGGATGCCGAGATACGGCAGTATCAGGACGGTAACGGCCTCCTTTTGAATCCGAAGGAGATTCTCCTGGCGGTGGCGACCGTGCGTCGCTGTTTGGCCGTCAGACGACGTGCTCCCCTGCCCACCGTCATGACGCGTATCTTGCCCCTCCGTTCCGCCGCCGAGGTCTCGCTTCCGCGAGGCGACGTAGGCGATAGTAACGATAAGTGGAATGGAGATGATGTTCGACCCGAGCATCATTCCCAGCCCGATGTCGGAGACACCGCGATAGGCACTCGTGACGTTGATGCCGATCTCGGAGCCAGCGGCAGCGATCCCGACGAGGGCACCACCTGCGACCGCGGTCAATCCCAACTGTCGGCGGAGCTTCTTAATTGGATGCGAAAGTTGTTCGGCACCCCAGTGAGCAGCGAAGACCCCGATGACCAGAATGACCGCCCACAGCCACGGACTCAGCTGGACCATACCTGTCGAACGGAGATACGTGCCGGGGATCCATAGTAGGTGGGTCGGACTAGTGTTAGAACGTGACGACGGTATAGCATCCGGTGGCGTACTTTTCTCATGGGGCTCCACAGAAGTGGCACACCGTCGTCCATGGGGTGACGCATATCTCTCCGAGTGGCTCTCTCGAATCAGTCAGGTAGAAGTGGCTCCCTGTCCAAGACCGAATAATGTCACCGGAAGAGCCTCAACCACGGGAGGGTTCCTCCCGTGGACAGACCGCTCGAATAGAGGGTCTGTTCAGCCACTCTCTATACTTCTCGCCGCGATCTTTACGCTAACTCAAGTCCCCGTCGCGTCCGCCCACGGTACAACCGGAAGCGGTGGACTCTCCCAAGGACATGTTGCTATCCTTGCTCTCGTCGGTGCCGTTATCCTCGGCGGATTCATCCTTCTCAAACGGACCGATCGTATCACACCAATAACATCACTGTAGTGTCATTCGCGCAGTCATGCGTGATCCAGTTGCGCGTCGCTTCGGCATCGGCGTCGGTGTCGTATTAGCACTCTTTTTCGTTACTGTAACGGGCTACCTCTCGTTTTTCCCCGAAGAAGGCTTCCCCGAGGAGGTGACGGTCGTCGTTCTGCCCGCAATTTATCAGCTGGTATCGTGGCCCACCCTCGAAATCGCGATTCCGCATCTCCCGTTCGTACACATCCCGTTCTTCCTGGCCCTGTCACCTGGCCAGGTCATCGTCGTCGGGATGCTGAGCACTCTCATCGGGTTGAACGCCGCTCTCATCGCCCGTCACTGGCGCGTCGAGGAACGAGCCGGTATGACCGAAGGGACCGCCGGGAGTGCTGCAATCGTCGGGGCGTGTACCTGTGGGTGCTGCGGGCCACTCGTCGCGAAGATCGCGGTGCTTGCTGCCGGGCCATCGATTGCTGCCCCGCTCTACTGGGTGTTCGTCGATTCGGCCTCGCCGCTCAGTGCAGTATTCATCGTCGGAAGTCTCCTCCTGTTTACTGGCAGTCTGCTCTACTCGGTCCAAACAGCCCGACAGCCCGATCAATCGGCTGCCATCATCCCGGCCGACTGAAATGACGGATCTGCCGTGAGAACACGGTTTGAGCGAGCGTCTCACAATATGAAGGGGCAACGTCGACAGTACGTGTTTTTGGGACTAGCAGCGGTACTGATCGTTGTCGGCACACTCGGAACCGGCTTCCTCCCGTCGACCCCGTTCTACAGGCGGTGCAGGCTGAGTGCCTCGGGGCTTGACCTCGAGGCGGTTCACCAGAACCTCTCTGGAGGCATCATCGTCGCAGGCTTTGCGGTCGGGCACACGGGCCTCCGTGCCTTCGAATTTCTCGAATAAATCACGAAGGCCGTCTTCATCCGGTCACAGCAGGTATCTGCCGCTTCGCGGGGTTGGAGCCGCTACTCGTTAAGCAGGTCTCGAAACGAATTCGCCGCGAGAAGACCACCGGTCGCCACGACCGCTCCCATCGCAAACACTGGATTCAGCAACCCCGTCGCCGCGAGGGGGATCGTGATCCCATTATAGAGCAGCGCTAGCCCGTTGTTCTGTTTCACACGTCGACGAGCCGCATCTGCGAGGTCGAACGTCGTCTCCACCGCCGCAAGGTCGTCATCGACGATAGAAATATCCGCGGCATCGGACGCGAGCGCGGTCCCACCGCCGAGCGAGATACCCAGATCGGCCGTGGCGAGCGCCGGGGCATCGTTCGTCCCATCACCGATCATCGCGACCTGTCCACGGGACTGTAGCCGCCGAATCGTCGCAGTCTTGCCCGCCGGCGGAACCCCTGCAAACACGTGGTCGACTCCGGGGTGAGTGCCGAGGAAGTCAGTGGCGGCCTCGTCATCGCCAGTCAGAACGACGATCTCCATATCACGGGTACTCAACTGAGTGAGCGTGTCGTCCCAGCCCGCTCGTGGCTCGTCGCCCACGACGATGACACCTTCCGCACGACCATCACGACCGACGAGAACCGGAAGCCGCCCGACATCACGGGCCGCTGTTGCCCGAGTTTCGAGGGCGTCGCTCACCGACCACTCTAGATCCGCAAAGAGCTCGAGATTGCCTGCGAGAACCCGCGTATCGTCAACAACCCCTTCGACGCCGGTCGCGTGGCTCGTGAACTCGGAGATGTTACGTACTCGCTCGCGGTCGTCTTCATTCGCGACCCCACCATCAGATCTGGGACCCCTGCCAGCTTGCTCTTCTTGAGCGAATGCGGTCACGATCGCGTCCGCCGCCGGATGCGATGCTCGCTGCTCCAGGTCTGCGACGGCGGCCAACAGATCTGCCGGTGCATCCGACTCTAGAACCTCCATCCGACCGGTCGTGATGGTGCCTGTCTTGTCGAAGACGACGACGTCGACGTTCCGAAGGCGCTCGAAGACGGTTTCGTCGAACACGACGATGCCGCGGGTCACTGCTTCCTCGATACTCGTTGCGACGGAAAGCGGCGTTGCGAGTCCGAGTGCCCATGGACACCCGACCAAGAGCACTGACAACGCCGTCAGGACGGCGAGCGGGACGCCAGCCCCCACCACGAGTGACCAGCCGCCGGCGAGAACAGCCCCAACCACGACGACTGGAATGACGAATGACGCCAACCGGTCGGCCTGTCGCTGGACGCCGTGGTCCCCACTCTGGAGATTCCAGACCGACTTGATGAGGCGGTCGATACTGCTGGATGCACTGTCACTCACCGTGAGGACAGCGGCGCCGTTCGTGACGACCGCGCCGCCGACGAGGTCATCGCCCGCTCGCTTCAGCACCGGGAGCGATTCGCCCGTCACGACTGCCTCGTCTACCGTACACTCGCCCTCGGCAAGCACCCCATCGACCGGGATGCGTTCGCCCTCACGGACGAGCACGGTCTCTCCTGGTTCGAGATCACTCACGTCGACTGTCGTCGTGGTCCCATCGGCGTCATATCGTCGGGCGTCAGTAACCCGCGAGATGGTGAGGTCCGTCAGGCGGTCCATCGCTCGCTGTTTGCTCAGTGATTCGTAGAAGATCGCAGCGACCACACTCGCAGCAACCACGATCGTCAGGTCGTAGAAGACGTCGATCCGCCCGAGGAGAAACGCGATCGTGCTGTACACGTAGGCACTCACGACGGAGAGTGCGACGAGCAGATCCGTATTCGGCTGTCGCATCTTCAGACTGACATACGCACCCTGTAAGAGCGGAAGGCCGGTGAATACCAGGACCACACCCGTCAGGACGAGAAAGAGCGGCAGGATCAACAGGCCATCTCCACCGCCGAGCCCAGACGCACTCGCGTACATGTCCAGCGTCCCATCGCCGAAGAACGACGAGAGCTGCGCTGGATAGAGGAGCACCGCGTACGGCAGGAGCATGAACGTCCCGAAAATAACGCCCGCAGCGTAGCGAAACCCGAGCACCTCGTCGATGTCTCGCCCACCCGTCTCGTCTTGCCGCCGCGACTGGCCGACAACAGTCGTTGGACCATCACTGCCACCGTCACGACGTGTTGCCGTATAGCCCAGCGGACTCAGCGCGTCACAGAGGGCGTCCGCCGAGATGCTCGTGGGATCGTACTCAACGCGAATCGTTTCGGTTACGTAGCTCGCTGCAGCGTCAGTGACTCCCGCACAGTCTTCGGCAATCGACTCCAGATAGGTTTCACACGTCGCACAGTGCATCCCCTCTACTTGGAGAAAGACCCGTGACTCGGCCCGCTCCCCGTGGATGTCTGTTTCGCATTCACCAGCGTCATCGTCAGCGCCGGGCCCACCCGTGGGTCCGTGTGTCGTCTCCGGGCGACTGGAATGCTCTTGGTCACCGAGGACGCGCTGGATGTCCCGGCACCCGGTAGAACAGTAGACGGCGCCGTCTTCACCCGCGACTCGATCATTGGGGACAGCGCCACCACAGAGCGCACACGTGGCAGGTGATGATTGTGATGGAGACACAGCAGATTACCACCGACGTAGAGAGGTACGGCCTCGGCCGTGGAACGTAGGCAGCGATCTCAGTTGGATAGCCATTACTGGGGGTACAGATGCATCGATATTAATGCTGTTCGGAGAAGCCGCTTCAATCCTGAGATTTCTCGGCGAGTTCCGGTTGGAGGAACATGACGTTCACGCGACCGACGGCATCGAAATCTCGGAGTCGGTACACCAACTCCCGGATTCGTGCTGCAGGGCCTTGACAAAAGATCGTCTCGAGACACCACTCCCCGTGGTGCATATGTTGTGTGGTGCCGATGACATCCTCGAAGTCATGCTGGACGGTATGGAGTTCGCCGATGACGAGTGTATGCTCATAATCGAACGCCAGCGCCGCAACGGCAGGACCTTCTAACCCTTCGAGTTCCGTGTGACGCTCGATGTATTCGTGAATCGCCTCGCGGACGGCACGGGAACGTGATTCCAATCCTTCGTCTTGCCACGTCGTATCGAACGATTCGAGAACCTCTTGCGGAATATTCAAACTCGTTCTCATATCTAAGCCATAGACGGCGCTCCTCAAGAGCGTCATTATTACGATCTCCCGAATCGGGTCATAACAACCCGTATAAGCGATCTCACTCTGCTATCGAGTAGATGGCCAACGGAGTTCTCGGACTCGCACTCGGGGCAAGTGCTCTCGGTCTCACTCACGGGCTCGCCCCAGGGCACGGATGGGCGATTGCAGCGAGTTACGCGCTCGATAAACAGAACAAATGGTTCTATGCCGCTGCATCGAGCCTCATTCTCGGAATCGGACATCTCATTAGTAGTATCGCGATGGTGGTCGTGTACTTCTGGGCACTCTCGTACTTCGACCTCACCCAGATTAGTTGGATGAACTACGTCGCCGGAGCGTTACTCATCACCCTCGGGATCTGGCAATACTTCAATGGACATGATCACACCGCGTCGGATGACGATGACGACCACGGTGACCATCACGAGCACGACGGCCACGATCAAGATCACGCCCACCACAGTCACGATCACACCCACGACCACGACGAGAGCCGAGGATGGATTGCTCGAGTTCGGCGGGTAGTTCCGTTCGTTGGCCAGACCGACCATTCACACTCCCACGACCACCTCGACGAGACGCCGGATCGCGGGCTCTACGGAATGGCAGCTCTCGCGTTCGCCCTCGGATTCACGCACAACGAGGAATTCGATATCATCGCCATCTGCACCGGCTCGACTTATTGTCTCGAATTGATGCTCCTTTATTCGCTGGCCGTCATTACGTCACTCGTCGGTGTGACGCTGTTGCTCGTGGCAGGCTACCAGCGCTACGAGGACCGGCTCGAAGACTACGCCGAGTACCTACCAGCATTCACGGCGACAATCCTCATCGTGATGGGTATCGGGTTCATCCTCGGCATCTTCTAGCGACGGTCGGCTTCCCGCAGGCGACTCCGCTCTCCTCCGGAACGTTTGACGGTGTCCTCGGTTCAGTCGACGTCACCGGCCCCGGACGTTCGATCCATCGGACCCACGGCGAGCGTCAGGTGAGCGTGTGTTCGTGACTCTCAGCGACGACCTCGACGGTCGCATGAGTGATATCGAACTCCGACGTGAGCAGGTCGTGAATGTCGGCGACGAGCGAATCTCGCTCCTCGAGCGACGATGTCGCGTCCTCGACGTAGATGGACGCGACGCTGATCTGGCTGGAGAGTGCCCAGATGTGAAGATCTTCTATCGTTTCAACGCCGTCGAGATCCTCGATGCTCGCCCGGACTTCATCCACGTCGACGGGGCTCCCTTGGAAGAAGATGGCTCCGCTCTCCCGTAATAAGATAATCGCCGACCAGATGATGAGCATGGCGATGAGCACGGCGGTCAACGGGTCGGCGATCAGGAAGTCCGTGTACATAACGACGAGCATCGAGACGATCACGGCGATCGACGCGCCAGCGTCGCCCAACAAGTGATAGAACGCACCACGTTCGTTCAGGCTCATCTCACCGCCCTGGAGGACATAGACGGACGCGAGGTTGATGACGAGTCCGCCGGTTGCCAGAACGAGCGTCATGCCAGCGTCGATATCGACCGGCGAGAGGTAGCGCTGGTAGGACTCCCAGACGAGGTACCCGACCATCGGAACGAGGAGGACGCCGTTGAGGAAGGCGGCGAACGGTTCGATACGGTGGAGACCGTACGACCACCGGCCGCCCGGGTTAGAACGACGGGCTATCACCGTCGCGCCGTAGGCGATGACGTATGCCAACGCATCGAAGAGCATGTGGAGTGCGTCGCCAACGAGCGCCACCGAACCGAACATGAGACCGCCGGCAAGTTCGATGATGAAGCCGACGAGGTTGATTGCGGCGACGAGACCGAGTTTTCGGGCGCTCCGTTCTCCTTGTTCGGCCGCTCTGTCATGCTCGTGGGACGCCATTCTATGTGACTTATTCTACACTATCGACATCAGAAATCGCTTCCGTTGCGACATCCCCTAGTTCACCTGCTTCGATATGAGAATACCGTTCACGGACCATCTCTTCTGAGTTGTCGAGATATCTTGCTGCGACGGTATATCCGAACGCTCGGACGAGTACCTCCCCCATCCCTCGTCGGCCACCGTGTGGTGCGAGATAGTCGTGTTTCGGATGGTCAACGTCGACCTGACCATCTTCTGAGAGTCGTTGGAGAATCGACCGTGCTCCATCCGTCGTGATCGACGGCGGCCGAATGTCCTCGTCGAGCGCTAGGAGGAGGTCACGGGCGTACTCGCCACGTCGCTCGTCGATTGCATCCGGGGGGAACCCCCGGTCAGCCAGCTCATCCTGTACGAGTGTTGCAAGCGTCCGTTGGTCGAACGTCGGGAAAACCGGCCAGCGTTCCGTCGGTGGGTCCATCAGCCTTCGATAGCTCCGAAGTGGAGAGATAACTGGGTCGGGGAGACTGGCGGCGTCCCACTGCTGTTTCTTCCGGTAAACGTCCATACTCCCGTCGTCAAGCGAAATTTCCTCCCAGCGGACACCGCGCCGGCGTGGGTCGTTCGGATCCCGGAGGAGTTCTCCAACGCGGACGGCCGTGTACGCGAGGACGAACACCAGAGCCCGGTCACGAGCCGCCTTCAGCGCCGCGTAGCGTGCTCGCTGTTTGTCGAGGGGGTCAGTGTCCTCCGGAAGTGTCGTGTACGCCTCGACGGCGTCGCGGGCCTGTTCGTCGACGTAGCGGGTGAGGGCGTGGCGTTGTTCGGACGTCCAGGCCTGCTGGTCGCCGGGCTTGCGGCCGTCGTCCTCCGGCAGCGGCGCCATCGCACTCGCCCGCTGCGCGTAGTGCGCCTCGAGATACCCTTCGTTGACACACCACCCACACCACGCAGAGATATAGCGGTAATAGGTTTGTACCGTGTTCTGCTTAAGTCCCCGATCTCCCCCGAGATGCCGAGCATACTCCCGGAAGACACGTTCGTCGAGATCCTCGAAGGTCGGTTCGCGGTCGACGTCGGGGACGATCCCGGTCCAACCGTCGTCGCCGCGGTCGCCAGCGGCCCACTCGGCGAATCGCTCCAGCTCGCGCGCAGCGTTGCGTCGATAGTTCCCGCCGTCGCCACCGCGGCCTTTCCCCTTGTCTTGGAGGTAGCGCTCAAAGGAACTCGTGAGTGACTGATCAGCGCGTTCTCGGGGTGTCATGGTTCCTCGTTCGCGTACTGGTAGGTCGGACGGACGTCCTCAAGGAGCTCTTCGACGATTTCCCAGAGAATCAGGGAGGGAGTCTTGTGTTCGAATGTGATCCCCCAGCGGTCCTCCGTATCGGCGACTGAGTACTGGAAATGCGTCCGTCCCAGATCGGGATGGTCTTCGTCCTGGTGCCAGCCGGCGTGAAAGCCCGTGTTCGGGTCGGTGTAATTGATACGGAACCAATCGTGTGGGTCCTGTCGATACCACTTGACGGACAGTTCCGGCGAATCGGGGCCTGTCGGGGGATCCAGGCGGGCCGGATCGAAAGTTGCCCGCAGCTGCTTTGCCTCGATATCGTCAGGAACGTACTCGACTGTCGAAATCTGTGGAACACGGTCGAGGACGTCTCGCTTCAGTTGGGCGTAGAGGTTCGCGTTCGGATCACCACCTGGATGCGGAACTGACATCCGTTAGCTGCTGGCCTCAGCGGGCTCTGTCGTCGGCGCGAGGAAGTCCCATTCGCGGATGGCGAAGCCGACGATCTGGATACGCCGTTGAAGGTGCTCCCACTCGCGGGCGATCTCACGGCGCCGATCTTCCTCATCAGCGTCAAGGGACTCGTCAGCGAGCGTCCCGCGAAGCTGGTTCGGTGACTCGACGCCGAATTCGTCCTCCCAGTCGCGAATCTGCGCCTTCATGTCGGCGAGACTATCCGTGAGTTCCTCGACAGTGTGTCCGCTGTCCCGGAGGCGCATCGCCTCCTGCATCGCCTGACGCCGGTAATCGGGGTAGTATGTAGTGTGCGTCCCGCTGTCGTCGCGATGGAGGATCCCGTCGTCGACCAGCCGTTCGAGGACACGCTTGGTCGGCTCGTGTGACCAGCCCGCTTCAGAGGCGATCCAGTTTGCCGTCCGCGGCTCGGACAGCTGCCGGGCAACCATCCGGACCCGATCTTCACCTGTGGTTTGACTGTCCATGAGTCCCCCCTCGGAGCTCGATTCGTCTTCGGTCATACGTTACCGTTCACGCTCTACCTCCATATAGATTGAGGCCCTTCGTTCTATATCGAATACTGTATTCCGCCAGTTCTTCGACGTATCGGAGCGGAACCACAGCAAACTCGAAGCCCGGTCTCGGCGGCTCTACCCCGGGGAAAGCGTCTTTCTGAGCGGGTTGCAGCATTCGTGCTTCACCGACGGCGGCGGGGTACTTCAATCTGGTCGTGATTACGGGCATAATCATGACCACTTGCTGTAATCGGCCCATCCTCTTGATTCGGGGTTTTGGAGCCTTCTAGCGGTGAATTCCTGCACTAAGGGAATCCATATATTGTATACCGCTATATAAAATCTCGGAACTCATTCTGCGCGAGGTCACCCGTCACCGAGTTCCGAAAGGCGGGCTTGAATTTCCTCAGTATCCGCATCAGAGAGTGCCTCAGCACCGAACTGAACGAGTAACGGGTAGAAGTGGCGGTTCTTCTTGAATTCGTCCTGGCCCGCCTTTCGGAGCTTTAGCTGCGACTCGAGGTAGGTATCCTCCATTTTGTCGAGGACATCGTCGGGGATGTAGATCGTCCGCCCGTTCCACTCGTCCTTGATGTTCGTCTTCGTTTTGCTCGTTTCGTTCGTTTTACTCGTTGAATTCGATTCGGTCGTTTCGGTCGATGAACTGGTTTCCAGCGTTTCACTCACCTCACTCGTTTCGCTGGAATCGGCCTCATCGTCCTCCTCTTCGTAGTTACCCTCGATACCGGAAGCATCGCCCCAGCCGTCGCTCATGCTTCCACCTCCTCAGGCGCGGTCCTCTCGAACGTCTCGTCGAACAGGTCGGCGATTTCGTTGAACAGGTCGCGTGCATCCTCAACGCGCTGGTTCTCCTTGCCGAAGCCGAAGACGGATACCCCCTCGCCAATCGACTGGGAGAGGTCGGTTCGCTTTGGAATCTCGAACACTGGAAGGGAGTACGCCGACTTGATCTCCTCGATGGTGTCGCGGTGTTCGGCGTTCTGCTCGACACGGTTACAGACGATGGCAAGCCGATTGATGTCTCCGTACGCCTGTTCGAGGGAGCTCAGCTGCTTTGCGAAAATCTGGAGGCTGTTGGCGTTGAGCTTCTCTGGAATGACGGGTATCACGACGTTGCCGGTCGCGACCAGGGCGTTGTCGGTGAGGACGTTCAGGGATGGCGGCGTGTCGACGATGATGTAGTCGTAGTCCCTATCGAGTTCATCGAGAGTCATCTCCAGTCGTTCTCGGCTCTTGGGCGCCTCAAGCAACGTTTGGATGTTCTTGTTGTTCGCGAGCTTCTCGCTCGCAGGGAGGATGTCGAATTCCTCATGCTCGACGACGATGTCGTTCACCGACTCCATCTGGTCGAAGTCGAGGACGTCGAACAGCGTTATGCGGTCGGTGTCGTAGTACAGATCGTTGTAGCCGAGTGAGCAGGTGAGTCCCCCGTGATAATCGATATCGACCAGGAGGACGTCGTAACCCTGGGCAGCTAGCGCCCCGCCAGTGTGAATAACGTCTGTTGTCTTCCCCGCGCCTCCCTTCTGATTCGCCACGGTGATTCGTGCGGTGTTGGTGTCGGTCATTTCCTTCGTTTAACTCGTTGTGTTCGTTTCGTTCGTTTTGGTCGTTCCGTTCGTTTGGTTCGGTGAGGGTGTTTCACTCGGGGAGAGGAATACTACGATGTTAAAACCAATTGTTCGTTCCGCTCGTTGAGGCAAACACACTCGTTGCCATCAATGCATTCGTTCTATTCGTTACGTTCGTTTCACTCGTTCTGTTCATCGAGTAGAAGCCGGCCAGCCCATCCTTAACCAGTTCGTTCCTCAGAATGCGTTCAATCCATTCATTTTTCTCGTTCTGTTCGTTTTGCTCGTTGAATTCGTTATAGTCGTTCTGCGTGTTTTCAGCGGGGATCTGGACTACCTTCGAGACAAGTGGGGAGATCGTGCTTTATGGCCAGTCGAGTAAGACTTTTAACTGTTACCGGATTATTGGTAACCACCAGATGTACGAGGTGCTCGACGACACGGCGGCACAGACTATCCTCGCCATCGAGAGTGGTGACTCCATCCGTCGTGTCGCCCAACACCTCCACACGCCGTACGAGACAGTGCGACAGGCCGTCAATCGGCTCGAAGACGCAGGCTACGTTTCCTATGACGACGGCCTCACTGTAGTCGACGAGCGCGTACACGACGCAGCGCTCGAGCTCGTCGCTGCCAGCGCCGACGTCAGTCCACCCTCCATCGAGGAGTCCTACGTCATCCCACAGTTCAGTGACTGGCCGTTCGCGTTCACGCGGATCGACGCCGTCTACGTGTGGACTCAGGGCGGCTACCAGGTCGGTCGCGAGCCCGACGACTATCCACTGTTCCTCGCTGTTCGTGAGCAGGACGTCGACGCCTGGGAGACATTTTTCGAGTGGTTCGACCTCCCGACCGCATTCGAGCGACAGCCCCGAGACGAGTTGGACGGACCGTTGCAGATCGTCCTCGAGCCACGCGCGTCACTCGATCTCGAGCACGTCGAAGGGTACCCGGTGATCCCGAGAGCAGAGACAATCGAGTATATGCGCGAGAACTACGCCCAGTTCCAGTCGGGGCTGGCGATGCTCGACCGGATGTACGAGGACCTCGACCTCGGCGTCACGTATCGAGAGACCGAACGGGCACAGCCATGAGCTTCAACAACCGAAGTGACGCGCTCATCGAACTGCTCGAGGAGCTCACCCAAGAGGGCCACGAGTACGTCCTTGTCGGCGGGTACGCTGTCTCCGCGTTCAATGCTCGCTTCTCCACGGACCTCGATATCGTCGTCGCGCCGGACTCCAAGGCTGACTTCGTCGAGTTCCTCGAACAGCAGGGATTCGAGGAAACGGACAGCCACGCCAAGGGGTGGTTCTACGATACAGAGGTGATCGAGTACGAAAAGCGGCTCACGCCGCAACAGCCGATCGGCTTCGACCTCTTGGTGAACGGACTCGGGTGTCGCCAGACGGAGGCACAGTGGTCGTTCGACTACCTGTACGACCACAGTCACCAACAGGAAGTGAGCGGGGGAACAGTGACGACGACGGCTAGAGTCATCGATGGGGCAGTCCTCGTGGCTGCAAAGCTCCACAGCGGTCGCGAAACGGACCTTCGAGACATCCTAGCAGTGGCAGAAGAAATCGATCTCGACACTGTCACGCCTCACCTTCGGCGAGGGGACGACGATGCGCTACGGGAGCAGCTGGAGCGTGGACTGGAGATCACAGAGAGCGATGAACTCAAGCACGGGTATCGGAGTGACTTCGGGGCCTCAGCTGTCTCAGAAGAAACGGTCACCGCTCTCCAAGAGTATCTGTCCGCACAGATTGACCACCTGAGCTGAAGCGGTCGGGATCCCCTTGTTCGGAAGTGAAGATAGGGCCCTTCAGCGGTGCTTGCAGTCAGTCAAAAAATTGGAGGGGCGGTGTCAGTCGACCGTCGCTAACACACGGACATCCGTAGCTGAGTGTCGTTCCCGTTCAGTACGAGCACCGTGCTCGCGGAGGAACTCATCAATACGATCGGCAAGGGACTCCGCGTCCTCTCTATCAACGTGGACGATCAGCGTCGGATGTTCCTCGTCGCTGTTCTCAATCACGAGCGAGACATCCTTGAATTCGTCCGGCTGTCTATACGCCTCAAACTCATCGGCGGCCTGGTTGGCCAGGTCGTCGAGTACCTCAATCGGTTCCTTTGTCATAGATTGTATTTCGGCTTTGGAAGGTTGTGCCATCGCGAGCGCATGAAGAAAACGTGACGTGACTTTCAGAACCACCTCCATCAGACAAACTCGAACGGAGCCTTCTCACACCGATGGTTTACCGAGAAGAAGACCGATCCACGAAGGGACAGTGGGTTAGAGTGCTCGCGGATCGCTATCGACGATGCTCGCAAACGCGACGTTCTCCTGAACTTGTTCGATTTCGACTGTTGGCTCGTCGCCGGGTTGAGCGCCGGGAACGATCACGACGTACCCCCGTTCGACTTTCGCAATACCGTCTCCTTGATCACCGACGGTTTCGATTGTCACGTCGCGCACTTCTCCCTCATCAACAGGAGGACCAGATGAATCATGGCTCGTGCTCCCCTGAGAGGCGGGATGCCGTGGGCTCTGTGGAAATGTTGATTCAGCTTTGGAGGAGGATTCAAGGAGAGCGATGCGGTACGTTTCATCACCGGTCAGCGCCCCATGCTTGATCTCATTCGGAGGAATCTCGATGACGAATGTGCCATCCTCCTCCTTAATTTTCGCAGTGAACAGCGAACACAGGGAGTCTGAGATTTCTACCATAACTGGGTTTGATACTGGATACAATTAATCGGTCTCTTTTGAGAAGGAGCGACCTGGATCAACTGTCCTCAGCTGGTTCTTCCCAAGGAATGTCTCGCTTGTGGACTACAGCGAGTTTCGAGTCGTCATCATCTTCTATTGCACTAAGACCACGCTGGACGAGAGTGTGAACCTGTCCAGCAGACTCCGGGAACGAAAATTGGTCATCTTCCGCGTCAGCACGGAGTTCCAGATAATGGAGGTACAACCTGAACCTCGTATCTGCTCCGATAGGCCACCAAATCGTCCCTATCTGTTCATCTACCTGATTGTCCCAATGCTCTATGAGTTCACGGATATCGTCGACGAGCTCCTCCCCAGAGGTGCGAAGACGGAGGGAGTATTCCCGATCCCGCTCCATCTCTTCGATTATATCCTGAAGGAAAGGCTCAGCCTCCAGGGCGGTGGGTGAGGTCTGATCCGCTTCTAGAAGGTGTTCTAACGCCCGAATTTCTTCACGCCGAGCGGCTACAGCGTATGCGACATTGTACTTGTCCTCGGGGAAGATTTCGTGCTGACTCGGTTGCTGTGCCTGAGGGACAGTATCCCCAGTGGATGAGCTAAATAAGGTCTCAAAGAGTCCCATACGCTTCGTCCGGAGGGCACCTATAAGTACTTCCTGTCATATCAGACGGCAATTCTGGCGGCTGTAAACCGATTCACCTTGCCACTCGAAGAAGAAGCGGATTATCTTTGTATCGACAGACAGCGATGGATATGGTAGCAACACGAGAGAGGGCCCTTAGCGAACGCGAGTTCGAACTACTGTTAGAAGGAGCTGGGCGAATAGATGAAACACAACAGAGGCTCGAAACACGAGCGGCCATTCTCCTTGGAGGCCGTCTTGGACTTAGACCAGGAGAAACAACGCACTTGTCGAAATCGTGGGTTGACCTAGAGCGGCAGATGATCCAGATTCCCACACAGGAAAACTGTACGAAGGGACGGGATGGCGGCATCTGTGGATACTGCCGGCAGGCGGTGAAACAACGGCTGGATCACAATCCCAATACGGATTTTCAGAGCTTTGCTGAGCGTTATTGGCTCCCGAAAACAGAAGCCGCATCTCGAACAGTTCCGTACCACTTTTCGTATCGAGTTCGAGTCGCGGTTGAATTGTTACTCGACGAACATAGGGGCTGGCCGTATTCGTTCTCGACCTTACAGCGACGTCTAGAAACGGCCCTGAAATTGTCGCCAGAATTGTCTAACGACGCAACCTCATTACATGGATTACGTGCAACAGCAGCGTCTTATCACGCCGGAAGAGGCTTAGATCTTCCCGCTCTCCGAGCAATGTTCGGGTGGGAGGACATCACCACTGCACGTCAATATCTGAATGTCGACGGAGCAATGACCCGACGAGCGCTGGACAGCATTCATCAGTAAGCCTGACTGGACTAAAATCCAAGAACCGGCGTAGTGCTAGCTCAGAAGTTACTCCATTGGCCCTACGTCTCCAAGATGAGTGTATTTCTCAGTGACCCTATCGATGTAGGCTTCCGTCATAATTCGAGGATTCGATACTCGATGAAAGTCATCAAGAACGAACTGCATTTCCTCCCTATCGAGTCCGTAGGCGTGGAAAGAAGCTGCATCAATTTCGGCCTGAAGTCGCCGACGCTCTGATTCCTCTTTAGCGGGGTCAATTCCGCCGAGCCGTTCCCGCATCTCCTCGAACTTCTCACCGTAGCAGTTGAGTCGGGCCGCCCGGTCAGAAATATAGTGGAACCAGTTGTCGCCCTCTGTGAGACGCGGGACCTGTGATTCTTCCAGTTTGAACCGGACAATGTGTGAGTCGACCTTCGTCCGCATTAGGTAATCGAACGGAATGCTGTTCAGTAAACCGGTGATGACGAACAGTTCCTTGTCATCGTAGGCACGTTCATAGATTGAACGCAGGGGATACTCTGAGAGATCGTCCTGCTCCGGATTGACTTCATATGGCGAAAATGTCTGGAGTGTGTGAACACAAACGAGCCCTTTGGGTAACACAGTCGAAATCATTGTCCGTTCGTCGGTAGGTCGGGCGATATCTCGGTAGATGATCCGGTATTCCGTGAAGTCTGGAAGGAGATCATCCATACAGAGGTCCTGTCCACGGTGTTTCTGAAGAAGGTCGTTGACGAATCCCTTCTGTGATTTGCTGGTCTTCGGTCCACCAAACGCTTCGTATATGTCCTTTTTCGGCGTTCCACCGTTGTACGCCCGTTCCCGAACACGGTATTTAGCGCTCAGATCAGGCTGATCTTCATCGACACTCCATAGTGATGGGGAATCAAGACTCGAATCGAACGTATTGTCGTGCTGGAACTGGTGAATGTTTGCTCCACCGTACACAGGGTAGTCACCTTCATTTTCCTCTTCGACGAAGCGGTCAGACGCCCGTGATCGATCCAGTTCACGGTGCGGAGTGACGTTCCATTTATTGTCGATTTTTTCTCCCAACGGAGGGTGTGAGACAATACTCTCCAAGATACCCACTTCCTCAGGATGGGTAATATTGGGGAATATCCGCGCTTTCAACGAATATTGGGTTAGTACTTCTCGTGGGATCTCAACCGCTTTCTCGTCGAAATGACGGAGGACAGAAACATCATGTTGATCGAATATTCCCTTGATTTGCTCCGACTCCCCCTGGTTCTTGAACGTGAGAACAGCGAACTGATATTGTCGATGGAGATCACCGAATATTCCATGATTCTCGAAGCCAACCAACGACTGTATTTCCGCATCATTCAAAAGTTTCATCCGGAGATCTTTCGAGAAAGAGCCACTGAAGATCACTCCGGGTAGAACTTGCGCTACATACCCCTCGTCGCTCACGAGATCGAACAATCTCTCAAAGAAGAGTGCCGCAAGATTGTTTTCATTTGGATCCTTCCGTCCATCAATAACAGGTTTCTGGAGGATGTATTCAGAACCATCAGTGAAGTACCGCATTTGCTTCTCTATCTGCTCTTGATACTCCTCCCATCCCTCGGCAATCTCCTCGTCTTCCAGCAGCTGTTTCTGCATCTCGTCCTTATTCGAAGGCATCCGGGACCGGAACTGCTCATCAAACTTGACGAAGTAATCATCGCGACTCGCTCGAAGCTGGTCCCAAGGAGGATTCCCGATAATAAGATCAAAACCTCCCTGGTCGTAGACTAGCGCGAATTCGAGAATCCAATGAAAGGGGTGGAATTCTTGAACTTGATCCAGAGTGATTTCAGCGCCGGCATTATGGAACTCATCTAGCGCCTTGTTGTCCAGATTCTGACTGTAGCTGGTGATGAGCGACTCTGCCTGACGACGGGCGTTGGTTGCTTCTTTTGAGGAATTTGCCCGTTTGTGTTTCCGCTGAGCGTGGATTACGTCCTCATAATACTCGCTAACCGGTGTTTCTTCACCGATTCCATAGTTTGTGAGTGAGGTATCACCCTGTTCATTGACGGTTTCGATGAGGTCTGTAAATCCAATTAGACTGTTCCCCTGCCGAATGTTGAAATCAATATTCGGGAGCGGTTCGACCTCCCCTGGCTCGTCTTCGATATCCGCAACCATCGAGAGCCACAAACGGAGTTTACAGATCTCCACAGCGCCCTCGTCGATATCCACCCCGTAGAGATTATCCAGAATAATCGAGCGTTTGGCGTATAGCGACTCCCCACCATGCCCACCCTCGATACTTTCTAATTCCTCACGACTACGACTCTCCAGCTCCCAGCCTTGCCCTTCAGCTTCGAGCCGCTGGAAATACTCAATGCATTGCAT
>NZ_JAMQOJ010000011.1:0-130253 GCF_031626495.1 Natrinema sp. 1APR25-10V2
CATGGGTGGGCAGTCGAGCGAGCGCCAGAGAATGGATTGAACAATTCGTACACTACTATAACACGCAGCGACCACACCAATCATTCAACGGACAGACACCAGCGGAGGTTCTAAACTAGACAGTACCGTGCAAATCGACTCTTTTGAACGCGGAACTATCAGTAACCGGGCTTGACTCGAGGTCGCAAATAGAGCGTTCTGAACCGCTCTCGAAGCCACCGGTCGGAGAGACTCCTCGTCTGATTAAATTAATTGATACGGAAGGAAACAGTCGGCGGCGTTTATTCGATAACTCGGCCAACGTCTCGACGTCCCTGACGGGGCATGAGAGATAAGATGAGCGAACAAGAAACGACAGGCGACTCGAGGCGGTCGTTCATGGCGAAGGGCGCCCTCGCGACGGGCGCACTGACGCTCGGAACGGGCGCCTTCGGGACGGCCACGGTCGGTGCACAGGAAGACCAAGTAGCGGTATTCGCGAGCGAACTCTACCCGGGTGCGGATTTCGACGTTCTCGCCCAACTTCAGGCGAGCACGACAGTCGATGTGCTACAGTTGGACGGGGAAACGGTGCCAGAGATCTCCCAGCCCGACGAGTGGAACGGACACATCATCCGATACGACATCGGTCAGCAATCGGGTATCACGTCCTTCCTGTTCGCGCGCGGTACGAGCTTGAGCGCCGGTGACAGCGGAACGCTCGGTGATGATGCGTCGGTGCTGAGCGCCGATCTGAACCTCATGAACACGTCGCTGGGCGGTGGCGGCGGCGGTGGCGGCGGTGACGGTGGCGGCGATATGAACGGTGGAAACGAGACCGACGGCGGGAACGAGACGGCCGCCGGAAACGGAGGTGAATAACGATGGTACAAGATGACGATGGACAAGTGCTAGTGTTCACGTACAACTACGAAGCCGGGGAGAGTTTCGACGTCGTCTCGCAACTCGAGACGGGCACGACGGTGAGCATTCTCCAGACCGCAGACGGGGAGACCGTTCCTGAGATTTCGCAACCGGACGAGTACACCGGTCACGTGGTCCGGTACTCGACCGACGACGGGCCCCAGGCACCGTCTATCCTCCTGTTCACCCGCGATCAGAGCTACAGTAGCGGTGACTCCGCATCGCTCGGGGAAGACGCACAGATGTTCAGCAGCCAGCTGAACCTCATCTCCACGTCGATAGAGTAGCGTCGCGTACCTATTTTTATCGTGCTCGCGGCCGATGGCTTCGACCGCCGTCGCCGACGGCTCGAACGTCGCGTCAGTGCTGCTCGTGGGCGGACCGTGTAGACGAACGGAATAGCGACCGTCGAGGGAGGTGCCGATGAAAGCGAACGCCGGCATATTACCGATACATGACACACGAAAAACCGAGCGGACAGGGCGAACCGGACGGTCCAGCGGCCGATATCGATTCTTCGAACGCGGTGACGTACCGGCATCCGAGGCCCACCGGTGGGGCCGGTGGCGCTTCGCGAGAATCACGCCGGGCGATGGACACTACCGCCGGCACACGCCCGTCCGACGGTTCTACTTCAAAGGGAGGGAACGAACCCGAACTGGAGCAGCCCGTGCTCGTACCCATACACGAGTACCGGCCGGGGCTGACCGTTCGAGTCGTCGACCGGCTTCCGGCACCGATCACCGTCCAGCTCCTGCGGCTGCCCAACGGCACAACGGTTCCCGAGTTGACGCAACCCGACGAGTACGCGGGCTACGTCGCCCGCACCGAACCCGGGGCGGATCGCGTCCGTTCGACGATGATCGTGTTTACGCGCGGCTCGCTCGAGACCGACGCCTGCTACACGTTCGAAGCCGACGTACAAGTGTTCAACACGCAGTTGCACCTCTTCGAGACGGCGGTCAGTCGCATCGCGTCGGCTGGCGACGCGTGCAACGTTCCGCAGACTCCGGAACAAAGGTAGGCGTCGTGAAACTGCGCCCGGTCGCTCGGACGCCGTTCGAACGAGACGAGGGGCGCTCGCGTTTCTTCGTCCTCGAGGCTACTGCGTGGCGACGCTCTCACCGAACTTCTCGCGGACCTTCTCGACTTTCGGGGCCGCGTGCATCGTACAGTAGGCGTCGTTGGGGTTCTTCTCGAAGTAGTTCTGGTGGTACTCCTCGGCCTCGTAGAACGTCTCGAGCGGCTCGATTTCGGTGACGATCCCGTCGTACAGCCCCTCCGCCTCGAGTTCCGCGGCGAACGCCTCGGCGGTCTCGAGTTGCTCGTCGCTGTGGGCGTAGATCGCCGACCGGTACTGCGAGCCCACGTCGGGGCCCTCGCGGTCTTTCGTGGTGGGGTCGTGGATGGTAAAGAAGACCTCGAGCAGGTCTTCGTAGGCGATTTCGTCGGGGTCGTACTCGATCTGGACGACCTCGGCGTGGCCGGTCTTGCCCGAACAGACCGCCCGATAGCTGGGGTCTTCGGTGTGGCCGCCGGCGTAGCCAGAGGTCACCGATTCGACGCCCTCGAGTTCCTCGAAGGCCGCCTCGACGCACCAGAAACAGCCGCCGCCGAACGTTGCGCGTTCCATAGCCGCCGATAGGACGCGTACGAGCAAAGGTGTGACGGGTAGGTATCGGCGGGTGGCCGCCGATCGATCCCGACTTCCGGGGTCCGAATCCCTTTCACCGTGGCCGCAGAACGCCGGCACATGTCCTGGGACACAGTCCGACTCGAGTGGGACGACGACGTGGCGACGCTGACGATCGACCGCCCCGACGCGCTCAACGCGTTGAACGTCGAGACGCTCGAGGCGATGGGCGAAGCGCTCGAGGAAGCCGCAGAAGACGACGCACGGGCGCTCGTCGTGACCGGTGCCGGCGACGCGTTCATCGCCGGTGCGGACATCAAGTACATGCAGGACCTCTCGCCGGAAGCGGCCCAGGAGTGGGGCGAACTCGGCCACGACGTGGCCGACGCCCTCGAGGCGTTCCCCGCGCCGACGATCGCGGCGGTCAACGGCTACGCGTTCGGCGGCGGCTGCGAGATGGCGCTGGCCTGCGATCTGCGGGTCGCGAGCGAGTCGGCGCTGATCGGCAACACCGAGATCGATCTCGGCATCATCCCCGGCTGGGGAGCCACCCAGCGACTGCCGCGGCTGGTCGGCGACGAGACCGCCCGCCGGATGATTTTCCTCGGCGAACGGCTCGATGCCGAGTCGGCCGCGGAGGCGGGTCTGTTCGGCGAAGTCGTCTCCGACGAGGAGCTCGACGAGGTCGCCGCCGAACTGGCCGACCGGATCGCCGCGAAGCCGGCCTTCGCCGTGCGGACGGCGAAACAGGCGATCAATCAGGGGCTCGAGGGCTCGCAGACGAGCGGACTCGACTACGAGAAACGCGCCTTCGCGAGCCTCTTCGGCACGCCCGATCAGCGCGAGGGGATGGCAGCGTTCGTCGAGGACCGGGAGCCGGAGTTCGAATAGCGCTACCGGTCGACGACGCGCCAGGTCAGGAGGACGCCGTCGTCGAGCCGGTCTATGTCCTCGAGTTCGAGCGACGGAAACTCCGCGACGAACCCCTCGCCGTCGGCGAGCGTCGGCGCGTCGCGGCCGCCGATGATTTTCGGGCCCACGAACAGCCGGAGTTCGTCTACTAACCCCGCTTCGAACAGCGAGAAGATCAGTTCGCCGCCGCCCTCGACCATGATCCGCTCGAGGCCCGCCTCCTGTAGCGCCGCGAACGCCGGTAGAAGGTCGACCCGCTCGTCGCCCGCCGTGATCAGTTCGGCGCGATCGGCGAGGTCCGCACGGCGATCGACGGACGCGGCCTCGCTCAGACAGAGGTACGTCGTCGCCGCGTCGTCGAGGACCGCGGCGTCGGTCGGCGTGCGGCCGCTCGAGTCGACGACGACCCGCGCGGGATTTTCCGGCCGGCCGTTCTCGCGGCGCCGGGCGCGCAGCGTTTGATCTTTGACTGTCAGGTGCGGATCGTCGGCGAGGACGGTGCCAACGCCGACGACGATGGCGTCGCTATCGGCCCGGAGCCGGTCGACTCGCGCGAAGTCCGCCTCGCCGCTGATGGCGATCTGCTCGCGCCGGCGGGAGGAGAGTTTGCCGTCCGCGCTCGTGGCGGCGTTGACGACGACGTGCATACCGTTGCTGGGTCACCAGCCCTAAAGAAATCCGGTGTCTCGGTGCGTGTCGCCACCCGCGTGGTGAGCGTCATCCGGATCGGACACGTATTTGCGCGGGCTATACCGTTCTATATATCATCCAATACCGAACATATAAACGACTTATCCACTCGTTTCGGTGTCTTCGGACGTATATCGCGTGACGACCGACAACACCACGTCCGACGACACGGTACCGTTCGACCATCGGCACATCGCCCTCGAGAATCGGGACGACGTTTACGTCGTCGGCGACGTCCACGGCTGCCCCGACGCGCTCGAGGCGCTGCTGGACCGACTCGATCTCGGTGGGAACGATCTCGCCGTGTTCGTCGGCGATCTGGTGCGAAAAGGACCTGACAGCAAGGCCGTGCTCGACCGCATCAGGCGGTCGCCGCGTCTGATCTCGGTTCGCGGGAACAACGAACGGAAGCTGATCGACGGCGAGACCTCGCTGCCGACGCTCGACTCGGTGGACCTGCAGTACCTGGAGTCGCTGCCGACCGCGATCTCGTGGGACGGCGGGCTCGTCGTCCACGGCGGGATCGATCCGAGCCGGCCGCTGCCGAATCACGACGCCGACGACGTGCTCACGATGCGGTCGCCGAACGGGGACGGCTACGACGGTCCGTTCTGGTTCGAGACCTACGAAGGGCCGCCACGGGTCTTTTTCGGTCACACCGTGCTCGCCGAACCGGTCGATCGTGAGTGGGCGGTCGGCCTCGATACCGGCTGTGTGTACGGCGGCGACCTCACGGCCTACGACGTCCGCCGGGAACGGTTCCTGAGCGTTCCGGGAGCGACTCACGAGGACCGGTCGTCGGAAAAGATCGTCACGCTCGAGCGCTGAATCGGGAGATTCTGTATGCACGAACGAGACTCGACAGCGACCGACGAGGAGACGGCGGAATCGGACGACGGAGAAGACGAGACGGCCGACGAGGAGACGACGTTCGCGTTCCAGTCCGAGTCCGGCGACGAGACGAACCCCGAGTCGAACGCTGCGACCGGCGCGGTTGCGGACCCCGAGACGGTCGATCTGCCGGTCGTCGCCGCGGACGACTCGAGCCCGGAACCGGACGAAATCGACCTGTCGGATCCGTCGTACTATTTGAACCGAGAGCTCAGCGGACTCGCCTTTCAGCGCCGCGTCCTCCACGAAGTGGTAGACGAGGAGAACCCCCTCCTGGAGCGAGTGAAGTTCCTCGCGATCGTGACGACGAATTTAGACGAGTTCTTTCGCAAGCGCGTCGGCGGGCTGAAACAGGGGATGGCGGCCGGCGTCACCGAGAGGACGCCGGACGGCCGCACGCCGCGCGAACAGTGGGAGGAAGTCCTCGAGGAGGCCCGTCCCCTGTTCGAGCGTCAGGCCGAGTGCTATCGCGAGGAGATCGAACCGGCGCTTTCCGACGCAGGGATCGATATCGTCGATTACGACGATCTCACGGACCTCGAGCGCGGTACGCTCCGCGAGTACTTCGAGAGCTCCGTGTTGCCGACGCTGACCCCGTTGACGTTCGATCCGGCCCACCCGTTCCCGTTCATCTCGAACCAGAGCCTCTCGCTCGCCGTCCTCACCCGGGAACGGCCGGGTGCGGAGCTGACCTTCTCGCGGGTGAAGATTCCGCGCAACCAGCTCCGGTTCGTCCAACTCGGCGACGACACGCGGTACGTCCTCCTCGAGGACGTCGTCCGGGCGAATCTCGACCTGCTCTTTCCGGACGTCGAGGTGGTCGATACCGCCCTGTTCCGGGTGACGCGCAACGCCGAGGTCCGGCGCAACGAGGAGGTCGCCGAGGACCTGATCGAGATGATCGAGGAGGTCATCGAGGAGCGCCGGTTCGCGACCGCCGTCCGCCTCGAGATCGAACCCGACGCCCCCGAGAAGATCCTCGAGATTCTCGCGCGCGAACTCGACCTCGACGACCGGGAGGTGTTCCACCTCGACGGACCGCTCGATTACCGCGACTTCGCCGATCTCACCGATCTCGACCGGCCCGAACTGAAGCTCCCGGAGTGGTCGCCACAGCCCCACCCGCGACTGGGTCGGCGCGACGCGGACGGTCGGAACGTGTTCGACGTCGTCAGCGAGAGCGACGTGCTCGTCCACCACCCGTATCACTCCTTCGACGGGACCGTCCAGCGCTTCCTCGACGCGGCGGCGAACGATCCCGACGTGCTCGCGATCAAGGCGGCGATCTACCGGACCGCCAGCGACTCGCAGGTCATCGAGAGCCTGCTCGAGGCCGCCCGAAACGGGAAGCAGGTCGCCGTCATGCTCGAACTCAAGGCGCGCTTCGACGAGGAGAACAACCTCGAGTGGGCGAAGAAACTCGAGGAAGAGGGGATCCACGTCGCCTACGGGACGATCGGCTACAAGACCCATACGAAGACCTCGCTGGTCGTCCGCGAGGAGGACGACGGGGTACAGCTCTACTCGCACGTGGGAACCGGCAACTACCACTCCGAGACCGCCAAGCGGTACGAGGATCTCGGCCTGTTGACCGCCGACTGCGACGTCGGTCAGGACCTCGTCAGGCTGTTCAACTACTTCACGGGCCACTCGATGTACCGCGATTATCGAAAGCTGCTCATCGCGCCGGGGAACATGCGCGATCGGTTCGTCGATCTCGTCCGCGCGGAAGCAGAACGTGCGCGAAACGACGAGGAGGCCCGCATCGTCGCCAAGATGAACCGGCTCGAGGACCCCGAGATCGTCCGCGAACTCTACGAGGCGTCGATAGCCGGCGTCGACATCGATCTCGTCGTCCGGGACATCTGCCGACTTCGACCCGGCCTCGAGGGCGTCAGCGAGACGATCGACGTCTACAGCGTCGTCGGCCGCTTCCTCGAGCACTCGCGGATCTTCTACTTCCGTGCGGGCGGCGAGGACCGTTACTACATCGGCTCGGCCGACTGGATGACCCGCAACCTCGACAATCGGGTCGAAGCGATCACGCCGATCGAAGAACCGCGACTCCAGCGGCGCCTCGAGGGCATCCTCGAGACGCTGCTCGACGACGATCGAAACAGGTGGGTGATGCGGTCGGACGGCACGTACGACCGGTGTCGGGCGGAGAGTGGCTCGTCGACCGACGTTCACGAGACGCTGATGCGAGCCGCGCTGAGCGACGTGCGAAGCGACCTCTGGGAGTGAGTCGATGGTCACGCGTCGTCTCGGGCACTCGATTTTCGGCCGCCGGCCTGCGGTTCGGTTCGTCACCCGGATTCGGCATACGAGCGTCGGCTCGAGACGACCAGCGTCGATATGTGACTTTCGACGATATATCGACGGCGGACCTACCGGCAAAACGAAACGTTTCGATCGGCGTCTCGAACGATACCCGCTGCCTTCTCCGAGACGGCCGGTGTCTCCGACCGGCGACGCGGTCGTACGGAGGACCTAGCAGCAGTATGGATCGCTCAATATCACAATTAGCAGTGGCTTTGTACGTGTCATCGGTGGGTCTACGTACGCGACCCCGAAACCCATGACCGGATCCACCGGCGGTTACGACGACCGATCGACCCGACAGCGACTGGCCGCAGCCACACAGTACTCGAGCGACGATTTCGACCTCGAGTCGGTCGTGGTTGCGTACGAGAGCAGACCCGACCGATGTACGGTCGTCCCCCGAGAGTGTTCAGAAGCGGAACGCGTGACCACCTGGCTGTCGGCGGACGTCGGCGCGTTCGTCGATCTCGGAGACGTCCGATAGCCGGGCGCGTTCGGTTCGAACGGCCGGTGGTCGCCGGTCGATCGCCAGCGACATCGTGACGATCCAATATCGGCACCAAGAACTATATATAGATACGTTCGGCAACGATTATCGATGGAGAAATACAGACGGATGGATAATAGAAATGCCCAATATCCCGGCATTTGAGGCCCAAAACGAGCCATCAGTATTTCTCTATAGACTAGTGGATTTATATTGTTTCAGTTGAAATCGGGGCGTATGGAGACGCGAAAAGTCCAGGTGACGGGCGGGTCGACGTTCACGGTCTCGCTCCCGAAGACGTGGGCGACCGAAAACGATGTCAGCAGCGGGACGACGGTCGAATTCTATCCCGAAGGGGACGAGCTCCTGTTGACACCCGAACGCGAAACGCGGCGCCAGGAGGGGACCCTCGATGTCTCGGGACTCGCAGACGAGCAACTGAAACGGGCCGTGATGACGATGTACGTCAGTGGCTTCGACATCATCCGCCTCGAGGCCGGCCGCATCACGACCGAACAGCGAAGCGCCATCCGCGACGCGACGCAGCGGCTCGTCGGCGTCGAAGTCCTCGAGGAGACCAGCGACAGCGTGGTCATTCAGGACCTGCTCGACTCCTCGGAGCTATCGATCATCAACGCCGTCACACGCATGCGCTTGATCGCCCAATCGATGCTCGAGGACGCGGTGACGGCGCTGATCGAAAACGACGACGACATCGCCCACGACGTGATCGAGCGCGACGACGACGTCGACCGCCTCTGGCTCGTCGTCTCGCGGATCTTCCGCGCGACGCTTCGCTCGCCGCGGGCCGTCGAGGAACTCGGCGTCTCCCGCGAGGACTGCTTCGACTACCACTCCAGCGCCCGCCAGCTCGAGCGGATCGCCGACCACGCCGTCAAGATCAGCGGCATCGCGCTCAAACTCGACGAGCTCTCCGCCGATGTCGCCGACGCCCTCCACGGCCTGCACGCCGAAGCCGCGACCGTCTTCGAGGAGTCGATGGACGCGCTGTTCGCCGACGACGCCGACGAGGCCAATCGGCTCGGCCACGACGCACTCACGGCCGTCCTCGAGATCGACGAGCACACGCGGAAGATCGACGACATGCTCCGCGATCTCGAGCCGGCACAGGCCCAGTCGCTGGGGCTGATCGTCGATTCGCTGTCCCGGAGCGCCGACTACGGCGGCAACATCGCCGAGACGGCGCTACAGAAGGCCGCACCGCGTCCCTGATCGCCGTCTCGCACTCGACCGTTCAGGCGAATTAAGTGCTTCCGCTCCAGACGATCGCTGTGACTAGCCATCGGACGGACAGGCGGACCGTACTCGCGCTCGTAGGGGGAAGCGTAACGATATCGGCCGCCGGCTGCACGTCGCAAACCGGACCCGACGATCCGCTCGCCGAAAGCGGCTCCGACGGTGACGGATCCGACACCGGCGGGAACGGGGGGAGCGCGACCGAGTGGCCGACGGTACAGTACGACGCCGCGAACACGGGTGCCGTCGACGCCGGCGGCGGCCCCCGCGACTCCGCGACGCTGCTCGGCACTCACACCGTCCGGGACCGGATCGGTGCCGAACCGGCGATCGCCGACGGCGTCGCGTACGTCGGCAGCTGGGACGGCACCCTCTATGCGCTCTCGCTCGCGGACGGGAGCCTCGAGTGGTCCGTCGACACCGGCGGCGGAATCTCGACGCCGCCGGCCGTCGTCGACGGAACGGTCTTCGTCGGAAACGGGGCCGGTTCGCTGCAAGCGATCGACGCGGCCAGCGGCGAACGCTCGTGGACTGTCGACCTTCCCGCGCCGGCTCGAGCGGGTCCCGCTATCGCCGATGGGACGCTCTACGTCGGCTGTGGCGACGACAGGCTGTACGCCAGATCGCCGACCGACGGCTCCGAACTGTGGTCGTTCCGCACGGCGGGGCCGGTCGCGGGGGGACCGACGGTCGCCGACGACACAGTCTACGTTCAGAGTCACGACGACTACGTCTACGCGATCGACATCGCCGACCGTTCAGAGCGCTGGAAGTTCCGGGTCGAGAACGGCGGCGGGCCGAACGCGCCGACGGTGGTCGACGGCACGGTCTACGTCGGGGACAACAACGGCAGGCTCTACGCGCTCGAGGCGAGGAGCGGGGATGAACGGTGGACCGCGACGGCGACCGGAACTGTCCGAACGCCCGCCGTCGTCGACGACACCGTCTACACGCGCGGCAGCCTGATTCGAGCCTTCGACGCGGCGACCGGCGAGCGCCGCTGGCAAGCGGACGTCGGCCGCATCGGCGGTTCGCCGACCGTCGCGGACGGCGTCCTCTACGTCGGCACCTGGGACGCAGTCGTCTACGCGCTCGACATCGCGGACGGCTCGACCCGCTGGACCCGGGACGCCGAGTACGAGATATCGAGATCGGTCGCAGTAGCTGACGGCGCGCTCGTCTACGGCGACGATTACGGCAATATCGCCGCGCTCACGGAGAAATAACTCACGGCGAACGAGTTCGAGACTGCGATCGAAACGGCGTTACTCGACGAGAACGGCGTTGACCTGACCGGTCTGCCCGGGACGGGACGTGACGCGGGCCTGTCCTTCCGAGGTCTCGATGACGGCACCCTTCGTGATGATGTTCCGCCGGACGTAGTTCGGGTTGGCGTCGTTCTCGACGACGTCTTCGATCTCCGCGGAGACCGTCTCGCCGCCCTTGTTGACGCTCGCGACGTTCGTCGAGAGCGCGCGGGTCTTGGTCCCGTTGCCCCGAACGTCGACGGTTCGGAATCGCGGCTCGCCGACCTCCGTCTCCGTCGGCAGCCGGCCGAGTTCGTCCTTGCGGCGCTTTCGAACGTTCTTCAGTCGGCCACCGGTTCGCTTGCGCGTAGAGCGTCCCTGATCTTGCATACCCGATCACACTGGCGGCGCATACTTGAATGCACTCTTTCCGAGCGACGCGTTCTACGCCCTCGGGCAGCCACACGCCCCGTTCGAGCCTCGGCTCGAGGACTCGAGCGAACCGTCGCCTGCGTTCGATTGCGGAACGACGCCGAGACCCGGACCCGCGTCGCTCAGGGGCCGACTCCGGCGCTCATTCGCGCGGCACTAGACAGTAGGCGTGACCGGGTTCCTCGAACACCGTCTCCTCGTCATCGTCGTAATAGTTCGAGAAGACGCCGCGCTCGGCGTAGTAGATGCGGCCGTCCCGCGGAATCGCGCCGCCCGTGACGTGACCGCGGTTCTCGATCCGCCAGCGCCGGTCGCCGGTCTCCCTGTTGAGGGCGTAGAGGTGGCTGTCGTAGGAGCCGACGAGGATCGACTCGGCAGTCGCTGTGATCGAGCCCAGGACTCGGCCGCCGACGTCAGTCGCCCAGCGTTCGTCGCCGGTTTCGGCGTCGAGCGCGCGGACGTAGTGGTCGTCGCCGCCCATGTAGACGATGCCCCGCCCGGGATCGATCGCCGGATTCGACATGACGACCCTGCCCGTGTCGATCGACCACTCCTCGCTGCCGTCCGCGAGGTCGAGCCGGTAGAACCGGCCGTCCCACGAGCCGACGAACGCCGCGCCGTCGTAGACCGGGATCGTCCCCTTGATCTGCGCGCCGAGGCGAAAGCGGCCGCCCGCCATCGGCTCGCCGTCGGGACCGCCCTCGCCGCCTGCCTGAAACGACCACGCGAACTCGAGCGAGGGGAACTCCCAGCAGTAGACGACGCCGTCGTTCGAGCCGGTGACGAGCCGGCCGGCCTCGCAGTCGATGGCGGGCGAGGGGTGGGGCATCCCCCAGAGGCGGTCGTCGCTCCAGGTCGGGTTCCCGGTGGCGGCGTCGACCTCCCACAGCGCGCCGCTGGCGGGGTTCTTGTGCTCGGTGAGGACGTACAGCGAGCCGTCGACGTACGCGGGACTCGAGCCGATCGCGATGGCGTCGCCGAAGTCGCGGGTCCGGGTGTGCCAGACGACGTTGCCGGTCGGAATATCGACGGCGTAGAGTTCGCCGTCGTAGCCGCCGATGTAGGCGGTATCGCCGACGATCGCCGGCGTTCCGTGGAAGCCGAGACTTCGGCCGGCACCGGTCTCGAGCCGCCACCTGTGCTCGCCGGGCGGGGTTACGGCGTGGATCGTCCCGGTATCGCCAGCGATGAGAACCGTCTCACCGTCGGGCGTCGGACGCGGCGTCGACTTGGCTGCAGTATGGCCGATACGGTTGACCGGGAACGACCACGCTTTGCGAACGGTGTCGGGGACGGTCTCGTCGGGGTAGTAGCCGTACCGACGGAGTCCGCGCCGGAACATCGAGACGTCGCCGTCCGCCGGCAGCGGGACGTAGCCGTCCGCATCTTCGGCGGCGGTCGCGACGGCCCCGCAGTCCGGCGGGGCCCGGTACTGGCGCGCGGTGCAGCCGGCGAGCCCGACGGCTCCGGCAGTCCCCGCAGTGCTGAGAAGCGTCCGTCTGGTGAATCGAGCGTCGCCGGCTCCGGAGCGGTCCCGCTCGGATTCGGATTCAGAGCTGCCCCGATCGGCTGTCGCGTCGTCGGCGTTCCGATCCGATCTCGCGTCCCGGTCGGGGGAACCGTCTCGAGGGGCGGCGCGCTCGCTCACGCGTTACTCCTGCTGGGCGTCGACGACGGCGACGCCGGCCAGATTAACGATGTCCTTGACTTCGTCGCCGCGCTGGAGGACGTGGACCGGCTTGTCCATCCCGACCAGCATCGGACCGATGGCGTCGGCCCCACCGAGGCGCTGGAGGAGTTTGTAGCCGATGTTGCCCGACTCGAGGTTGGGGAAGACGAGCACGTTCGCGGGCTCCTCGAGTTCCGAGAAGCCGTAGGTTCCCTCGAGGATGTCCTCGACGACAGCGGTGTCGGCCTGCATCTCGCCGTCGACGGTGAAGTCGACCTCGGGGTCGTCCTGCAGCATGGCGGCCGCCTTGCGTGGCTTGCGGGTGCCTTCGTTATCGACGCTGCCGAAGTTCGAGTACGAGAGCAGGGCCGCGCGGGGTTCGACGTTGAACCGCCGGGCGAGTTTGCCGGTCTGTTTGGTGACTTCCGCGAGGACGTCCTCGTCGGGTGCCTGGTTGACCGTCGCGTCGGCGACGAAGATGACGCGGTTCTTGAACGTCAGCATGTAGACGCCCGCCGCGTAGTCGACGTCCTCGTCAGTGCCGACGACCTGCAGGGGCGGTCGCAGCGCGGAGGGATAGTGGTGTGAGAGCCCGGTCAGGAGCGCGTCAGCGTCGCCCTGTTCGACCATCACGCTGCCGAAGTAGTTCGTATCGCGCTCGATGAGTTCGCCGGCTTCGCTGCGCGTGATCCCCTTGCGGGCGCGGAGTTCGTGGAGCCGGTCGGCGTACTCCTCGTAGTCGCCGACCGAGGGGTCGGCGACGGTCGGGTCGAAATCGAGGCCGAGGTTCGCCGAGGTCTGCTTGATCTCGTCTTCGTCGCCGATCAGGATCGGCAGGGCGATCCCCTGTTCCTGGATCTGGTAGGCCGCGCGGATCATCTTCTCGTTTTCGCCCTCCGCGAGCGCGACCGTCTTGGGGTCGCTCTTGGCCTTGTTGAGGACGACGCGCATCATCTCGCGAGATTTGCCCAGCCGGGCCTCGAGTTCCTCCTCGTACTCCTCTAAGTCGATCTCCGTGCGCGCGGCACCGGACTCCATCGCGGCCTCGGCGATCGAGGGCGCGACGCGGAAGAGGACGCGGGGGTCGACGGGCTTGGGGATGATGTAGTCGGGGCCGTACTGGATCGGCTCGTCGCCGTAGGCCTTGACGACCGCGTCGGGCACGTCCTGGCGGGCGAGCTCGGCTAGCGCCTCGGCGCAGGCCACTTTCATCTTCTCGTTGATTTCGGTGGCGCGGACGTCGAGCGCGCCGCGGAAGATGAAGGGGAAGCCGAGGACGTTGTTGACCTGGTTCGGGTAGTCCGAACGCCCGGTCGCCATGATGACGGTGTCGTCGCGGGCCGCCTTGGCCTCCTCGTAGTCGATTTCGGGGTCGGGGTTGGCCATCGCGAAGACGATCGGGTTGGCGGCCATAGACTGCACCATCTCCTGAGAGACGATCCCGCCGATCGAGAGGCCGACGAAGACGTCAGCGCCCTCCATCGCGTCCGCGAGGCCGCCCTCGGGCACGTCGCGGGCGAACTGCTGTTTGTACTCGTTGACGTCGCCCTCCTCGGCGCGTTTCTCGGTGATGATCCCCGAGGAGTCACACATCGTGATGTTCTCCTTCTTGCAGCCCAGCGAGACGTAGAACCGCGCGGTCGCGATGGCGCTCGCCCCGGCTCCCGAGAAGGCGATCTCGAGCTCCTCGAGACTCTTGCCGGCGATATCGGCGGCGTTCAACAGCGCCGCACCGGAGATGATGGCGGTGCCGTGCTGGTCGTCGTGGAAGACCGGGATGTCGATCTCCTCGCGCAGGCGCTCTTCGACGGTGAAACACTCCGGCGCTTTGATGTCCTCGAGGTTGACCCCGCCGAAGGTGGGCTCCATCATCTTGATCGCCTCGACGAGTTTGTCGGGGTCTGCCTCGTCGAGTTCGATGTCGAAGACGTCGATGTCGGCGAAGCGCTTGAACAGGACGCCTTTCCCCTCCATGACGGGTTTCGAGGCCTGTGCGCCGATGTCGCCGAGTCCGAGGACGGCCGAGCCGTTCGAGACGACACCCACGAGGTTGCCTTTCGCGGTGTAGGTGTAGGCGTCGGTCTCGTCCTCGTCGATCTCGAGACACGGCGCGGCGACGCCCGGCGAGTACGCGAGCGAGAGATCCCGCTGCGTGTTCGTCGGTTTCGTCGTCGATATCTCGATCTTTCCCGGCGGATCCGTCCGGTGGTACTCCAGTGCGTCCTCGTCTAATCCCATATCGGGGACACTGCGGGCGACTACTAAAAACAATGCGAAGGGGAGTTTCGACGATCGTCGATAGATCGCTCGAATAGCGTACAGCCCCCTGTGGTGAGAAAACATGTGGATTCGACCGTTTTATACGCACCGCGCATGTGACGTGGGGTATGGACGTCGCGCTTGGTGGGACCTTCGACCCCGTTCATGACGGCCACAGACGGCTGTTCGAACGGGCGTTCGAACTCGGAGATGTGACCGTCGGCTTGACCAGCGACGAACTCGCGCCGAAAACGCGTGCCGTCGAACGGCGCGTGCGATCGTTCGACGAACGAAAGGCGGACCTCGAGGACGAACTCGCATCGATCGCGGCCGACTACGACCGCGAGTTCGAGGTTCGAAAACTGACGAAACCGACGGGGATCGCTACCGAACCGAAGTTCGACTACCTCGTCGTCTCGCCGGAGACCCGCGAAGGCGGGAAACGGATCAACGAGATCCGTCGCGAAAACGGTCACGATCCGCTCGAGGTCGTCGTCGTCCCCCACGTTCTGGCCGAGGACGACGACATCATCTCGAGTACCCGTATCGTCAACGGAGAAATAGATGAACACGGGAATATCGTCGACGGGTGACCGAAGCCAAGCGAGGAGTCCGCCCGGCTGGCTGCCCGCCGCGCGATGAGTATTATTAACCAAGAGTCGTTGCGAGCGGAAATTTGCAGCGGTTCGGACGAGTCGTTTTCATCACATAGCACCCGCTTACAAGATATAAGCACGGTACTGACCCGTGAAACGGTCGGCTGTACGAGATAGTTACCAGCGCGGCGGCTCGAGTCCGGCCGACTCGAGGAGGTCCTTCCAGCGGGATTGAATCGACAGTCGAGAGACATCTGCGGCGTCGGCGACGGCCCCTTGCGTGCGGCCGTCACCGGCGACGAGCGAGCCGGCATAGAGGCTCGCGGCCAGCACCGCTTGCTTCGAACGATCGGACGCAGGAACGTCAGCGAGGAAGAGATCGGTCGCACACGACTGTGCTTCTGCCGACAGCTCCAGCTGGTCGGCGATAGCTTCGAGTTCCTCGAGCCACGGTTCGTATTCGATGCGATCCCGGGCGCTGTGCATACGTCTCGGTATCGGATCGGATGGCATAAACGTACGGTCGTGACACCGGGCGGAACGGTCTGTGGAGCACGGATGACCGTGCGCACTTCGACGCTTACCAATGGAGTACTACGGCAGGCAACGTTTCGATACGAACGAATCGGCAATACGGCCGTTCTCGGTCGATTTCACTAGGAGACAACTACTAAACGTGCCGTCGTCCGAAGAAACACGCGATGTCGTCGTTCGATGCCGGTTCGTCCCCCTCGCTATGAAAGAGCCAACCTGCAAACTCGTCTGTACCGGCTGCGGGCTCGAGATGCCGTATCGGGAGCGGTCGCTGGCCGAACAGGCCGCGGAACTGCACCAGCTTCGAGATCCGGAGCACGTGACGTTCATCGTTCCACCGGACTGGTCGCCCGAGGAGCCGGTGAAACACTGAGCCGGCCGCTCGAGCATCGATCGCGCAGGGCGGTACCGATCCGGACCGACAGCTACTTACTCGATTCGTGAAAACTCGAGGGTGCGCGCGGGTAGCCAAGCTAGGCCAACGGCGCAGCGCTTAGGACGCTGTCCCGTAGGGGTCCGCCGGTTCGAATCCGGTCCCGCGCATTGCTGTCGCGAACAATCCGTGAGCGACAGCAATCGTCGACCGATTCGAACGAGAGAAGACGCGCGCAGCGAAGCGAGCACGTCTTCACGTTGTCCGAATCCGGTCTCCGCGACGAAACCAAATCTCGAGCGACCCGAGAGGCAAACACCGCCTCGGACGACTCGCTCGAGATCCGCGTCCCCGTCGTCGGTAATTACGTGACACGCCAGTGGTGGCGTCCGCTCGTCCGGGCGGTCAGCGTGCCCGACTGGGTGCCGGGACGGACCACATCGATCGATAGCGGTGCGTCTCGCCGTATGAACCGGACGAAAGACGCGCGTCAGACGCTCCAAAACGCTTATTCACGCGGGACGGACTTGTATGAGCAATGGCCGGGTTAGACGACGTGTTCGGGGATCTCTTTGCGAGCGTCGATGCCGTCGTACTCTTCTCACCAAGCGGCTCGTACTACGAACAGTTCTCTGCCATCGACGACGTCGACGTGGTCGTCGTCGGGACCGAAAACGCGGTGGGCGCGGAGACGTTCGTCGAACTCCCGCTGGCGTTCGAGGAGATCACTGAACGGATTCGCTTCGGCCTCGAGGGGGCCTTAGAACAGGGCTTGATCGACGACGGCGACGAGCTCGCCTGTGCGACGAGCGTCTTCAGCGACGGCATCGACACGGTCTCCCGGGTCCGCGCCGATGCGGAGGCCCACACCGGGATCTACGACCTGTTCGTCAAGTCCCGAGCCGATCCGGAGGTCATCAAAGCAGTTCTCGAGCTGGCGATCGAGCTGGGACAGAAAGGACAGAAGGGGAAGCCGGTGGGCGCGCTGTTCGTCGTCGGCGACGCGGGGAAGGTAATGAACAAGTCGCGGCCGCTGTCGTACAACCCCTTCGAGAAGTCCCACGTCCACGTCGGCGATCCGATCGTGAACGTCATGTTGAAGGAGTTCTCGCGGCTCGACGGCGCGTTCGTCATCTCGGACGCCGGCAAGATCGTCTCGGCGTATCGCTACCTCGAGCCGTCGGCTGAAGGGGTCGATATTCCGAAGGGGCTGGGTGCTCGGCACATGGCCGGCGGTGCGATCACGCGGGACACCAACGCGATCTCGATCGTGCTCTCGGAGAGCGACGGGCTCGTCCGAGCGTTCAAGGGCGGTGAAATCATTCTGGAGGTCGATCCGGAGGCGTACTGATATGGTAGAGTGGCAGCCGTTCCTCAACGAGCCGGCAGTCATCGCGGCGGCGGTGCTGGCGCTGGGCCTCGTCGTCGGCTATCTCGTCGGCCGGCTCAACGAGGAACTGCTGGCCGCTTCGGGGGTGCCCGAAGCCGTCGAGGGGACGCCGTTCGAGCGAACAGCCCAGTCGATCGGCACCTCGACGGTCGAGATCGTCGCGCGACTGAGCTCGTGGTTCATCTACGGGATCGCCGTCCTCACGGCGATCCACATCGCTCAGCTGCTGGACACGGACGCCTTCTGGCTGCGCGTCACGGAGTTCATCCCGCAGCTGTTCATCGCCGTGCTCGTACTCATCATCGGCTTCATCGTCGCTGACAAGTCGGAGTTGATCGTCAGCGAGTACCTGCGGGGCGTCAAGCTCCCCGAAGTGTCGGTCATCCCGAAGCTGGTCAAGTACTCCGTCCTGTACGTCACCTTCATCATCGCGCTCGGCCAGGTCGGCGTCCACGTGCTGGCGCTGCTCATCCTGCTGACGGTGTACGCCGTCGGCGTCGTCATCGTCGGCACCGTCGCGTTCAAGGACTTCCTCGTCTCGAGCGCCGCCGGCATCTACCTGCTTCTCAACCAGCCCTACGGGATCGGCGACGAGATCCGGATCGGCGAGCAGACGGGCATCGTTCAGGAGGTCGACCTGTTCGTGACCAAGATCGAGGACGACTCCGAGGAGTACATCGTCCCCAACCGGAAGGTCTTCGAGGACGGGATCGTTCGGATGCGGGACTGACGCGGACGAGTCGACCACCAACGCGGCTTACTCGAGCGAGAGCCCGGCGTGCCAGCGGTCGACGCCGGCCTCGCGTTTGACGGCGTCCATCTTCGCGAGGAGGTGGGTCGCGAGCGTCGCGGTCTCGGCGGCTCTCGACTCGCCTTCGGTCCGGAATTCGCCGGTCTCGCGGTTGGCGTAGACGGTACAGACCGCGCCGGCGCGGATCCCGTAGAGGTTCGCGAGCGTCAAAACGGCGCTGGCCTCCATCTCGATGTTCTTCACGTTCGCCGCTTTGAGTTCGTCGACCAACTCGTCCGCACCCGCGGCCTCGAAGCCGTCGAAGCCGGGCCGGCCCTGGCCGGCGTAGAACGAGTCCGAGCTCATCGTGATCCCCGTGTGGTAGTCGTAGCCGAGCCGTTCGGCCGCCGCGACGAGCGCGGAGACGACCTCGCCGTCCGCCGCGGCCGGGTAGTCCTCGCGGACGTACTCGTCGCTGGTTCCCTCCTGGCGGACCGCGCCGGTCGTGATTACCAGATCCCCGACAGCCATCTCGGGCTGGATCGCCCCGCAAGAGCCGACCCGAACGAACGTGTCGACCCCAACGCGAGCCAGTTCCTCGACCGCGATCGCCGCGGAGGGGCTGCCGATGCCCGTCGAGGTGACCGAGATCGGCGTCCCCTCGTACGCGCCCGTCGCCGTCCGGTACTCGCGGTGGTGGCCCCGGATCTCGTGATCGTCCCAGAACGCGACGATCTTCTCGAGCCGTTCGGGATTCCCCGGCAGGAGTACGGTGTCGGCCACGTCGTCGGGACCGACCTCGAGGTGGTACTGTACGTCGGCGTTGGGGTCTTCGCTGTCGCGGGCCATCGATTGCCGGCGGTTCGATCCGTCACCGTATATAAATGCGGGACGGCCGTAAGGGAACGTATGGCACGGGGGACGCTCACGGACACCTACGTCGCCGCGATCCAGCACGATCTGGCGGAGCTGCCGGCGGACGCGACGCGCGTCGGCGTCGTCCGCCAGCCGACGTCGTGGTTCCACGCCGCCGTCGACGAAAACCGGCCCGCGCTCGGTCCACCTCACGAACTCCTCGAGTCGGTCCGCGACGCCGCCGAGGAGATGAAAATGCAGGGGCTTTGCGAGGAGGGCGCACACAACGCCGCCTGGGATCAGGTCGGATTCGGCGAGGCGTATCGGAACCATCTCGAGACCGACGACGACGCGCGGGCGGCCGTCGCCGCGCTCGAGGATCGACTGGCCGCGGGCGAGTCGCTGGCGCTGGTCTGCTACGAGAACACCGAGAAGAAGCGGTGTCATCGAACGATACTGCGGGAGGCACTCGAGCGCGGCGAGCCGTGAGTCGGGCCGGCTCTCGCGGCGACCGGAGACGAACGTCGGGATCCCGCGTACCCATGTGGGTCGAGCGTAGACGTGTAAACGACAGCCAAACGGGGACGAAACCGTGACCGAACCGAGGCGAGACGACGCAGGCGAGGGCGAGGAGACGAGCGACGACGAGGAGTCACGCGAGCGACGAGCGCCGGCCGACGCGTTCGCGGCGCTCAGCGATCCGCTCCGGGTGTCGATCCTGCGGGAGCTGAGCGTCCACCACCGGACCAGCGACGAAGCGGCGATCGGATTCGCCGACCTGCGCCGACGCGTCGGCGTCCGAGACTCGGGGCGTTTTCGCTACCATCTCAACGAACTCCGTGACGGATTCGTCGAAAAAGGCGACGGGGGCTATCGGCTCACTCACGCCGGCGTGCAGGTGGTTGCGGCGATCCTCGCGGGGACCTACACGGCGGCCGTCTCGATGGGGCCGACCGAACTCGAGAGCGACTGTCCGGTCTGCGGACGGCCGGCGGTCGCGACGTGCGAGGACGGCCGCTGTCGCGTCACCTGCGAGAACGACCACGCGCTCTTCCAGTGGAGCGTCCCGCCCAATGCGACCGCCGACGCGACGCTCCCGGCGGTCGTCGATCTCGCGGAACTGCTGGCGTTTCAGGCCATCGAGCAGTCGCTGGCCGGCGTCTGTCCGCAGTGTTACGACCCGATCGAGACGGAGATCGTCGTCGACGGGGCGCCGCATCCGATCTTTCGCGCCGTCTGTGACACCTGCGGCGCGCAGATCGTCGGTCCGGCGAGCTTCTGCCTGCTCGTCGATCCCGACGTGACCGCGTTCTGTCGCCGTCACGGACTCACGCTCCGTGAGGATCACGTCTGGGAGTTGCCCTTCGTCCGCGACGATGAAGCCGTCACCGTCGTCGACGAGGAGCCGCTCCGTCTCGCGTTCGATATCCCGCTCGAGGGCGAGTCGATGTCGGTCACCGTCGACGCCCGCGGGCACGTCACCGCGGTCGAGACGGCCGGCGACGAGTGACAGACGACCCGCGGCGACCGCTACCGGACCGCCACCGACACCCGGGACTCAAGTCCCGCCCACGCGTAGTTCTCGAGTGAGATGTACGTCGATCCCGATCCGGAGTGCGACGAGGAGGGATGGGGAACGGTGCGGTCTGCGGTCGTGCCAGCGGTGGCCATCGTCGCGTTCGGCGGGAGCTACGTCTCGACGTACGGCCTCGATCGGTACCTGACCTACACGGAACTACTCGGCCCACACGGCGCCGTCCTTCAATTCGCGCTGCTGGCGGGAATAGTCGTCCTCCACGAGGGAATCCACGCCGCGGCCTACGCGATCGCCGGCGGCCTCTCCCGGGACGAAATCGAGGTCGATGTCGAATTCGATCTCGAGGGCGGAGTCGACCCGATCCGCCACTCGGTCCACCCGGCGCGGCCGATCCGTCGCTGGGTTTACTACGTCGGCGTCGCCGCGCCGGGAGTCGTGCTCGGCGTCGTTCCCAGCGCGGTCGCCGTCGCGACCGGCAACCCGCTCGCGATGTTCGTCGGCGTCGTCGGTCTCGTCCTGCTCTCGACGGACGTCGGCGCGCTCGTCACCGCTTGGCGGAATCCCGAGTCGATCGCCGCCTCGGACCCGGCGTACTGACACCTCCTCGTCCACACCGTCGACTCCGTGTCCGCCGTCGAACGACGGCTCGAGTCCGCTGGAATCCGTCAGATCCCAAATAGAAATCTCGTTCGCCAAGCGTTCAAACGATCTCGTGCCGTGTTCGTACCTACGATGACCAACACGAACGCGAACGCGTCGACCAGCCGACCGGCACACGAACCGACCCCAGACGAACCGCACACCGGCGACGGAGCGGGAGGGGACGGTAGGCCGCCGGACCGACCATCGGTCGACCGCTCGAGCGGCCTGCGCTCACGGCTCCCGAACCCGACGAACCTCGCGCTGCTGTTTTTCCTCGGAATCCCCGGGACGCTGATTCCGTCGCTGGAGCGGCTCGAGGTCTTCTACCTGTTCGGGTTGTTCGCGCTCTGGCCGATGGCGAAAGGCATCGTGCCGTCTCCGAGCGACGACGCCGAGCCGACCGACTGGATCGAGATGGGGACGCCGTCGGGGCTGCGGCCGCTCGTCTCGATGGCCGTCCTCCAGTTGAATCCGTTCATCCAGTGGCAGGGGGTGAAACAGCTCGCCGGTCACGTTCCAGTCCTACTCAGATACCGACTCCGACTGCCCGACCCGGAGCGGTTCGACCAGCAGGTGGACTATCGGCTGCCGGTTCGGGGCAAGTGGACCGTCGTCAACGGCGGACCGAGCCGGGAGTCCTCCCACTCCTGGGGAATACTCGCCCAGCGGTACGCCTACGATCTGGTCGTGACCGACGACTGTGGCCGGAGCTACGAGGGCGGCGGCGAGCGCCCCGGGGACTACCACTGCTTCGACGAACCCGTCGTCGCACCCGCCGACGGCGTGGTGGTCGCAGCCAGCGACGGGCATCGAGACTACCACCGGGCCGGCGGCTGGCTGGACCCGCGCCAGCGCGACATCCGCGGGAACTACGTCACGATCGAGCACGCAACCGGCGAGTACAGCGTGCTCGCACACCTACAGAAGGGGAGCCTCGAGGTCGCCGAGGGAGACCGCGTCGAGCGCGGCGAGCAGGTCGCCCGCTGTGGTAACTCCGGGAATTCGACGGAGCCACATCTCCACTTTCAGCTACAGGACCATCCCTCGTTTTTCCGCGCGATGGGGCTCCCGATCCACTTCTCGAATCCGCGTGTGGGCGCTCCCGACGGCGAAGCGACGACCCACGAACGGGCGTACGTCTCGGCAGGGCAGCGGATCGCTTCGACCGAGTGAGCGGACCGCAACGCCGCTGTCGGTAGCCGTCGCTACTCGAGCGTGTCCTGGCTGATCGTGTTCGGTAACAGTTCGCCGAGGGCGTACTCGGTCACCTCGTCGCCCTCGTCACAGAGGACGGCGAGGTCGTCGTCGCAGAATTCCGTCAGCGTCTGTCGGCACATCCCGCAGGGAGTGACGCCGTCGCGGCGGTCGGAGCTGACCGCGATCCGCGCGAAGTCGCGATGGCCTTCCTTGACCGCCTCTGCGACCGCGACCTCCTCGGCGTGGAGGCTGTTGCTGTAATTGGCGTTCTCGAGGTTGCAGCCGACGAAGACCTCGCCGTCTGCCGTCTCGAGGGCGGCACCGACCCGGTACTCGGAGTAGGGGACGTGCGCGCGTTCCTGTACGTCGCGAGCGGCCTCGATCAGGTCGTCCATGGGGTGCGGTTCGACCAGCGGCTACCAAAGGATGTCGGCCCCTACCGCTCGTCCGCGACCGCCGTCTCGATGACGGCTCGCGCCTCGCTGACGAGTTCGTCGACGGTTTCGCTCTCCGCGTAGAGGCGCACGTACGGTTCGGTGCCGCTGGGCCGGACCAGCAGCCACGACGCGTCGGCGAACTCGAGGCGGACGCCGTACTCCGTCTCGACCGTCGCCTCCGGGAACGCCTCGGGGAGAGCGCTCTCGAGAGCGGCCATGGTCGCCGATTTCGCGTCGTCCGGGCACTCGACGCTGACCTTCCGGTAGGGGCGTTCGGTGACCGGCTCCCGAAGCGTCTCGGTGTCGCCGGCATCGGAGACGAGCGCGGCGACGGCCGCGGCGCTGACGACGCCGTCGATCCAGCCGCCGAAGGCAGTGTGGATATGCTTCCAGGGCTCGGCGGCGAAGACGATCTCGGTGCCGTCGGAGCCGCGATCGCGTTCCCGGGCGATCCCCTCGTGGAGCGCGCCGAGTTCGACGCGTTCGACTCGGCCGCCGGCCGTGCGGACCCGCTCGTCGATGCGGGCGGAGGCGTTGGGCGTCGTGACGACGACGGGGTCGTCCGCGTCGCTGTCGTCGGTATACCGGGCCGCGACCACCGCGAGGATCGTGTCCTCGTGGATCACGCCGCCGTCGGGCCCGAGGACGACGAGTCGGTCGGCGTCGCCGTCGTGTGCGAGGCCGAGATCGAACCGGCCGTCCGCGAGGAAGTCGGTGAATTCCGAGAGCGTCTCCGGGGTCGGTTTGCTCCCGCGACCGGGGAAGTGGCCGTCGACCGAGGCGTTGACCGCGACGACCGACGCCCCCAGCCGCTCGAGGACCTGCGGCGTCGCGAGCGCACCCATTCCGTTGCCGCAGTCGACGGCGACCCGGAGTCCCGCAAGCGGGCCCGCAGTCGCGTTTTCCGACTCCCCGCGGCCGCCGAACCGCTCTCGAACGAACTCCACGACGGCGTCGCGGTACCGCTCGAGCACGGCGAGTCGTTCGGCGTCGCCCCAGTCGTGCCACAGGACGAGTCGGGACTGATCGCTCGCCACACGGTCGTCGACGGTTCGTTCGGCGTCGCTGTCGTACTCGACGCCGTCGACGAAGAGCTTGATTCCGTTGTCCGCCGGCGGGTTGTGGCTCGCGGTGAGCATGACACCGCGTCGGCCCTGCGAGGCGAAGGCGAGCGCGGGCGTCGGGACCCGCCCGATGCGACGAACGTCGGCGCCGGCGCTCGCGAGGCCGGCTTCCATCGCCGCCGCGAGCGCCGGGCCCGTCTCCCGACCGTCGCGACCGACGACGAACGTTTCTCCGGGTTCGGCCGCCGCCTGACCGACGGACAGCGCGAGCGACGGCGACACCTCCTCGACTGGACCGCGGATTCCTGCCGTCCCGAAAAGGGTCATGTGGATGCGTTCCGCGAGGAGCCACTTAGCAACACTGCACCGGATTCTGTACGGGGACTCGGCTCGAGGCGCGGTCGATCTCGCCGACTGCTCACTCGGCGGGCAGGTCGTCGATCAGGACGACGGCCTCGCCGTCGATGACGGTCGCGTCGTCGTCCTCGTCGCGGACGACGGTCTCGAGGCGGTACTGGTCGTTCCCGAGGTTCTCGACGATTTCGACGCGGGCCGAGACGCGGTCGCCGACGCCGACGGGGCCGCTGAACTCGAGATCTTGAGAGAGATAGATAGTGAGTCCGGGTAGCCGGGCGAGAGCAGCGCTGATAAGCCCGGAGACGAGTGTGCCGTGGACGATGCGCTCGCCGAATCGGGTGTCAGCCGCGAACCCCTCGTCGAGGTGGAGGCGGTTCGTGTCGCCGCTGACTGCGGCGAACGCCCGGACGTCTTCGTCTGTGAGGGCCTTTTCGAACGTGACGGTATCGCCAACGCTGATGTGGTTGGGATCGTCGACGGTGCGGTCGAACTGCCAGTCGAGGTCAGAGTACTCGACCGACGGAATCGGTGGGGCGATTCGCTCGTTCTCCGGATCGCTCCCATCATCGACCGACGGGAGCATCGCCGAGACGGCCGCCCGGTTCGCGGCGGTCGCGGTTCGAAGGAACCCTCGCGTCATCGCCGACCAGGCGCTCGCCATCGGGAGGGGGGTCTCGCCTCGAGTGTTCTCGTGTGACATCTACGTGCGGCTAGGTGTGGGGTGCATATGACTTCTTTGGCTGTTTTAATACCACATTCCTTACTATTTAGAACCGTAACAACGACTTACAGGCGTTCTCTATGGAGTTTTCTGTCGCAACCCGAGTTCGGACGTAACTGTCGGCTCGATATAGAAGGACGATCCGAGTCACTGGCCGGAGGTGGAAACCATTCTCTACCATTTGATGGCATCTAGTGGAAAGGCTTATTATGTCTGCGAGCCAACGAACTGTTGATGACGGACGACTCCGACCGATCGCCCTGGTTTCCGCCCACGATGTTTACGGACGGGATCCAGGAAATGCAGGAAGCGGGCGAGCAGGTCGCCGAATCCCAGCAGGAGATGATGAAACAGATGCTGCAGGCCACGTCGGCGAACCCGTTCGAGAACACGTCGGCCTTCGGGCCGATGAACATGGGCACCGCGACGTTCAAAGCCCGCGTTCAGAGCGGCGGTCGGATCAGCATTCCCGGTCCAGAACGGGAAGCCCTCGACATCGAAGAGGGAGATATCGTCCAGACGATCGTCGTCCCCGTCAAACGCAACCGAGACGAGTAATCATGACCCAGAACCCATTCACCGCAGTCTTCGACGCACAGCGTACCGCAATCGAACAGAGCCAGCGCATGACCCACGACGCCCTCGAGGCCCAGCAGACGTCGCTCGGCGCCTTCGCCGACGCCGTCGAAACCTCGGGCGCGATGTTCGAGTCCAACGCCGAGCTGACCAAGGGCGCGATCCACGCGTACTTCGACGCCGTGGAGGCAACGATGCCCGAAGGCAGCGCCGAGTTCGACGAACTCCGCGAACTCGTCGACGAAGGCTTCGACTCCGCCACTGAGGCACAGTCCCAGTCGCTCGAGGCCGTCCTCGAGGCCATCGAAGAGTCGGAAGTCGCCTACGAGGAGTTCGCACACAGCTACGCCGAAGTCGTCGATACCTCGTTCGACGCCTACCTCGACGCCCACGAACAGGTCGAGCAGAACGTCAGCGCCGTCGCCGAGAACGTCGAGGAGGCCGCCGAAGAACTCGACGTTTCGGCGTAAGTCGGGACGTCGTTTTTTACCGTACACCGTTAATTTTCAACCATGGCAGATTCACAACCCCAGGCGCAGAATTGGAACGCGTTCGTCGAACAGTGGAACGAGCAGTTCCTCGAGGCACTCGAGGACAACATGGAGGCACAGGCCCGGTTCGTCGAGAGCTGGTCCGAGACCGTCGGCGAACTCAGCGAGGACTCCGAAATGTCCGACGGCGTCGAGGGCTACGCCCGCGCCTACGAGACGTGGATGAACGCCTCCCAACAGATGGTCGAGCGGGTAAACGATCAGTTCGAGGGCGAGGACGTCGACGTCGAGGAGTTCCGCGACATCTGGCTCAACACGGCCAACGAGGCGTTCAAAGACGTCATGTCGACGACCGCGTTCGCCAAGATGACCGGCGAGACCGTCGGCGACGTCCTCGAGCTCCAGCAGGAGGCCGACGAGGCCTCCCAGGAGACGCTCCGGTCGCTCGGCTTCGCGACCGAGGACGACGTCGTCGAAGTCGGTGACCGCCTCGTCGAACTCGAGCGCCGCCAGCACGCCGTCGAGGAGAAACTCGACCGCGTCCTCGAGCACCTGGAAGACGAGCAATGAAGAACCCCTATTCGATCGCACTGGACATGCAGCGCCAGGCCTGGGAGGCGACCGCCGACCTGGCCGACAAGACCGAAGTCGCGCCGGAGCGGACCGAAACGGTCGAGAACATCGACGTCGGCCAGACGCCCAGCGAGGTCGTCTACGAGGAGAACAAGCTGCGGCTCCTCCACTACGAGCCGATGACCGAGGAGCAACACGACGTGCCGATCCTCGTCGTCTACGCGTTGATCAACAAGCCGTACATCCTCGATCTCCAGCCCGATCGCTCCGTGGTCCAGACGCTGCTCGAGGCCGGCTTCGACGTCTACCTGATCGACTGGGGCGAGCCATCGAGGCTCGACCGGTCGCTGTCGCTGGACGATTACGTCAACCGCTACATCGACAACTGCGTCGACGAAGTTCGCGAGCGGTCCGGCCAGGACGCGATCAACATTCTCGGCTACTGTATGGGCGGAACGAAGTCGGCCATGTACGCCTCGTTGTACCCCGAGAAAGTGAAGAACCTGGCGCTGATGGCCGCCGGGCTCTGTTTCGACGGCGACGGCGGCGTCTTGGAGCTCTGGGGATCCGAGAACTACTACGACCCCGAGACGGTCACCGACACCTTCGACAACGTCCCGGCGGAGTTCTTAGACGTCGGCTTCGCGCTGATGGATCCCGTCGCGAACAACGTGACGAAGTACGTCCGATTCTACGACAACGTGGAGGACGAGGACTTCGTCGAGAACTTCGCTCGGATGGAACGCTGGCTCGACGAGGGGATCGACGTCGCCGGCGAGGCTTACGAGGAGTTCATCCGCGACATCTACCAGGAGAACAAACTCTACAACAACGAACTCGAACTCGGCGGTGAACACGTCGATCTCTCGAAGATCGACATGCCGGTGCTCCAGATCGTCGCCGAGTACGACCACCTCATTCCGCCGGAAGCCTCCAAGCCGTTCAACGACGTTATTTCCTCCGAGGACACGGAAATCCTCGAGTTCGCGACGGGCCACATCGGGATGTCCGTCTCCTCGCGGAGCCACGCGGAGCTCTGGCCGCAGGTCTGTGACTGGTTCGAGGCGCGGTCGAACGGGACCGAGGCCGAAGGCGAACCGGAAGCGCCTATCGAAGCGGGAACGGACGCAGACGCCGCTCTCGCCGAGGACGTGTCCGGCGACGAGACGGGAACCGAAGACCTCGCTGACGGTGGGACGAGCACTGAGACGGCCTCGAGTACCGAGCCCGAAGCCGAAGCTACCGACCTCCCCGGCGAGGAGCGCTCGACCGAGGAGATCGTCGAGCGCGGCGAGGAAGACGTTACGGAAGAACCGGCAGAACCGGGTGAGATGGCCGTCGACGAAGACGTCGTCGAAGAGGTCGCCGACGAGGCGGCGGCCAGCGAGATCGGTTCAGAGGGCGACGACCTCACCGACCTGAACGGCGTCGGCCAGGCGTATGCGGACGACCTCACCGCCGCCGGGATCGAGACGTTTGCAGCCCTCGCCGACGCCGACGTTGCGGACCTCGCCGCCGAGACCGGCATCTCCCCGAGCCGTATCGAAGACTGGGTCGAGCAGGCTCGAGAGCGGTAGCGTCCCCGTTTTCGCTCTCGATGCGGTCGACGGGAATCGACCACGATCGACCGCGAAGCCGTCAGTTTACGGAGAATCAAGAAGAAAGCCCCGTCCTTTAGGACGGGGATGAATCCGACAATACACTACACCACCCACCGTTCGATTGCAGACCGGATATTCCACGCTGCGTAATCCGTACCTTCAAGTAGCTTGCATTCGTGGGCGTTCGACCGCTTCACAGACCTACTCACGTACAAGGCTGAAATGGAAGGTATCACGGTTGAGCAAGTGTCCGAGCGTGATACGTCGAAGTCGTGTTCGTGTTGTGGTCGCAAGCGCAAGGCGAATCGCGTGGAGCGTGGGTTGTACGTGTGCGATGAGTGCGGGACGGTGGCGAACGCGGATGTGAATGGCGCTGAGAACATTCGACAGGAAGTATCTCCGAGTTCACCGAGTCTTTCGGTGAATAGGAGTAACGGCTGGTTGACACAGCCATCGACGTTCTTGTTTGACAAGGAAACTGGTGCGTTCGCACCTCAAGAACAGGTCACGTCGTAAACCACAATATCCCAACGACGGTCGGGAATCCTCGCCCTTCAGCGCGGGGAGGATGTCAAGTGATACCTAACAGGTCGTTATTTACCATCGGACGTTGAATGTATGACTTATGTCCATGGATGATCGCACCTGTGTTATCACGGGCTCGGCGAAGGGGATCGGTCGCGGTATCGCGGAGTATCTCGGCGAAGAGGGAGCGAACGTCGTCATCAACTACCGATCGTCGGAGGGGGCGGCACACGAGGCCGTCGACGCGATCGAATCGTCTGGCGGCTCCGCCGTCGCGGCCAGAGCCGACGTCTCGGACCGCGCGGAGGTCGAACACATGGTGGAAGTCTGCCACGAGGCCTTCGGCCCCGCCGATGTGCTCGTCAACAACGCCGGCATCACCGCCGACAAACAGTTCACCGAGATGTCCCGCGAGGAGTGGGACCGCGTGATGGACGTCAACCTCGGCGGCATGTTCAATTGCACCCAGCTGTTCTACGACGACATCTGGAACGCCCACGAGGGCCGGCTCATCAACATCTCGAGCGTGGTCGGCAAACAGGGCAACTTCGGGCAAGCCAACTACGCCGCCGCGAAAAGCGGCATGTTCGGCTTCACCCGAACGATCGCCCTCGAGCTCGCTCAGGGCGGCTCGACGGCCAACTGCGTCGCGCCTGGCTTCACCGCAACCGATATGCTCGAGAGCGTCCCCGACAACGTCCTCGATCGGATCATCGCGGGGATCCCGCTCGAGCGCCTCGCGGAGGTCGAGGACATCGCGGCGGTCGTCCGATTCCTCGCGAGCGAGGACTCCTCGTACGTGACGGGGGAAGTGATCGACGTCAACGGCGGAATGGATCTGTAGCCGCCGATCGGCGTTTCGAGCGGGCGAGTTACCACGCTGTTTTTCCCGTCGCGATTGCTCAGTCGTCACGAACCGACGATGCCGGTACTCCCGAAATCGCCTCGCGCGTTTCCGCGACGAGGTCCTCGAGGACTCCACCCGCGGGCCGAACGTCGTCCGTTAGCCCGACGCTCTGCCCGGCGAACAGCGCCATCTCGTCGATAGCGCCGTCGACGTCCGGCGTAGCGAGTGCTTCGTCGTATCGCTCTATCGGACCACCGTCGCCGGTCCGGGCGACGACGTCGTTCTCGCCCGGCCGCTCCCCGACCGGCGGACGGCCCGCAGACTCCCAGCGCTCGAGCGTCTCGTTTCGCAGCACCCGGTGGGCCCTGCCGGGCCAGCCCTTGTCGAAGAGGGTCGTGAACGCGGTGTCGGTCTCGTCGCTCTCGAGGAGCCGATCCTGATAGCGGTCGTGGACCCGCGCTTCCTCGGTCGCGACGAACCGCGTGCCCAGCCACGCGCCGTCGGCACCCAGCGCGAGCGCGGCGGCGATGCCGCGTCCGTCGGCGATCCCACCGGCCGCGACGACCGGTGCCTCGTCGCCGACGGCGTCCGCGACCCGCGGAACCAGGACCGTGGTCGCCACCTCGCTCTGAACGTGGCCGCCGGCCTCGAGTCCCTGCGTGACGACGATATCGACGCCGGCGTCGACCGCCTCGCGCGCTTCCGCGGCGCTGCCGACGGTCTGAGAGACGAGCGCGCCCGCGTCGTGGATCCGCTCGACGAAGGGAGCGGCGTCGCCGAACGAGAGGGTAACGATGGGCGCGCCCGCCTCGAGGATCGTCTCGAGGTGGTCGTCGGTATCTTCGATCGTCGTCGCCTCGTCGAGGACGAGGTTGACCGCGAACGGCTCGTCGGTCAGCTCCCGAGTCGTACGAACGGCACTGCGCGTCGCCTCGAGATTGCACCACGTCACCGCGAGCTGTCCCAGGCCGCCGGCGTTCGATACGGCGGCCGCCAGTTCGGGACAGGTCGCGCTCCCGATCGGCGCTTGCACGATCGGATACGCTACTCCGAGCAGGTCACAGAGTGGCGTCCGTAGCGTCATCGTCGTGGAGCTAGACCTGGCGCTTCTCCTTTTGCAGGACGCGCACGTTCTCGATTCCGGTGTCCGGATACTGGCCCTCGTCGTCTTTCTCGACGGCTTTGACCATGTCCCAGACGACGTTGAGGCCGGTCGTCACGCCCTCGAGGGCCTCCATCTCGCAGCCCGTCTTGCCGGTGGTCTCGACGGCGACCCGGAGCTCGATCCGGTCCTCGCCGAGCTCGAACGCGGTGTCGACGTTGGTGATCGGGATCTGGTGGCACATGGGGATCGTCTCCCAGGTGTGCTTGACGGCCTGAATCGCGCCGACGCGGGCGGTCGCGAGGACGTCGCCCTTGCCGACCTCGTCGGCCCGGATCGATTCGATCGTAGCGGGCTGCAGCCGGATCTCCCCGACCGCGACCGCGCGGCGCTCGCTGTCGGGTTTGTCGCCGACGTCGACCATCTGGACGTCGCCCTCGGCGGTCGTATGCGTCAGTTCGTCCGCGTCCGCATCCGCGTTTGCGGCCACCTCGTCCGTGGTGTTCGAGCCGGCCGCACCGTCCTCAGTCATCGGCCTCACCCCACAGCGCGGCGGGGATCTCCGCGAGCATCTCGGACGCGAGGAATCCCATCGAGCCGTCGTCGGTGAGTCGCTCGCCGGCGCGGCCGTTGACGTACGCGGCCGCCGCCGCGGCGTCGAGCGGCTCGGCGTGCTCGAGCAGCGCGGCGACGATCCCGGCCAGCAGGTCGCCGGTGCCGCCGACTTTCATGCCGGGCGCGCCGGTCCGACAGACTCGGGTCCGCTCGCCGTCGGTCGCCACGTCGTCGACGCCCTTCGCGAGGACGACGTGACCCAGCTCCGCGGCGAACGCCTCGATCTCGTCGGCCGCCTCGCGCAGCGAGTCGGTATCGGGACCGCCCATCCGGGCCAGTTCCCGGCGGTTGGGCGTACAGACCAGCGTGGCCTCGGTCTCTATGTCCGGCACGACCGCGAGCGCATCCGCGTCGACGACCGCGCGCCCGGTGTACGAGGCGAGGAACTGACGAACGGCCTCGAGCGTTTCGTCGGCGGAGCCGAGGCCGGGGCCGAGGACGACCACGTCGTCGTACCGCTCGGCCGTCTCGAGGAGGTCGTCGACCTGATCGGGCGAGAGCCGGTCGCTCTCGTAGGGCTGGACGATGAGATCCTCGACGTAGCCCTGAATCTCGCCGGCGACGGTGTCGGGGGCGGCGACGAACGACAGTTCCGCGCCCGCTCGGAGCGCCGCCTGTGCGGCCAGCGCCGGCGCGCCGGTGTAGGGTCCGCCGCCGATGACGTAGGGCCGCCCGTCCCGGCCGCCCGGCCGCGCGAGGTCGACGTCGCCGGGACCGACGAACCGCTCCGCAGCGGCCGGGATACCGATGTCCGCGACGGTGACGTCGGCCTCGAGGTCGTCGAGCCCCGGTTTCGTGTCGTGGAACGTAACGACGCGGTCGGCGTCGACGCCGTTTGCCGCGTGGTCGCGGCTGTCGGCGTCGAATCCCGAGGGCACGTCGACCGCAACGACGGTCGCGTCCGTGTCATTGATCGCGCGAGCCGCGGTCGCCGCCGGTTCGCGGAGGTCGCCGCTGATCCCCGTCCCGAGCATCGCGTCGACGATCACGTCGGCCTCGGGGAGCTCGAACGCGCTCGAGTCGGTCACTTCGCGGGTGTCGTACTCGGCCCGCTGCAGGGCCTCCCAGTTCTCGCGAGCGATGTCGGTGCCGATCGTCTCGGCGCGGCCGAGCAACAGCGTCGTTACGTCGTATTCACGCCCGGAACGCGCTGCGTTCCGGGCTGATCCCGAACGTGGTCTGCCATCCAGAAACCGAGCAGCGACGAACGCGTCGCCGCCGTTGTTCCCCCTGCCGGCGACGACGGCGACTCGAGCCCCGGGATCGGCGAACTCTCGGATTTCCCGGGCGATCGCGTGTCCGCTCGACTCCATCAGCTGCTTCCGCGGTACGCCGAGTGCAGCGGCGTTCTCGTCGACGGCGGCCATTCGCTCGCCTGTAATCATGGATCGGAGTTCGATCGGACGACCGTTGAAGATTGCGGACGAACGGCCCATCGCTCGGCCTGATAGAGAGCCCTCACACCGTGCGATGAAGGCATCGTTTGCCCGGTTCCCGATCACAGCCGAGAACGCCGTAACTGCCTGGCGAGCAGACTTATAACAGTAGCTGACAGACACTCACTACCGCACTGATGGCATGGCGATATACGCCCCATACGCCTGCACTTGCGATCGCGACGGTCGTCGGTCTGATCGTGGCCGTGATCGCCTGGCGCCGACGGGGCGATCCGGCGGCCCGGTGGGCAGCGTACTGCAACTGCAGTATCGCAGCGTGGGCGTTCCTGCATCTCGTTACGGTTTCGAACACCGTCTACGAGGTGAAACTGTACGCGTTCGCGATCGCGCTCGGAAATATCGGTCTTCTCGCCATCGTCGCGTTCGGATACGTCCTCCACTACACCGGTCGACGGGAATGGCTCACCCGCCGTCGACTCGCCTCGTTACTCGCAGTGCCGCTTTCGCTGGTCGGCCTCCTGTTGATCGACGGGACCCGCGAACTGGTACTCTTCGACCCACACCTCGACTCGAGTGGATCCGTCGACCGACTTCGCTACGGGTGGGGGCCGCTCTGGCCCGCGTTCGCCCTCGTCTTCTACGCCCTCGATACCGCGTCGCTGGCGATGTTAGCTCAGAAATTCCGTCGCTCGCGAAACGTCTACCGGAAGATCACGTTCGTGATCTTTCTGGCCGTCTCGATCCCGGTCGTCGGAACGGTCGTATCGCTTTCAGGTCGGAGTCCGTTCCCTCACTTCGTGTTGTTGCCGTATCTCGTCCTGTTCACGAGCGTGATGGGCGTTCTGACGATGACCAGCGCCACGTTTTTCCGATTGTTTCCGCTCGACCGCTTGCTCGTGCCCTTCCGATCTCGCTTCGGCAGTCTCGTTCCGCTCGCTCGCGACGTCGTCGTCGAAGAGGTCGACAACGGGATCGTCGTCCTCGATACCGAGGGCAGAATTGTCGACATCAATTCGACCGGCAAGAAGATGATCGGCGCCGATCACCCGATTGGGAAGCACATCGCCGACGCCGCTCGAACGGATTTCATCGTCACTCCCGATCTCGACATCGATGCGATAACCGAATCCGTCGGCGAGCTCGACGGCTCGCGCTACGAGATATGGGTCGCGCCGGCGGACGACGAGTACTGTTACGAGATCCGATTCACGGTGATCGAAACCGACGGTGACCCCGCAGGGATCGTGATGATCATTCACGACATCACGGACCAGAAAGACCGGGAAGAAGAGCTCCGCGCCCGTGAACGGGAACTCGAGCGACAGAAGTCGAATCTCCAGCGGCAGGCGCGAAAACTGGAACACCAAAACGAGCGGTTGGACGAGTTCGCCAGCATCGTCTCGCACGACCTACGAAACCCGCTGAACGTCGCCGACGGCTACCTCGAGATGATCGCTGCTGCGTCGGTAGCTGACGACGGAGACGTCGATCACGATCACGTCGGGGAGGCACGCCACGCGCTCTACCGCATGGAGGCGATCATCGAGGACGCACTGACGCTCGCCCGTGAGGGACAGGCGATCACGGAGACCGAACGCGTCTCCGTGCGAGACCTCGCGACGGACGCGTGGTCGACCGTCGACACCGGCGATACCTGGCTCGAGTTTGACCTCGGTACGAAACGAGCCGGCGGGAGTTCGGAGATGGGCCCGGAGGTGCGAGACGACCTGTTCGTCGAGGCCGACCGAAATCGTCTCCGTCGGGTCTTCGAGAACCTCTTCAGGAACGCAGTCGAGCATAGTTCGACCCAGAATCGGACTTCCAACCACGATCGCGATTCCACGGAAGGGATCGACGACCGGACGGCCATCGATACAGACGGACGAGCAGTGACGGTAACGGTCGGCCGCCTCGAGAGCGGGACCGGATTCTACGTGGCCGACGACGGCCCGGGCATTCCCGCCGACAGACGCGACGAGGTCCTCGAACAGGGATATAGCACGAACGAAGAAGGGACGGGGCTCGGTCTGTCGATCGTTCTGAACGTCGTCAACGCCCACGGATGGGACCTCACCGTCAGCGAAAGTGACCGCGGCGGTGCCAAGTTCGAGGTCGCCTCCGTCACGTCGGTCGGGGCAGACTCGAGCGGTGACGGGTACCGCATCGAAAAGTGATCGGCAATGGCCTGCTCTCGCGAACGCTCCCGCATCCGCTTCGATTCCGGTAGCGACGGTTGCGGCGGTGTTCCTATCGATGCGGGCCGTTCGCTTGCCGACGATCTGAGCACAGAGTAGACTGAGCGGCCGTTGAACGCGACGGCCGGTTCGCTGACTCGGTACCGCAGTCCGTCGCTATCGTCGGTCGAGACCGGCTGACCGCGACCGGCGGCACCGTGCGGATCTTTCTCTATGATGATTGTTGGTTTTTGATACCGAAACTATAGTTGCGAAATCGTAAATACGCACGGTCCCTACGAGGTATATGCAACCGACCAACTCCGAAGAGTTCACCGATCCGCTGGTCCAACCTGATGTCACGGTCTACATGCCCGGGACGCCGACAATCTCGTTTATCGAATACGTAGAACTACTAACGAGCCTGCTCCGGCGCTGACGAGGCGAACCGCGCCTGAACGTAACGAAAGCCGACTATCGAGCCGGTCTCGACTCAGTACCGAACCTCGAACCCGTCTTCGCCCTGGGGCTCCTCGTACTCGGCTTCGACGTCCTCGACCTCTGCGGCGGGGCTGCCCGTGTGACACCACTCGATCATCGACTCGACTGCCTTCTCGGGGCCCTCGAAGACGGCCTCGACGCGGCCGTCATCCAGGTTCTTCACCCAGCCGTCCACGCCCTTTTCTCGAGCCGTATCGCGAGTATTCGCGCGGTAGTAGACGCCCTGAACGGTGCCGGAGACGAACACGTGTGCGCGGGTTCGACCAGCCATGTGCGACCCCTCGACCGCGACCGTCAAAAATCCGCGCCATGCGACCGAGAAGCGATACCGGGAGGTGACTCGAGCCCGTACTCGATCCAGTGACCGTACGGCATCGAGACGGCATCCACTTCGAATTTCAGGGCGAGTCCCGCGTCGTCGCCGACGCCCGCAGCGCCGTCGGCGCGGTCAACGTGGTGAGCCACGCCCACGCCGACCACACGTTCCGAACGACGCCGGAGACCGTCGTCTGCTCGGCCGAGACCGCGGCGATCGCCGAAGCGCGGACCGGAACCGCCTTCGAGTTCGTCGAGCGCACACCCGGAATCGAACTCGTTCCGGCCGGCCACGTCGTGGGGTCGCGCGCGGCGATCGTCGACCTCGAAGCCGTCGGCGGGACAGATGGGGGCGACGGAATCCCGGCCGAGGGCCCCCGGCGCTTCTGTTACACCGGCGACTTCTCGATCCGAGACCGGTGTTACCTCGAGGGGTTCGACCCCCACGCCGTCGCGGCGGACGCACTCGTCATGGAGACCACATACGGCCTCCCGAAGTACCGGTTCTCGCCGCAGGAGGAACTCGAGGCGGCGATCGCGGACTGGCTTCGGGACAACGACGAGCGGCCGCTATTTCTGTTCGGCTACTCGCTGGGCCGGGCCCAGAAACTTCAGTGGCTCGCCCGCGACGCGACCGACGGCGGCCGAGAGATCCTCGTCTCCGACTCGATCCACGACGTGAACCGGGCGATCGAACGCGCGACCGACGGTAGTATCTCGTTTTCAGGCCAGCCGTACGAGTCGCTTCGCGGACTGGGCGACGAGCTCGTGGTCCTCCCGTCGAACCAGGCGCGGGCCGACTGGGTCGAGACAGCTGTCGACCGCGAAGACGGACTGAAGGCCGGCTTCTCGGGCTGGGCCGTCGACGACTCCTTCCGTTATCGTGGAAACTACGACGTCGCCTTTCCGCTGACCGACCACTGCGATTTCGACGAGCTCGTCGAAACAGTTCGCGCGATCGACCCCGAGGTCGTCTACACCCAGCACGGCTTCGACGAGGCGTTCGCGGACCACCTCGCGACCGAGTACGGCTATCGTGCCCGTCCGCTGAAGCGGGATCAGACGACGCTCGAGGAGTTCTGCTAATCGGTTCGGCTGTGGGCCCGAGCTGTCGGCGGGCCGGCCGTGGCTCGCTTCTCACTCGGTGGTTTCGAAGCGACGAGCGCCGCGGATCATCCGAACGGCAAGGAGGCCGACACCGACGACGAACGCGAGCCAGATCGCTTCGGAGCCGTCGAACGGCTCCGCGTATTCGGCGATCGCGACGAGGAAGACGAGTCCCGCGACGTACAGGGCGTGCGTGCCGATGAAATCGGCGAGCCCCTCCTCGTCGGTGACGCGATCCGGATCGTAGCCCGCGATCAGCCGAACCATTCCGAAGTACTTGATCAGGACGCCCAGGATACCGACGAGTCCCGCAGTCGCGAGAAGCGTGATGACTGACGGACTGACCATAGGCGAAGTTGACAACCACTCACAAAATCCTTCGGTAGACGCCTTCGGCAGCGGGATCGTCACTCACCCGTTCGGAGGTGATGGAAGATATACGTCTGGGCGTAGCCCGCGTACTCGCCGCCGAGCCGTTCGCGCAGTGCTCGAGAGGTATCGGCGTAGGAGCCACGGTCGCAGTCGGGATAGTGCTCCTCGATCGCCGATTTGATCCACGTATCCAGCGGGACGGCTTCGTCGAACCGCAGCGAAAAGAGGAGGACGCAGTCGGCTACCTTGTCACCGACGCCGACGAACCGCGTCAGGTACTCCCGCGCGTCCTCGTACGCGAGATCCCGCGCCTCGGCTGGGTGCGCCTCACCGTTCGCGACCATCTCGGCGGTCCGGGCGACGTACGGAGCGCGGTACCCCAGCCCGAGGTCACGGAGGTCGGCTTCCGTCGCGGTCGCGAGCTGGCTCGGCGTCGGAAACGCGTGGTAGGTTTCGCCGTCGAACGCGACTGGACTGCCGTATTCCCGAGCCAACGTCGAAACCATCGTGTGGATCCGGCTCACCCGCATCTGGGCCGAGCAGATAAACGAGATCAGACAGCCGAAGGGTGGATCGTCGACCAACCGCATCCCGCGGTGGGCTTCGTAGGCCTCGCGAAGCAACGGGTCGTCGGGGGCGGCCGCGACGATCGCCTCGAGGTCGTCGTCGAGCCGTAGCAACCGGCGCACGATCGGCTCGGCGTCGGTCGTCGACTCCCACTCGAGGGCGCCATCTCGGGTTCGAACGCGGATCACGTCGCCGTCGACGACCGTCGAGTACCAGGCGTCCGGCGCCGGCGTTCCGGCGTACATGTCGCCGTCCGAGCGCTGCCAGAGGTAGCTCTGGCCGCTCTCTACGGTTCGGTATAGATCGAGGCCGCCGGCGAGGTCGTCGACTGGGATCGTCCCCGTCTCCATTCGTTCGGTCCTTCGAGGGCGCGGGCTTTTGCCTTTCGAACCCGCCCGGGGTTGGCCGAAGCGCCGCACCGATCACGTCCGGATCTAAACGCGATCGGTACAGTCGCCGCTCCGGGGCGAACCTTCTTACTGGAGGCGATACTACGTTTTCGTATGAATTGCAGGGTTGTCGTCGAAGCTGCCGTGCCGGTATTCGACGTGGAAACGGAAGACGAGGCGATCCGGATCGCCATCTCGAAGACGGGCGAGATGCTGAACCCTGACCTCAATTACGTCGAGATCAACATGGGCGAGCGGACCTCTCCATCGGGAGAGGAACTCCCGCCCGCGTTCATCGCGGCCGACGAAGCCCTCGTCGCGCTCGAGTTGGAGATGACCGTCTTCAACGTCGAGCGCGAGGAACACGCCTCACGGATCGCGCGAAAGGAAATCGGGCAACTCCTCGAGAATATCCCGCTCGAGGTCGAACGAGTCGACGTGCTGGAGGACGAAGACGACGAGGACGAGTCCGCCGCAGCTACTGACGAACCGGACGACGACCGATCGGACGAAACACACGACACGGGGGCCGAAACCGACGAAAACTCTGAAGAAGACGAAGAAATCCTTCCCGAGTTCGAGGATCTCGTCGAATAGGTCGGCTGCTCACCGGACGATCGATGGTCAATCTCGGCTCGAGTTTTCCCTCGCGGACGAAACGGAATAGAGAGCGGTGAACGCGGGAAACGAAGAGGGTACGCCGGATCGAGAGCGTCACCACTACTGTGTCTGTCGGACGATCGGAGGATGCGACGAAAGTCTCAGTCCGCTGTAGCGGCGACTGCTTCCTGCTCCCCTTCCCGCATGTTCGTCGTGATTCCCCCGGCGAGCGCAAAAACAGCAGCTTTGTGATCGGTCTTCGATTTGTGGATCGACGTCGGTCGGATCCCGAGCGATTCGTACTCCTCGAGGTCGATCTGACAGTCTTCCCACGCTGCACACTGATTCGATACCTCCGCCAGAAGGCCGTGAAGGTGAATGAGCTCCTGCTTCTTCATAACCATCCACTCCTACCCACTGCAGGGTTATATTATTATCTTGAGTTGCGTTAACACGCGACCCGTATCGGTTGACTAGTCTATCATCGCGGTAGATGGTTCGAATGCGCTCCCTACGCGAACGGAACCGTCGTATAGGCGCGCCGTACGATGGAATTTACATTGGTAAGACGGTCTTTCTTTCCAGCTTCCGACACGCAGAGTTCGGAGAGTTAAACGGTGACTACTGGCAGAACGACGGCGGGAAAACTGAGGCCTCACCGACGACCTATCCGAGTTGTTTCAGCGTCTGGAGGTCCCGGTCCGTGCGCATAAATTCGGCAGTTCGTCGAGAGGCGTGGCAGTTCGGACAGTGAAACATCTCGGCCGGCGTGGGGAGTTCGTCCGGCGCGGTCTGCCAGTCTTTCGTGCATTCGGGGCACAACAGCTGGACGGTCGTCTTATCCATGCTACGCTCTTTCACACGGGAGCTGAAAAACGTTGCCGCAGTTCCGATCGGTCAAAAATACCACCCATATCCGCGAACCGACAGATGACCGCAGTCGGCCGTGTTCAGGCCGGTGCGGCCGTGTCCGAGGCCTCGAGCAGTTCCTTGTAACGGTTGCGGATGGTGACTTCGGAGATGCTTGCGACTTCGCTGACCTCGTTCTGGGTGACCTTCTCGTTGGTCAGCAGGGCAGCGGCGTAGACCGCCGCGGCGGCGAGGCCAACGGGCGACTTCCCGCTGTGGACGCCCTCCTGACGGGCCGACTCGAGGAGCTCGCGGGCCATTCGCTCGGTCTCGTCCGAGAGGTCGAGGTCGCTGACGAACCGCGGTACGTAGTGCTCGGGGTCGGCCGGCTTGACCTCGAGGCCGAGTTCCCGGATGATGTACCGGTACGTGCGGGTCAGCTCCATCTTCTCGACGCGGGAGACGGCCGAGATTTCGTCGAGGCTGCGCGGCGTCCCGGCCTGACGGGCGGCCGCGTACAGCGATGCCGTCGCGACGCCCTCGATCGAGCGTCCCGGGAGGAGATCCTCCTCGAGCGCGCGGCGATAGATGACGCTTGCGGTCTCGCGGACGTTCTCGGGGAGCCCGAGCGCGGAGGCCATCCGGTCGATCTCGCCGAGGGCCTGCTTCAGGTTGCGCTCCTTCGAGTCGCGGGTGCGGAAGCGCTCGTTCCAGGTGCGAAGCCGCTGCATCTTCTGGCGCTGGCGACTCGAGAGCGCACGGCCGTAGGCGTCCTTGTCCTGCCAGCCGATGTTCGTCGAGAGCCCCTGGTCGTGCATCATGTTGGTCGTGGGCGCGCCCACGCGGGACTTCTCGTCTTTCTCGGCGGCGTCGAAGGCTCGCCACTCGGGGCCGCGGTCGATCTCGTCTTCCTCGACGACGAGCCCGCAGTCTTCACAGACCGTCTCGGCGTGTTCGTCGTCGGAGACCAGTCGACCGCCACACTCCGGACACTGCTCTCGCTCGTCGGATACCGACGTGGTTTCCTCCTCGGTTTCTGTCTCTCGCTCGTTCGTGTACGTTCGAATGTTGGTATCTGTCATTGTGTATCGGGTGGGTTACTCGGGGCTTCCGGGTGGGGTAACCAGAAGAAACCCGGACGCCTCAGCTAACATAGGGTAAGGCCGTAAGCCATATAAGTGTTTCGCCTACTTTATAAACTAACTGGAAATGCTGTTATATAGGTTCCGGTTACATAGTTATTAATCATTTAGGACCAGTGCACCGAGACGACGGCCTCCATTGCGTTGAGGGTCCGCTACTCGACGGTAAAAAGGTGACCCTCGGTCGGCACGTCGAACAGCCCCACGCGGGCCCCCGCGTCGAGCCACGCGTGGCCGTAGGAAAACGACGCCAGCGCGTTGACGAGGTCGCCCTGCGCTCGAAAGTGGTTTCCGTCCTCGAGGTAGGACGCCCCCATCTCGTAGCAGTCGGCGGCCGCTTCAGCCATCGGGGTCCCCTCCGGCGGCGCGATCGTCGCCTCCTCGAGCGCCTCCGCGAGTAGTTCCCCGTAGCGATCCGTCTTCTCCTCGAGATCGGCAGCCATAGTGAACGGTCGCCGGTCGGGGCCGTAAGTGCATCGTCTCCGCAAATCGTCGTCGGCAGCGGCGATGCCATCGCCGAGTCTCGGGGAACGGACCGGCAGGTCGGTAACGGTCGCCGTCGAGTTCGCCGAGGAGGGCAACCACGGACGGCCCCGGTGCGTCACAGTAAGAGGGAGTCGTTGCTGAGAACGCAATCGGTTTAGGCGCTCTATCCCAAACCTGATATATGAGCGACCAGCCACGCGTCGAGATCTATACCAAGGAGGACTGTCCCTACTGCGACAAAGCCACGGACCTCTTCGACAGCAAAGGCGTCGAGTACGAGACGTACAACGTCACCGGTGACGAGGAACTGTTCGAGGAGATGGTCGAGCGCGCGGACGGCCGCAAGACCGCACCCGAGGTATTCATCGACGACGAACTCGTCGGCGGCTGGGACGACACCAGCGCCCTCAACGAGACCGGCGAACTCGACGAGAAACTCGGTATCGCGAACGGAGACGACGACGTCGTCGAGCACCGCAAACTCATCATCGCCGGTACCGGCATCGCCGGACTCACCGCAGCGATCTACGCCGGCCGGTCGAACAACGAACCGCTGGTCATCGAAGGCGACGAACCCGGCGGCCAGCTCACCCTGACGACCGACGTGGCCAACTACCCCGGCTTCCCCGACGGAATCGGCGGTCCGGAGCTGGTCAACAACATGAAAGAGCAGGCCACACAGTTCGGCGCGGAGCTCAAAAACGGCATCATCGAGTCCGTCGATGACTCGAGCCGGCCGTTCCGGGTCGAACTCACGAACGGCGACGTCTACACCGCCGACGCTGTCATCGCCGCCTCGGGTGCCAGCGCCCGCACGCTCGGCATCCCCGGCGAGGACGAGCTCATGGGCTACGGGCTCTCGACGTGTGCGACCTGTGACGGCGCGTTCTTCCGCGGCGAGGACATGCTCGTCGTCGGCGGCGGCGACGCCGCCATGGAGGAGGCCACCTTCCTCACGAAGTTCGCCGACACCGTCTATCTCGTCCACCGCCGCGAGGAGTTCCGCGCGGAGGACTACTGGATCGACCGCGTCCAGGAGAAAGTCGAGGAGGGCGAGATCGAGATCATGAGAAACACCGAACTGATCGAGATTCACGGCTCACAGGAAGGCGGCGTCGACCACGTCACCCTCGTCGAAAACGACAAGGGCCACCCCACCGACCGTCTCGACGACCCCGAAACCGAGGAGTTCGACTTCGACGTCGGTGCGGTCTTCTTCGCGATCGGCCACACTCCCAACACCGACTACCTCGAGGATACCGGCGTCCAGATGGACGACGAAGGCTACCTCAAGACGAAGGGGGGCGACGGCGGCGGCCAGACCGAAACCCACGTGCCCGGCATCTTCGGTGCCGGCGACGTCGTCGACTACCACTACCAGCAGGCCGTGACCGCCGCCGGGATGGGCTCGAAAGCCGCCCTCGACGCCGACGAGTACCTCGAGGACCTCGAACGCGCCGACTCGAGCGCCGAGGAGGCCGAGCCGGCCGCGGCCGACGACTAACGGATCAGCGTTCTGGAGTTGCGGTAGCGGGTTTTCGTCCGATACTTCTGCCGCGCTAATCGATTCACTCGTGCGGCTCGTTTTGGTATTCCGCCCGTCAGGTACCGCGATCGTGTAGTGTTTCGATCGGTTAGCGTGCGATTCACCTGAAGAGCGAGCCGACGACCATCGTTTGACCCCGAACTGACGGGTAAGCTCACAACGGGCATGGGTGATCAGTTCGTTACACAATTCCATACTTTCTGCGCCGATTATAGTCGGTTCGACAGGTAGAAACAGCGTATTACCGCACGACTGGATCGGGCGACAGCGGAGTTCGTCTTTCGTTTCCGGATTCCGATGAAGTACACGTCAGTAGATTTTCTGGAGACCTGCTCATTCGCGAAACAGTAAGAAGTGAATTACTGGTCACGGAATCAGTTTTGAGTCGGCCCATTATCGGCGTCGTTGCGCCACTCGAGAAGATTCCCCCTCCGTCCCAATTTGCCCACCAGAGCGACGCTCAGCCGCCACCGCGGACCACGTGCCCGTACTTCAGAAGCGCGACGAAGACGCCGCCGCCGATCGCGTTACCGGCGGTCGACAGCAGGAGGAACTGTGCGTAGTCGAGGACGGAGATGTCGGACGAGACGAACAGTCCGAACAGCACCTCGACGTTGCCCGCGATCGAGTGTGGCAGATGGAGGATCCCGATCGAGGCGGTGACGAGCCAGATGATGAGCAGGCGACTGACCGTCTCCTGTGCGGCGGCGATCAGCCACGCGACCAGCCCCATGAGCCAGCCCGCGAGGATGCCGGCGACGAACAGCCATCGAACGCTGTGGTCGACCAGTCTGTGAGCGATCGTGCTGAACGCGCCGGGCGAAGCGACTCCGAAGTCGGGGACCAGGACGACGATGAAGACGGTAAACACCGCGCCGCCGACGACGTTACTGATCCAGACCAGTCCCCAGACGCGGGCCAGGTTCGCGACCGACGCCCGACCGTCGAGAACGGGCATCACCGCGAGAGTCGTGTGCTCGGTGAACAGTTCCGAGCGCGCGATGATGACGAAGATGAATCCCACGGCGTAGGCGCTCGCGAGCAGCAATTCCGTTCCGAGATCACCGTACCCGCCGTCCGAAAGGGTCAGCAGGACCGCCATCAGCAGCGGCCCGAATCCGATATCGAGTCCGGCAGAAAACCCCGAGAGGAGGAGCCCCTCGGGTTCGCGTTCGATCTCGTGTTGGCCGGATTCGATGACCGACTCGAGGATGTCCGGCGTCGGCGTCTGCTCGCCCGCGACTGCCGGTTCGGGGTCCGAGTCCGCCACGCTACACCCCGCCCTGTACCGCAATTTCGGTGAGGCGCGTCTCGAACCCGATCATGTGGGGTTGCTACGGCGAGACGGTGGAAGAAACATCGGATGTTATCGGCCCACACAGTTTCATCGGCGTCTAGAGTGGAGTTCGACGCGATAGCTCGTCCGAACCGGGGGCGAAGTCTTCCGCACACCCGCACAGCTTTTTCGCCAGTGACGAGCTAGAGAGACGGAGAACGACGATGGCAACAGCGCAATCGGTTACCGAAAGCGAGACGCCGACGAGCGATACCCAGCGATTCGCGGGACTCGCACTGTTCGTCCTGTCAGCGCAGTTCATGACCGTCATCATGCTCGGGGCTGCGATGGCACCCGGGTACGACTTCGGCGGGGGTGCGATCAGCGATCTCGGCGTCGTCGCCGAAACCGCCGTCCTGTTCAACGCGTCTCTGGTCGCCGTCGGACTATTGAACGGTATCGGCGGATACGTCTTTTACAGAACGCACGGCAGCCGATGGATCCTGTCGGTGTACGTCCTCGCCGGCATCGGTGCCATCGGTGCCATCGGTGCTGGGGTTTTCCCGCTCGATACCGGCGGTCTGCACGGGCTCTTCGCGCTCGTCGCGTTCCTGTTTTTCAACGTGGAAGCGATCGCAAGCGGCACCCGTCTCGCCGGCCCGATGAAGGCCGTCTCGATACTCGCCGGCGTCGTCGGCATCGCCTTCGTCGCCCTGATGGCGATCGGCGACGCCGGCAACGCGGCGGCGTTCGGCCCGATCGGCCACGGGGGAACGGAGCGAATGATCGTCTATCCCCCGATGCTGTGGCTGCTCACCTTCGGCGGCTACCTGATGGGAGCACCGATCGACGACGCGGCGGTGCCCCCAGAGAAGACGCCGTGAACGGCTACGCCTCGCTCTTCGAATCGGCCGCTGACTCGAGCGGAGACCGATCCGCCGTCGCTCCCATCGCGAGGAGGTACCGGGCCAGCAGGAGCACGCTGACGATCGTGATCCCGCCGAAGATGACGAGTTGGGGCACCGGTACGGGCTGGCCGTCGCGAATCATGAAGAACGCCATCGCCGAGACGGCCCCGCCGAGCGTCGCGATCTTGACCAGCAGGACCGCGGTGAAGGCGTACCCCCACGCCCGCCGCTTGTGCAGCCAGAACGCCGAGAGCGCGACGGCCGGTACGACGATTCCGAGGTCCAGCGAGTAGATGACGGACGTTTCGAGCCCGGCTGCGGCGATGCTCGAGGGCACCGTTCCAGCGACGAGGGCAGCGAGAATGTCCGAGAGCCAGACGAACGCGATCAGCACGACGAACAGGAACTGGAACGCGACGTACGAGCGGACCGATCCCTCGCCGACGGCCCGTTTCAGCGCGGTCGCATCGAGACGGACCATTCCGCCGACGAACGCGTAAAGCGTCAACCAGAGCAGCGCCACGTAGACGAGATACAGTTCGTTGAACGCGGTCATGAACGCGTACGAGGCGTACGTATACAGGAAGTAGCCGGTCACGCCGAGCCAGACGACGTACCCTCGAAGCGACCCGCGAGTGGCAAGGTATAGCGAGGCGGCCAGCGCAGGGACTGCGACGAGCAACGTCAGCAGATCCTGTCCGTACAGCTGGGGGAGCAGTACCGGTGCATCACGATAGAAGCCGGGTACGAACAGCCCAGCGGCCGTCGCGACGACGGTCAGCACCAGCGTCGCGAGGGACGCCAGAACGAGCGAGCGTGAAAGCGGGGCTCGAGACTGGCTCATTCGGCCCCCGCTTCGTCGGGCCGACCGTCATCGCTCTCGCTACCGGTTCCGCTACTCGCCTCACCACCGGTGGCGTCGGGCGGAGCGATTCCGAGGCGGTGTTCGACGAACGCGGCGAAGTCGGCGGCGAAGGCCTCGACTTCGTGCCAGTCGGTGTACTCGTAGTCTCGAGACGTGTCCGTGTCGCCGGTCGCGTCCCTGGCGATCCGCTTCATCAGCAGGCGCTTGATGAAGCCGTACTTCGAGTAGCGAAGCGCCCCGCCGAAGAGGCCGATCCGGTCGGGGTGCCAGTCGGTCTCCTCGAGGAACTCGTCGACGTAGCCCGCGGCCTCCGCCTGTCGGTCCTCGTCGGCCACGGCCGACGACATCGACAACTGGAAGAACGCCGTCGGTCGCACCGCCAGAGCGTCGCGGTTGGCGCTGACGAACTCTCGGACCGACGACTGGTGTTTGCCCATGTGGATCGACGCGCCGAGACAGACGGCATCGACGTCGTCGACCTCGAGATCGGAGGGGGACTCGTCGACGTTGATCGCCGTCGCGTCGTGACCGCAGTCCGTGAGAACCGTCGCGATGCGATCGGCGACCGTCGCCGTCTGTCCCTCACCGGTGCCGTACGGGACGAGGATGGAAACCATAGTGACTCACGGGTCCTACGCCGGGGTCGTCGATAAAGGGACGACAGCGCTCCCATCTCGCAGGAGGGGCAGCGCAGTTGAAGCTGGCTCTCGCGTGGGTGCGCGAAACTCACCATTAATTCGGTAGCTGGACGGGTTCGAACTCGCGGAGCCCGAAGTACGTGATCAACGTCGCGCCGATGCCGACGACCGAGAGCGTCAGCCCGATCCAGGAGCCGACGACGGGGAGCCAGGAGAGCCCCCGCAGGAGCCCCAGAAAGAGGACGGCACCGACGGCAGAGGCGAGCCCCGGCCGCTCGAGCGGGAGATAGCGTCCGAGGAGGTAGCCGTAGACGACGTAGCCGTAGCTCACGACGAGGAGCCCACCGAGCAGGCCGAGGAGGCTGACGGGGAGCAGGAGCAGCGTGAAGGCCATGAAGACGAACAGCGCCAGCGAAGTCACGCTCACGAGCAGACCGACGGTGGCGCTGACGAGAGCGTGGTCGGTGATCGAGTCGCCGACGTTTCGAAGCAGGGTCGGCTTCCGCCGGGCGAGCCCGAACGCGGCTCCCCCCACGAGCAGCGACTGCACCGCGAACGTGATAGCCGTCGCGAGCGGCGAGGAATCCCGCGCAACCGGCTCGAACGACGTTTGGTCGGCGATCGCCGCGCCGCCGGCCACGGTTCGTTCCCCGCCGACGAGGCGGAGTTCGCCGTCGATCGCCGCGCTCTCCTCGACGGTGAGGTTACCGGCGAGCTGGACGACGTCACCGTCGACGGTGCCCCGAACCCGCGTCTCGCCGGCGATGACGTAGATCGGCCCCGAGACGGTCGCGTTCGCCGGGACGGTTAGCGTCGCGTCGCCGACGATCACCGCGTGCTCCGCGTCGTCGACCGCGTGCTCGCCGTCGAGGAGGATCTCGGCCCGGTCGACCTCGGCCCCGCCGGCCGAAAGCAAGAGAAGCGCGACGACGAGCAACGGGATGAGTTCCGGTCTCATGCGGCCTCCGTGCGTGCGATGACGATCATTTGGCGCACGTATAGCAGTACCGCCAGCCCGACGAACAACAGCAGCGCCAGCGAGTTCACGACGTTGAGGTGGTCGTACAGTGACACCTCGAGCGCCCGGAAATACAGGGCAACGCCGGTGCTGAGAAAGGTCGCGAGAAAGCCGGCCAGCCCGAGGCCGATCGCGGAGTGGGTACCGATCGTCTCGGGCGTCGAGAGATCGGGCCAGAGCGCGAAGTTTAGCGTCGTGTAGAAGCTGACCGCCAGCACGTAAAACAGCGGCAGGAGAAGCGGCGGCTCGCCGGTTCCGGCGGATCGGACGTCGAACGTGTACAGTAGGTGGGTGAACGAGAACAGCCCGAAGACCCACAGGAACAGCCACCGTCGATCGAAAGCCGTGTAGAGGACGCCCGCCATCCCGGCCCCGACGACGTGGGCGCACGCGATGAACAACCGAACGTGGAGGTCCGGGGACTGCCACGAGGTGAATATGTACGTCGGCGTCTCGACGAGGCGGAGGAAACCGAGGCTGTCGATGAAGAAGACGCCGAACAGCAAGGCGACGAGCGTCCAGAACGTCAGGCTCCGCGTGCGAACGGGATCGGAGCGACAGAACCGCCCGACGCCGAACTCCGCGTGTTGCTCGGCGAGCGTCTCGACGAGGCCGACGCGTCCCGACGCGAGGACGCCGATGACGACGGCTCCGGGTATCATCGCCGCGACCATCACCAGACTGAACTCCGTGATCGACCACTCGAGGGGATAGATCGCGGCGACGAAAAACGAGAGTCCGGCGACGGCTGCGGCCACGTAGCCGCGGTCGCGGACGGGCACGAAATCGATCGTCAGGCTGAGCGTCGTCGGCATGCCGACGCCCAGCGAGAGCGCACAGACGACGATCCATGCGAAGAACTGAGTCGGCGTGGCGACGAACGGCGCTGCGGCGGTGAGGACGAGTTGGGAGAGGACGACCCCCAGCACGAGCCGGAGCTTGACTAACAGATTCCGGCTCCACCCGGTCCGGTCGAGGGCGACGCCGGTCCCGACGGCGCTACAGAGTGCCACCAATGCGAGGAGTGCCATGCCGAGCGACACCGCGGTGTGGGTCATCCCAACGCGATTGACGCCGAGGTCGAACAGGCCGAGCTGAACGAACGTCAGATTGTAGTAGTAGCCGGCGGCCAACAGCGAGACGAAGAGGACCGCGCCGACGACCGGTGGCCACTCCCGTCTGGCGGCGTACTCGAGCAGTTTCACTGCGATCGGCTCTCAGTTGGACGGGCTGTCAAATCAGTGTACCGTCGTGTCCTGACGTCGGTCGCCGACAGCCGAACGCCCGAGTAGATCATCGCCAGCGCCGACACCGCGTCGCGGCGATATCCGTCCCGGGGCTGTAGTAGCAGACCGGCTCCCCAGCGGGCGCTGCGAAGCCGTTGGCGCGAAACAGCGTGTTCTCCCGGATCGTGACGTCTGCCTCGTGAAGCGTCCAGCGGTCGTGGTCGATGTCCGCGTACCGGAGGCGACCGGCGGGGTCCTCGGTGTAGAAGCGGTACCGCTCGGTCAGAAACGCGGCGCGCGAGCCGGGTTCGGGAGTGAATTCCGGTCCCGTCGGTCCGTAGGTCGCGTCGAACAACACCGGGCGCTCGCCGGGGTGGAGACGCTTGCTCGTCACGCGGATTCCGCCGTCGGCGCTCCGAAACGTCATTCGAGCGTAGTAGTACGGCAGGTGGTGAAAGAACCGCGCACCGACGGTTCCGAGCAGCCCCTGTGCATCGAGGCTGAAGAAGTACACGCCCGGCTCGCCGTCGCAGGTGACGTACGTCCGGAGATTGAGTTCCGGCAGCGAGAAGCCGGCCGCGGCCGGCACCCCGCGCGGCCGGACGTCGACGTTGCGATACGGGACGACCGAGAGCCACGCCTGCCCCTCGTACGTGTCGGGCTCGAGGTCCGACGGCAGGTGACTAGCGACGGTCTCGGGCTCGAGCGGCCAGCTGGCGAACAGGAGATGTCGCCACCCCATCCGGATCGGGAGGACCATAGAAACGACAACCGCGGCTGCGGGGAAAACGACTGGGGCCGCGACTCGCCGTCCGCGGTCGCACGGCCGTTCCGCGCCGTGAATCGACGCCCCGGACTATGTGTCGCTGCGCTGTAACCGAGAACGTATGCGAGGTGCGGGATCCGACACCGGCGAGCGGGGCTCGAGGCGGCGGGACGTGACGGCGTTTCTCTTGCTCACGTTCGGCTGGTCGTGGGGCGTGTGGGTGCCGAAAGCGCTCGCCGAAGCCGGATTGCTCGAGGGCGTACCCGCGATTCCGGAAATCGGCGCGTTCGGTCCGACGGTCGCCGCGTTCGTCCTCGTCACGTACGAGGACAGAATTGAACTCGTTCCGGTTGCAGACGACCCGCTCGCTGCAGTCCGCGAGGCGGCGGGCGAGTTACGTGACGCCTCCGTCGATGATATTCGTGCGGACATCGAAGCAGAAGCGAAAGCTGAGGCCCGTGAGAGCGGGGACGATAGATGACGGTCTACGTCGAAACTGACTTTCTACTCGCACTCGCCAAAGATCCGGACTAGTTGCAACAATCAGCAGAGGAGGCACTCGACGAGTACGACGTAGAAACGTCGGCCTTCTCCTATCTCGAACTCCTTCTCGCCCGAGAACGGTACGAGTTCGAGTACGTCCCACTCGTGGCAAATCTGCTCGAACTCGTCCCCGTCCGAGACGAGGAAGAGCGACAAATCGTTCTGAAGGCCGTCAACTACTACGACGAGGGAATGACGGCGTTCGATGCGTTCCACGCAGCGACTGCGGAAACACGTACACTGAACGTGCTCTCATCGGAGAAAGACTACGAGGACATCGAGGTCGAACGGGTCTCGCTAGAACCGGCTGATGAATAACGGAGCAATATCTCCGTCGCGTGCTACCGATTCTCGCGCTGCTCGACCTTGTTCAGTTCGATCAGCAACCGGAAAATCGCCTTTACCAGATTCGCGTCGACGTCGAACTGCTCGGCGTTGTCGCCGGCCCGCTCCATGACCTGCTGTTCCTGCTTTTCGTCTGTCGTCGGCAGTCCCTGTTCGTCTTTGACCGCCGCGATCGTGTCCGCGACGTAGGTCCGCTGGGCGATCAGTTCGACGATCTCCTGATCGATCGTCCGGATCTCCTCGCGCAGTTCGTCGAGGCTCATCTCGTCCGGCGTTCGTTCTTCGTCCGTACCCCCGTCCGTCGCCGCGTTCTGTGGCTCTCGAGTCATATCGTTCGTGTTCCGTCCGTTCGCGTCTGCAGTAATCGTGTCGTTCCGTCGCGCTCGTCCCAGCGCTCTCGGACCGTCTCGAGCGTTTCCCGGTCGCCGACGGCGACGTAGCTCGGTCCGGTTCCCGACAGCGAGACGCCGGCCACGTCGGGCAGGGCGTCGATCATCGGCCCCGTCGAGAACTCGAGCGCGCCGCAGAAGGCGAAGCCGTTGACGGTCATGGCCTCGCCGTAGCGGCCGTCGAGGGCGAGTTCTTCGACGAGATCCGCCATCGGGGCGACCCGTTCGCAGGCCGAGACGTCGGCGTCGGCGCTGTAGGACTGTTCGGGTGGCGTGTAGACCAGCGCCAGCCAGTCGACCTCCTCCCGAGCGAGCAGGGCGTCGGCCGTGTTGTCGGTTACTGTCACGCCGCCGAGCATACTCGCACTGGCGTCGTCGAACGCGCCCGTCACCGTCACGCCGGCGTCGCGAGCGGCCCGGACGCCGAGCCGACAGGCCTCGATCCGCTCGACAGCGTCGGCGACCGCGAGGGCGTCGAGAGTCGCGAGCACCGTCGCGTTGGCCGCGGCGCTGGAGCTCTTCAACCCGGAGGCCATCGGCACCTCGCTCTCGGTGCGAACGCGGGCACCGACCGTCGACTCGTCGAGTCCGGCCTGGTCGGCGTAGTCGGCGATCGTCAGTTCGGCACAGCGTTCCACGAGCGTCGTGTCGGCCTCGGGCTGGCCGTCGACCTCACCACGGATCTCGCCGTCGTCGGTGAGTTCGACGGTCGCCGTCGTCTCGAGGTCGATCGCGAACGCCGAACCGGTCCCGGTCGCGAGCGCGTTGAGCACCGTCCCGGCTGCGGGGGCGACAGCACGGCCGTCCATACTCGAGTACTCTCAGACCGGCTACTTACGGCTGACGATACGCTGGACGGGGCCTTCCACCTGATGTCACACCCGCGGAGCGAATCGGCTCACTCGCGCTGGAACTCGGAGCACAGGGCCTCGTAGAGGATAGCATCGACGTACCGTCCGTCGACGTAGTAGTGCTCCCGGAGTCGGCCGGCCTCGCGAAAGCCGAGTTTCTCGAGCACCCGCATCGAGGCGACGTTGTCCTCGAAGACTCGTGCGACGACTTTCCGGAGGTTGCGCTCGTCGAACGCGTGGCGGAGACAGAGACGCGCGGCCTCGGTCGCGTATCCCTGCCCCGCCTCGTCAGTCGCGATCCAATACCCGAGATCACCACGGCGGTTGACGTCCTCGATCCGAAACAGCCACGTCAGACCGACCGGATCGCCGTCCCGACAGGCGAGAAAGTGAACGGCGTCGTCGGCCGTACAGACGTCCGCAACGTCTGACTCGGTCAGCGGGTCGTACCTGTTCGTTCCGTGGCGGACTGCGGGATCGTTCCAGTGACGTGCTAGGAACGGGTGGTCGTCGGGTTCGACGGGGCAGAGGTCGAGTCGCTTTCCGGAGAGAAACGGTGTACCCGGCATACCCTACTCGTCTCAACCTGTGGACAAGTAACTTCTGACGGTTCCGCTTCGACGAGCGACGACGAACCGACGAGCGGTGGAACACACCGCTTTTCCCCGATCCGCCCGAACGAGTTGCCATGAGCGCACGGAACAACGTCGCCCCGAGCACGATCGGGGTCGACCTCGTCGACGGCGGCGTCGTCGTCGAGTATCTGGACGGCCGGGACGTGTTCTATCATGGCCCGCCCGAACCCGTCGACGGGGCGGTCACGACGCCGCCGGGCAAGGAGGTCCACGTCCTCGTCACCGATCCCGACGGCGTCGAGGGCGTCATGACCTACGTCAACGACCGGAACACCCACGACGACATCCTCGAGTCGACCGGCGTCGGCCGGGTGATGTTAGAGCGCGACGACGAGGAGGAACTGTTCCCGGGCGTCACCGTCGCGACGGAGGGCTACTCGGTCCGCGTCGAGGCCGATCTCTCGCTCGTCGACGGGCGCGTCTTCGTCTTCGCCGAGGACGAGATGAGCGAACACGCCTACGAACTCGTCGAGGGCGACGGAAACGACGACGAGGGTGACGGGGGCTGATGCCGCTGCAAAAGCCCTGGCGCGACCTCGAGCGCGAGACGATCGCCGGCGCGCCGGACCGGCCCGGCGTCTACGAACTCGGCGACGACTCGGGGACCGTGCTGGCGGTCGACCACGGCGTCCTCCGGGACGAACTCAAGAGCGTGCTCGCCTACGGCGACGGCGACCGCGTCCGGTGGACGGAAACGCATACGCTCGAGGCGGCACGCGAGTTGGCGGCCGAGCATCGGGAACGGCTCGAGTGACTCGAACGACGCCTCACTGGATGTAGGACGGGTCGCTGTCGTCGCACCGTTCTTCGTGTTCCGCCGCGTCCGACTTCTCGTCGAAGAGGAGCCCACAGGTTTCGCACTCGTACCACGTGGTGTCGTCGCGTTCGGTCTGGACTACCATAGTATTCGATGGCACACGAACGACAAAAGGCGTTTCTCCGGTGTGTCGCCGCGCCGAGAAACGAGGAACGAGGAAACGCAGTGACTGGCGCGTTAGGCCTCGAGTTCGGTCAGCTCTTCCACGTCCGGAATCTGCTCGCTCGCGCTGGTGATCTGGCGCATCCGCTGTTCGTGTTTGGTGTAGGCGTAGTCGGCCAGTTCGGACGGGCTCGCACCGGGGCCGCCCTCGGAACTGGCGCTCTCGTCGCTCGTCAGACTCTCCTGAACGAGCGGGACCAGTTCGTCGACCGTCTCGCGGAGGAGGTCGGCGTCGACCTCGCCGCTGGCGACGAGTTCCTTGAGTTTCGCCATTCCGAAGCCGACGTGGCGCCCCTCGTCGCTGCGGACCAGCTTGAGCCCCTCGACCAGTCCCGGCAGGTCGGGCAGGTCGGGTTCGTTCTCGCCGTAGGCGAGGGTGAGTCCGTAGTAGCCGGTCTGGGCCAGGATTCCCTCGATCGTCAGGTGGTAGTGGCAGTGGGCCTTCGCGCGGTTTTCCGGCGTATCCTCCTCGAGCAGCAGCGCCATCGCCCGCTCGTTGCGCTCGAACAGTTCGTCGTACGGCTCGTTGAACCACTTCTCGTCGGTCGGCGACGACAGCTCTTGACCGCGTCGCTCCTCTTCCGGACGGACGACTTCGCGCCAGTAGCGATCGAAGAAGTCGGTGTGTTTGGACTCCTCGTACAGTTGCGTCGTGAGGAACATCTGGTCCTCGATGTCCTCGAGGACGACCGCCAGCGGTGCGAGGTCCTCCGTCACCGACTCCTCGCCCGCGCCGAACAGTGCGAGCGACTGCTTGAGGCCCTCGAACGCCGGGTCGGGCAGTTCGGCGGCTCCCTCGCGGTCCGCCTCGAGGTCGATCTCGTGGGGGTCCCAGTGTTTCTCGACCGCGTTTCGGTAGTAGTTGTGCGATCGGATTCCCGTCTCGAGTTGCATCGCCGGCTCGTTAGTGGCCATTCTCACCCGAACATATGCGCCGGCGGCCGATGGTCTTGTATCTCATAGATTAGGGTGTTTAAGTGAAAGGAGGATCGAAGGGGACGCATGGGACTCATCGCCGAGTATCAGGTCAACTCCGCCGACCTGCCGCTGACGGACGCGGTGGCGGCCGTTCCGGAGATCACGGTCTACATCGACCGCATTCTGGTCGACGACCCCGATCGACCGGTCGTGCTCTGCCGAGCGGTCGACGACGCCGACCACGAGTTCGGGGACGCGCTCGAGGACGACCCGACCGTCGACACGCAGACACCGATCGACGGTGCGGACGGCGGGGCGACGTACCGAATCAGGCTGCGCGATCCGCCGCTACCGATCTACCGGAAGTTCGTCGAACTCGGAACGACGCCGTTGGGCGGAATCGTGACCGTGGACGGCTGGTGGGGGCGGGCCCGGTTTCCCGACCGAGCGGCGCTCGCGGAGTACCGTTCGTTCGTCACTGACCGCGGCGGCACCTTCAAACTCGAGCGGCTCACCCCGGAGTCGTCGACCGACGATCCGCCGTTCGGGCTCACTCGCGAACAGTACGAGGCGCTGGTCGCGGCCCGCGAGGCAGGCTACTTCGCGATCCCGCGGGAGGCCTCGACCGAGGAGATCGGCGATCGGCTGGGGATCTCTGCCCCCTCGGCCTCCGAGCGACTCCGTCGCGGGATCGATCGGTTGCTCGAGAACGCGCTGTAGTGAGCGACCGCGTCTCGGTTCCGCCGGCCGGCGATGGGACAATTCTCAAGACGGCTCGCCCGAAAGGAACGGATATGAGTTCGTCGGAATCGGGCGGCGTCACGCTGTCGGTGCGCGCCGCGGAGAAAGGGGACGCGGGTCGAGGCGTCGCACGGATCCCGGAGCCGGCGCGGCGACGGCTCGGCATCTTGAGCGGCGACGCTGTCGTAATCGAGGGCGACGAGACGACGATCGCCAAGATGTGGCCGGCCGATCCGTCGGTCCCCGACGACGCGATCCAGATCGATGGAGACACCCGCGCCAACGCCGGCGCGCACGTCGGCGATACCGTGACCGTCCGGCCGAAGGACAACTCGAGCATCGCCGACGCCGTTCGGATTACGCTGACCGCGCCGCCGGGGCTCACCGAGAACCAGTTGCGGGCCGCCGAGAACGGGACGGCTGAGAAATTGCGAAACCGGCCGGTACGCGCCGGCGAGCAAGTCCGAATCGAGGGCATCGACCAGCAGCCGTTCCGGGTCACCGACACGGATCCCGGCGGCGACGTTCGAATCACGAGTTCGACGACGGTTCGGCTCGTCGACCCCGATGGGAAGGCCGACGGCATTCCGGGCTCGAGCGGGACCCAGGGCGGATCCGCCGACCGCGGCCGGCAGTCCGACGAATCGACGGGCGTGTCGACTACCGCCGACGCCGGCCGCGAAGGTGGGGAAGCGCCCGCGCCGAGTTCCGGCGTTACCTACGAAGACATCGGCGGTCTGGACGAGGAACTCGAGCTCGTCCGCGAGATGATCGAGCTTCCGCTGTCGGAGCCGGAGCTGTTCCGACGGCTCGGCGTCGAGCCGCCGTCGGGCGTTCTACTGCACGGCCCGCCGGGGACCGGGAAGACGCTAATCGCGCGCGCCGTTGCCAACGAGGTCGACGCCAACTTCGAGACGATCTCGGGGCCGGAGATCATGTCGAAGTACAAGGGCGAAAGCGAAGAGCGGCTCCGCGAAGTGTTCGAAACGGCCGAAGCGAACGCGCCGACGATCATCTTCTTCGACGAGATCGACTCGATCGCCGGCACGCGCGACGACGAGGGCGACGCCGAAAACCGGATCGTCGGCCAGTTGCTGACCCTGATGGACGGCCTCGACGCCCGCGGCGAAGTGATCGTCATCGGCGCGACCAACCGCGTTAACACGATCGATCCGGCGCTTCGCAGGGGCGGCCGGTTCGACCGCGAGATCGGGATCGGCGTTCCCGACGAGGAGGGCCGGCGCGAGATTCTCGAGGTCCACACCCGCGGGATGCCACTCGCAGAAGACGTCGACGTCGACGCGATCGCACGCCGGACACACGGTTTCGTCGGGGCGGACCTGGACGCCGTCGCGAGCGAGGCCGCGATGGCCGCCATCCGCGACCGCCCCTCGGATACCGACGAGCGCCGCGAGTGGAACCGAAATCCGACGGTCCGAAAGTCCCACTTCGACGCGGCGCTGGCCTCCGTCGAGCCGTCCGCGATGCGCGAGTACGTCGCCGAGTCGCCGACGATCGACTTCTCGGACGTGGGCGGACTCGAGACGGCGAAGGACACGCTCCAGGAGTCCGTCGAGTGGCCGCTGGTCTACGACCGACTCTTCGAGGAGACCAACACCGAGCCGCCCTCCGGCGTCCTCCTCCACGGCCCGCCGGGGACGGGGAAGACGCTGCTCGCCCGTGCGCTGGCGGGCGAGACCGACGTGAACTTCGTCCGCGTCGACGGCCCCGAGATCATCGACCGCTACGTCGGCGAGAGCGAGAAGGCGATCCGCGAGGTGTTCGAGCGCGCCCGCCAGTCGGCCCCGTCGATCGTCTTCTTCGACGAGATCGACGCGATCACGGCCGCCCGCGGCGAGGGCCACGAGGTCACCGAGCGGGTCGTCTCGCAACTGCTGACCGAACTCGACGGGATGCGCGAGAACCCCAACCTCGTCGTACTGGCCGCGACAAACCGCAAGGACCAGATCGACCCCGCACTGCTGCGCCCCGGCCGACTCGACACCCACGTCTTCGTCGGCGAACCCGACCGGGAGGCCCGCGAGAAGATCCTCGCGGTCCACACCGAGGGGAAACCGCTCGACGACGACGTCGATCTCGACGACCTCGCGGCGGAACTCGAGGGCTACACCGGGGCCGACCTCGAGGCGCTGATCAGGGACGCCTCCATGCGGGCGATCCGGGAGGTCGCCGACGAGCACGACCCCGAGACGGCGAACGAAAAGGCGTCCGAGGTCCTGATCGAGCGCCGGCACCTCGAGGCCGCTCGAGAAGCGACTGACGGGCGGTAGACGCGCTCCGCTGCGGAACGGGCGCGCGAAATCGGTCCAAAGCGAGAACGAAACGCGAAAACGGGTCGAGGCGGCGCTCGAGTTACTGGAAGCCGATCCGGCTCCCGCGGCGGCCGGTCGGGTCGGGGCCGCCCGCCGTGCCGCCCTGGAACTCCTCTTCGATCTGCTCGTAGTAATCGAGGATGTCGTCGGTGATCGTCGGCCGGACGTTCTCCATGGCCTGCCGGAAGTGGCGCATCTCGACGACGTCCGCCTCCTCGTCCTCGCGCAGGGCCTCGATGGCCGCCTCGCGGGCGATCGACTCGAGGTCGCTGCCGACGTAGCCGTCCGTGATCTCGGCGATCTCTCGGAGCGTGACGTCGGCGGCCAGCGGCGTGTCCTGCGTGTGGATCTCGAGGATCCGTTCGCGGCCGTCGACGTCGGGCTCGCCGATCATGACCAGCCGATCGAACCGCCCCGAGCGCAGCAGCGCGGGATCGATCATGTCCGGCCGGTTGGTCGCGCCGATGACCATCACGTTGCCCATCTCCTCTAACCCGTCGAGTTCGGTGAGGAGCTGGTTGACGACCCGCTCGGAGACGTTCGAGCCGGTCTCACCGCCCCGGCCCGGCGCGAGCGCGTCGAGTTCGTCGAAGAAGATCACCGTCGGGGAGACCTGCCGCGCCTTGCGGAAGGTCTGCCGGATGGCCTTCTCCGATTCACCGACCCACTTCGAGAGCAGCTGCGGGCCGCGCACCGAGATGAAGTTCGCGTTGGTCTCGTTGGCGACGGCCTTGGCCATCAGCGTCTTCCCGGTCCCGGGCGGGCCGTAGAGCAACACGCCGGCCGGCGGATCGACGCCCAGCCGGTCGAACCGCTCGGGGTTCGAGAGGGGCCACTCGACGGACTCCTGGACCTGCTCTTTGGCGTCGTGGAGGCCGCCCACGTCGTCCCACGAAATCTTCGGCAGTTCGACGAGGACCTCGCGCATCGCCGAGGGCTCGACCTCGTTCAGCGCACCGCGGAAGTCCTCGCGCTTGACGATCATCCGGTCGATGAGGCTCGGCGGGATGTCCTCCTCGTCGAGATCGATCTCGGGGAGGTAGCGCCGCAGTGCCTTCATCGCGGCCTCTTTCGTGAGACTCTCGATGTCGGCACCGACGAAGCCGTGGGTCTCGTCGGCCAGGTGACCGAGGCTCACGTCGTCGGACAGCGGCATCCCGCGGGTGTGGATCTGGAGGATCTCCTCGCGACCCGTCTCGTCGGGGACGCCGATCTCGATCTCACGGTCGAACCGGCCGGGGCGACGCAGTGCAGGGTCGACCGAGTCGACACGGTTTGTCGCCGCGATGACGATCACCTGGCCGCGGGACTCGAGGCCGTCCATCATCGTCAGCAGCTGGGCGACGACGCGGCGCTCGACCTCGCCGGTGACGTCCTCGCGCTTGGGCGCGATGGAGTCGAGTTCGTCGATGAAGATGATCGAGGGCGACTCCTCGGTGGCGTCCTCGAAGATCTCCCTGAGCTGCTGTTCGGACTCGCCGTAGTACTTCGAGATGATCTCCGGGCCGGCGATAGAGAAGAAACTGGCGGAGGTCTCGTTGGCGACCGCTTTCGCGAGCAGCGTCTTCCCGGTCCCGGGCGGGCCGTGGAGGAGAACCCCCTGTGGCGGCTCGATGCCGAGCTTCTTGAAGATCTGCGGATGCTTCATCGGGAGTTCGACCATCTCCCGGACGCGCTGGATCTCGTTTTGCAGGCCGCCGATGTCCTCGTAGGTGATCCCGCCCCCGGTCTTCTCGAAGCCCGAGATGGGTTCCTCGCGGAGTTCGACGTCGGTGTCCTCGGTGATGAGGACGACGCCCTCGGGTTCGGTCTCGACGGCGATCAGCGGGATCGCCTGCCCCGGCGAGCGCATGAACGGGTGGTTCGTCGAGGACATCACGGGAACGATGTCGCGGCCGACGACCGGCCGTTTGAGGATCTGTCGTTTCACCATGCCGGCGGCGTCGGAACCGAACTGAACCGACGCCTCCTCCGGCGGCGCGAGGGTGAGCTTGTCGGCTTTCGTCGCTTCGGCCTTGCGGATCGTTACTCGCTCGCCGATGCCGACGTCAGCGTTCTGGCGGGTGAAGCCGTCGATGCGGACGGTATCCGTGTTCCAGTCCTGCCGGTCTGCGCGCCAGACCTTCGCGGCAGTAGTGTCTGCGCCCTCGATTTCGATGATGTCGCCCGGACTGAGCTTCAGATGCAACAGCGTGTCCGGGTCGAGTCGGGCGATACCACGACCCGAGTCGTTCGGGTACGCCTTGGCAACCTCAAGTTGGACTTCGTTCATGATTTAGGGATGGACGGCGATGTCAATGACTCCGATTCGTGAGCGGATATGTTTTGTGTTAGCCCACATTTCTGTGCTAGTTGGTACCACAGTCACTTAAGTCGGGACGCTACAAAGATGTACCGGACTCGGACGGTTTTGGCCCTATCGACAGCCGCTCGAGCGGGCGAGAGGGGAGGGTTTTTGCGGCTTCCACGCCCCATCGTACGTATGCGAATTCTGGCCTTCGACGGCCGCATGGGTGCCAGCGGCGACATGCTCCTCGCTGCCCTCATCGACGCCGGAGCCGATCCCGACGCTCTCGAGCCCGTCGCGGACGCCCTCGACCTCGAGTATCGGATCGGCGACGCCGAGAAGAGCGGCATCGCCGCGACGACAGTCGACGTGTTCCTGTCGGGCGAACGCCCTGGCGACGGTGGACACGACCACGGTACCGACGAGCGGGACGACGAAGACGACCGCAGCCACGACCACGGTGACGACGGACACGGCCACCATCACGAAGACCACGACCACGGTGGGCACGATCACGGTCACAGCCACGGCCACGACGACGGCGTCCGCGCCGAGGGACACGGACCCCACCGCAGTTACACCGAGGTCCGCGAGATCGTCGCCGACATGGGCCTCGAGCCGGGGGTCGAACGCGACGCGCTCGCGATCTTCGAACTGCTCGGCGAGGCGGAAGCCGGCGTCCACGGCGAGGACCTCGAGTCGATCCACTTCCACGAGGTCGGTGCCGACGACGCCATCGCAGACGTGGTCGGGGCCGCGGCGTTGCTCCACGACCTCGAACCCGACCGCGTCGTCACGACGCCGCTCGCGACCGGCGGCGGAACGGTGTCGATGAGCCACGGCGAGTACCCCGTCCCGACGCCGGCGGTCGTCGAAATCGCCCAGCGGGCCGACTGGTCGCTGCGGGGTGGCCCCGTCGACGCCGAACTGCTGACACCCACCGGCGCGGCGATCCTGGGCCACGTCGCCGACGGCGTCGACTCCCTGCCCGCGCTTTCCCTCGAGGCGTCGGGCTACGGCGCCGGGGGCTACGACCTCGATCCGCACCCGAACGTGCTGCGCGCACTGATCGGAACCGGTGAGGGTGCGCTGGTGAAAGACGATATCGCGGTGCTCGAGACCAATCTGGACGACGCGACGCCCGAGGTATTGGGCGGACTACAGGAGTCGCTCTCGCGTGCGGGCGCGCGAGACGTGTCGGTCCTCCCCGCGACGATGAAGAAGTCCCGTCCCGGCCACCTCGTGAAGGTCATCTGCAAGCCCGAAGATCGGGAACGCGTCGCTCGAGCGCTGGCCGAGGAGACCGGGACGCTCGGCGTTCGCGATGCCGGTGTGACCCATCGGTGGATCGCCCAGCGGGAGTTCGAGACGGTGACGCTCGAGATAGACGGCGAGGAGTACGAGGTCACCGTGAAAATCGCGAGCGATGCCGACGGCGAGGTCTACGACGTGAGCGCGGAGTACGACGAGGCGGCGGCGGTCGCGAGTGAGACAGAATATCCGATTCGAGAAGTGATACAACGAGCCAAGCGAGCGTCATCCCAGAAATAGAACTATAGCATTCAATTTCCTGGTGATTAGAGTACGCTCAACTCTACAATTTCGGTCTGACTTCGGCTGCGAAATGATGACTGCCTTATATAGTCCGAAAAAGGAAATATTTTGAGGTTCGGCTCTACTCGATATTAGAACCCAAGGTTCTGGTTACTCTGATCGAACGAGCTGAAGCTGTTGGCGGTTCCGCCGTCACCGCCGTAGATGTCTTCGAGTTCCATCTCCTGATCGACTTCATTCTCATTTTCACCGCCTTCGGCCTCGCTCTCGGCCTCGCTTTCGGACTCGCTCTCAGCCTCGTTCTCAGTCGAGGCTTCGCTCTCACCTTCGGCTTCGTTCTCACCTTCGGCTTCGTTCTCAGCCTCAGCGTCCTCGCCTTCAGCGTCGCCCTCGGCCGTGGTGTCGCCCTCAGCCGTGGGGTTACTCTCAGACGTGGCGTCACCGTCGGCCTCGGCATTGGAGGCGCTGCTAGACCAAGCAGAAGATGCAGCGTCGGCACTCTGCGTGGTATCAGCGTGTTGGCCACCGATCACGATAGCTCCCCCGGATGCATCAGAGAGTGTCGGTGAATCGCTGACGGAGTTAACTTGGACGACAGCATCCGTCTGACCGTAGTTACTAGACGCTGCCGCGGCCCCTGCACCCATCGTGAGCATTAGGCCGAGAGCCAGTGCGACCGTGATTGCCGATCTGATTGTTCGTTTCATGGTTTGTGTTTGTTTCGCGAGTGGGCATACACGCGCGGACCACCGGAACTGTCTCTACGTACCGGCCGGCTGCACGATACCTTCACAGCTCGTCCGACCGATCCGAGCGGATGCCACGGCGCGTTGCCCAAGCAAGCCTGTCGATCATATCTCGTATTAAACCAAATCATGGTTTCAGCACCTATACGAGATTGTGATCGAAATAGAGCGCCTCAAAAAGGATTAGAACCGACCTTTGCGCGTCGTTTTGCTTGACTTACACTAGAATTGGTATCGAAACTGGTATAAAATGAGTTATAGGATCGGATTGATTGGCATATTATCCCCATGCCGTCCCCGTAATTTCCTTACAAAACGATATCTCTTCTTGAATGGTTCTAAAAATTATTATTCCGTTTTAATCTGAATACCTCACACAGTCATTAAATCAGATCTGAAGTACTCTTTCTGCTACCGTTGGTGGTTCTGTCGGCTAAATCCGGGCGAAACAGTCGAGAAATTCGGCACTTCCCTCGCTCGCTTGCTGACTAATGCCAGTTACTAGCTTCCCGGGACAGTAGGACGGACCTTCTCACTCACAAAGCGTTGATAACAAAGACTGTATCCAAGATAGGATGGTTCGCGTCGCAGAGATTCAGCAAGAAAGACCGTCACAGGTCATTCGACACTAATCACGACCTACAAAATGCCCGAACGATCACAGATTACGACGATTTTCGTCGCTGTTATGGTCACCATCTCCATGGTGGGGATGGTCGGCCCGGCAGCTGCCGGCGGCGACCGAGACGTACAGGACAAACCAGTATACACGCTTCAGGACGGCGAGGACCTCTACTTAGTGTTCGGCGCCGATCTCAGCACTCAGGATCTGGACGACTTCATTGATGCGCATGCGGCTGGCTCGGCGGATGCCGAAGAGCAAGAGGCGATCGCCGATGTCATCTCGTACCAGAACGTTAACCAGGTAAATATCCAAGAAAGGGGTGGCGCTGTCTCCATCGCGATAGACAACGGAACAGCGACGGCCGTTCAGGACGTGGACCAGCAGAACATGAACGTCCAGCAAGGCGAGGCGTCTGCTAAGAATCGGATGTTCGACTCCAGAACGACAGACTTCGAGAACGTCGGCGACGTCCACCTCCTCATGGCGAACAGTAGCGGTGGTGGCCAGCAGTTCAGCGGCTGGGGGATCGCCGACGAAGAGGGTGAGCCGACGGCTACCCAGACGGCGACTGCAGCGGTAGCCCAAGCGCAGAATGTCGCCCAGCTCAACTACAATAGGGAGAGCACCGCCTTCGCACTCGCAGTGAACGATAGTGAGGCGACTGCCTTCCAACAGACGAAACAGGCCAACCAGAATATTCAGCAGGGGGCTGCCAACGCATCCAATGTGTACCTCGGGGACGGCAAATTCGGAGAGTACGACGATCACAAGAAGGGCAAGAAGGACGACGAAACGCAGGACGCGTCCGCATTCGTTGCCCAAGACCAGAACGTTAGTCAGAATAACGTCAACCAAGGAGTCGCCGCTGTCGCCATCGCTGTCGGCGAGGGCAGCACCGCGACGGCGATCCAGCTCACGGATCAGAGCAACTTCAACCAGCAGATCGGAAGCGCGAACGCGATGAACGTTATCTCGTCGATGGCCGGCATGAACGTCGCGAACATCGGCGAAAGCGATGTCGTCGGCACTGACAAGCCGAAGAAGAGTACCGACGAGAACCCGAAGAAAGGTCAAGAAGGCGACGGTGAGCAAACTGCGACTGCCATGGTCGCACAGGGACAGTCCGTCGAGCAGTTGAACGTCAATCTGAACAACACGGCGATGGCCATCGCGATCAACGGCAGCGAAGCGACCGCCTTCCAGATCGCCGACCAGAAGAACCTCAACGCTCAAGTTGGATACGCGGAAGCACTCAACGTGTACGCGAGTCCGGGATACGTTACCGACAGCGCCACGCAAACGAGGAGTACGACCGTGACAGTCGGTGGAAATGACGTCCAGAGCGACCCCGGAATCTCGTACGACTACGATACCAGCGCACACCACAAAAACGACATCAGCCAGGGGACGACTGTTGCTATCGAGCAACAGCAGTTCGTTACTCAACAGAACCTCAACCAGCACTCGGCCGTGGCAGTGGCCGAAGATAACGGGAGCGCAAACGCGGCACAGGTGAGCATGCAAGAGAACGAAAACGTCCAGTTCACGTCCGTCGCAGCGACGAGCATCTGGGCCGAGGCGTAATTAGATCCCGTCACACGGTCGATTTTCGACCGACGTGACTGATAGTATCCGTTTCTTTTCCATTGATACTCCAGAGAGACATCCCATCAATCCGTTTCGGAACATTGCTCGCTAGCCGTATATAGGCTACCAACTGCTGAACGAGTCGCGGACAGTACGGCTAGAACTCGTCAAAACGGTCCAATTTAGCCGACCCTGTGGCTTTGTCATCGTCGTCTCGATGTTCAGTGAGCGCCTCGTCGATCGTCAACTCGCCGGCGACGACCGCGATCGCGAACGCGACGACGATTACGTTCCGACCGTCGGCCCCGCAAACGAATAAACGTGTACTGATAGGCCACCCCAGGATAGCCATCGACGATTCGACGCGGAGTCCGATCGTGTCCTCTGGCAACACTCGGGGACTGATTCGATCGGTCCGGCGCTGTACATTCTCCCTCGACGTTATCGTCTTTCCCCAGTGGATTAGGCACATTTGGTGAAAACAAACCTTATAAAAGGATCTTTGATCGAATATAAAGAAAAGACATATTCAGCCGATTATTAATCGATGTTTCTTTCGTAGGGATATGTGTCGATGAGCAGAATATCGAAGCCGGGAATAATCCTCGCGATGGTCGCGGTTCTCGTACTGAGCTCGGCTGGGACGGGAGTCGCGATGGCCGCGACGCCCTCCGCGGCGACCGGCACGACTGACGATTCCTCCACGAGCGTCGAACAGGTTACGGTCACCGCAACCGAAACAACTCAGCAGGAGCGGGATAGAGTCTGTGCGTTGTTCGAGACGCGCTTCGCTAGCCTTTTCGAGGCGTTCGGACTCGAGACAGCAGATATACGATCGAGTTGCGTAGATTCCCACCCCGATGACGGTGTCGACAACGCTACGACCGGTACCGACGGTACTGCCGATCCGGACACCGATAGCGACGACGGATCCGGAGATACTGAAGCGGATAATTCCGGCGGAAAGTCTGACGATGCTGATACGAACGAGAGCTCGACAGACGATTCGGAAGCGGAATCGAACGAAACCCCTTCGGACACCGATACGGAAGCGGATGAGAGCGAGACGGACGAGTCGGCAGACGAGGACTCGAGCGTCGACGGTAACGACGGAAGTAGTGACTCCGTCGATGCACCGATGGAAGGCGACGGCCAAACAGACGATTCCGCCGACACGGGGAGCGACTCTGACAGGACGGACGGCCAAGCAGAAAACGACAGCGAATCGTCTGACACCAGCGAGGATAACACCACCGCTGACGAGACGGACGAGACCGAATCGAACGGCCTCGATATCGCTACGGTTGAACGCCACATCCACGATGCCGTAAACGAAGAACGGACCGCACGCGGGCTGAAGAAACTGCAGTTCGACGCGGAACTCCGCGACATCGCACGCGAACACAGTCGGGATATGGCGGAGCGAGGATATTTTTCGCACACGGACCCCGAAGGCGATAATTTCGCCGACCGATATGCGGAGGCGGGCTACGAGTGCCGCGTCGGCGGTAGCGGCGGAACGTACTACACCGGCGGAGAGAACATCGCGCAGACGTGGTACGACAGGGCGGTTCGTACCGACGGCGGTACCGCCACCTACACCACGGAACGGGGGCTCGCAGACGCGATCGTGACCCAGTGGATGAACTCCCCGGGACACAGGGAGAACATCCTCGCATCGCAGTGGGAACACGAAGGGATCGGTGTCTACGTGACTGACGACGGGAAAGTATACGCCACGCAAAACTTCTGTTAACCGCCTGCCCTTTTTACTGCTTTTCTGTACCGTTCGCTAAGTCGATGATTCATGTGGACTTCGTTCACCTCGTCCAACAGCCGGTATAGATCGCGGGGCCCGACTCGAACACAGGACATCGATCAGGTAACATCCCTGAGCAGGGCTCGGCGGTGTCGATCGCGATCGACGGCGGCGAAGCGACCTCCGTCCAGGAAGCAAACCAGTACAACGACAACGAGCAGCGCGGATCGGCCACCGCGGAGAGCCACCTGCAGAGCGCGGAGACCCAGTTCGAGAACGTCGGCAACGTCAACTTGACCTCCTCCCACGCCTGAAGACGTGGGAATCCCGCCACGGGATTTCAGGCCGAGTGGAACGGCCCTGTGGTTTCAAGACGCATACGTTCCACGCGTCGCCTGCTGGGTTTCAGCATCGGCGTGGCTGTCTTGTGGCGCGGTCAAACGCGCCCCATCCTCAGCCGAGTCATCGTCGTTCGTGTGTTCTCTGGAACGACTCTCTCCGCTGAGGTAGCGGTCTGCGATGTTTATCGCCCCGTTCACGTCCGCTTGGTACTCGCCCATCCAGCAGTCGTCGTTCGTACACTTGAACGTCGCCTGCTTCGGACGATACCCCACTTCACCACACGCATGGCACTCCTTCGACGTGTTACGCGGATTCACCGTTTCGACAGGAATCCCCTTCTCGATAGCCTTGTACCGTATCTGCGCGTGGAGTTTAGCGAACCCCCACCCGTGGAGACGGCGGTTCATGTACTCGCCGTAGTCCATCGACTCCCGAATGTACGTCAGGTCTTCGAGAACCAGCACGGGATTCTCGACGGATTCCGCGTACTCCACAACTTCGCGGGTGACACGGTGGAACACGTCGGCTATCTGGGTCCACAAACCGTCGCCGAACGACTCAGCGATACGGTCGCTTCCGCGTTCTTGAAGCCGTCGCGTGGCGGTGAAGTAGGTTTTGCGAAGCCGACGAACGGTTTTGCCTTCGTCGGCCCACAGTTCGGGGCGGGTCGGAGAACCGTGGTCGTCGCGGTGACACACCGTGACGAGTGACGCTTCCCCGATGTCCACTCCGATAGGCGTCCGTTCATCGTCGGTCGCCTCGGAACGCTCCTCCACGTCGCGGGTCGTGGTGACGTGGAGATACCATGCTCCGTCTCGCTGGAATAGCCGACTCTCACCCATCTCGGCGTCACCAGCGTTCAACGCTTCTAACCAGTCCCGTTGGTCGGGATTCGGCTGTGCTGGCATCCAGAGGTGGTAGTCTTCGTGGTGCGGGATTTTGACGTACCACTCGATAGCGTTCTCGGGCTTGTGGTTGAGGCGTAGCCCCTCGTTGGTGAACCGAACAGGGTGGTCGTCGTGCAGGTCGCCCGCGTTGTACGTCGTCGTCAACTGCGGGACGTACTTCTTGAGCGCGTTCTTCGCGTACCCTGACAGGTCGTAGTTGACTACCACGTCGTTCGCTTCGGCTTGGGTGGTGCAACCAGCGTCGAACGCATCCCAAAGGGCCTGCTGGTAGGCAGCCCGCGTCTCACGGAGTTTCCGCTGTTTGTGCGCGTTCGGGTCTACCAGTTTCAGTTCCAGCGTCTTGGTGAGATCGGTCATATCTCGCCCTCCTCGTGGCGCCGGATGTAGTCCTGAACCGTCTCGCTGGACACGTGGCCCGCCGTCCCTGCGTAGTAGCCCCTCGCCCATCGAATCTTCTCACCGTCGTTGTCCGCGTAGCGGTGGTTGTATTTCCGCGAGGAAATACCCTTGAACCAGTTGGCGAGAAGCGAAGGGGCATGTTTCGGCGGACTACTGACGAACAGGTGGATGTGGTCGGGCTGAACGGTCAGGTCGATTATCTCTAAGCCCTTGCCGTCGGCGATCTCGTGGAGGATGTCACGCACACGGTCGGCGACCTCGTTGACGAGTGCCGAGTTGCGGTACTTCGGCAGCCACACTATGTGGTAGTTGAGGTTGTAGGTCGCGTGCCGTGTGGTCTTCATCCGTGTTGCACACTATGGGTAGTCGGCGTCTTAATACCTCCGGTGGTGCATGGAAAATCCAGTAATGGTGGGACTCGTGAACTAGCGCACTATGCCTGTCGCTTGACCTCCGCCTGAAGACGGAGGTATGCGCTATCGGTCTGGATCAACCTGCAGAACAGCGCGATGGCCATCGCACAGAACGGCAGCGAGGCTACCGCCGTCCAGATGGCCTTCCAGCAGAATTACAACGCCCAGATCGGATACGCCAACGCGCTGAACGTCTACGCGAGCCCGGGCTACGTCTCCGAAGACGTCACCCGCACCTCGAGTACGACGCTCACCGTCGACGGCAACTCGGGTACGTCCACCCCCGGCATGTCGTACGACTACGCCGCCAACGCCACACAGACGAACGACGTCGACCAGACGGCGAGCGCGGCGATCGAACAGCACCAGTTCGTCACCCAGCAGAACCTGAACCAGCAGCACACCTCCGTTGCGGTCGCCGAAAACGGCGGGAGTGCCGGCAGCTCGCAGATCACCATGCAGGAGAACGAGAACGTCCAGTTCGCGTCCGTCTCCTCGACGAACGTCTGGGTCGGCGCGTAATCGCATTCGGTCACACGGTCGATTTTCGACCGACGTGACGGCTAATTTCGATTCTTTCGTTTTCGCGCCTCCAGAGCGGCGGCACTCGGTAGTGCCTTCATGACACACTGTAATCGATCTCTTACTGCGGCGCAGTTACGGCTCGTCACCACCGTTCCGATGCTCGTCGAGCGCCTCGTCGATCGTCAACTCGCCGGCGGCGACCCGGCGCGCGAGGACCTCGTCGATCGCCCGGTTGTGTTCGCTCTGCTCGCGCGAGCGGTCCTTGATGACCTGGATCTCCCCGTCGGTCGGCTCGATCTGGCGCGCGTCGACGACCTCCCCCTCGAGTCGGGCGATGTTGACCGCGGCCAGCATGTCGCCCATCCCCCGCGCGCCCGTGCCGAGATACGGGGTCGTCCCCGTCTCGTCGACGAGTTCGACCTGTACGTCCTCGAGGTCCGTGACGAGTTTCGCGCTCTCGAGGCGGGAGCCGTCGCCGATGCGGACGATCGGGGACGGTGCCTCGGCGGCCTCGCGCTGGATTACCTCGACGGCGTCGCCGAGCGGGACCTGAAACGCCGCGACGATCGTTTCGCCGGTGAGGACGGCGATGCCGGGTTTGCGGCCGGGGTCGACGCCGATGATAGTTCGACCGCCGTCGCCCCGGACCGCGGCCAGCGCCTGATCGACCGCACGTCGGGGGTCGTCGGGATCGGCGACGATCGTCGGCACGGCGTCGAAGTCGTCGGCGTGATCGGCTCCCGTGACGACCACGGTCGTCTGCTCGGGGAGTTCCTCCTCGGGCTCGACGGTCGTAAACGTCGTTCCGCGGTCGCGGAGTTCGTTGACGACGCCGTGGTACACTTCGAAGTCTGCCGTGGCGACGACGATCACGTTTTGACCGTCGATTCCGCAAATCAATAAACGTGTGCTGACGGGCCGTCTCGATTAGCTATCGACACCAGACTGAAACCCCGACACCGCCGCTACTAGCGGTCCTCGACGGGGCCTATCCGTCTGGCGGCGCCGATGCAGACGACGGCACAGCGGGTGATCCGAGAACGGGCTCGGGCGAATCGACTCGCGTCGGCGCTGTCCACCGTTCCTACCGGCCGAAGTAGACCACGATCCAGAGAATAAATTAACAAATGTCTAGTTCTAGTCCCTTATATTTTCGAATTATCACAAAGCATTTACTGTCCGGACGAGCAACAGAACTCGTTGCTCAGAAATGGCTCTCCGTGATTATTTGCTTCAGCTTCTCGGAAACGGTACCGACAAACGACGACGGTTGTCTATTCACTACGAATGTCGACGCTGCGGGAAAACGCTCTCGAACGGCCACACCGATTGCCCGTCGTGTGGTTCGGCTGAGATCGCGGCGATACCGTTGTGAACATATGTAGGCTTTTACCGGACGTCGCTCTCGCGAGCAGATCGCGACTTATCGTCCGGAAACCGCTTGCTGTCTGAAACGAAGAGATCCGTCTCTGGACCGAAGACCGTCCGAGTCGAAACGTCGTTGTCTGATCTGCGGGAGGAGCGCTCTTCTGCTATCCCACTCGCAGATCCGTTCCGGGGCCTTTTTGCGCGTACCCTGCCAACTCGAACCGTGACCGACGAGGCGATTCAAACCGGCTGTGGCCCGGTCGACGAGTTGCTCGGTGGGGGGTTCGAACGCGGCACCGTCACGCAGTTGTACGGCCCGCCGGCCGCGGGGAAGACGAACCTCGCGCTGTCGGCGGCCGTCCGAACCGCGGCCGACGGCGGCACCGTCGTCTACATCGATACCGAGGGAGTGTCGGTCGACCGCTTCCAGCAGTTGCTCGAGGCCACGGTCGACGATGCGGCTCCTCGAGACAACGGCGGGGCGGTCGAAACCGATGACGGCGAGACCGCCGACGACATCGAGGCCGTGGCCTCGCGGATCGTCATCGAGGACGCGCTGGACTTCGAGGAGCAGGCGGAAGCCGTCCGCGACGCAGAGGAGTTCGCCGAGCGAGCGGACCTGATCGTCCTCGACAGCGCGACCGGGTTCTACCGCCTCGAACGCACCGGCGACGGCGACGAAGGGGAGGCGTTACGCAGCGTCACCCGGCAGGTTACCCACCTGCTCTCGCTCGCCCGCAAACACGATCTGGCCGTGGTCCTGACGAATCAGGTGTTCGCCGACCCCGACTCGGATCGGACGAAGGGACTGGGCGGGAACACCTTGGAACACTGGACCGGTGCGATCGTCCGCCTCGAGCGCTTCCGGGGCGGTAACCGGCGCGCGACCCTCGAGAAACACCGCTCGAAACCCGCCGGCGAGTCGGTACAGTTCCGAATCACGGACACGGGACTCGAGGGTGGGGACGAGGCGGCCCGGCCCTGACGCGAGACGAGCGGAAAAACGAGACGAATCGACGGCGACGCGTCGACGGCCCGATTAGATTTCGTTCAGCTTCCGCAGGAGCTGACCGCGGTACTCCTCGTCGCTGGTGACGCCCTTGAGTTCGAGGACGTTGCGCTCGAGTTTGTCCAGCGCGACGCGGAACGAGTTCTCGGCGCCGTAGCCTTCGCCGGTGCCGGCGACCTGCCCCTGATTGGTTCGCAGGCGGATCTGGCACTGGACCAGCGGGGTGCCACGGAGCTTCTCGTTGTGCTCGTGGAAGCGGACGTGGGCGTGCATTACCTGCATATCGGCGTACTTGTCCGCGACGTCCTCGACGCTCTGAACGATCGACTCCCGGGTGATGGTGTCGAGCATCGAGATGTTCGTGATCTGCACGTCCATGTGCTCTTCCTCGGTGAACGTCAGCGCACGCAGGACGTCCGTCTTGGTGATGACGCCGATGACGACCCGGTCGTCGTCCGCAGGCGTGACCATCAGCCCCGCGAAGTCCTGCTCGAGCATCGCCTCGACGGCCTCTTTCGCGGTCGCGTCGAGCGTCGTCGTCTCGACGGGACTGTTCATGATGTCGTAGACCGGCACGTCGAGCATCCGCTGGCTGTCGCCGACCCGGTCGCCGGTCGTCGTCGAGTTACTCTTCCGGATGACGAAGTCGGCGATGTCGTGGGTCGTCACGACCCCGGAGAGGTAGCCGTTCTCGTTCATGACCGGCAGTCGGGAGATTCCGTGCTCACGCAGGAGATTGATCGCCTTGCCGATCCCGTCGTCCTCGTCCAGGGTGACCGGATCGGCCGTGTAGATGTCCTCGACGGTGAGCGCGTCGAGGTTCTCGAGGACCGCCTCGAGGATCGCGTCGTCGGTGATGACGCCCCAGAGCTCACCGTTTTCGAAGACCGGCGCGACCTTCGCGTTGCTCTCGACGAGCACGCGTGCGGTCTCCCGGACGTCCTCCTGGCGGTCGACCTTGGGAGCCGGCGCGTTTCGGCTGGGTTTGGTGAGTGCCGCTACCTTGGCGTCGTCCTCGACGTGGGACTGGAGCACCTCCCGTTCGCTGATGACGCCCTCGTACTCCCCGTCGTTGGTGACGATTATTCCCTTGGGGTTGCCGTCCTCGAACATAGAACGAACCTTCCCCATTCGCGTCCCGACGTCGACTTCGATAAACTCCGTGGTGGCGATATCAGCGATATTCATCCTTCTACCGAGACGTACCGTCGCCGAGGTATTTAACGTACTGCCCCGTTTTGGCCGGGTGGTTCCGGCCGCGGGGTTTTTGTACGGGCCGTTGAAGCACCCCGTGATGCGCGACATCAGCGTCTTCGGTCGATACACGTACCTCGTCACGGAGATTCTCTGGGGAACCGTCGCCGCCGTGCTCCTTCGGCGGGCGAACGCCTGTCGGAAAGCGGCTGTTACCATCCTCGCACTGTACCCAATCGCCTACGTCTGGGACCGGTACACCCTCGCCGTCGGCGTCTTCGATATCAAACTCCGGACCGGGATCGACGTCGCCGGCATCCCGCTCGAGGAACACCTGTTCATGGCGGTCGTACCCGGCCTCGTCATCGGAATCCACGAGACGATCTTCGGCGATGCTGGCGGTGCGGAAACGACTGCATAACTGTCACTGGCGACACACTCGCGTCTCACTGACTGTGAGCGGCCGCGACCGTCTTGTACCGCCGGTCCGAGAGACGACCAAATGGATCGTCGGCGGCCCGGAACAGTGCGAACGGATGCGGGCGAAAGTGTCGACCGCGCGCTGCTGCGGGGGCTGGTCAACTTCCTCGTCGTCGTCGCCCTCGTCTGTTCGCTCGCTCTCGGGGCCGCACTGATCGCACCGCAGTTCGTCGACGGCCCCGGAGTCGGTCTCGAGGAGCCGCCGTCGCCCAGCGCCGATCCGCCGCCGGCCGGCGATCGCGATCCCGCGGTAACCGACCCCGACGACCCCGGCGGCTCGAGCTACGAGACCGACGTCGAGGTGATCCGATCCGCGACCGTCGAGGACTTCGTTCACGCGAAAGTCAACGAGCGGCGGGCCGAACACGGCCTCGAGCCGCTCGAGTGGGACGGGACGGTCGCGTCCGTCGCGCGCGCACACAGCTACGATATGGCCCGGCGGAACTACTTCGCCCACAGGAACCCCGACGGCGAGGGTCCCTACGATCGGTTCAGCGACGTCGATAACTACTGTCGAGGGTACGGCGAGAACATCGCGAAGACGTGGGTCGGCCGGCCCGTCGGGCGACCCGGCGGCGACGGCACCGTCCGCCACCGGACTGCCGAGGGACTCGCGACCGGCCTCGTCAACCAGTGGATGAACTCGACGCCCCACCGGCAGGCGATCCTCGAGGAGGGCGACACGCCCCGCTGGGACCGAGCGGGCGTCGGCGTCTACGTCACCGAAGACGGCGCGGTCTACGCGGGTCAGAACTTCTGTCAGACGTGGTAAATCGCCTCGGGGTCAAGTGGTTCGAGACGGCTTCGCCGTCTCATCATCACGGAAGATCGAAGATCTTCCGAATGGCCCCGAGACTTTCGCGTGGACTCCCGTTCTATGCCTCAGCCGAGGCAGGGGGTACGTACTCCCCGCTCACGTTCAACGTCCCGCGATTCAAGCGCACATCTACGGGTGCGCCTCCGTCGCCTGCGTTTTGCCTGCGACGGAGATACTGCAAACCGATGTTCTTGGAAGCGTTGTAGTCGGCGTGGTTCTCATACCCACACTGCTGGCACTCGAACGATTCTTGATGGCGATTGTCGCCGTGGGTAAACCCACACGTCGAGCAACGCTTCGACGTGTTGTGTGGGTCTACCTGTACGGCTTCGATGCCGTGTTCTTTGACCTTGTATTCGACGTACTCGTAGAGGCGTCGGAACGCCCAGACGTGTTGCCACGTCGCCTCGGGAATGTTCTCCCGGATGTAGGTCAAATCCTCGAACACGATATGCGAACAATCGTTCTCGACGGACTCTTCGATAAGTTCGTTCGCCACCGTGTGTAAGTGTATCTCGAACCGCCCGTACTCTTTCTGCCCGACTGATTCGATGTCCTTGTGGGCGTGTCGAGAACCACACTGCTGAAGCGATGCACGGCGTTTCCCGTATTCTCGACGCCAGTGGTTGAACTCGTCTGCCGACCAGAATCGGCCCGTCGAAGCGACTGCGAGGTTGTTGACGCCCAAATCTACACCAAGGACTGTTCTGTGCTTGGACTCGGATTCGGGCGTTTTCTTGTTTGCTTCGACTTTCCGCATCGAAGCGTGGAGATACCAGTTACCGTCGCGGTACTGCAAGTGAGCCATCCGAAACTCGAAGTCCTCGTCGGAGACGTACTTTGTGGGCGGTGCCTCCGAGTCATCGGGGAGAATGTAGTCACACTTGGCACGTCCATCCACGGTAGATAGAGAAACGTGGTCGCGGTGGAACGTCGCGCTCCGCTTGTCGTACACCGCGCTGTCTGCCGAGAAGTGCGGTTGCGACGTGTTCTCGCCACGTTCGAGACGGGATACTCCGCTTTTAACGGCTCCGACTGCTCTCCGAATCCCTTTCTGGACAAGATTCGCGGTTAGGTCGGTTTCGTCGCGGAGTTGGTCGTAGAGGGCACGTTCGGTTTTGGCTTTCGAGGTGACGTGGTAGCCGTCGTTGCCGTGCCAGCACCACTCGCTCGCGGTGTTGGCGCAGTGTTTGAACTGCTCGACAGTCTCTCGAAGAGAATCGTCGGCTCCTTCGGGAGTGTCGAGTTTGATGACGGCGGTACGACGATATTCCACTATATTTCGCATAACTAGCTGGCGTTACTTATCGATTTGGGCCGGCCAGCCATTAGAACGTGGTTTGTGTCATCGAGTGTCGGCTTCCTCCCCGACCTCGAGAGTCGGGCCATCCGCCTCGTACCGCCTGTGAACCCGCGGAAGGCCGACTCCCGGTCGATCCGTATCGGCGTTACATCTGAACGGTGACAGACGAGACGAAAACGACGACAGGAGATCGGATGCAGTAGCTGCGAACGACTTACAGGTTCTTGGTCCCGAAGACCGTACGTCGCCTATGAACGTTTCCGGGACGGTTATGTCGATCTATCGGACGTCACGCGATCGAGATCTGACCTTTCTCGCGGCCGGCTTCGCTTACTACGCGTTCGTCTCGCTGATCCCGCTGATCCTGCTCGCGATCGTCGTCGGCTCGCTGCTGGGCGGCGAGCAGGTGGCCCAGCGGCTGATCTCGGTCGCCGGCGACTATCTCCCGGCGGCGGGCGAACAGCTGGTCACGCAGGCGATGACGACCGAATCCGGGCGCGCCGAGGCGACCGTTATCGCGATCGTCGTCGCCGCCTGGGGTGCGCTCAAGGTCTTTCGCGGGCTGAGCCTGGCGTTCGACAAGGTCTACGACGACGTCGCCGAGGATTCGCTCGTCGATCAGATCAGGGACGGCCTCACCGTGATCGCCGCCGGCGCGGGCGCGCTCGCGCTGATGATCGTGATCGGCACGGTGCTGGCGATCGTCGCCGACAACCTCCCGTTCGTCGGCGCGCTGGGGTGGCTCGCGCTACTGATCGGACTCGTGCTCGTCTTCCTCCCGGTGTATTACGTCCTCCCGCCGATTCCCGTCGATCTGCGCGAGATCCTGCCGGGTGCGATCTTCGCCGCCGTCGGCTGGACGGTCCTGCAGGTCGGCTTTCAGCTCTACGCCTCCAACGCCGCCCAGTACCAGGCCTACGGGGCCGTCGGTGCCGTGCTCCTGTTCGTCACCTGGCTCTATTTCGCCGGGATCATCATCCTCGTCGGCGCCGTCCTCAACGTCGTCCGATCCCACCCGCTGATCGCGGAATAGCGCCCCCGATCCGGTCCCCCGTTCGACGCCCATCACACGTTCGTTTCCTGAACCGTCCGGACAGGGGAAAGATTATGTCCCCGGCAGCGACAGACCACCATCATGAGCGACGAGCGATCACCCGCCGCCGCACCCGACGAAACCGGCGCGGACGACGACGCCGACACGGCGGGGCCGAACGGCTCAAGCGACAGTCTCGAGCCCGGCGGCGGCCCCGAGCGCGTCGTCTCCGAACAGAGCGTCGACGACATCCTCGACTCGCTCGACGCGACGGAATCGGAGCCGACGGCGTCGAACGACGCGAACGCAACGACGACCGAAACGCGCGACGGCGTCACCACCGAATTCGACGAGGGCGATATCCCCGACGCCGACGAGGCCACGACCGACGCGGAAGCTGCAGCCGGCGCGGACGATTCTGAGCGATCCGCGCCGAGCGACGACGCCGCCGAGAGCGAACCGGCGTCGGATACCGGTGCAGCGGTCGACGGTTCGCCGTCGCTCCCCGACGATCCGTCGGACGCCTCGCTCGAGGAACTGGCCGCCCGCGTCGAGGACGGCACCGTCACCGGCGCGGACGTGCGGGCGGCCGAGGCCGGCGAGGGCCGCGAATCGACCCCCGAGATCGACGACGTCGACCTCTCGATGGACGACCTCGAGACGACCGGATCGGGAGCCAGTGCGACCGGAGACGACTGGCCGGACGACGCCGGTCCGCTCGCCGGCTCGGTCGACGGCGATGCGGGCGGGTCGGACGGTCGCGAGCCCGCGGACGAAAATCCCGGTCTGCTCGGGCGGCTCAAACGGTTCTTTTCCCGGTAGATACTCGACGCGGTAGTTCGTTTACGATGCGATCGTCGCTCGAGCGCCACGGTCTCGTTCCGATCAGCCCACCAGCGAGATGAGGACGAACAGGGTCGCGACTGAGGAGAGCGTCGTAACGAAAACGTTCAACGACGCGAACTGTCGGTCGCCGCCGAGTTCGCTCGCGAAGACGAACGTCGAGACCGCGGTCGGCGTTCCGAGCATTACTACGGCAGCGGTAAACGCCGCGGAGTCGACGGGGAGTATCGAGAAGACGAGCCACGCCAGCGCGGGCATCAGACCGATCTTGAGCGCGACGACGGCGGCGGTCGCGCCCACGTCGACCGACGGCAGGTCGACCTGCAGGGACGCCCCAACGCATAGCAACGCGACGGGGAGGGCCAACGAGCCGACGCCCTCGAGGCCGGTCGCGACCGGCGACGGGAGTGCGAGACCGAGCGAGCCGACGACGAGGCCGGCGACCAGCGTCCCCAGGACGGGGTTGGTCGCCAGGCCGCGGAGTTCCGCCGCGACCGAGGCGTCGGTCCCGTTGAGCGTCGAGAGCACGAGGATCGTCACCGGCAGCTGGGTCAGCGTCACGGCCCCCAGCACGACGCTCGCGATCGCGGTCACCGACGCGTCGAACGTCGCCGCGACCAGCGGCAGGCCGAGATAGCCCAGATTCGAGTGGTACGACTGCACGATCGCGACGCTCCGGCGCGCGCTCGAGTCCCGGCCACGGTGAACCAGCCACGCGATCCCCGCAGTCGTGATCACGACGAAGACGAGTCCGCCGAGCAACGCGGGCGAGAGGAGTTCGCCGATCGAGCGGTCGTACGTCGAGACGAAGATCAGTGCCGGCAGCGCGACGTAGTAGGCGACGGCGTTCAGCAGTTCGGTCCGCCGCCCGTCGAGAACACCCGTCGCCCGCAGGCCCGCGCCGAACAGGAGTACGACGAGCAGCGCCAGCAGCCGGCCCACGACCTCCATGTCACGCTCGAGTCGACTCGACGGTTTGTACCGTTCGGTTCCGATCGACAGTCGCGCGGGCCAGGCCGTCGCTCGAGAGCGCGACGGGAACGACCGTCGATCTCCGACTACGTATCGGAACGCTAACAACACTCGGAGGGAAACGGCCGTCCGATGCCGTCGGACTCGACGCGTCCGTGGAGTGCGAGACGAACGACGACGAACGGACTTCTCGGACTGAACGTCGTCGTGCTCGCCGCCGGGTTTATCGCGGTCGGTAACGTCGGCCCACGGTCGATCCAGTGGCTGTCAGAGCTCCTGCTCGTTCTCGTCGTATTCGTCGCCGCAGTTCTCGGTCTCGGATGGCTGGTTCGGTCCGAGTGAACGCGGCGCAGTTGACGGATTCGCATCCCGTCTCGAGTCCCGGTGGCGGCCGTACTGCTCGACGGCGGAGGCGCTACCGCGGCTCCCGCTACGTCTCGAGATGCGCCGGCGCTCGGCTCGCTACCGAACGGATTTCCGTCGTCCCGGCGAGAAAGAGGACGCCTCCGACGCTCGCCAGAAGGACGGTGACGATCGTCGGGGTGAGGAACCCCAGCAGGAGCCCACCACCGACGGCACCGACGACGAAAGCGGACTGGACCGCGACGACGCTCGCGACACCCCAGTTCCGGCCGACGGGCCCGTACAGTCCGCCGACGGCGACCGACTCGGCGACCGCGTGCACCGTCAGGAGGGCCAGCGCCATCAATCCGAACGAGACGCTCGTCGCGTAAATGCCCGCGATGAGCGCCCCCTCGACGACTCGATGGGTCAGTATCGCGCCGAGCGCCGCGTCGGCACAGCCGGCGTGCGGTGAGACGCCGCGAGTGCGGGCTGCCAACGCGAGTGCAGCACCGAGCGTCCCGCCGCCGATCGTGGGAAGCACGTCTCTCGAGAGGGCCGCGAAGAGCGCGGCCAGCCCCAAGACGATCAGCAGCGCCGTCACTTCGGTCCGCGTCGCGCCGCGAGCGCTCCCGACCGTGGAATCGGACCGATAGCGCGAGACGGCACCGAGCCCGAACGTCAGGCCGAGCAGCGCCGAGAGCCCGATCGCGACGGCGAACGGAATCACCGGTCCCGCCGAGCCCTGACTCCCCGCGTGCGCGCCGGTGCCGTGGGCGCTGACGGAGACGGACCAGAGCGAGAGCCCGACCAGCGCGGTCGCTATCGATCGACTCGTCCGCTCCGTCTCGTCGCCGATTCCGGCGACCGAATATCGTCTCATCTCTCGTCACCTCGTCCGTCTCCGCACAGCAGCCCCGGCTCGAGTCCCTCGAGCGCTCGCCCGTTACATCCAGACGTCGCTCGTGCAGTCGCCGTCGGGCCATCGGATCTCGTGGGCGCGGGCCGGACCCGCTGGCAGCGTCCCGAAGTCGACGAGGAACGCCTCGTCCAGGGTCATCGTTCCCCGGCGGGGATCCACGTCAGCCTCGAGCATCACCGAGCCTCGCTTCCCCTCCTCGGGGAAGAACTGGTCGTCCCACGTGGAGTACAGCGACGTCGTGAAGTAGAGCCGCTCGCCGTCCAGCGAGAGCTGGAGCATCTGCGGCCCGGCGTGGATCGGTCGGCCCTGCACCTCGCTGACGTCACCGAAGAGCCCGCCCACCGAGAGCGTATCGACCAGTCGCGGGTGGGACGGATCGGAGATGTCGTACATACGGACCTCGCCGTGGAGCCAGTTCGCGAAGAACAGGTAGCGGTCGTCCATCGAGACCACGAGGTCCGTGATCAGGCCAGGCACCGGCATGTCCCAGTCCTCGTGCTCGCGCGGCTCGACGTCGATAACGTTGTCCGCGTGCCACTCGCCGCCGGTTCGCGGTTCGCCACCGCTCGCCTCGTTCGCGGCGCTGCGCGCCGCGCTCTCTTCCCTGTACAGGTGGAACATGTTCGACGAGAGCGCCGCGCCGACGTAGGCGTGTTCGGACTCGGAGCTGTGGAGGAACCGCACCTCGAGCGGCACCAGCCCCTCCTCACCGAGGTCGATCGTCTGCTCGACCGTCCGGTCCTCCCAGTTCCAGACGTGGAGCCGCTGGCCGTACTTCCCGGCCTCGACGTCCTCGAGGTCGAACCCCGACTGGTAGGTCGAGGGGGCGGCCCACTCGGAGGAGACCATCACGTTGCGGCGGGGCTGATACCAGAAGTCGTAGTTCATCTGGATGTCGCCCGGCGTGTCCCAGCGGCCCTCGATCTCGAAGTCCTCGTTCAGGAGGAGGAACCCGCCCGGCAGATCGCCGTCGGCGTCGCCGAGCATGCTGATCATGATCATTCCGTCCGGGATGCAGTGGACCGTGTGCGGAGCCGAGAGGTCGTACTCGAAGACCTCCTCGGGTTCGATGACCTTCACGAGTTCGGGGTTCTGACGGTCCTCGGCGACGATAATGTGGAGGCGGGACGAACGGTTACCGGGAACGACGAGGTACCGTCGCTCCGCGCCCTCGACGTGGCAGGACGAGGAGCAGGCGTTCCAGCCGAAGTGGTGTAACTCGTCACCCCTGGTGGGCATCTCGACCCGATCGATGATCTCGCAGTAGGTCGACGAGTCTGGATCGACGTCGACGACGGTCAGCATGTCCGGGGCGTCGGTTTCCGTCCCGACGTAGAGAGCCGGCACGTAGGCGACGGTCTCTCGAGGCGACTCCTCGATGGCGGCCCGCGGCGTCTCGTATCCCACCGCACTGGCGTGGTGTTCGTGAACGTGACTCTCGTCGGCATGCTCGGTGTGCGAACTCATATCATATACTACGATGGATAACTGTATAAACAAACATCGTGGAAAACAGTGACAGTTTTTCGGTCACGTGTTCCGGTAGAGCGGTGCCCAGGTTAAAGAACAGCTACTCGAAGGAGCCACAGTTTCACGGGGGCGTTTCGGGAATACGTCTCGTCTCCGAGTCGGCCGCTCTCGAACGTAACAGTCGTCAGCCAGCGGTCGACCGGTCACGAATTTGCACGCGGTAGAAGAATAGCGGACAGACCGGAACCGTGCCGAGACGTTCCGAACTCCCGGCCGCCGATCTACCGGGTTCGAAATCGAGAGACACTAGAGGAGTTTGCTCGCGACAGCAGTAGTGGGTTGGGGTGGATTTGAACGACGCCGAGACGTGCTCGCTTCGCTGCGCGCGCCCCGTCTAGTTCAAATCCGCCGTAACAATTTTTAACGGGACGGATGACTCGCGTCGCGTGGCAGTATCGCAACGCTCCGCTCGTCGGCTATTGTTCCGTTAAAAATGGGTTGGGGCAGATTTGAACCACGGTCGCAGCGAAGTTGCTCCCTGATTCAAATCTCCCGTAACGACTTTTCAGCGACGAGCGTCTCGCTTCGCTCGTCGCATCTGGTCGCTGAAAAGTGGGTTGGGGCAGATTTGAACTGCCGGCCTCCTCCATGTCAAGGAGGTGTCATAACCAGACTAGACCACCAACCCGCCTGGTTTCGCGTTCACGCAGCCTGGCGCACGTCGTCACGCCCTCTGCACTCGTTCGTTGCCCGCCACCACAATTGAAGGTTTCGAATCGACCGCCGTACGCGAGTCGACCCCACGCGGGCGGTCGATACGCTTAAGTCGATGTACGGATTTGGGCATTACAAGACAACAACGTACATTGGTGACCACAATGAAGGAGTACGTCGAACGAGTCACGGACGGGCAGGATCTCACGCAGGAAGACGCTCGAGCGGCCTCGACGGCCGTCTTCGAGGACGCGACGGAGGCACAGATCGGCGCACTGCTGACGGGGTTGCGCGCGAAAGGTGAAACAGAGGCCGAGATCGCCGGCTTCGCCGAAGGGATGCGCGCCGCGGCGCGGACGATCTCGCCCGACCGGGAGCCGCTGGTCGACACCTGCGGGACCGGCGGCGACGACTACAACACGATCAACGTCTCGACGACGAGTGCGATCGTCACGGCCGGGGCTGGCGTTCCGGTCGCCAAACACGGCAACTACTCGGTCTCCTCGTCGTCGGGCAGCGCGGACGTGCTCGAGGAGGTCGGCGTCGACGTCGAGGCCGAGCCGCCGGCCGTCGAGGAGGCCATCGAGACCGACGGCATCGGCTTCATGCTCGCGCCGGTGTTCCACCCGGCGATGAAGGCCGTCATCGGCCCGCGCAAGGAACTCGGTATGCGGACGATTTTCAACGTCCTCGGCCCGCTCACGAATCCCGCCGGGGCCGACGCGCAGGTCGTCGGGGTCTACGAGCCCGATCTGGTCCCCGTCCTCGCGGAGGCGCTGTCCAGAATGGACGTCGAGCGCGCCCTGGTCGTCCACGGATCGGGCACCGACGAGATCGCGATCCACGGCGAGACGCGGGTCGCGGAGGTCGACGGCGAGGCCGTCGAGGAGTACACCCTCGAGCCGGCCGATCTCGGTCTCTCGGAACACGACATCGACGATATCTCGGGCGGCGCGCCCGCGGAGAACGCGGCCGACATGCGCGGCATCGTCGCGGGCGACGTGACCGGCGCGAAACGGGACGTCATCCTCGCGAACGCCGGCGCAGCGATCTACGTCGCCGGCGAAGCGGACTCGCTCGAGGCCGGTGCCGACGCCGCGCGGGACGCCATCGACTCCGGGGCGGCGGCGACGAAACTCGAGCGACTCCGCGACGCCCCAGCAAAGCCGGCAGAGGGACGATGACCCGCGTCAAGATCTGTGGGCTCACGAGCGAGGACGACCTCGCAGCGGCCGTCGACGCCGGCGCGGACGCGGTCGGCATCATCTGCGACGTTCCGGTCGACACGCCCCGGGAGGTCTCGAGCGAGCGGGCCGCGGAACTCGCGGCGGCCACCCCGCCGTTCGTGACGAGCGTGCTGGTGACGATGCCCGACGATCCCGCGGCGGCGATCGAACTGGTCGAGGAGATCGAGCCCGACGCCCTCCAGATTCACGGCGGCATTCGGCCGGGCGACCTCGCCTACCTGCGTGCGAAACTCGACGTCGAACTCCTGCTCGCGGTCGACGCCGACGACGCAGCAACCGCCGAGACCTACGACGACGTAGTCGACGGGCTGGTCGTCGACACGGCCGGGGAAGACGGCGGCGGCGGGACCGGCCGAACCCACGACTGGGACCGGACCCGAATGGCCGCCGCTGATCTCGAGTCGCCGCTGGTCCTCGCGGGTGGGCTCACGCCCGAGAACGTCGGCGACGCGGTGGAGGCCGTCGGCCCGTTCGCGGTCGACGTGGCCAGCGGCGTCGAGGACCGCGGCGGCGTCAAGGACGTCGACGCCGTCCGATCGTTCGTCGACCGAGCCAAGCGCGCCCGCCGTCCGCCGGAGGTCGAACCGTGACGGATATGTCCGACCAAGACGCCGCCGAACTCGAGCCGCCAGCGTTCGACATCGGCCGCGAGGCGTTCCGCGAGTACGCGGGCACGAGCGACGACCGCGAGGACCGACCGGCAGTGGTCCGCACCGTCGCGACGCTCGAGACCGAGACGACCCCGCTGGCCGCCTACACCGCCCTCACGGGACGTGCGGAGGCGAGCGACCGCGAGCGATCGCCGTACGCCTTCCTGCTCGAGAGCGCCGAAAAGACCGCCTCGAGCGATCCCGACGGGGCCTTCCGGCCGAGCAACGCGGACGCCGAGCGCCACGCGCGCTACTCCTACGTGGGCTACGACCCCGAGGCCGTCGTAACCGTCCAGTCGGGCGAGGCCACCGTCGAGGCGCTCTCGGACGACGCGCCGCTCACCGAGATGGGCGCGGAGCCGCAGGCCGACGACGACGGCGACACCGTCGACGCGCTGCGAGCCGCGATGCCCGATGTCCGGCTCGAGAACGTGCCCGACCACGACCGCCAGCATCTCGAGGGCGGCCTGGTCGGCTTCCTCGCGTACGACGCGGTCTACGACCTCTGGCTCGAGGAAGTCGGCCTCGAGCGGCCCGACTCCCGGTTCCCCGACGCGCAGTTCCTCCTGACGACCAAGACGCTGGCGTTCGACGAGCGCGACGGCACCGTCTCGCTCGTCTTCACGCCCGTGCTCGAGGCCGACGACGATCCCGATACGGTGTACGACGCGCTTCAGGAGGAGGCCGCCCGCGTCGCGGCGACGCTTCGCGACGCCGAAACGCCGGAGACGGGCGGATTCGTTCGCGAAGACGAAGTCGCCGGGCCGAAAGCCGAGTACGAGGAGAGCGTTCGCCGGGCCAAAGAACACGTCCTCGACGGCGACATCTATCAGGGCGTCATCTCGCGGACGCGAGAGCTCTACGGCGAGATCGATCCCCTCGGGTTCTACGAGGCGATGCGGGACGTGAACCCCTCGCCGTACATGTACCTGCTCGACCACGACGACCTGACCGTCGTCGGAGCCAGCCCCGAGACCCTGATCTCCGTGCGCGGACGCGAAGTCATGTCCAATCCGATCGCCGGCACCTGTGACCGGGGCTCGAGCCCCGTCGAGGACCGCCGGCTCGCGGGCGAGATGCTGGCCGACGGCAAGGAACGCGCCGAACACACGATGCTGGTCGACCTCGCGCGCAACGACGTGCGCCGCGTCTCCGAACCGGGATCGGTCCGCGTCGACGAGTTCATGAACGTCCTCAAGTACAGCCACGTCCAGCACATCGAGTCGACGGTGACCGGGACGTTGGCCGCGGACTCGGACGCGTTCGACGCGACGCGGGCGGCGTTCCCCGCCGGCACGCTCTCGGGCGCGCCGAAGATCCGCGCGATGGAGATCATCGACGACCTCGAGTCCGAGCCCCGCGGCCTCTACGGCGGGGGCGTCGGCTACTACTCGTGGACCGGCGACACGGACTTCGCGATCGTGATCCGGACCGCGACCGTAGAAAACGAAGCGGATCGACAGCGGATCACGGTCCAGGCCGGCGCGGGGCTGGTCGCCGACAGCGACCCCGCCGCCGAGTACGAGGAGACCGAGCAGAAGATGGGCGGCGTGCTGGCGGCGCTCGAGGAGATCGAACTGCCCGCCAACGAAGCGACTCCCGACCGAGAACCCGAAGCGACCCCGGAGGTGAGCCGATGAGCGAGCAAGCGACTGTCCGCGAGGGGCACAGTGACGGACTCGAGAGGGCCGACGACGGCGACGCGGAGCCGCTCACCGTCCTGTTCGTCGACAACTACGACTCGTTCACCTACAACCTCGTCGAGTACGTCAGCCAGTTGCCCGGCACCGAGACCGAGGTCCTGAAGAACACCGCCTCGCTCGCCGACGTCCGGGCCGTCGATCCCGACGCGATCATCATCAGTCCCGGCCCCGGCCACCCGAAGAACGACCGCGACGTCGGCGTCACGATGGACGTCCTTCGAGAACTCACACCCGAGGTACCGACGCTCGGCGTCTGTCTCGGCCTCGAGGCCGCCGTCTACGAGTACGGTGGGACCGTCGGCCGAGCGCCCGAGCCGATCCACGGCAAGGCCTCGTCCGTCGACCACGACGGCGAGGGCGTCTTCGCGGGCCTCGAGGAGGGCTTTCGCGCGGGGCGATACCACTCACTTATCGCGACCGAGGTGCCGGACTGTCTCGAGGTGACCGCAACGGCAGAACACGATGGCGAGACGCTCGTCATGGGCGTCCGCCACGATGCGTATCCTCTCGAGTGCGTCCAGTTCCATCCCGAGAGCGTGCTCACGGCGGTCGGCCACGACGTGATCGAGAACTTCCTCGCGACGCTCGAGTGAGACGCGTTCGGGTTCGAAAACGTGCAGCGTACTCGACCAGTACTGTCCTTAGACGCCGGGAATGAGCTCGAGTTTGCCGACCGCGTAGAGGGCTGCGAGGACGACAGCCGCGACGATACCGACTCGAACGGCCAGTTTGATCGCGATCCGGATCGCGATAACGGCGACCGCGAAGACGGCGAGTGCGGCCAGGACCAGCAGGATCGGCGGTGCCGACGTTATTGCATCGATCATACGTACCGTCCCGCACTGCACGGACGTAATCTTTCTGGATATCGTGATTCTCAGTCGTCGGTGACTGACACGGCGTTCGTCCATCGGCAGCGACGGGAAAACGGAGTAGTGAAAGAGAAAATCGCCGGCATGCGACGGGTTTCCCGTCTCTTCCGGTCACTTTCAGTCCGGTCTGAAAATCGTTAAGATGGTCGGCGACGTAGGACTCAGTAACCGCACAGGCGACCGCCTCGCCGGTCGCGGGGGAACGAGAGACGATAGGCTACAGAGGCATCTTTGAAAGCACATTTGTACTACTACAAGAAAAGTGGGACGACAACACCACGTTTTATGATGGATGCATGAATACCGAACCTTCGTCACGAATGATGAGAGCAAGGACTCGGATGTACGCCAGAATGGCCGTTCGACGGCGGGACAGCGACGAGGTGGCTCGCGCATGAGCGACGCGGAACTCTCTGCGGCGGATCTCACCCTGCCGATCAAGCGCACCGACGGGGAGACTCTCGAGGAGCGGTTGACCGACAACGCATACCACGACATTTTGCCGGCCCGCTATCTCCGCAAGGACGCCGACGGCGACCTGATCGAGGAACAGGAGGACCTCTTCGACCGCGTCGGCAAGAACATCGCGCTGGCCGAAGCCGTCTTCGAGGCACGCAATCGCGACGTCGAAATCACGGTCACGCCCGACCAGCTCAAGCCCGATCACCCGCGGCGCGACGAACTCGCTGAAGAGGTGTTCGGAGCGGGGACTACTGCAGAGGACGACGACGAAACGACGCTGTCTATCTACAACGTCAACAAGTTCGCCTACGACACCGTCGTCCCCGAGCTCCCCGACGAGGTCCGCTCACACGTCGAGGACGTCGCCGACGAGTTCCAGGACATGATGGAGAACCTCGACTTCATGCCGAACTCGCCGACCCTGATGAACGCGGGCGACGAGCTCCAGCAGCTCTCCGCGTGTTTCGTCGACTCCCCCGAGGACGACATCGACGACATCCACCAGACCGCCAAGGAGGCCGCGCAGGTCTTCCAGAGCGGCGGCGGCATGGGCTATGCCTTCTGGCGCCTGCGCCCCTACGGCGACGCGGTCGGCTCGACCGGCGGCATCGCGTCGGGCCCGATCACGTTCATGCGCACCTACGACCAGATGTGCGAGACGATCGCCCAGGGCGGCGCGCGCCGCGGCGCACAGATGGGCGTCATGCGCGTCTCCCACCCCGACGTCATCCAGTTCATCCACGCCAAGAACAAGGACGTCTCGCTGGCCGAGACGCTGCGTCTGAACGACCCCGACGACTTCACGCACAACTCCTTCCAGGACGCGCTCGAGGAGGCCCGCGAACTCATCGACGACGAGGGGCGAGTCCCCGAGCACCTCCGGAACGCCGTCGAGGGTCACCTCTCTAACTTCAACATCTCCGTCGGCATCACCGACGACTTCATGCAGGCCCTGCAGAACGACGAGGAGTTCACCTTCACGAACCCGCGCACGGGTGAACCGCACATCGCCACCGAGGAGACGAAGGAACTCTACGAGATGTTCGGCCTCGGCGAGCACGTCGAGGTCGGCGAGGAGCTGTCGATCCCGGCCGAGGAGCTCTGGGACGACATCGTCGAGGGCGCCCACGAGAACGGCGAACCCGGCGTCATCTACCTCGAGCGCGTCAACAAACAGCACTCCTTCGACGTCGAGAAACACCCCGACCACCGCATCCTCGCGACGAACCCCTGCGGCGAGCAGCCCTTGGAGGAGTACGAGGCCTGTAACCTCGGCCACATCAACCTCTCGACGGTCGCGGACCTCGAGGCGCCCGACTGGCGCGTCTGGTACGACGAGCGCGGCGACGAGTACGACTCGCTCGAGGACGCCGTCGACGCCTTCATCGACGAAGCGATCGATCTAGAGGAGTTCGACCGCCGCATCGAGATGGGCACGCGGTTCCTCGAGAACGTCGTCACGATGTCGGATTTCCCGGTCGACAAGATCGAGGAGAAAGTCCGGGAGATGCGCAAGATCGGCCTGGGCATCATGGGGCTGGCACAGCTGTACATCCAGCTCGGCATGGAGTACGGTAGCGACGCCTCCAACGAGGTCGCGCGCCAGCTGATGACCCACATCAACCACACCGCGAAGTGGACGTCCCACGAGCTCGCCGAGGAGCGCGGGAGCTTCGACGAGTGGGACAAGTCCAAGTACGCGAACCCGACCGAGTACCGCGAGTGGTTCGAGAAACAGACCGGGCTCGACGCCGACGACTGGGAAGACGGCTTCCCCATCCGCAACCACAACGTGACGACCATCGCGCCGACCGGCACGACCTCGATGGTCGGCAACACCACCGGCGGCTGCGAGCCGATCTACAACGTCGCCTACTACAAGAACGTCTCCGACGACGTGCAGGGCGACGAGATGTTGGTCGAGTTCGACGACTACTTCCTCCGAACGCTGGAGGCCAACGATATCGACGTCGACGCGGTCAAGGAGGAGGCCCAGGAACAGATGGCGACCAATCAGTTCAACGGCGTCGAGGGCCTCTCGACGGTGCCCGACGCCATCGGCGAACTGTTCGTCACGACCGGCGCTCTCTCGGCGAAAGAACACGCCGGCGTGCAGGTCGCCTGCCAGGAGGGCGTCGACTCGGCGATCTCGAAGACCGTCAACGCGCCGAACGACTCGACGCTCGAGGACGCCAAGGACGTCTTCGAGTACATCTACGAGCACGGCGGCAAGGGCGTCACTTACTACCGCGACGGCACTCGCTCGAAGCAGGTGCTGACGACGCGCGCGAAGAACGCCGACTTCGCCGACGAGACCGAAGCCGCACAGGCGCTGGTCGAACAGATCGACGAGATCTTCGGCGGGCTCGAGCAGTTCCTCGAGAGCGAGGAGGTCGCGGACGTCCTCGAGGCGGACGTCGACTCGCTGCTCGGCGAGGCCGAACCCACGCAGATCGATTTCACCGAGAAACGGGAACGGCCCGACGCCCTGCAGGGCGTCAGCCAGCGCATCGACACCGGCTACGGGAAGATCTACGTGACGATCAACGAGGACCCCGAGACCGGCCAGCCGTTCGAGCTGTTCGCCAACATCGGCCACTCCGGCGGCTTCACCAACTCCTTCACCGAGGCGCTGGCGAAGGTCATCTCGACCTCGCTGCGCTCGGGCGTCGACCCCGAGGAGATCGTCGACGAACTCTGCGGGACGCGGAGCCCGAAGGTCGCCTGGGACAAGGGCGAACAGATCCAGTCGATCCCGGACGCCATCGGAACCGCGATGCGCCGGTACCTCGAGAACGAGATCGACAAGCCGTACCCGCGCCAGCAGACGCTCGAGGAGTCGGCCGACGCGGAGATCGCCGACTACGACGGCCCCAAGACCGACGGCGGCGCGGCCGCCGCAGAGAGCGGGGCGTCCGCAGACGCCGACGACACGACCCAGGACCTCATCGACGCCGGCGAATCGCCCGAGTGTCCCGACTGCGGCTCGATGTCGCTGTACTTCTCCGAAGGCTGCAAGACCTGCGAGTCCTGTGGCTGGAGCGAGTGCTGAGCGCTGACTGAGGCCGTTTCGCGACATCTCTATCTCTCTCGTGCCGTTTTTCTCGGCCGTGTTCGTATCGGACCGCCGGAAACGCCACACTTAGAATCCATCGGCGGGAACATCGTGGTATGAGCGCCGACGGTGGGGACGGCTCCGCTGGTGATCCCGAGACGGAGGACTCGAGCGACCGTGCGGCCGCCGGCCCGCGCTGTCCGCACTGCGACGCGGCGATGTACAAACGCCACTGTAAGTACGTCTGTCCTCAACACGGAGTCATCATCGACTGCAGCGACCCCTTCCGCTGAGCGGCGATTTTCGAGCCGAACGGCACCGATTCGGCGCCCGACTCGAGTCGTGAGTCACCCGGAACCCCTACAAGACGACGGTCGGTGGTTGCTATCAACGATCTCTATGTCTGCGCAACCGACGATCCTCGTCGTCGAGGACGAACGGGACCTGGCCGACCTCTACGCGATGTGGGTCGGCGAAGATTACGAGGTCATCACCGCCTACGACGGACAGACCGCGCTCGATCGCGTGAGCGAGGATATCGACGTCGTCTTGCTCGACAGACACATGCCCGACATCACCGGCGATCGCGTTCTCGAGGAGATCCGCGTAGCGGGCTACGACTGCTGGGTGATCATGGTGACCGCGGTCGATCCCGGACTCGACATCGTCGAGCTGGATATCGACGATTACATCACGAAACCCGTGACGCGAGCGCAACTGACTCGGATCATCGAGAACCTCCGCGTGCAATCGCGCTACGGCGACGACGGACGGCGGGAGCTGCAGTCGCTCTCGAACAAGATGGAGACACTGGAGGACGAACACGCCGTCGAAGACCTGACCGACACCGAGGCCTACCGGGACCTCGAGTCGGATCTGAAGGAGTTGAGCGACTCGCTGGTCGACGGCATCGACGACGGGTGAGCCACCGAGAAGTGGCTCGCCGTCCCAGGCGTCGCTGAATCCGTCGCTCTCGTTCCTCGATTTTAGCCGTCGGTCGATCGGCCGGCGTCGTCCGCTCGCTCCGGCGTCGTCCGGCTCCGTGCTCTGAGCGTTCGGTACGCAGGACCGGCGAGCAAGAGCCCTGCAGCGACGGCGCAGGCGGCCGAGAGAACGAGTCCGAACTCGCCGAACCCGCTCGAGGTGAGCGTCGCCGCCGACGCGCCGACGACGACCGCAGCGGTCGTCCACGGCAGTTCGCCGATGGCCGTCCCGATCACCAGATGGCGAGGTTTGACATCGCTGACTGCGGCGGCACAGGTCGCGACGTCCGACGGGATCGGAGCCAACCGCGAGGCGGTAACGCCACGCAGCGGCCCCGTCGCGTCGTAGTAGCGCGTCACGGCATCGCCGGCCCGCTCGAGGAGCCCGCCGTCACCGTCACCTTCGAGGGTAGTGGCCGGCGCGACACAGTCGGTCTCGGTCGCTCGAGCACGCTCGTCGTCGTCCGTGACGAGCCAGCGGACCGCGACAAAGACTGGCAGGACGGTCACGACGACGCCGACGAGCGCGATCGGAATGCCGGCCGCGACGCCGAAGCCGTAGCCGACGATCGCCGCGAGCGGCGTGGTCGGCCAGGCCAGCAACGGACGCACGAGGTAGAGCCCCGCGACGACGAGCCCGAACAGGGCCGGATCCGCCGCCAGCGAGTCGACGGTCCCGAGCAGCGTCGACGGCGAGACGAGCACCCCGGCAGCGATCATCCCGGCGACCACGATCGCTCCTGCGAACGCGCGCGTCCGGACCGCCGGCAGTGTCATCGGTCGGAACTGTCTCTCGAGCGTTGAAACCTTTGTGTCTCTCGCGGGCGGCGGTCGGACTCGAGGCAGTGAGGCGAGGGGGCAACCGCCACCACAGCGCCAGGCGCGTGTCGGCGGTGCGAGCAGTCGCGCCACCTGTCACGCGGAGACCGGATCCGACGTGTGACCCGGCCGCAGTCGCCGACCCAAAGGAAAGGGCTTTTATAATCACACTGGATACGATTGAGTGCAGACAGAGACCGCGAGCGTGGGTAGCCAAGCCAGGCCAACGGCGCAGCGTTGAGGGCGCTGTCCCGTAGGGGTCCGCCGGTTCGAATCCGGTCCCACGCATCGCACAGGTGGCTGAGCTCCACCACAACCGATGCAGGTGATTTCCCTTCGTGGACATCACCCACGCATAATCCTTTCCGACGCTACACCGACGAGCGATAGCGTCGTCGCTCGGATCGGGCCGATAGAATCACGTCCCACCGACAGCGACCGCAGTAACCGGACTCGCTCGGTCCGTCCGTATCGTGGTAAACTTTAACACACTGTTCGGTGGAGGCGCGACCATGGTTCGCAGAGATCCGTTCACGCCTGACCAGAGACGGTTCGAGTGCCGCGACTGCGACTACGGAACGACCGCGGCCAGCCACCAGCCGACGTGTCCGAGTTGCGGCGGCGAGGTGCGAAACGTCGTCGCCTCGTAGAGATCGGGGGCGACACCTGCACTCGCTATTGGCGGCCCGCCCGGACGCACCGACGGTTCGTCGACGGGCGGCGAGCAGCGGACGCGTCGACGCGCGATTCGCTCCCGTGCGGTGCGGCCGAGACGGCAACCACTTTCCCGCTGCGCTCGAACGAGCACACATGGAATACGTCCCTCGAGAGCGCGTACGCCTCCTCACCGGGGTATTGAGCGTGGTGTCGCTGGCGGTCGTCTTCGCGGCCGCGGGCGGTCGGATTCCGCCCTCGAGCGTGCCGGCCGCGCCGGAGTGGGTGCTCGAGACGATTCCGCTGGTCAACGCCATCATCAGTGCAGTCGCGATCGGAACGATCACGGTGGGCTGGCGGGCGATTCGCCGCGGTAACGTCGAGCGCCACCGGGTCGCGATGCTGTCCTCGTTCGGCCTGTTCGTGGGCTTTCTCGCGCTGTACCTCTACCGGCTGACGGCGACCGGCGGCCCGGAGCCGTTCCCCGGTCCGGAAACGGTCTACCAGTTCGTCTACCTGCCGCTGCTCGCGATTCACATCCTGCTGGCGATCGTCTGTATCCCGCTGCTCTACTACGCCCTCCTGCTGGCGTTCTCGCGTCCGATCGCGGAGCTCCGCGAGACGAGCCACGCCCGAATCGGCCGGTTCGCGGCGACGCTGTGGCTGATTTCCTTTTCGCTGGGCATCGTCGTCTTCGTGTTACTGCACGTCGTCTACTGAGAGGGAGACGAGAGCGTGCTCAGTCCAGAATGTCACCGATGCGGCGCGGCTCGCCCTGCAGGTTCGGCTGCTCGGCGACGATCTTCAGCACCTCGTGGTCGGTCACGTCGTAGTAGGACTTCTCGGTGGCCTCCTCGACGAGATCCTTCTCGAGGCGGAACTCGGTGCCTTCGTAGACGACGTCGACGCCGTCGTCGTCGAACGCGAGCGTGGTCATGGCCGGTGGTATGCGGTGGGGGTGTAAAAGGGAGGCGGGTCCGGCCGACGGAGGACCGATGCGAGCGTGGAAAGCGGCAGCCGAGCGTCAGACGGACGACTGACGACGCGCGAGGTTTATTAGGCGGTGTTCCCTTTGGATGCGAGTGTGGCCTTCAGCAGGGATCCGCTCGACGAACTCGTCGTTCCCGACGGGACGGAAGCGCAGGAACGCGACCTCGTGACCGATGGGGACGTCCTCGTCGGTGGCCGTGCGACCGTCGAGTTCGGCGTCCGCGGCCGAAACGTGCTGGCCGGTGAATCGGCCGAGTTCGGCGGCGCCATCGAAGCCGACGGCGACTGCCGGCTCGACATGTGGTGTGACGTCGCCGAAAACGTACTGGTCGGTCAGGACGCCTACATCGGCGAGCGGGTCCACATCGGCGGGAAACTGAAAGTCGCGGGTGACCTCGACATCGGCGACGACGTCGAGATCGAGGAGGGGTTCGAGGCCAACGGCTGGATCGTCATCCGCAATCCGATGCCGACGATCGTCTTCCTGTTCGTCTACCTCAAGCACCTCCTCCTGATCGGCGAGGAAGACGCCGCCCAGCGGCTCATCTCCGAACTCGTCGACGACGAGGACGAGCCGGAAGCGGAGCCCCTCGTGATCCCCCGCAACGCGACCGTCGGCGACGACGCCTGGCGCGTCTCGACGCCGGCGACGATCGGAAGCGACTGCCGGCTGCACGGCAACGTCCGCGCAGAGACGATCGATATCGGCGAAAACTGCAACATCTTCGGCAGTCTCCGGGCCCGCGGCGACATCACCGTCGGCGAGGGAACCCGCATCCACGGCGATCTGACCACCCGCGACGGTGACGTGACCATCGCACGCGACGCGCGCATTCTCGGTGACGTCTCCTGTGACGACCTCGAGCTCGGTCCCGACGCCGAGATCGACGGCACGATCCGGGCCGACGGCGAGATTACGATGGGGACGACCGAGCGCGAACGCGAGTGACGCGGTTCCTCCCCCACTGTCGGCTTTCAGTCCTCGAGTAACCGCTCGAGTGAATCCGAAACGTTCTGAGACAGCCTCTCGAGCCGATGGAAGAGTGAAATCGCTCTCCCCGCGAGCGGCGGATTCTGTCGGCCATTTTCACCCCTATTCTTAATACTGATAATATGATAGGGGACCACAGGCATGTTAAAGTCAACCACACAGGGCCGACGGAGGTATCCATGCGATCGATCGTACTGACGAAAGGCGTCCCGGACTTCTCGGAGGGGGCCGTTTCGTTCGACGAGGACGGCCATCTCGAGCGGGGGAAGACGCCGACGGTAATGAACCCGAACGACGCGTTCGCGCTCGAAGCAGCGCTCCAGACGAAGGTACGCCACGGGGGTCACGTCAGCGGGATGAGTATGGGACCGCCGGGGTACGCCGACGTGCTGAACGGAGCGATGGAGTCGGTCTACACCGACGACAGCTACCTGCTGTCGGACCGCGAGCTGGCCGCCTCCGACACCTGGGCGACGGCGATCACGCTTTCCGCCGGCCTCGAGAAGTACCAGGAGGAGGTCGCCGACGTCGACGTCGTCTTCGCGGGGTTCAAGACGGCCGACGGTGAGACCGGCCAGACCGGACCCCAGACCTGCTGGGCGATGGACTGGCCGATCGTCACCCACGTCATCGCGCTCGACATCGATCCCGACGAGCGGACACTGCGGGCGAAACGTCTCGTCGAGGGCGATATCGACGAGATCGAGACGGTCGAAGCGCCGCTACCGTGTTTCGTCGTCACGGATCCGGAGTTCGAGCCGACCTACCGGAAGGCCTCCCACCGGCTGACGCACAAGCGCCTCCGGGCCGAGACCGAAGAGCGGGCCGCAGAACACGACGAGCACCTGACGACGTGGGACCACGTCGACCTGAATCTCGATCCCGACTACATCGGGCTCGACGGCTCGCCGACGATCGTCTCGTCGGTCGATCCGATCCCCAAAGCGCCGTCGGAACGGGAGGCGACGATGATCGATCCCGACGACGACGGCATGGACGAAGTGCTCGAGGAAATGCAACCGTACGCCGCGGAGGCGGGTGATTGAAATGACGGCGCTGGATCCGGACGACCACACAGTCGACGAACTGACAGAGGAACTCGACGACGTAGACGACGAAGAGGAGCTGACTTCGGTCCTCGAGGCGGAGCGGGCCGGGCAAGATCGGACGACGGCCCGCGAGGCGATCCGCGACCGGCTCGAGGAGATCGGTTCCGACCTCGAGGGGATCGAGGAGGGCACCGAGACCGAAGGCGAGTACGAGGAGACGAAAGAAGACGTGGGCGACGAAGCGGAGGGCGAGGAAGCGTCCGAAGCGGAATCGACCGACGGAGACGAGGCGGACGCGGCCGACGACGAGGTGGACGACGACCTCTCCCATCCCACCCGCGACAAGCGACACGTGCGGGCGCTCGCGGACGGCGAGTACGCCGACATGTGGGTGTTCTGCGAGACACAGGGCGGCGAGTTGCTCGAGGTTTCCAAAGAGATGCTCGGCAAGGCCCGCGAACTGATGGACCAGTTCGCGGAGGACTACGGCGACGAGGAGCGGGTCGTCGCGTTCCTCATGGGCGACGACTGCGAGGGGCTGGCCGAGGAGTGCATCGCCTACGGGGCCGACGTTGCGGTCTATCACGACGACCGCAGGTTGGACCGGTTCCTGCACAAGCCCTACACCGAAATCTCGGCGCACATGGCCCGCGGCGAAGGCACCGTCGAGAGCACCGACTGGCGGGACTACGACAAACCCCGGTACGTCCTGTTCCCGGCGACGAACAACGGGCGGGACCTCTCGGCGAAGGTGCAAGCCGAACTCGACTCCGGACTCGCCTCGGACTGCTCGGACCTCTTCATCGAGGAAAACGAGGTCTCGAACCCGGTCAAGACCGGCGAGCCCGGCGTCAAGAAGACCTTCGAGAAGGTCCTGCACATGAAGCGCCCGGACTTCTCGGGCTTCGAGTACTCGACGATCCTCTGTCTCGACAATCCGGGTCGGGAGTTCCACCCGCAGGGCTGTTCGGTCATTCCCGGCAGCTTCGAGCCGATGGAGCCCGATTACGATCGGGAGGGGCTCGTCGTCGAACACGACATGGAACTGGACGACGACTGGTTCCGCGTCGAGATCAGCGAGTACGACCAACTCGAGGCCGGGATCGACCTCACCGGCCACGACGTGATCGTCTGTCTCGGTCGCGGGATCGCGGACGATCCCACCGAGGGGATGGAGCTCGGCCTCGATCTCGTCGACGCGTTCGAGAACGCCGAACTGGGCATCACGCGGGGGATCGTCACCTCCTCGTATCAGTTCGAGGGCCACGTCGAGGAGTACTCGAAGGAAGAGCGCCAGATCGGCGAGACCGGCCAGGTCGTCGCGCCCGACCTCTACATCGCGGCGGGCGTCTCCGGGGCGGTCCAGCACAAGGTCGGGATGGACGAATCGGACACCATCGTCGCGATCAACACCGACACCGACGCCCGTATCCGGGACTTCTCGGACTACTTCGTCGAGGGCGACCTCTTCGAGGTCGTGCCGCGGCTCACCGAGGCAGTCGAATCCGGTGAGACGGCCCTCGAGCCCGAGGCCGTCGCCGACGGAGGTGGTGACGATGACTGACGACCACGAGCACTACGAGGCCGTCGTGGTCGGCTGTGGCCCCGGCGGAGCCGCGGCCGCGTCCCGGCTGGCCGACCACGGCATCGAGACGCTCGTGCTCGAACGCGGGACCGAGGCGGGCTCGAAGAACGTCTCCGGCGGATTGATCTACGCCGAGGACTCCGCGCCCTACACGATCGACGACCTCTTCGACGGCTTCCGCGAGGAAGCCGCCGAGCGGCCCGTCACGGACTACTACATCCACAACGTCGCCGGAAACTCGGTCAAGACCTACGACCTGGTCGATCTCCACGAACACGACACCGACTGGTGTGACGCCGTGCTACGCCGAGAGATGGATTCGTGGCTCGAGCGCCGCGTCCACGAGAAGACCAGCGAGACGGGCGGCGGCGTCCTGACGAACGTTCGGGTGAACGGCCTCCTTCGCGAAGAGGGCGAGATAGTCGGCGTCACCTGCGACGAACTCGACCCCATTGAAGCGGATCTGGTCGTCGCGGCCGACGGCGTCAACTCCGAACTCGCCCGCGAGGCCGGCCTGATGGACTGGGAGGAACCCGACGAGTGGTTCCAGGGCGTCAAGGCCGTCGTCGACATGGAGCCCGACGCGATCGACGACCGGTTCGATCTCGAGCCCGACGAGGGGGCCGCCCACCTGTTCTCGGGCGACCTCTTCGAGGACGTCCGGGGCGGCGGCTTCCTCTACACGAACGAGGACTCGCTGTCGATCGGGACCGTCTTCCACCTCGACAGTCTCATGGAACGGGAGGCAGAGCCCCACGAACTGCTCGACGCCCTGCTGACCCATCCGCTGCTGGCGGGCTGGTTCAAAAACGAGTACCACGAGCGCGAGTACGCGGCGAAGCTCGTCCCCGACTCGAAGAAGGTCGCCCACCGCGAACCCTACCGCGACCGGCTCGTCCTCGTCGGCGACGCCGCCGGCCAGATGCAGGCCCAGGGACCGATCATCAAGGGTATGAACCACGCCGTTACCGCCGGGGCGCTCGCGGCCGACGCCTTCGCCGTCACCCGCGGGAACAGCGATCCCGAAGCCGCCGGCCGCCGGTACGCGAAGATGCTCGCGGACTCCGGCACGATGGACAAGCTTCGGCCCCGGCGCTACGAACTCAGCCGGACCGTCGGCGAGCACGACGCCGTGACCGGGGCCGTCGAGCGGGTGCTCGACTCGCCGATCGGCTCGCTCGCGGTCGGGAACCCGATCGCCGACCGGCTGCTCGAGCGCGCCTACAACTCGCCGTTCCTCGTGTCGATGCTGCCCGATACGAAGACCGGTTACGTCTCCCTGCCGACGCTGATCGCCGAGGAACACGGCAAGGCGATCCACTGGGAGAACGAGATCGAGCCGCCGAGCCTCGAGGAACGGATCGGGGACCTGACCTACGACACCGACGTCGGGAACCCCCACATCGAACTCCTCGACGAATCCTTCGACGCGAGCGGCGCGGCGGTGACCGCGTGCCCGGTCAGCGCCGAGGACTTCGGCGGCGGCTGCTACCGCTCGGAGACGGTCAAGACGAACGGCACCGAGGAAACGCTGGTCAGCCTCGACACCCAGCCCTGCGTCGAGTGTGGCACCTGTGCCGTCGTCGCCGACACCGAGTGGGAACACCCCCGCGGCGGCAAGGGCGTCGAGTATCGCGAGGGATAGCGTGAGCCGGTACGGCCCACAGATCGCCGCGCTGGCTCGCCGCGCCGAGCGCGAGCGGACGGCGCTCGAGGAGAGCGAGGCGCGAAGCGCCTCGGACGAGCGAGCGGGGAGCGAAGCGACCCGCGAGACGGACGCGTCCGCTCCGTGCGACGCCGACGAATATCTGCGCGAGGGGGCCGGACGAGCCGTCTGGCTCTACGTCGAGGCCCGCACCGGCGGCCGGCTGGTCCCGTTCAGCGAGGCCGAGTTCGACGCGCTCGAGACCGCGATGAACCGCTGGCTCGAGTGTTACGCCACCTGTCACGGAGTTGACATGGACGCCGAGTTCACGGTGCGCGAGGCGGCGGAGCTGTTGCTCGAGACGCGAAACATCGTCGACACGGCGCAGCTGTTGACCTGCGTTCCCGAGCGCCGACCGGCGTCGAACCCGACGCAGTAGCATCGGCGCTTCCCTCGCTGTCGCCCGCGCGCCACGGGCCGAAAATAGCGCGGAATACGGGCCTCAGATCGGCCCGCACTTGACTCCCACGCAGTAGACGGGTATTCGACTATTCCGATTGAGAACAAAGTCAGCTTGATGGCACGAGACGATCGGTTATCTCGACGGCGGATGCTCAAGTTGACAGGTGTCGCGACATCGACGGCGTTCGTCGCCGGTTGCGGCGGTGGCGGTAACGGAAACGGCGGCAACGGCGGCGGCGGCAACGGCGGCGGCGGTAACGGCGGTGGCGGCAGCGGATACGAGATCGAGCCCGGAACGGAGATCGATTTCAGCGGCCAGACCAGTTACTGGGAAGGCCTCGCACCGTCCCCGATCGAGGGCGAGCAGAACCCGACGCTGATACTCCAGAGCGGCGAGACCTACACGATCGGCTGGTCGGAAGGCGACGGCGCCGCACACAACATGGAACTGCGCAACTCGAGCGGCGAAGTCGTCGACGAGTACACGACCGGCGATCCCGTCTCGGAACCCCAGGACGCGTTCTTCGAGTTCGAGGCGACCGACGAGATCGCCGTCTACCGGTGCCAGCCCCACCCGAGCATGGAAGGCGAGATCCAGATTCAGGGCGGCGGTGGCGGCGGCAACGAAACCGGCAACGAGACTGGCGGCAACGAAACCGGGAACATGACCGGCAACGAGACCGGCAACGAAACTGGCGGCAACAACACGACCGGGTAGAGCACCGCCCTCAGACGGTCGCTTGTTCTAGTGCAAACGTGACGGTCAGTAGATGAGTTCGTCGTCGTTTTCGACCATGTACAGGGTCCGCGCGGCGATATTGACCGTGTGATCGCCGACGCGCTCTAGGTCGCGAATCGTCAACAGCAGCCGCGACACGTCCTGGAGTAACTGTTCGACCTCGTCGGGCGACTCGAGTTCGCGCTCGATGAGGTCACGAACGACGATCTCGCTAGCCCGCTCGGCGAACTGGTCGAGTTCGTCGTCGCGGCCGGCGAGCGCTCGGCACCGTTCGGTGTCTTCGGTGTCGTAGGCGACCATCGCCTCCTCTAACATGTCGAGAGTGAGTTCGCCCATCTCCTGGACGTCGACGTCGGGGAACAGATCCTGCTCGGCGTCGATCGTGTACTCGCCGAGGTTGGTCGCGAGGTCGGCGATCCGCTCGAGATCGGTGATGATCTTGAACGAGGCCGCGATGAATCGCAGATCGCTCGCAACCGGCTGTTGCAGTGCGAGCAGGTCGATACAGTCCTTCTCCAGGTCGAGGTACATCCGGTTGATCTCGCCGTCGCCCTCGATCACTTCGTGGGCGAGTTCCTCGTCTTTCTGCTCCAAGGCGTCGAGCCCCATGCGAAGGCGTTCCATGACGACTTCGCTCATGTAGAGCACGTCCTCGCGAAGCTCCGTGAGCTTCTCTTGATAGGATTTTCTGGCCATGATTCACGCACCTTTCCGGGCGGAGATATAACTTGTGCTCAACGCAGTGCCGAGACGTATTCACACGCTGCGGGAGCTGACGTCGAGCGGTAGGCTTGACGACCGAGGCGACGTTACTGGAACCGCTCGAGCACCGCTTGTGCGACCGGTGACGGAAGTTGATACTCGCATTCCTCTTTCATCCCCAATAGGCCGCCGAGAATCACGGCGACGGTGAAGACCGACACGAAGAGGTTCATGAGGAGCCAATCGAACGAGAGTCCGTAGAGGGTGTGATCGAAGGGAGCGAACAGCCGGACACCACCGGTCAGGTAATCGAACAGGATGTGCGATCCGTACCCGATGGCGGCGGCTCGCCAGGGACCGAAGTACGAGAGCAGGGCGACTACCACCACCGCAATCGGCAGCGAGTGCGTCAATCCCCGGTGTGTCCACAGGACGCCCTCCACGTACCCGAGTTCGACTAACGGATGGAAGACGATGATGTCGATATCGGGGAAAACGGCGGCCAGCGCCGTCACGAGGTACGGTTCGGGTCGCCGCGACCGGAACACGATCAGAACCAGTGCGAGACCGATCAGGATGTGCGCCCCGTCGGCTACCATGGGGACTAATAACACGGTCTGTCGGCGGATAAGCGACATGGTCAATACTCGGCACTAACCGGCATTACAGACAGTATCGCGGGAGATGAAGAGGCGAAGAAAACAGTGTCGACAGGGCGACCGAGAGCGCGGGTGCCGACATCTGCGTCGACCACACCGCGATCGGACTCACCCGAACTTGCCGGTGATGTAGTCTTCGACGCGGTCGTGCTCGGGGTTCTCGAAGATTTTCTCGGTGTCGTCGAACTCGACGAGTTCGCCGCCGGTCAGGAAGACCGCCGTCTTGTCGGAGATGCGGGCGGCCTGTTGCATGTTGTGGGTGACGATGACGACCGTGTACTCCTCGGAGAGGTCGTCGATCAGGTCTTCCACCTGAGAGGTCGCGACGGGATCCAGCGCCGACGCCGGTTCGTCCATCAACAGCACGTCGGGGTCGACGGCGATCGCTCGAGCGATGCACAGCCGCTGTTGCTGACCGCCGGAGAGTCCGAGCGCGCTCTCGTCTAAGCGATCTTTCACTTCGTCCCAGAGGGCGGCGCGACGAAGTGCGTCCTCGACGATCGCGTCGTAGTCGCCGTCGATGCCCTGAACTTCCAGCCCGTACGCGACGTTGTCGTAGATGCTCTTGGGGAACGGGTTCGGTGCCTGGAACACCATTCCGATCTTGCGCCGGAGCACGACCGGATCGACGTCGTCGTCGTAGACGTTTTTCCCTTCGAACAGCAACTCCCCGTCGATACGCGCGGCGTCGACGAGGTCGTTCATCCGGTTGATACACCGGAGGAAGGTCGATTTCCCGCAGCCGGACGGCCCGATGATCGCCGTGACCTGCTTGGACGGGATCTGAATATCGATCGACTGCAGCGCCTGCACGTCGTCGTAGTAGACGTCGAGCGATTTCGACTCGATGACGGTCTGACTCGCGCTCGTCGGCGCACCCGAACGACCGTCGACGTCGATCGACGAGTCGACCAGAGGCTCGCTCGTCGGATCGGCTCCCTCGAGATCGTCGCTCGCGAGGCCCGCTCGCCCCTCGTCGGTCGTTTGGGTATCGGTACGGCTGTTCGGGTCAGTCATAGGATCTTGTGACATGGGTCAGTCTCGGCGTTGATACTTGTTACGAATGATGATGGCAGCGCCGTTCATCAGCAGCAACACGACGAGCAGCGTGACGACACCGGCCGCCAGCACGCCGTGCCGGAACGCCGGATCGATCTCGCTCGACCAGGTGTAGATCTGGCGCGGCATCGCGCTGAACTTGCTCGTGAACGAAGCCGGGGCGAGGCGGACGACCGCCGGTGCGCCGATGATGAGCAGCGGCGCCGTCTCGCCGATCGCACGCCCCATGGCGAGGATGTTCCCGGTCATGATCCCCGGCAGCGCTTCGGGGAGAACGACGTTGCGGGTCGTCTGCCACTTGGTCGCGCCCATCCCGTAGGACGCACGGCGCATCGAATCGGGGACGGCGCGGATCGCCTCCTGCGAGGAGATGATGACGATCGGCAGGATGAGCAGTCCGACGGTGAACCCGCCCACCAGCGCGGTCCCGGAACCGAGGCTGCCCCAGCGGATGAACAGCGCGAGCCCGAGCACGCCGTAGACGACCGACGGCACGCCGGCGAGGTTCCCGATGTTGACCTCGATCAGGTCGACGAGCCGCCCCCATCGCCCCCGTTCGGGCGCGTACTCCTCGAGGTAGATGGCGGCGCCGACGCCGACGGGGAACGCGGAGACGATGATCACGAGCAGCATCATCACCGAACCGACCAGCGGCGGGTAGAAGCCGGCGTCCTGCGGGTTTCTCGAGGGTGCGCTGGTGAGGAAGCTCCAGTCGAGCCACGAGTTCGGCCCGGCGAAGGCGAGCGCGTCCGTTACGAAGATCGCGGCGACGATACCGCCCACCACGAGCAGCGGGAACGCGAGCCCGCTGACGCCGACTCCGCGACGGACGACGCTCTCGACGTAGAGCCCGAGGGGAACGGCGGTGACCGCGACGAGCAACATCCAGACGAACGGAGCGATGCCGACGATCGGCGCGGCCACGACCCCGATCGCCGCCGCGATCAGCGTCATCACCGCCGCGGTAACGCCGTCGCGGTCGTTCTCGCGCTGTCGACGAACGAACCAGCCGGCGACGACCGCGACCGGCAGGACGAACGAGACGAACAGCGCGATCGACTCCGTAGGCAAGACGGGCAGCGAGAGGATTACCCTCGGAATCAGATAGAGCGCGAGAACCGGAACGGCGACCACGACGAGCAACCGCTCGAGGTCGGCCGTCGGTCGAGCGCGGCTGTGCGCGTAGACGACGGTGCCGGCCACGATGAGCGCGACGAGGATCGCGAGCCATCGATAGACGCTAACGATGTGCTCGAACGTGATGAACACGCCGCTGGTGAGCAACAGCGAGACGAACGGAAGGCCGAGGGCGATCGCCGCGGTCTCGCCGGCCCGCGTATCCTTCGTATAGTAGTAGCCAGCGGCACCGAGAACCGGGAGCACGACCGTCGCGCCGAACGTGAGTAGCCAACCGAAGTCGGCCGACAACGGTTGGAACGCGTCGACGACGACGTACATGAGCAGAACGAAGACGGCCAGCAGGGCGAGCAGCGTCGCGCCGAGACAGAGCGCCTTGAACGCCTGACCGCGGACGCGGCTGACCGCTTCGTCCGTGCCGTACCAGTCGCCGGTGCGTTGTTCGGTCGCCATTATCCGTCCACCTCCGTCGTCGCGTCGGTTTCAATCATTGGTACTCCTCCTTATAGCGTGATGCGACGTAGTCGCTCGCGAGATTCATCGCGAACGTGATCGCGAACAGGGTCAGACCGAGCGCGAACATGCTCAGATACGTCGGCGATCCGCCGGTCGCGTCGCTCGTGACGGCGTTGACCATGGCGGCGGTCATCGGCTGCCCGGAGCTGAGCAGGTTGTCGAGCGGGTTCGCGAAGTTGAACATCCGCGGTCGGAGCCCGGCGGCCATGACGACGATCATCGTTTCGCCGATCGCACGCGAGAGCGCGAGGATGAACGACGAGAAGATGCCGGAGACTGCCGCGGGGATGACGATCCCGGTCGACACCTCGTACTTCGTCGCGCCCATCCCGTAGCCCGCCTGCCGGAGCGAGTCCGGCACGGAACTCATCGCGTCCTCGGAGAGCGACGACACCATCGGAATGATCATGATCCCGACCATGATCGACGCGGACAGCAGGTTGAACGTGCTGACCGGAATGCCAACCCACTGGAGCGCGGGGGTCAGGTAGACGAGCGCGAGGTAGCCGTAAACGACCGTCGGAATTCCGGCGAGCACCTCGAGCGCCGGTTTCAGGACCGACCGCATCCGATCGCTCGCGTACTCGCTCAAGTAGACGGCCGCGGCGACGCCGGTCGGCACCGCGACGAGCGCCGAGACGACGGTGATGATCAGCGTTGCGGTCACCAGCGGCCAGACGCCGTAGATCCCACCGTCCGACTGGGCGTACCACGTCGTGCCGGTGAAGAACTCGGCGGGCGAGACCTCCGTGAAAAAGGCGATCGCGTCCCACGCGAGCGTGAAGATGATACTCACCGTGACCAACACCGTCAGCGCGGCGCAAGCGAACAGCAGCCACTTGTAAATGCGTTCTCTGACGACCTGACTCGACGAGGATCGCGTCAGGTCGACGTCTATCGATCGCTCACTCATTGCCGTGGTGTGGGTGTCGTCGCATGGTGAATCGTTCGGTTCGCCGCGCTCAGTTCACCGCGTTCTCGAGCTTTTCGAGGTTCGACTGCGCCTGCTCTTCGCTGACGGGGACGTAGCCGACGTCGCTGATAGTGTTAGTCGACGACTGCTCGATGTAGAACTCGACGAAGTTGTAGACCGGATCGCGCTGGAGCGCTTCCTCGCTGGCGTAGATGTACAGCGGTCGCGCCATCGGGTAGTCGCCCGACTGCGCTGCGTCGATGCTCGGGGCGACACACTCGCCGCCCTCGCTCTGGCTGATCTCGAGCGCCTTGAGCTTGTCTTCGTTCTGCTGATAGTACGCGTAGCCGAAGTAGCCGATCGCGTTCTCGGTCGACGAGATTCCCGTAATGAGCTCGTTGTCGTTTTCCGTCTTCTCGTACTGCTGAACGTGGCTACCAGCGTCGCCGATCACGTTGTTCCGGAACCAGTCGAAGGTCCCCGACGTCGACGGCGGGCCGTAGCGCTGAATCTGTGCGTCGGGCCACTCGGAGTTGACGTCGGACCAGGTCTGTGCACCGTTCTGGCTCCAGATCTGGGCGAGCTGGTCGTAGCTGAGACAGTCGACCGGTGAGTCGTTGTTAACGGCCATGGTGACGGCGTCTTTTCCGATCTGGAACTCGATCGGTTCGACACCGTTGTCACGACAGTTCTGCAGTTCCGCGTCCTGAATCGGTCGCGACGCACCGTTGATGTCGGAGTTACCCGGACAGAAGTTGTTACTGAACCCGCCACCGGTCCCCGTCGAATCGGTGGTGACGCTCACGTCGTCGTTCTGCTCCATGAACTGCTCGGCGAGCGTGTCGGAAACCGGGAAGACCGTACTGCTCCCGGTGACGACGACTCGTTCTCGGTCCCCGTTCCCGCTTCCGGCCCCGTTTCCGGTGTTCTCGGTACACCCGGCCAGAGAGAGCGCGCCGACTGCGCCCGTCGCGGCCAGCACCTTCCGTCGAGAAAACGAGCGAACCGAACGATCCGTCTTGGTATCAGTCATCAGGTGAACGTTCGACTGTATATAGAAATACGATGCTATGTTAGCTATATAGTCCTACATACCGAGCCATAGCCGCAATCGAAGCGGAGCGGAATCGAAATAATCGGGTTCAAAACCCCTCTGCGGCACGAATAGTCGATTGTGGCGACGGGAGGCACTGTCACAATTGATTACATAGCTGACTATAGCCAAACGAGACTATAGATACACTCGAACTATAGTGGTTGGCTCGTGTGAGCAATTCTCAATGGCGTGCGTCCCCGCTCGCGCCACCAAAGCCGTCGAAACGGGACGGTTCACAACGGCAGGTCGTCTATAGATCCGGCGCAAATGCCCCGACTAGTGGAGTACCCACCTCGAGGAACCGGCTCTCGTCGATGCCGCGTCGACGGACAGCAGAACCGAATCGGTCGAGCCGACGGCTCGTCGACGGGAACCCACCGACGAACGGACGACGACCGCTCGAGGGCGATCGACGTAGTCCGGAGGATACCGAGACTACGCGCCCGCGATCTCCTCGAGCGCGCTCAGGTTCTCGCCCGCCTGCTCCTCGCTCGAGGGGACGTAGTTGACCTCCTCGGCGATCCAGTCGGCGGTCGAGTTCTCGAGGTAGAATCGGACGAACTCGGAGACGACCTCGCGCTGCAGCGCTTCTTCGGACGGATAGATGAACAGCGGCCGTGCCATCGGATAGGATCCCGTCTTGGCCGCTTCGAGGGTCGGCTCTGCGCAGGCGTCGCTCGCGTTTGCTTTGATGTCGAGCGCTTTCACGCGATCCGCGTTCTCGGCGTAGTAGCCGTAGCCGAAGTAGCCCATCGCGTACGGGCTGCCCTCGAGTCCCTGCACGATGGTGGTGTCGTCTTCCGTGCCGACGTAGTCGCTGCGGTGGCCGGCGTCGCCGACGACGTTCGCGGAGAACCAGTCGTAGGTTCCAGAGGTCGTGTCGGGACCGTAGAGTTCGAACGGTTCGTCGGGCCAGGACGAATCGATGTCGGCCCAGGTTTCCGCACCTCCCTCGCCCCAGATCTGAGCCAGTTGGTCGAACGACATGCAGTCGACCCAGTCGTTCTCGGTGCTGACGGCCATCGTGAGCGCGTCGCCCGCGATTTGCATTTCGACGGGCGTGACGCCGTTCCCGGTGCAGTGATCCTGTTCGGCGGTTTTGATCGGCCGAGAGGCCGCGTTGATGTCCGAATCACCGGGACAGAAGTGGTTCTCGAACCCGCCGCCGCTGCCGGTCGACTTGACCGTGACGGTGACGTTCGGATGCTTCGCCATGAACCGATCGCGCATCGCCTGCGAAATCGGAAAGGCGGTACTCGAGCCCGTGACGACGACCTCTCCCGACAGTCCATCGTCGCTGCTCTCGTCGCCATCGTCGCTCTCGGGTTCGCTTTCGCTCCCGTCGTCGCTCTCGCTCGAGAGACACCCCGCGAGTGCGGCCGTTCCGCCCCCGCCGACAGTCGTGAGAAGTTTTCGTCGCGATACCCTTTCGACGGACCGCCCGAACCGGTCGTTCTGCATCACGTGAAAGACTCGAAAGGCTATAAAAAAGGGATGCTATGAGAACTGTATATCCGTCAATAGGGGCACATTCGGATACACAGTAGCGTCCATCGACGGAGCCGGTGCCGCCACGGGTCAGTTCCGATCGAATACCACAGTACGACCGCTCGAGTCCGCGCGACCGTCTCAGCGGAGGAGTTCGTCGCTGTTCTCGAGGGCGTACAGCGTCCGGGCGGCGACGTTGACGGCGTGATCGCCGACGCGTTCGATGTCGCGAGCGATCACGAGCGTTCGCGAGACGTCGGCGAGAACGTCGGACACCGGCGGATCGCCGGCCGAATCGGCCGCGATCGTCCGATCGTCGGTCGCGTCGACGCCCTCGACGCGGAGGTCGATACAGGTCCGGACGACGCGCTCGGCAACGCCGGCACAGCGGGCATCGAGTTCGTCGTCGCGCTCCGCAACCGCGAAACAGGCGGTTGGCTCCTCCGTGACGAGCGCCTCGAGCGCTTGCTCGAGCATCTCGAGCGCGAGCGCGGCGATCCGCTCGAAATCGACGTCGGGAAGCGGCGGCGACGATTCGGTCGCGTCCAGCGCGTACTCGGCCAGGTTGGTCGCGAGGTCGCCGACGCGTTCCAGGTCGGTGGCGATCTTGAACGCGGCGACGACGATCCGCAGGTCGCCGGCGACCGGCTGGTGGAGCGCGAGCAGGTCGAGGCACTCGCTCTCGAGCTCGAGCGAGCGGCGGTTGACGGTGCGGTCGCCCTCGATGACCTCGCGTGCGAGCGGCCGATCGCCGGTGAACAGTGCAGTGAAGCCGTCGGCGAGCTGTTCGTAGACGAGATCGCCCATCGCGACGATGGCCTCGCGAAGGCGCTCGAGGCGGTCCCGGTAGTCCTCGCGGGCCATCGCCTCACCCGAACTTGCCGGTGACGTAGTCCTCGACCCGGTCGCTCTCGGGGTCCTCGAAGATCTTGTCGGTGTCGTCGTACTCGACGAGCTGACCGCCAGTGAGGAAGACGGCAGTCTGGTCACTGATCCGCGCGGCCTGTTGCATGTTGTGAGTGACGACGACGACGGTATACTCCTCGGCGAGCTGCTCGATGAGGTCCTCGATCTTGGCGGTCGCGATCGGGTCGAGCGCGCTCGCGGGCTCGTCCATCAGGATCACGTTCGGGTCGACGGCGAGACAGCGCGCGATGCACAGGCGCTGTTGCTGGCCACCGGAGAGCCCGAGCGCGTTGTCCTCGAGGCGATCGGACACTTCGTCCCACAGCGCCGCCTGCTTCAGCGAGCGCTCGACGATCTCCCGCTCGACCTCGCTGTCGTCGTTGCCGAGCAGGCGGCCCAGCAGGCCGACGTTGACGTCGCCGTGCTTGCGCGGTCCGTAGGAGACGTTCTCGCGGATCGACTTCGGGAACGGGTTCGGGCTCTGGAACACCATCCCGACCTTCTTCCGGAGTTCGACCAGATCTGTCTCGTCCTCGTAGATGTTCTCGCCGTCGATCTCGACGGTCCCCTCGACCCGGGCGCTGTCGATCCGGTCGTTCATCCGGTTGAGACACCGAAGGAACGTCGACTTCCCGCAGCCCGACGGGCCGATCAGGGCCGTCACGCTCTGCTCGGGAATGTCCATCGAGATGCTGTCGATGGCGTGGTCGTCTCCGTAGTAGACGTCGAGGTCCTCGACCGTGATCGCGGCCTCGCCCTCGAACTCGTAGTCGGTCCACGAGTCGACGAGTCGCTCGTCGGTTTCGACGTCGACCGTGAGGCTGTTGGAGTGCTGTTCCGTGATGTCGTTCGATTGCTGTTCCTCGTTCATTCGCGTCACTGATTGGTCGCTCATTGGTGTAGCTTCCTCCTGAAGTAGATCCGCGAGGCGATGCCGATGGCGTAGAAGCCGAGCACCACCATCAGCAGTACGAGGGCGGTCCCCCATCCGAACGCCTCCTCTTGGCCGACGCCGGCAGTGATGACGGCGTACAGCTGGTATGGGAGCGCGCTCGAGGCCTGTAGCAACGCCTCGTTCTGGACGAACGGCGGCGTCGCGACGAACCGGAACGAGCCGAGTACGCTCGGTGCGCGGGCCGGGAACGGCTGACCGCTGGTGACCAGCAGGATCGGCGCCGTCTCCCCGGCGATCCGGCCGACGCCGAGGATCACGCCGGTGACGACGCCGGGCATCGCGGCCGGCAGCACGACGCTCCGGATCGTCTGCCACTGGTCGACGCCGAGAGCGGCGCTGGCGTCCCGGTACTCGTCGGGGACGCTCTTGATCGACTCTCGGCTCGTGATCACGACCAGTGGGAGGAGCATGAACCCGAGCACGAACATCCCGGCGAGCAGCGAGTTGCTGTTGCCGAATCGCGGGACGAGAAACGCGTATCCGAAGAGGCCGTAGACGATGCTGGGCGTGCTCCAGAGCGCGTTTGTTGCAGTCTCGATGACCGCGGTGAACCGACCCTGCTCGGCGTACTCGGTGAGGAACACGGCGGCGCCGATCCCCATCGGGACCGCCAGCACCACTGCGCCGATCACGAGCCAGACCGTGCCGACGATGGCCGGAAAGATGCCGTTGTACTGCTGGCCCAGCATGACGCCGTTCGTGAGGAACGGGACCGAGATGCCCAGTCCCGGACCGAACTGTGCGCCCTCGAGGAGCTTCGGCAGCCCCTTTCGGACGACGAAGAGGATTAGCAACAAGAGCACGGCGATCATGCCGAAGGCGTTCAGCCCGATCAGCAGGTAGGCGCCGTTCTGGCGGCCCTGACTGCCGAAGCCTGCCGCGACGATGGCGCCGCTCCAGGCGACGAGCAGACTGAGCGCGATCGTCACCAGGGGAACGACGATCGGCGCGTGGAACGTCGCGTCCAGCGACGGCGGGTTCCAGAACCAGCCGGCGTCGACGACGCCGGAGACGAGCAGTCCTCCCCAGACGAGTCCGAGCAGGCCGACGGGCAAGGTGGTACCGAGGTCCTCCGGGAGGACGGCGACGCCCGCGGTCACGACGAGTGCGACGACGATTCCCGCGAGGGCGCTACCGGTCGCGCCGACTTCGAAGAGGATCGTGGTCGCGAGTCCGCCGGCGGCGAAGCCGACGACGCCGATTCCGAAACCGGTGCCGATGCCGGTGTAGCGGTCGGCCGTCGTCTCGAAGGCACCGACGTACGACGCGATTCCGGAGGCGATCAGCCCGAGCCCGGCGAGCAGGAACACCGCGCCGAACATCGTGAACAGTGATAGTCCCGCCACGGCGGTGTCCGTCCCCGTGCGCTCGAATAGCGTCGTCCAGCCGAGCAGGAACGTCACGATCGAGAGACCGACGACGCCCAGCGCGACGCGGTCGAACAGGTCGACCGCCGGTGCGGCCGTTCGAGTTGCGGTCTGCTCGCTCATGAGTCACCCTGTAGCTGTATCTGCATGCGACGTTCGATGTACTGTGACGCGACCGACAGCACGGTGACGGTGACGAACAGCACGACTCCAGCCGCGAACAGTGCACTCATGTGCGTGCTGCTCGCGACGCCGTACTGGCTCGCGATGAGGCTGGTTAGAGTCTCGGTGTTGCCGAAGACGTCGTACAGCGGCTCCGGCAGGACCTGGGCGTGGCCCAGGATCACCGTCGCCGCCATCGTCTCGCCGATGGCGCGGCCGACGCCGAGCAACACGGCGGCGGAGACGCCCGAGAACGCCGCTGGCAGCGTGATGCTCTTGATCGTCTGCCAGTCAGTCGTCCCCAGCGCGAGCGACCCGCTCTTCATCGACTCGGGGACGCTCGAGATGGCGTCCTCGGCGACGGAGACGACCGTCGGCAGCGCCATCAGCCCGACGACCAGCCCGACGATGACGAGGCTGCCCGACGTGGGCAGGTCGAGGTTCTCCATCATGTAGTCGTTCAGGATGGTGAAGCCGATGAAGCCGTAGACGATCGACGGGATGCCCGCCAGCGTCTCGACGGCGGGCTTGACGACCTCGCGGACGGCGTCGGGCGCGATCTCGCTGATGAACAGCGCGCCCGCGACGCCGAGGGGCCCGGCGATCAGCATCGCCAGCACCGTCGTGACGAGCGTACCCCACATCATCGGGACGAGCGAGTACACTTCCTCGCCGCGGGTCACCCACATCCGCCCGGACGTCTTGGTGAACATCGCGAGGCCCATCTCCCGTATCGCCGGGAGCGCCTCGACGATGAGGTAGACGGTAATCAGCGCGAGGATCGCCCCCGTCGCGATCGTCGCGAGGAAGGTCAGTGCCTTCGCCGTCGTCGCCTGATGGTTCCACAGTCCGTACCCGACGGTGAACAGGAACCCCGCGAGGGGCAACGCCGTGAACGGGGACCCGATCAGGAACGCGACGGCCGATCCGAGTAGACACAGCGCTCCCACCGCTCCCAGCGTTACGACGCCGTCGTCGGCCGACTCGACTCCGAGGCGGTCCTTCAATTGTTGGTGTAGTTCTGTCGTTGACATAAAATAACAGTGATTGAACGGCGACGCGCGTTAGTTCGACTGCTCGGGGAGCTTCGAGCGCTGCTCTTCCCGTTCCTCGGGCGGGAGCATGAAGTAGTTGTTCGGCTTGACGAAGTGGAGTTGGCCGAACTCGCTCAGCAGCATGTTGATGAACGCCGCCTCCTTCTTACTGGTGCCCTCGTAGGTGTAGCAGTGGAGCTCACGGGAGAGCGGGTAGTCCTTCGAGCCGAGGTTCTCGCCGAGCGTGTAGGTCGTCCCATCGAGTTCGAGCGAGATCGCGGGAACGCGGTCCATGTCCACGAACGCGAGCGCCATGTACGCGATAGCGTTGTCGGAGTCCGCGACCGTCGTCTGGACCTGCTGGTTCTGGCCCTTTCGGACGTCGACGGACATCTCGGCCTCGGGGTCACCGAGCATGTTGGCGCGGAACGCCGTGTCCGTACCGGAGCCGACCGCGCGGCCGACCGCCTGAATCTCCTTGTCGGGGCCGTTGTAGCTGGGGATCTCGGACCAGTTCGTGATCTCGCCGGTGTAGATCTCGCGAACCTGATCGCCGGTCAGCTTCTCGACGCCCGCGTCCCAGATTTCCTTGCTCACGACGACGGGCTGGCCGTCGCGCGCGACGACGTGGTCGGTGTACTTGTCGAGCTCTTCCTGGCTGGCGTCGGGGAGCTCGTCGGCGACGCTCGAACTGGCGTCGCCGATGTCGACCTGCCCGTTCGCGACCTTCTCGATGCCGGTCCCGGAGTGGCTCAGACCGACGTTGACCGAGAACGGCGGCGCGGCGCCGTCCTTGGGCTCGAAGCCGTAGAGGCCCGCCCAGTAGTCGGCGAGGTTCTTGTTGTCGGAGTTTTCGATCTTGTCGTAGCCGGGCGCGGTGCCTTCATCATTGGAGCCCCAGTACTCGCCGTCGTCGGCGGGGTGGTTGGAGTTCCAATAGGACGCCGCGTCGGACGTGATCGGATAGACCGTCGAGGAACCGTCCGCGGTCAGCGGACCGCTGCCACTACTTCCTCCGTCGCTTCCGAGGCAGCCTGCTGCTGCCGCAATACCGGTAACACCCGTCGCGGCGATAAACTTCCGTCGCGATACTGCGTCGCGTCCGAACTGGTTGTCTGCCATCACGTGGTTGATTCGAGACGGTATAAAAAAGGGATGCTATGAACCATATATACCGATCAGTGGACACATATTCCTATATAGTTATATTTTGACGGTGGCGATGGCGTCGAAACGCGGTCTCGTCGGGCGCTGAAACGCGACCGGTTCGGACGACCAACCATCGGACGCTCGAGGGGCGTCAGCTCTAATTCGGGCGCTGACGGCTTGGATACCCGGTATTCGGCGGTGAGAATTCGTGAAAGCGTCTGCGGCAGACACCCGCTACCGCCGATCAGAGATCGCGGGGCGACGGCTATAGGGGTAGCTGCCAATATGGGTACCTGTCTATCCGCAGGGGGCGAAACCGCTCATACGAGGACGAACCGATTTGTTGCCCATAGCTATATATCGCTATTTACCCCACCGCCACCAACTGTACCTATATGTACTCCTCCGTTCGGTAACCGGCCAGAAACGACCCCTTCAACGCTTCTCTACCGATGATCAGACATCTCTCTATAGATCCACGTATATTTATGTTCGAGCGATCGAAACCCCGCTCTATGGAGACGCGAAAAGTCCAGGTGACGGGCGGATCGACGTACACGGTTTCCCTTCCGAAGACGTGGGCGACCGCGAACGACGTCAGTGCCGGGACGACCGTCGAGTTCTATCCGGAAGACGATTCGCTGTTGCTGACCCCGCAAAGCGAGACGGACCGACAGGAAGGCTCCCTCGACATCTCGAGCCTCGAGGGTGAGCGGCTGACCCGGGCCGTGATGACGATGTACGTCAGCGGCTTCGACATCATCCGTCTCGAGGCCAGTCGCATCACGACCGACCAGCGCCGGGCGATCCGGAGCGCGACGCAGGGACTGGTCGGCGTCGAAGTCCTCGAGGAGACCAGCGACAGCGTGGTCATTCAGGACCTGCTCGACTCCTCCGAACTCTCGATCGTCAACGCCGTCACGCGCATGCGACTAATTTCACAATCGATGCTCGAGGATGCCGTTCGGGCGCTGATCGAGGACGACGACGACATCGCCCACGACGTGATCGAGCGCGACGACGACGTCGACCGCCTCTGGCTCGTCGTCTCGCGGATTTTCCGCGCGACGCTTCGCTCGCCCCGAGCGGCCGAGGAACTGGGCGTCCCCCGCGAGGACTGCTTCGACTACCACTCCAGTGCCCGACAGCTCGAGCGAGTCGCTGACCACGCGACCAAGATCAGTAACCTCGCGCTCAAGCTCGACGAGATCCCCGACGACGTCGCTGACGCGCTCGCGGAACTGGAGGGCGACGCCTCGACCGTGCTGGAGAAGTCGATGGACGCGCTGTTCGCCGAGGAGACCGAGAAAGCGAATCGGCTCGGCCACGACGCTCGCGAGGCCGTCCTCGATATCGACGAGCACACGCGCCAGATCGACGACATGCTCCGCGATCTCGAGCCGGTTCAGGCCCAGTCGCTGGGGCTGATCGTCGACTCGCTGTCCCGGAGCGCCGACTACGGCGGTAACATCGCCGAGACGGCGCTGCAGAAGGCCGCGCCGCGTCCCTGATCGCTCGAGCGCGACCACAGGTAGCAGTCACTGACACGCGCTTCGGCGTGGGAGTGACGCACTACGCCGTCGTCCCTGTCGACCGGGCAGTTCAGCGGAGTGCCGACGAATATCTTCCCCGAGCGCTGCTCTCGATCGCAGACGACGTCTGCGGGGGTCCGCTGCGTTCACTTTCACCGCTCTGCGGGAACTCTTTTTAAGCCCCACTACGAAAGGAGAGTGATGGAACTCGACGATCATGCCGAGGATCTCGCCTCCGACCTCGGTGTCGACAAAGAGGAGGTCAAAGACGACCTGCAGAACTTGGTGGAGTACAGCGTTCCGATCGACGAGGCTAAACAGAGCCTTCGACGCAAATACGGCGACGGGTCCAGCGGCGGTGGCGGGACGCCGTCGGCGAAAGACATCGCCGATATCACGCCCGACGACAGCAACGTCACCGTCACCGGCGTCGTCCTGACCGCGGGCGAGCGATCGATCCGCTATCAGGGCGACGATCACGTCATCGTCGAAGGCCGGCTGGCCGACGAGACCGGCGTCATCGACTATACGGCGTGGGAGGACTTCGGCCTCTCCCCGGGCGATACGATCACCGCGGGCAACGCGGGCGTCCGCGAGTGGGACGGCGAACCCGAACTCAATCTCGGCGAGAGTACCTCGCTCTCGTTCGAGGCGGAGTCGCGCGAGGTACCCTACGAAATCGGCGGCGACGCCGACCTGGCCGACCTGCGGACCGGCGACCGCGCCGTCACGATCGAGGTCTCGGTGCTCGAGTGCGAGCGCAAGACTATCGACGGTCGCGACGGCGAGACGGACATCCTGAGCGGCGTCTTTGGCGACGAGAGCGGTCGACTCCCCTTCACGAACTGGGACCCCGCCCCGGCGATCGAGGACGGCGGCACGGTTCGTATCGAGAACGCCTACGTTCAGGAGTTCCGGGGCGTTCCCGAGGTCAACGTCTCCGAGTTCTCGACGGTCACCCCGCTCGACCGCGAGATCGACGTCGGGAGCGACACCACGACGATGGACGTCGCCGACGCCGTCGGTACCGGCGGGATCTACGACGTCGAAGTCGTGGGCAACCTGCTCGCGGTCCGGGACGGCTCCGGACTGATCCAGCGCTGTCCGGAGTGTTACCGGGTCATACAGAAGGGACAGTGCCGGACCCACGGTGACGTCGACGGGATCGACGATCTACGCGTGAAGGCGATCCTCGACGACGGCACCGGCACCGTCACCGTCGTCCTCGACGACGAGCTGACCGAGCGGGTCTACGGCGGCACCTTGGACGGCGCCCTCGAGCAGGCTCGCGAGGCGATGGACCAGGAAGTCGTCGCGGACACGATCCGCGAACGTATCGTCGGCCGCGAGTACCGCGTGCGCGGCCACCTCTCGGTCGACGAGTACGGCGCGAATCTCGACGCCGAGCACTTCGAGGAGAGCGACGACGATCCGGCCGCGCGTGCGACGGCCCTGCTCGAGGAGGTGGACGCATGAGCGCGAACGGCGACGGAAACGGCGACGACGAGGTGCCGGGGCGAGAGATCGCCTACCGCCTGTTCGCCGCCGAGTACGACGACGCCTCGCTCTCCTACGCCGAGAGCGACGAAGAGCGGGCACCGAACTACGTGATCTCGCCGACCGGTGCGCGGCTCAACCGCGTCTTCGCCGTCGGGACGCTCACCGAAGTCACGTCGGTCAACGACGAGATGGTCCGCGCCCGCGTCGTCGATCCGACCGGCGCGTTCGTCGTCTACGCCGGCCAGTACCAGCCCGACGAACTGGCGTTCTTAGAGCAGACCGAGCCGCCGGCTTTCGTCGCAGTGACGGGCAAAGCCCGGACCTTCCAGCCCGACGACTCCGACCAGGTCTATACGTCGATTCGACCCGAGAGCATCGCCACGGTCGACGCGGACACCCGCGATCGCTGGGTCGTCAGTGCAGCCGAACGGACGCTCGAGCGCGTCGGCACCTACGCCGCAGCCGCCGAGCTAGAGGCGAGTGGCGACGCACTGACCGACGCGCTGCTCGAGGCCGGCGTCGAATCCGGTCTCGCGGCGGGGATTCCGCTCGCGCAAGATCACTACGGGACGACGCCGTCGTACCTCGCGGCGCTGCGCGAGTGTGCGATCGAGGCCTGTGAGGTCGTCGCCGGCGACCGCGATCAGGTGAGCGGGCTCGACGTCGCACCCGACGGGACGAGCCCCGAGTTCGACGTGTCGTTCGACTCACTCGCGGACCTCGAGCGCGTCGACGCCGACGCGCTCGAGACCGGTGGCGAGGCCGAACCCGAACCGGAATCGGCGGAGCCGGCACCGGAGCCAGAACCGGCGACGGCCACGCCCGGCGGCGGCGAGCCGGACGCCGCGTCCGAGGAGGCCCACTCCGGATCCGCCGCTGGAACGGCCGCGAGCGCCGGTTCCGAGACGACCGACGTCGACACCGAACCGGTAGCCGCGACTGCGAGTTCCGAATCGGAGTCGACCGCGAGCGACGTCGACGAACCGAGCGCCGACGCTGGCGTCGAAGAACCGGCCGACGAAGGGACCGGGGAAGCGTCCGACGAAATCGCGACCGCACCCGAAGAAGAGGATCTCGGCGATTTCGACGCCGGCGACGCGGACGACGGCGGCATGTACGAGATGGACGACGAGGAACGCGAAGAGCTCGAGGAGCAGTTCGGCGCGGAGTTCACCACCGGTTCCGAAGTCGACGAACCCGGCACGGCCGACATCGACGTCCCCGAACCCGACGAGTCGGGGGTCGGCGGGAACGAGAGCGAGTCCGAGCCGGCGGCCGACGCTGGCAACTCCGCCGAGTCGGACGACGAACTCGGTGCACCGCCCGAATCGGGGCTCGAGGCCACGGACGCCGACGGGGCGGACGAAATCGAGAGCGACGCAGAAACGGACGCCGCGGCCGAGGACGAATCGACGGCCGAGCCCGAAGCTGCGCCCGCAGACGAATCCGAAGCGGGAGACGTAGATGAAGACGAGGAACCCGCCGAAGACGTCGATCTCGAGTCCTACGTCGTCGAGACGATGGAGCAACTCGACGACGGAAGCGGTGCCGATCGGGACGAACTGATCGAGACGGTCGCCGCGGACACCGGCGCGTCGGAAGACGACGTCGAAGACGCGATCCAGGACGCGTTGATGGGCGGTCAGTGTTACGAGCCCGACGACGAGACGCTGAAAGCGATCTGACTTCGCGATGGGCGACGACTCCGGCCGACCGGCTCCGTCGGCCCCGCGATCGCCGTCGACGCGCCCGCTGGTCGAACCGATCCCCGGCGAGCCCGCCGCGACCGCAGCGATCGGCGACGAGCGCGCGCTGCTCGTCGCCGATTACCACGCCGGTTACGAGGCCGGCCTGCGGTACGAACGCGGCATCGACGTTCCCAGCCGGGCCGCCGACCGCCGCGACCTGCTCTGTGGGTTGCTCGAGCGCACCCGCCCCGATCGACTGGTCGTCTGCGGCGATCTGATGCACTCCATCGGCGACCCCGGCGGGGCAGAGCGCGGCGAACTCGAGGTGCTGTTCGAATCGTTCGCCGCCGAACTGGCGATCACCGTCGTCAAGGGCAACCACGACGGGCGCATCGAGACCTGGCTCGCGGACGACGACGAGATCGACGTCTCGGTCGCCGTCGAACCCGGCGCGGGCGTCGCGCTCGGGGACGTCGGCGTCTGTCACGGCCACACCTGGCCCGCACCGGCGGTCCTCGAGCGCGAGGTCGTCGTTCTCGGCCACGAACATCCCTGTGTGCGACTCGAGGACGAGGTCGGCGGCAGTCGCGTCGAGCGGGCGTGGCTGCGCGGCCGGCTCGATCCCGCACCCTTTCGCGACCGAACCGAGTACGAGGACGTGTCGTGGCTCGAGCGCGAGGGTGCGTCGCCGCCGCGTGTCGTCGTGCTCCCGGCGTTCAACGATCTCGTCGGCGGGACGTGGATCAACGTGGCTGGCCAGTCGTTTCTCTCGCCGTTCCTGCCCGACGGACTGGCCGACGGCGAGGCCTACCTTCTGGACGGGACGCGGCTCGGCCCGTACGAGTCGGTGTGAACGCGTCGTCTCCGGCCGGTGCGACCGCGCCGACCGCTATCACGGTCGACGGCGCTATCGTCGCACCGTCTCCGATCTGATCTCGTCGCCCTCGCGCCACTGATAATAGTAGTACTCGGTTCCGGCGATCTCCGTCACCGAGACGCTCGCCCGGTCCGGGACACCGTCGGGATACGTGTCCGGCTCGCCGTCCGCCGGCGTCGGTTTCGCTTCGTCATCGGCCGTCCGGTCCTCTTTCCAGGCCGCCAGCGTCTCGAGATAGCGGCTCGCTGTACGGAGCGTCGCCGGATCGCTACTCTCGAGTTCCGCGAGCGCCTCCCGATGGGTCCGATCCAGCGCCGCCGGCGGAGACGGGCGGTCGTCAGCGGTCATGTTCGTCGTGGACGGCCGGACAGCCTAAAGTACTCCGTTCCGGACCGTCTCGAGCACCGAAGTCTGTGATGTGTTGTCGATGGTGCTATTGACACCTAGTATTCATTAATCCCCGACCACGCGTGGATTTATATACCAGAACGAGGTCCGTTCGGGTGACAATGAACTCACAGAAACACCGTTCCACGACACAGATCGATCCGGTTCCCGACGACCTCGAATCGGCGCGAGCGAAACTGGTGTACATCTACCTCGAGGCGGCCGACGGCGCGACGGCCGAAGAACTGGGCGACATCCTTGCGATGAAGAAGATCAACATCCTGAGCGTCCTGAACTCGCTCTCGAGTGCGGGCTACATCGAGCGAACGGGCTCGGAGTACGTCGTCACGAATTGATCGGCGAGTGAAGTGTCGGGGACGACGGTGCCGTCGCCGTTTTTGCGCAGTGGTCCGAAAGAACGACAGCGATACCGGGCGGAATCGCCCGCACTGCAAGAGGTGGTCGGGTCCCGTCGCAGCGGCGTCAGAACGTCTCGAGGTAGCGGTCGAGCTCCCACTGGGAGACGTCGACGAGGTAGTCCTGGAACTCCTGTTCCTTGGCTTCGACGAACTTCGGTCCGACGTGCTCGCCGAGCGCGCTGTAGATGACCTCGTCTTCCTCGAGGGCCTCGACGGCCTCGCCGAGGTTGGTCGGCAGCGTGTCGATGCCGTACTCTTCGCGCTTCTCCTCGTCGAACTCGTAGATGTTCTCGCGGACCGGGTCGGGACACTCGAGGTCGCGTTCGATCCCGTCGAGACCCGCGTGAATCATGACGGCGAGCGCGAGGTAGGGGTTACAGGATGGGTCGGGAGAACGCAGTTCGACGCGCGACGCAGCCGGGACGCGGGCCGCGGGTTTGCGGATCAGCGCCGAGCGGTTGCGGTCCGACCAGGCGACGTAGACCGGCGCTTCGTAGCCGGGCACGAGTCGCTTGTAACTGTTCACCGTTGGGTTCGCGATCGCCGTGATCGCCGGCGCGTGCTCGAGGATGCCGGCGATGAACGAGTGTGCGGTCTCCGAGAGGTCGAACTCGTCGTCGGCGTCGTGGAACGCGTTTTCGCCGTCCTCGAACAGCGAGAGGTGGGTGTGCATCCCCGAGCCGTTGATGCGCGGGATCGGCTTGGGCATGAACGTCGCGTGCTGGTCGTGCTGGGCGGCGATCGCGCGAACGACCGTACGGAACGTCGCGACGTTGTCGGCCGTCGTCAGGGCGTCGTCGTACTCGAAGTTGATCTCGTGCTGGCCGCGAGCGACCTCGTGGTGGCTCGCCTCGATCTCGAAGCCCATGTCCTCGAGGCCGTAGATGATGTCGCGGCGAACGTCGCTCGCGAGGTCTTTCGGCGCGAGGTCGAAGTAGCCGCCGTGGTCGCCCGTCTCCGTCGTCGCACGGCCGTCCTCGTCCTCCTCGAAGAGGAAGAACTCGGGTTCGGGCGCGGCGTTGACCGTGTAACCGAGGTCGTCGGCGCGCTCGAGGGCGTTCTTGAGAACGCGACGCGGGTCGCCCTCGAAGGGCTCGCCCGTCGAGGTATCGATGACGTCGCAGATCATCCGGGCCGACGCGCCGTCGTCGCGGTTCTGCCACGGCAGGATCGCGAACGTTTCGGGGTCGGGTTTGAGCCGCATGTCCGACTCCTGAATGCGAACGAAGCCTTCGATCGAGGAGCCGTCGAAGTAGATCCCCTCGGTAAACGCCTTCTCGGCCTGACGGGCCGGGACGGAGACGTTCTTGACAGTTCCCAGGATGTCGGTGAACTGTAGCCGCAGGAAGTCGATGTCCTGTTCCTCGATTTCGTCCAGTACGTCTTCCTCCACTCCGGTGAGATTTCCGTTCGTCATCTTCTGCTCGGATAGTGCAAAGGATTCTAGTATTAAAGCTCTGCTGTTGTGGGCGAATCTTCGTAAATGGGCGAAAAAGTGGATGGTTGTAATTTATAATATGTCATATTGGGATCGAAGATGACGTTCCCCGGAAAAGTATTAACCGAATTGGATGACCGTTTACCGCTGGTGTCGATAATCGTCGCGTCAGTCCGTTCTTTCCCTAGTGCGTTCGCCCCGTTTCGCTAGGCAACCCGGACGTACGGCGTCAGGTCATCCGGACTCGTGGTGCTGCCGGTTGGCCGCCAGCCGAATACCGCTCAGTGCGGCCAAACTCGAGAGGCCAGCATCGACGCTCGCCCGCCAGATCGTCGCCGACGCACGGAGAGCGTGTCGCCACGCCGTGATCGGTCCCGCTGTCGGTCGGTCGCCTCTCGGCGTGGTCGCTCGGGGCCGCTCCGCGAGCGTCGTCTCACAGACGGGGCAGACGTACGCGACGCGCTGGTTTCGCGAACGCAGGTCCCAGTCACCGTCGACGGGACTCGAGTGGTCGCACTCCCAGCAGAACAGCGTCGCTTTTCGACGCGTCGGCGCACCGTCGGTGGGGTCGGATGCGGGCCGGGTCATCGCGACAGGGTACGCACGCCAGCTATAAAATCACCCAACGTCGATCGTTCACACAAAACAGTCCGGCGGTGAATCATCGCTGCGACAACGTCCACCGATCCGAAAGCTAGCGGAAGACCGGACGACTGCGACCGGTTCGTGGCCCGGTGTACGCCATCGGACGCTCGCTCCCGAACCGCCACGTCCGCCACAGGTTTCCCCAGCCGGGCCGTACCCCGTGACATGACCGCGTCCGACAAACCGAGCCGACTCGAGACTGGTGACGACCTCGACGCGTTCGTCGAGTCCCACGACGTGGCGCTCGTGGAGTTCTACACCAGCGGCTGTGCGATGTGCCAGGCCATGGAACCGGTGCTCGGAAACGTCGCTCGAGCGACCGACGTCGCGATCGGAATGGTCAATCCGGGCGACGACATCGAACTCGTCGATCGGTTCGACGTTCGGTCGGTACCGACGCTGATCCTGTTCGAAGACGGCGACGAGACAGCGCGATTGGCCGAGGGATTCCAGGGCGGTGACGCCGTCACCGACTTCCTCGCCGACCACGTACCGGCCGCCGTCGGAGCGAACTGAGCGCTCCGCTCCCGTTCGTCTCACCGGGCCGCCGCCGCGGACCGTTCACGTCGGCGAACGCTTATGGCCGCCCGCCGGCATTCCACGGCTATGACCGCGGAGGACGGTGCCGATCTGCTGGCACTGCGTTGTGATGCCGTCGCCGATCTGACGAACGCGGCGCTGTCCGACCTCCTCGAGTACGTCGCTCCCGACCTGATTTACGTCGTCCGCGAGGCGTCCGACGTTCGGGTCGTCAGTCGTCTCCGACGCGCGTTCGACGGGCCAGTCGTCGCCGCCACCGGCCCCGCCGACGTGCGGCTCGAAACCGTCGCGGGCGTCTCGTTCGCGTTCGCGAGTGCGATATCGCTGCTCGAGGATCCGTCCGACGCTGCGGGCAATGCGGACACCTGCGATCCGTGGGACGCCGAGTTCGTCGTCTGCGACGACATCGCGCCGACGACCGACCCGGTCGCGCTCGAGGCGACCCTCGCCGGCAGCGATACCCTCGCCCGCTGCCGGTCGCAGGCGAGCGAGCCGACGACGTTTCTCACCGGCGCGCTCGAGGCGAGTTACGACCACGTCTGGACGGCGACCGTCGACGGCGATCCCGTCCGGCTACCGGTGCGAGGCGTCGCGCCGCTGCGCCGGTCAGGCACGGCCGAACTCGCCTGCCTCACCTGCGACTGGAGCGGCTCCGCGGCGGTCTCGTCGGTGCCGGCCGACCGGTTCGGGCTGCGGGCGCTGGCCGGCGTCGGCCCGACGACCGCCGAGCGGCTCCGGGCGAATGGCTACGATACGCGCGCGGCCGTCGCCGACGCCGCGGCGGCGGAGCTGCGATCGATCGGGGGCATCGGCGACTCGACGGCTCGAGAAATCGTTCACAGCGCCCGCGCGCTCGCGGCGTCGCGCGTCGTCCGCCGGACCGACGAACCGGTTCCGCCGGCGGCCGAGTCGGCGACGCCGCTGTTCGTCGACATCGAGACCGACGGGCTCCAGCCGACGATCATCTGGCTGATCGGCGTCTACGACCCGGAGCGCGACGCGTACGTCGACTTCGTCGACACCGAGCCGAGCCGCGACGATCCCGGCGCGGCGACCCGCGAGTTCGTCTCGTGGCTGGCCGCCGAGTACGACGACCCGTCGCTGATCGCGTGGAACGGCCACGACTTCGACTACGAACACCTCGAGCGCTTTATCGCCCGCTACGCGCCCGAGTATCACCAGTACTGGACCGAGAACGTGTACAGATACGATCTCTACGACTGGGCCGTGCGCCGGGACAACGCCGTCCTCCCGGGCCGTACCAACCGACTCGAGGACGTGGCAGCGGCACTGGGTTGCGAGCGGTCGGGGCCGGCTGCGGCCCTCGATGGGAAGTCACTCGCCGAGCGGATCCGGCGGCTGCTCGAGGACTCCGGCGGGACCGATTCCGACGCATCCGCCCGGGCAATCGATTGGGCGGCTGCCCGAGGGTACTGCGAAGCGGACGTTCGCGAACTGGCCGCGGTCGCCGACGCCATCGCGGCGGCCGAGCCGGCGACCGGCAGCGATCGAACGACCGGCGGCGAAACGACCCAGACCGGACTCGCGGACTTCTGACCATGTCATTCGACGATATCGATCCATCGACCGAGAGCCGATCCGAGGCCGGCTCGGACGGCCTCGCGCTGACCGCCGAGGAGCTGCGCGAGACGTACCCGGCGAACCGCTACCACGGACAACTTCACGAGGCGTTCACGCTGCCGGCCGAGCCGGCCAGTCACGTCCCGGCCGAGGACGTGCTCCCGCCGGACCTCGCGGCGCGCCTGGGGGTCGATCCCTGGAGCCACCAGGCCGCAGCGCTCGAGGCGCTCGCTGACGGAGAGAACGTCTGCGTCGCGACCTCCACGTCGTCCGGGAAGACCTACGTCTACGGACTCCACGTCGCGCGGCGATTTCGCGAGAACCCCGACGTTCGCGCGTTGCTCGTCTACCCGACGAAGGCGCTCAGCCGCGATCAGGAGCGAGAGTTGAACGATCTCTTCGACTCGCTCGGGCTAGACGTCACGGTCGGGGTCTACGACGGCGACACGAAACGCGAGGGGAAAGCCCGCATCCGCGAGGAGGCGAACGTCGTCATCACGAACTTCGCGGGGCTGAACCAGTACCTCGAGGGGCACCACCGCTGGGCGGCGTTCCACGCGAACTGCGAGTTGATCGTGGTCGACGAGGCCCACGCGTGGACCGGGATCGGCGGGATGCACGCCGCCTGGATCCTCCGGCGTGCCCGCCGACTGATCGACTGGTACGGCGGCGACCCCCAGTACGTGCTGACGACCGCGACGATCGGCAATCCGGCCGAACACGCCCGCGCACTGACCGGCGAGCCGGCGACGGTGATCGACGAGGACGGCTCGCCCAGCGGCCGCCGTCACCTCGCGTTCTGGGATCCGCCGACGGAGGACGGATCGGGACGCGACGAGGCCGAGTGGTCGCCGAGCAAACGGCCCGCGACCGTCGAAGCGCCCGAGGTCTGGGCCCACTGCTCCTACCACGGCGTCCCCTCGCTGTTGTTCTGTGATTCCAGGAAACAGACCGAACTGGCCGTCGGTCGCGCGCGCGAGTACCTCGAGAGCGCCACGCTTCCCTACCGCGGTTCGACCGACCTCGCCGCGTACAACGCGGGCCACGGCAAGCGCTCCAGGCGAGGGACCGAGAACCGACTGAAGAGCGGCGACCTAGACGGCGTCGCGACGACCAGCGCGCTCGAGGTGGGCATCGACGTCGGCGGAATCGACGGCACCGTCCTGCTGGGCTACCCCGGCTCTCGGCAGTCGTTCTGGCAGCGGCTCGGCCGCGCGGGCCGCGGCGAGCGCGAGTCGCTCTCGGTATTCGTCCCGGCGCACGCGACGCTCGACCAGTACATCCTCCGGCACCCGGAGTACCTCCTCGAGGAGGAACCCGAGAGCGCGGTCGTCGACCTCGAGAACAACCCGGTCTACCTGCGACAGCTGCGGTGTGCCGCCCAGGAGCTACCGCTGCGCAGGGAAGACGCAGCCCGGTTCGGCGGGATCGAGCGCCTCGAGCGCGCCGTCGAGTACGGTCGGCGGACGGGCGATCTCGAGGGCTCGCTCGCGGGCGGGGTGACATACGCCCACCGCGATCGGCCCCAGGACGAGATCAGCCTCTACGCGTCGGGTGGGAACGGCTTCGAGGTCCGACTGGCCGGCGAGGGATCGATCGACCACCGGCCGATCGGACGCGCACGCGCGTATCGGGACTACCACGAGGGCGCGACGGTACTCTACCGGGGCGACCAGTACGAAGTCGTCGCGCTGCGCGAGGACCGACCGCAGCCGTTCGTCGAACTCGAGCCGGCCGACGTCGACTACTACACGCAGTCCCAGCGCCGGACGACGATCTACGACACCGAGGTCCGCGAGTCCCGCGACGTGGGACCGTTCCGGCTCAACTGGGGGTACGGCACGGTCACGGTCCACCACGACACCTTCACGAAGCGAGAGATCGGTACCGGCGACGTGCAGGCCGTCGGCCTCGAGACGGGGGTTCCGCCCCTGGAGATGCGTACCCAGCTGTGCTGGGTCGAGGTGCCCAGCGAGATAGAACGGGCCGTGACGACTGCTCACAGCGACTACCGAAACGACGACTGCGAGGACCTGCCGCCGCGACTCCACGGCTACCTCGGCGGGATCCACGCCATCGAACACGCGATGATCGGCGTCGCGCCCCTCGAGCTCACCGTCGACGCGGCCGACCTCGGCGGGCTCGCGACGAACCGGCTTCCCGACGGCACCGGAAAGAGCGGGTGGTTCATCTACGACGGCGTCGAAGGGGGCCTCGGCTTCTCGCGACGCATCTACGAGGAGTACGAGGCGGTCGCGCGCCGGGCGCGGGACCTGATAACCGACTGCGAGTGCGGGCGCGAAGAGGGCTGTCCCGCCTGTCTGATGGATCCGCGCTGTGGCAACGACAACCGACCGCTGTACGCGCCCGCCGCAACCGACGTGATCGACGCGCTGCTCGGCGATATCGATCGAATGGAAGCAACGTTCGAGCCGGCCGACGGCGACCGCGGCAAGAACGAGCGGGACGACCGTCGGCCGCCGGCGTCGGTCTCCTAGACTACTCCTCGGGCTCGAGTTCGCTCGGATCGAGCTCGTCAGCGAGGTACTGCTCGCCCGCGTCGGCCAGTTCGTAGACGCCGGGTATGAGTTTCTCGAGCAGCCCGTACTTGGTCAGCTCCCGGCAGCGAAATGCCGCGTAGTTCCCGCGACAGAGTCCCTCCGCCTCGATATCCGAGGGTTCGAAGACATCCTCGTCGGAGTGGAACAACTCGAGGATCGGCCTGTCGACGGGATGCATCCACTCGGCGTCCGTCTCCTCGTCTTTCAGTTCCCCGTCGGCATCGGGGTCGGCGTCGCGTTCCGAGTCCGGGTCCGATTCGGGATCGGCGTCGTTCGTAGAGTCGTCCATCGACGGACACGTCGCGCTCCGACAAGGAACGTTTGTCGCTCTCGACGGAAGTGCGTCGACTACGTTCGGTCCGGCGCGCCGTAATCGACGTGAACGTTCGGCGTCGTCGCCGGCTCGAGCCCCGTGATCCCGCGGTCGACGAACGTAACGTCCGTCAGGTCACCCGAGAAGCGAAACGCTACCGTTTCGCTCTCGACCGTCCCTTCGACGGTGGTTCCCGAGAGGACGGTCACGTCCGCAGTGGCCGATTCGTCCGCCAGTTCGATCTCGCCGTCGACGGTGAGTTCGAAACTCGAGGGGGTGCCCTGGCCGATAATCGTCAGCGTGTTCCGGCCGTCGGCGCTCGCTGCCGATCGCGTCGCTGCGATCGTCGCCGTTGCAGCCGATTCGGTGCCGATCGGTGACGGCGGCTGGTCGGTGGGAACCTGCCTCCGATCGCGGTCAGCGGTCACGTTCTCGTGTGCCATATGATGGAGTCAGTCGGGTATGACAGTATAAGCCTTCTCACTGAACTAACGGTCAGAACACTCGAAATATAACTGCTCGAGCGAGACCGGCGCGGAATTTTGCGCGATAGTATCGGATTCCGTTTCCGTCTCGAGCGACCGACACTCAGGTCGACGACGGTGCCGAGAGCAGCGATTCGAACACCTTCTTCTGGGATCGACGGAGGTGCTGGTGGAACGTCGCCGGGGCGATATCGAGCGAGTCGGCGACGTCCTCGCCGGTGGTGTCGCGGGGCCATTCGAAAAAGCCCGCGTGGTAAGCGGCCTCGAGAGTCGCTCGCTGGCGGTCGGTGAGATCCTCCGAGAGGAGGTTTCGGACGCGGTCGGCAGTCGTATCGCGGCGCGTGATCTGGCGGTGTTTCAGCAGCTCTGCGGCCGGATAGGCCGTCTGGACGACGTCGATAACGCGCCGGATGCCACCGCCCGGTGTCAGGTGGATGGTCATCCGGTAGTCGCCGTCTTCGATGACGGCGCTCTCGACTGCCCCGCCGAGCGAGGCGACGGCCGACAGCACCGGGGGCTCGGAGAGCCGCAGTTCGAAGCGCTGCACTTCACCGTCGTCTCGGAACGTCACGTCGATCCAGTGGGGTAGCGCGTCAACGATGGCCGCGACGCTGTCGACCGCGTCGTCAGTTGCGGTCCCGTACTGGAGGTACTCGTCGTCCTCGATCGGGACGGTGTGGTCGAGCGTGATCATGCCGTCGGTCTCGAGGTCGATCCCGAGCGCGTCGAAGACGTCTCGGATGCGGAACTCGAGTTCGACGACCTCGTCGCTCATCAGCGCCCGTTTGCGCTCGGCGGCGGCGATAGCGTGGCCCACAACCTCACCGAGCCGGCCGATCACCGATCGCTCCTGCTCTTCGAACGCGTTCGGCCGTTCGGCGTAGACGTTCAGGACGCCGTAGACGGTGTCCTCGTGGACGATCGGGATCGCCGCCGAGGAGCGGAAGCCGTACTCCTCGATGTGATCCCGCCAGGGATCGTGTCTGGAATCGGCGACGATGTCCCGGGTCGTCTGAATCTCGCGGTACTGGATCGCCCTCCCGGTCGGTCCCATACTGCGCTCGTCGTCCGGATCGACGGAGATAGTGATCCCGTCGAGGTAGCCCTCGACGCCCGCTTCCGCCCGCAGGTTGACCGTCTGTGAGGCGACGTCGACGTCGCCGATCCAGGCGAACAGGTAGGAATCCGTCGCGGCGAGGTGTTCGCAGACGGCCCGCTCGATCTCGTCGCGCGTGGATTGTTCGAGGACCGCCTCGGTGATTCGGTGGACGACGTCGTTCAAGTTGTTGAGCGCGGCGAGTTGTTCGCGCTGGCGCTCGAGTTCCCGCTCGCGTTCCTTCTGCTCGGTGATCTCCTGAGACATCGCTATGGCGGTGAACACGTCGTCGCTATCGTCGCGAACCGGCAAGAAGTGGAACTCGTAGGTCCTGCCGTCGATCGTGTCCTCGAACTCAGCGGTCTCCCCGTCGAGGGCCGCCTCGTACCGTGGGATGACGACCTCCGCGATCTGGTCTGGAAGCGCGTCGTGCAGGCGTTTCCCCTCGAGGTCCGACCGCGTCACGTCCGTGTTCCCTTCCGGCGTGCCGCCGAAGGTGACGTAGCGGAGGTCCTCGTCGACGAGAGCGACGGCTCCGTTGGGGAAGTTCTCGACGAGCGTTCGGTACCGACGTTGCGATTCCTCGAGTTCCCGCTCGCGCTCCTTTCGGTCGGTGATATCGGTAAAGTAGACGGAGAGGCCTGATTCCGAGGGGTAGAGCCGGACAATCTCCCAGATACCGAGCGGCTCAGAAAAGCGCTCGAAACTCGTCGCGGTCTGGGTGGCCATCGCCGTCTCGAACCGGTCACGAATCGGATCGTCGTCGTCGACGGACAGCGCCTCCCAGACGGTCTGTCCCAGCAGGTCGGCTTCGTCGTGGCCGAGGAGTTCCTCGGCGCGTTCGTTGACGTACGTGAATCGGAACTCGTCGTCGACCGCGTAGAACGCGTCGTCGATCCGTTCGAAGACGTCCTCGAGTTCCCTCTCTAAGTCGTCGCGCTGGCGCTCGAGCTGGTGGGCCTGTTCCTTGATCTGCGTGATATCCTCGAGGGCGACGACCACCTGCTGGACCTCGCCCGTCTCGTCGATGACTGGCGAGGAGTTGCTCGACAGCCAGCGATCGGTTCCGTCGGAGAGGGTAATGCCGTGGCGGAACCCGAAGACAGGTTCTCCCGTCTCGAGAACCTCCGTGACCGGATGCTCGTCGGGGCCGATCGGAACGCCGTCCTCGTCCCAGATGTCCCATTCCGGGTCGTCGTACGTCCGACCTTCGATCCCAGACCCTGTCAACCCGAGTAGCTCCTCGGCACGAGAGTTTGCTCGGCGGATCGAACCCTGGTCGTCGAGGACGGCGATCCCGACCGGACTCGTCTCGAGGACGTTTTCCATGAGGTCCCGCTGGTGTTCGAGTTCATCTTCGGCCTGCTTTCGGGTGACGAGACTCCCGAGTTCCGCCGCGGTCGAGGTAACGACCTGGACCATCCAGTCATCTCGCCGCCTCGCATGGGACATGTAGAACTCCAGGATCACCCCCACCTCGCCGTCGACGAGCACGGGGACCCCAAGACCTGCCTTCACCCCGGCCTCGGCCGCGAGCGATGCCCGGTGGTACTCCTCCTCGGAAATCTCCGAGACATCGGAATACCAGACGGGCTCTCCCGACTCGAGCACACGTCCGGGGATCCCCTCCCCTGGGCCGAAGGTAAAGTCCGTGGACACCTCGTTGAAGCGGGTGAACGCATCCGACTCGGCGTACGACGAGGACAGGCGCTCGGCGGTCCCGTCTTCGGTCGGGGTCCAGGCCTGACCAACCTCCCAGTCCGTCCACTCACAAACGTGCTCCATTGCTGATTGGAGCCCCTTCTCCAGCGAGGTCGCCTCCGCGATGGACCGATTCACCGATAGCTGGAGTTGTTGCTCTTCCCGGGCCCGTTTGCGCTCGGTCATGTCTCGGGTGACCTTCGCGTACCCCTCGAGGTCGCCGTCGTCGCGGACCGCGGTGATGGTGACGCTGGCCCAGAACCGCGAGCCGTCTGCTCGGACGCGCCACCCTTCGTCTTCGATCGATCCCTCCTCGGCGGCGGCCGCCAGGTTCGACTCGGGAACCCCGGCTTGCCGATCGTCCGCGGTGTAGAACGTCGAGACGTGTTCGCCCAGCACCTCCTCGGTCGCGTACCCTTTGATCCGTTCGGCCCCCGCGTTCCAGCTACGGACGCGCCCGTCCGCGTCGAGCATGAAAATCGCGTACTCCTCGACGGCGTCGACCAGCGATTCGAACTTCGTTCGATCTTCCCGCCGGGCGCGCTCCGTGCGTTTCTGGTCGGTGATGTCGTAATAGAGTTCGACTCGGCCGCCGGCGTAGGCTCCGGACTCGATCGGCTCGCTCCGGTGCTCGAGCCAGCGCCCTTCCCGGCCCTCGTCCGGGGTCACGCGGCACTCGAACCGTTCGGGGTACGTGTTCTCCTCGTACGTCGCCAGCACGGTGTCGGCGAACGAGTCCCCGTCCGCGATCATCGGCGCGATGCGATCCCGGACGAGTCTCCGTTTGTCTCGGCCGAGGACGCGCTCGCGCTCGAGTCCGAGGTACCGCTCGGTGGCGTCGTTGAGCCACGCGACCTCGAAATCCTCGTCGAGAACGAACACCGCGACCTCGGCGTCGTCCAACACGTCGTCGATCAGCGACTCGGCGACCGACTGCCCTGCTCCGGCGTCGACGGCACGGTCGACCGTCGCCGACTGGGGGCGCCACCAGACGCGTCCGCTAGCGCCGACTTTCTTCGTCTCGAGTTCGCCGTGATCGACGAGCCGCTCGAGGCGTTCGTACGTACTGCGCCGACCGAGATCGAGGCGCTCGGCTATCTCGGTCGTCGTCCGAGGAGTCCCGGACCCGTCGAAGAGGCGCAGCGTTTCCCGGAGACTGTCGGTCAACGAGCGCGACGTCATTACCGGACACAATGTACGGGTGCGTATCAACCCTCCGCCGACGGAGGCGTTCCGAAACCGAATCCGTACTCGGGTCAGTCCCACACCGTCCTCGCGTCCGCGGAGGCGAAACCGGAGCCGACGGAGTATACACCTAAACACCTCTAGCTCATCCTTACCCGTAAACGGATACTGTTGAGGGTACTGTCTAGTTTAGAACCTCCGCTGGTGTCTGTCCGTTGAATGATTGGTGTGGTCGCTGCGTGTTATAGTAGTGTACGAATTGTTCAATCCATTCTCTGGCGCTCGCTCGACTGCCCACCCATG
>NZ_JAMQOJ010000012.1:0-124773 GCF_031626495.1 Natrinema sp. 1APR25-10V2
AACAGTGTATATCGAGAATCGCACTGGTTTCACAATCGATGAGCAGCGTCGTCTTCACCGCCTCGAACGTGTAGTCCGTCCGTTTTGCGTAGTGCTGGCTGGCCTGGACGCGATCGACACCGGTTGCGTCGATCGCCTGTACATTACCGAGATCATACAGCTCGACGGACTGATCGAGGATCGCACGCCACTGCTTCATCGGAATCGCCTGTTTTCGTGTACATACGGTCGAGAAGTGTGGGACCGTTTCAGGCGTCAGTCCGAGTGATTTCATCACTCTCGGTATCTCACGGAGGACGTCCATCAGCTTCCGGTACGGATGGCCGAGATACTCCTTCAACCCCTGAACGGCAAGAATCACCCAATCAGCGTAGCCTTCTTCTCCCGGACGGTAGGCCGGAACTGGCGGACCAACGACGGCTTTTTGGGCGAGCGACACAACCCTCTCTGTGAAGCGGGAGGTCTTCGTGTGCACAACGAACCCGTCCCGCTTCACTTCCTAGTAGATGTGGTATTTTCACCGAGCTACTAGCACGGCGATATGAGTTCGGTCGATTCTACACTGCAAACGTTTGAGCGTCTAAACGAGGCCCATCCTCTGTATTCAGCACACCGTTTCTGACAGCTATCGGAGAGATTGATGATTTAGCCGATCGTGAGACTGACGGCGCGCGCGACGCCGGCCACAGAGTTCCGCTAGGAAAACGAGGGGTGATCCTCTCACTCTAACCTACTGCCACAACTCGTGGGGATCCTCACTCTCAGGCCCTGCAGCTACAGCCCGTTCATGGTATTGTCAAAAAAATGATAAGAGCCTAGGCCGGGATTTGAACCCGGGCTCTCATGACGGACGCAGAGAGCCGCTAACAGGGGCTTGCGCCAATGTTGCAGGCTGTGTTGGAAATCATGAGTCTGAAACCAACACCACCGCACGAAGCTAAGAATAGATTCCTCAGCGACAAGAAGCCGGGCGTCACCAAGAAGACGATAAAGAACTACCGAACAACCCTACGACAATTCTGCGACTGGCTCGGTGAGCAAAATTTGACGGATCTGAATGAGCTGGACAGTGAATTGATCCAGCGCTACAAGGAACACCGACTTTCCAAGGTCAAGGTTATCACGGCGCGACAAGATATGATGACGATCAAGCAGTTCATAGAGTTCTGTGAACATATTGCTGCGGTTCCCCGAGGTATGTCCGATATGGTTCGAATTCCCCAAACCAGTGAGAATGATGAGATATGTGACGACCTACTTACCCGGGAAGAAGCTCTTGAGTTGCTCGAATTCCTCCAAAAGTACGAGTATGCGACGAACCGTCACGTCACTCTGCTAATTTTGTGGAAAACAGGAATGCGAATGAGCGGTCTTAGAGCGCTTGACGTTGAGGATTTTGACGATGGACGGCCAGCCTTGAAGCTCCGTCACCGACCCACGACAGGAACGCCGCTAAAGAACAAAGAGAAAAGTGAACGAGACGTGCTGATCACTTCTGAAGTGGCTGGCGTTCTTCTGGACTACATTGAGAACAGTCGGGATGATGTAACCGATGAACACGGGAGAAAACCTCTTCTCACGTCTAAGAGTGGTCGTGTAGTGGAAACTACGATACAACGGTACGTCTACACAGCAACTCGTCCCTGCTATTACAACGGTGGGGAATGTCCGTTCGACCGGAAGCCCGAAGATTGTGAGGCTATGTCTTGGAATGCCTCGTGTAAGTGTCCGGGTTCAGTCAGCCCACACGCCCTTCGTCGGGGCTACGTCACGGCAGCGCGGAACGCAGGTCAGCCTAAGGATGTGACTGGAGAACGGGTGAATATGAGTGGGAAAGTGTTGGACAAACACTACGATAAGGGAACAAATGCAGAAAAAGCGGAGAGAAGACAGGGTTACTTGAGGGATATCTAATAGCCTCTAGAACCGTCTAAGAAGTGGAAGCATTTTCGATGATTACGAATAGCCTCGCAGGAAGTAAAAGGATGGCAAAGAAATAGTGCGAAAGGGAGAATACTAAAACTGCCGAATAGAACCTCGAAAGCCACGCTATCGTCTGAAATGCGAGTGATGAGAAGTAACCCCCTACAGACAAGGCAACAATTAGAATTCCGGCAACTATTAGATACATAGAGATATTCCGTGTTTGGTCTATGAGGCTTTCAGAAGGATTATTGGTGTCACTGTATCGAAGTAAGAGAATTACTGAATTGGTTAGCAGACCCACAAAGAATGAGAGAGCAGTGATTATTAGGCCCAACGCATCTTTAGTCACCATGAAATCTGAGAAAAACATGAATAGCGAGATTATCGCTGGGAGCCAATAGACGAAGAATCTGAACTTATAGGGGGCAGTCTCTTGCTTTAGCGGCCTGTGGAACTCCCTCCAAACCCCAAAGAGACTATACATTTACTCTAGCAGACTCTCTGTCTCAATCGTCTCTAGGTCATACTCCTCAAGTTGTTCATTGGCAAATTCTCGGGCTGCCTCACCAATGGTGTGCATTTTCGGCCGATGTGTTATATCGTCGTACTCAATGTCTTCATTAATCACCCTCTTCATCCTAACTTGGTCCTGTTCCAGGTCTAGTTTATTACTCCCGTCTGAGTCAATATGAGCTTGTATTTTGTCTATTTCATCTGTGTCTACTTCTGAAGGGAATATCTCAGCATATGGATAATCGCTATCCTGAATTTTGGATACTAGGGTGCGCGCTTTTTCTTCATCTAAGGCGATCTCCATATCGGTATCAATTGTGAATCTCGCTTTCGCATCTTGTGTATCACCCAGAATATTACTACTGCTTCCATAAGCAGAGGTGGGTGTATTCCTTTTAACGAGTTCAAAGCCGTGAATGTTAACTTCAGTTAGTCTTTCGACTAAGTCTTTCGAGGCGATAGGGTTTATCGAGAAGTTTAGCCCGCGATCGTCTTCAGAACCACTCTCTACATAGTCGTCAAGTAGTGGCTTCTGTAACGCGCGGTATAGCATCCCTTTGATACCTGATTGTCCCCAAGCGTGAAGGATTAGAATACCTCGGTTCTGCTTCCCTTCTGGGATGTGAAATAGGAAATACAGGCGACGGACCTCTGCTGTATTCTGTTGTCGTGCATTTGGCTGTCGAGCGGCACTGGGTGGAAGTTCTTCCTGTAATTTTTCGATATTTAGGTGATCTGCTGAACGTCCAAATTTACCATAGCCGAATACACCTTCCACAGTAACACTATCATGGTCCTCGCTGAAACTGGTAGCCTCTAATTGTCGAATCGTGAGCGATTTTTCAATATTGTCGTCAACGTAGCCACAATCTCTGAGGTCGCATAATCTGAATAAAAGCATTCCAAGAAAGGTGTCATAGTTCTTAAATCCGGACTCTGGTGACGGTAAAGAAGTTAAATTAAAATAATCCGACTCATTCACAGCAACTCCCGGTTTGTTTTTAGTCCTTAATCTAACCCAATATGGGGCCAACTTATCGGTTACCATAGATTGAGGTGTTCTACGAATGCATTATAATTTGTGGAGTTACACTAAGCAAGAACTGATATACCCCTTATTTGATTGGGCGCTGTCCTTTCCATACGAAGGACTGCTGTTGATAGCTCGTAACGACCGGAAGGGGGCATGGATACTACTAAAGATTGGTTTTCGTGAGATACATCCATACGAGAAAGGGGATAGTATTACATGTGATATCGGCCTGCTTACTCACAATGCTTATCACCACTGCGATTACGGGACTTTTTGGCATCTCAGATGTCGCATCATATCTTCGAAATTGGTCTGACTCAAAAAGAGTACAAGAGTTAGAGTCAAGCCTAAGAGAGGAATTTGAAGGACGTGAATTCGGGAAAGGTGAGAGACCATATTTCCAAATTAGCTCCTTGTCATTAGACGAATCTGGTGATAGAACGTACCGTTTTCTGCAACTAATTCCGACAGTCTCGCCAAAGGGGCATTCAATAATTCGTATTCAGTGGGTCAATGGTGAACCACCACATCCGGATGATTGGAATCATGTGGTTAGGTATATTTCAACTCATCTCTCAACCCCAGACAGAAATGACAATATTACAGTGGAATATCGGGGTCAACAGCCTAGCAGCAGTGGAATGATCACAGAAATTGAAGTGAATACCTTTGATAAGGATACTTTGAATTGGTTGTTCGCAGGGTTTCCGGGTTATATTGATCGAGTGCAGTCTACATGATGTACAATCGTCATCGAAGGAAAGCTATCTACGCAAAGGACTGCTGCCAATAGTCTTTACCAGCGGGAAGGAAGAATGATAGGGAGTTAGAACATTGACAACCGTAACCGGCAACCGTCCAAAAGCAACTCGCTCGCAAATTTTTGGGTTTTTTGAGAGTGGAAAGCCGAAATGAATTGTGAACCCAGAGAATGCATCGTGAATAATGCTGCTCAGATTGATCGGGTGAGATAAGCCATGGGTCATGTTTATAGAAGAAATCTCATAGAGGTCATTAGCACGAATGCTAAGAGGGTTAGAACTGATCTTGTGATGGGATCCGTGCTTCCGCTCGTTGCGGTGAAGTCATCTGCTGCTCCCTTGTCTTCGACAAAAGACAGGCTTGGGATGCGGTGAAAGGATGGTAGGGCTATGGGCGGTTGAATGAGAGAGAAAGGAAAGGGGACTATAGGGGATAGGATAGGGAGAGTTTGAATGATCTTTCTTTGAGAGGGGAAGGAAAGGGGATTACAGGGAAAGGAAAGAAGAGAAAGAAGGGGAAGGAAAACAAGCCTACCAATCTGTATGGTCACCAATTCAGTGCTGTGGTGACCGGCAGCATAACATGGTAGAGAGTACGTGAGAAGAATGCTGCTTATGCTGCTTGGTCAAGATGGGTATTGGGTCAGGTTAGCCTAACAAGGCTGATTAGACAACTTGTGAACGATCCTAATGAGGTCAGAAACAGATTCTAACATAGATGCCACCAGTAGTTTCTAAGTAGCTTCTGAAAGCTGGAAGGTGCAAACCTTCATTTTCCTTCCAAGGCTCCTAAAAGAGATCTCTGTTAAGCGGGAAGGGACTGGCTCACCCTTCCAGCTTTTGAGGTCTATATTGAATGTCTTTCAGGGAACTATGCTATTGAATACCACGATTTTATCAAATTGCAGAACGCCCCTTACTGGCACCCTTCAGCCGCTCTTGCTTGGGACTCTACCTAAGAGATGATACCATATCTGCGAAACGGCTACCTTTGGGTTGTATTCCCCAACATTGCCTTCAGATATGGCCTCTCACCATCCAATCGCAGCGGAGCGAGGTGTAGACCCTGTGGATCAACACCATGACCTAATACAGGTATTTGCTTAACTCACAAGTGAGGGAAATCTTGTAGCCAATAATGGTGTGAGCAACCACCGAGGCTCTTTATCCTTCTCCCTCTCTTACAAAGAATCCATAGTCTATTAAAACTTTCGATATTATGAATGTGGAAAATAAGGAGCAAGAATGTTCGTGCTAATAATGCCTATCAATCTTCATCAAGAGATGAGGTATGCCTCTGACTTTACTTACTAACTTGACCAAACCACTTGCTAAGAATCTTCTTGGTAGTCAGTTGTCCAAGAGTGGGTGGCCGGCTGGCTGTCGCCTTCCAGTCGAATGAGTACCACTGCTCTAATCAGATCTATGCAACTCGCACGAGGTGGCTCTTCGGCCCCAAATTCAGATCCGTACAGATATGGTCACCAACCAACGTGCCACAAAACTCGATCCCATTATATGATGAGTCTGAGTGATTGGTTAGATCAATAAGGATCCATCAGGCTATTGCGAGTCGCATTTTTATGTTTGGATTGAATCAATTGTCAAACTTGGATTTCCAATTGGTTCATAGCCGTCATTTATACAAGAATCGCGGAAAATAGTTGTTGCTTCATAGACATTATTTGTATTTACTTTCATTTCTACCCTTGTTTGTTTCCCATCCTGTCTTTTTACGTCACCACTCACAAGAACTGTCACAGATTTCTGATTAGGAACTTTTCCACCATCTGGTGAGGTTGTTCTACCACCTGAACCAGATTCAAGCATATAAAGTATGAGCCCAAGTGCTGGAAAAAGCCCAACGACAATAAACCAGAACGCCGGTGTTCGACCTATAGTTGGATTTGTTTTCGCGTCATTATAGACTACGTAGGCAAGCAGAAATGATAATGTCCACAGTAGAAAGATGAATTCAAACACTATACCTTCACCCCTTTATGAGAGTTCTTCATATCAGCACCTTATTTTCCCGTCATATATCTATTTTGGCTCATCAACACTTGCTTCCAGAGAGTTAGAAAACATATTTGATCGTTTAGAAAGGGCTAATAGCCCAACGAAGATTATGAGTATTCCAGCAATGGTAGCGGTGGACCATGATCCGCCAATTGTGAGAAATAGCCCTATCCAAATAACTGCTACTAACATAACGAATGCCGCCATTATTAGAAGGAAATATCGCAGAAATGTAATTCGTGGGCTACCTCTCTTAAGAGCATGAATTCCATCTAACCGAACAGCAGTCACCTCAACAGCAAGCTGCAGACCAATCAATACCGATAGTACAATGAGAAGTAATACAGATGCCCCATCCGACACATATACGTTAAATGGCTTTAAAAGCAGGTCCGACAACATTAGCAAAATGGAAAAAGATAGGATCATAACTGGGATTCCGAACAAAATAACAGTTCCTATGTACATTAAAACTGAAATACCTCCTGAGTGTGATTGGGACGCCATATTAACCGATAATCATCTAATGTATTATGTTTTGTGAATGAAAGTCTCTGTTGAAATTCCTCTTGCTGTCTTGTGGTTTCGTATAGAGGCCGATTTCTACTTTATTCCTCGTGAGTTGCTAGGGGAGTGCTTCTACTAAATATCAGCTACGAAGGTATTCAGCAGGGCTAGATAGAGAGTCTTTTTGAAGGGTGGGAAATACCATGAAGGCTTTCGCCTTCCAGCTTACCACAGTTGGCTAATTCCCTCTCATTTTCGAGAATTGCTTCCCCGCGTCGGGGGATTGCTCGCGCGGGTTTCCTTTATCCCGCTGCCGCACCGGTAAAATCACCCTCAAAACGGGTGCCCTTCCAGCTGAAAACAGCCGTAAAAACTATGCAAGAGCGCCGCTGTATGGGAATTACGGTCTGCGACGAAGGAGCAAGCCTAGGCCGGGATTTGAACCCGGGCTCTCGTCCTTACCAAGGACGCGCTTTACCGCTAAGCTACCCAGGCGCGCATCTTTTCGTTGACCGGAGTCGTCTTTATGGGTTTCGATTCGGTCGGGCCGTGCGTCGGGTTGTCTCGGCCCCGTCCCGCGGTCCCGACCGGCGATCAGGGATCGGTCGCCGACGTCGCGCGATCGGTCGGACCCTCCTCGAGCGAGCGATCGCGGGTTCGTGCGTCGAGATCGCCGAGACAGTCCGCAGCCGCGGGAAACGAGGCGCCGACGAGGTCGGCCAGGTCCTCGGCGACGGCGAGCAGGCGCGGCGATGGCGTTTCGCCGACGGCGACGGCGCCGGTGAGGACGGCGAGTTCGAGCACGTCGCGCTCGAGGTTGGCGTCGATCGCTGCGGGATCGCCGTCGGCGATGGCGGTGCCGGTCTCGAGATCGGTGCGGCGGGTCTGATCGCGACCGAACGACTGGACAGTTCGGACGGCTTTGCCGGCGGCGTCCGTGCGAGCGAGCAAGTAGAACCCGCGGGCGACGAGGATGTCGGCGGCGAGGATCGCGAGGTCGCCGTCGCTCGCGTCCGCGTCGGTCGCCGTCCACGGTTCGTCGTGGGCGAGCGAACGCGTCAGGCGGAGCCCCTCGTAAATGAGCTGGACGCCGGCCGCGTGGGTGACGACGCTATCGGGTTCGGCATCGGCGTCACCGCTGGATGCGGTCTCGCGGTCGGCCTCGACGGCGTCGGTCGGTCGTGAGACGTCCTCGAGAACGGGTCCATCGGCCGCCGTCGCTGCGGCGCTCTCTATGGTGAGCGTGCCGGGGACCATCGACGCTCGATCGAGAACGGATTCGAGGTAGTCGTGTAGCTTCGGTGGTTCGACGTCCGCGACGGCCTCGACGGCGGCACGCCGACAACTGTCGGCCTTCTCCATTAGCGGGGGGTTACGACGGGGGAGCCAAAGACCTTTGGAAACGCCCGATCGACTGCTGCCATGATCGACGTTGACACGAACGGATCGGTTCGCACCGTCACGATCGACCGCCCCGAGGCGCGCAACGCGCTCACCGTCGACGGACTCGAGGCCCTCGAGGCGGCGATCGACGACGCCGAGGAGCCGGTGGTCTATCTTCGCGGACACGGGCCGGCCTTCTGTGCGGGCGCGGACCTGAACGAGGTCGCGGCGCTCGAGGGGGACCGCGACCGCGCCGCGGAGTTCGCGCGCCTGGGCCAGCGCGTCGCCCGGACGATCGAGGACTCGCCCGCGGTCGTCGTCGCGGGAATCGACGGCCCGGCCCGCGGCGGCGGCCTCGAGCTCGCGCTGGCCTGCGACGTTCGCGTGGGCACGCCGGAATCGACCTACGGCGAGCCGGGCGTCAGCTTCGGCCTGTTCGGTGCCTGGGGCGGCACCGTCCGGCTGCCCCGCGTGCTGGGCGAGGGCGACGCCCTCGAGTTCGCGCTCTCCGGGCGGTCGATCGACGCCGAGGAGGCGCTGCGGATGGGGCTCATTTCGCGGCTCGAGAACGAGCCGCGAGCGGTCGCCGAGGAGATCGCCGATAACGCGAACGACGCGCTCACAGCCCTCAAGCGGCGGATCCGAGACGACGGGGAGCGCGCGACACAGGAGCGACGCGAGGCCGAGGCGTTCGCCGACCTCGTCGCGGCCCACGCCGACGATATCGACGCGCTGCTCGAGTGAGCAGCGGTTCGGCGTCGCTCGACGGCGGGAGAAACACTATATTCGGTGACACGTACTGGGTGAGTATGCCCGGACCGGTGTTTCTCGAGGCCGACAGCGTCACGCTGCGGCCGATCGAGGAGGAAGACATCGAATTCCTGCACGCACAGGTCAACGACCCGCGAATCTGGCGAGCGATCGGCCGCTCGAGGCCGATGAACCGCGAGCAAGAGCGCGAGTTCTTCGAGAACGACGTCTGTGGCGACGACACTATCGTCCTCATGATCGTCGCCGATTCGACGCCGGTGGGGACGGTGGGGCTCCACTCGTTCGACTGGGAGGCGGGGCGCGCCGAACTCGGGTACTGGGTCGCGCCCGAGCACCACGAGCAGGGCTACGGCTCTGAGGCGGCCGAACGCCTCGTCCAGTACGCATTCGACCAGCTCGGTCTCCACCGGATCGAGGCCCGCGTCTTCGAGCTCAACGAACCGTCGCGACGGCTACTCGAGTCGGTGGGGTTCACGCAGGAGGGCGTCCACCGCGACGTCGAATTCATCGACGGCGCGTACCAGAACGCACACTGGTACGGATTGCTCGAGACCGAGTGGCGAAGCGGACGCCGTGAGGGCGGCGACGATTAGCCCAGCGGCTCGGGCGCTGGCGGCGCGTTGCGTTTGTGGTCGCTGCGTTCGTACATGCCGCGGACCCGTTCGACGGTCGCCTCGTCGACCTCGAGCAGCCGGGCGGTCGCGGCGACCGACAGCGGGCCGTCGATATGAGTCGCCAGAATCGAGTCGAGGGTGTCGTAGCCGATCCCGAGTTCGTCCTCGTCGGTCTGGTCGGCCCACAGCTCCGCGGTGGCGGTTTTGTCGACCAGTTCGTCGGGAACGCCCATGTACCGGGCGAGCTGGCGGACCTGGCCCTTGTAGAGGTTTCCGATCGGATGGCAGTCGACGGCGCCGTCGCCGTACTTCGTGAAGTAGCCGACGGCGGCCTCACTGCGGTTGCCGGTTCCCAGGACGAGTCGGTTCTCGTGGTTGGCGACGAGGTAGTTCAGGACCGCTCGAGCGCGGGCGCGTGCGTTGCCGACGGCCTCGTGATCGCCCTCAGCTTCGGGATAGGCAGTCAGTAGCGAATCGACGATCGGCTCGATTTCGATCACGTCGTAGGTGATCTCGAGGTCCTGTGCGACCCGTTCGGCGTCACTCATGTTGCCGTCGCTGCTGACAGTCGCCGGGAGGACGAGCCCGTGGACGTCTTCGGGGCCGAGAGCCTCGACAGCGAGGTTGCCAGTCAGCGTGCTGTCGATCCCACCCGAGAGCCCGAGTACGACACCGTCTGCCCCCGCAGCGTCAACCCGATCGCGAATGAACTGCGTGATGTGATCGCGCTGTCGCGCCAGTTCCCGCTCGGAAAAACGAAGGTCGAGCATGGATCATCCTAGGGCGGGCGTGACCTAATACCCTCCCCCTACCGAAGAAAAGTGACCGTGCGTTCGATCGTCGGCCGCTCGACGATCGGTACAGCGGTGGTCGGGCGATCGTCCGAGCAAACGAAAACGAGGTCCGGGTGCGAGAATCGAACTGCGCGTCTCAACCTGCACAGGTTGAAGGATGGCCACTACCCCAACCCGGACACTGACTGCGTCTCGCCGCAGCTATCGATAGCACGGACGACCCGTAATAAGCACTGAGAGTCTGCAGGAATGCAACTCGAGGCCGGATTCATAGCCGTCGCACGAGCGATGATCGCTCGAGAGCGCTACGTTGAAGTGAGATGGGCGGGTATCCTCGAATGTCGACGCGAGCGAACGCGGTGAGTGAGCGCCGGTGGTGAACAGTTCCTTCGGAACTGCGATCCTCGGCGCGCGAGGAACGAAGTGACGAAGTGCGCCGGTGGTCCAGTGGTAGGACTCGAGCTTCCCAAGCTCGCGGCCCGGGTTCAATTCCCGGCCGGCGCATATTCTCGCGCGAGTAACTCCGCGAGCGCGAAATGTCGTCAGAGGGAATTGAATCACGCAAGACCGAACGCAGCGAGGTCTTGCCACCAGGTTCAATTCCCAGCCGGCGCATCCCTGCTCAGATACCCACGAGTCGTGACTGTGCCACGAGCGCCGCGAAAAACGAGAGCACGCGATTCGGACGGAGCGCTCGAGGGCGCTAGTAAATGCCCATCGCTTCGATCTGCTCCTGATACCGGTTCCGGATCGTGACCTCGGTCACCTGCGCGACGTCCGAGACCTCGCGCTGGGTCTTCTTCTCGTTACAGAGTAGCGAGGCGGCGTAAATCGCGGCGGCGGCGTAGCCGGTCGGCGACTTGCCCGACAGGAGCCCCTGTTCGGTCGTGGTGTCGATGATTTCGTTGGCTTTCGCCTGAACTTCCTCCGAGAGTTCGAGTTCGGAGCAAAAGCGGGGGACGTACTTCTTCGGGTTGACCGGTTCCATCTCGAGGCCGAGTTCCTGGGCGACGTACCGATAGGTGCGGCCGATCTCCTTGCGCTCGACCCGGGAGACGGCGGCGACCTCCTCGAGGCTTCGCGGAATGCCTTCCATCCGGCAGGCGGCGTAGAGGGTGCTGGTCGCGACGCCCTCGATCGAGCGGCCACGGATGAGGTCCTCGTCTAACGCGCGCCGGTAGATGACACAGGCGACCTCGCGGACGGAGCGAGGGATGCCGAGCGAGGAGGCCATGCGGTCGGTCTCGGAGAGCGCGAACTGGAGGTTTCGCTCACCGGCGTCTTTGGTACGGATCCGTTCTTGCCATTTTCGCAGGCGGCGCATCTGACTGCGCTTGTCCGAAGAAATCGAGCGACCGTAGGCGTCCTGATTTTTCCAGTCGATGGAGGTTGTCAGCCCCTTGTCGTGCATCGTCTGTGTCGTCGGCGCGCCGACGCGGGACTTGTTCTGCCGCTCGGAGTGGTTGAAAGCGCGCCACTCCGGCCCGTGGTCGATGTTCGTCCCTTCGATGATCAGCCCGCACTCGTCACAGACGAGTTCGCCCTGATCCTCGCTCTTGACGAGTGTCCCGCTCTCACACTCGTCACACGCCCGCTCACGCGTTTGTTCCTGGGTTTCGTCAGTCGTTTCAGGGGTACGTTCGCGCTGGCGGGGTGGGCTTGCCATATCATGTAGACAACGACGGTGCAAGGACTTAAGGTCTCGCCACAATTGAGGGGAGGGTTTTGAACCAGATCCAGTTCCGGTCACGCAGCGAAGCGACGCCACAGTACCTCACAAGTGGCCAAAGAGCGTTCCAGCGAGCACCACTACCCACAGTGCAGTGCCGACCAACAGCATATCGTTGACCTTCGAATCGCGCGCCGCGCGCTTTGCCGCGCCACCGGCGATCAGGCCGAGCGCGACGACGACGAGCATTCGCTGGACGATGACCTCGACGGGGAGCGCGTCCACGCCGAGCATGCCGTAGTCGAGCCAAATCGCGACCGCGAGCGAGCCCGCGGCGACGACGGCGGCGTCGAGGCGGCGCGTGAGTCCGCATGCGATAAGATAGGTCGCTACCGGGATGCCGACGCCGATCATCGGATAGAGCAGCGCGGCGATCTGATGGGGCGTGAGGAACGTCGCCTGTCGCTCGAGGTAGATGCCACCCGCCCGGACGCCGAGCAACAGCGCAATGATGGCGACCGCGAGCAGGAGGTGGCCGGCCTCGAGACGGTCGTAGGCGGCGGCGATTCGGCGACGGTCGACGTCGGTCAGGTGATCGTCGATGGCGGCGGGCGTTCGTTGGCCGACCCGCTGACCGGCCTCGCTCGAGGCGCTGGCACCGCGTCGGCCGGCGCGAACCCCGACGAGGGTCGGGAGGACGATCAGCCCGGCGAGTTCGACGAGGGTCGCCCAGCCGTCGGCGTCGGCGGAGTTGCTGTTGTCGAGATAGATGCGGCTGACGTCGTCTTGGACGTCGATCGCCGGATGGGCCATGAAGTTGGACTCGACTTTCTGCTGGGCGGCCTGCGAGCCGTGGACGCGATGGCGGAGGGTGAACCAGTCGAAGTGTTCCGAGTGCGTCTGCATGGCGACCCAGTCGTCGTCCGCGTTGGGGCTCTCGTAGAGCCGAATGTGGTAGCGCTGGCCGTAGTAGGTGCCGTCCTCGAGCTGGAGCGTCTCGGTCGTCCAGTAGCCGCTCTCGTTCGGGCCGGGGTCGACGTAGGCGTAGCGGACGCCGCCGTCGGCTTCGCCCCAGTCGAGGTCGGGAAGGCGGCCCCTCGACGGCTCCGATTCGGTCCGATTTTCGTCGGTCGCGTTGGCCGACGAGTCGTTCGTCTCGTTCGGCAATGATTCGTTGGCGGCCGTTCCGTTCTCCGCCTGCGTCTCGTTATCGGAGGCGTTCCCGCCGAAGAGGGCATACGTATCGGGACCCGCGGCTTCCTCAGATTCGTTGATTTCGGACCAGTTGCCGCCGTCGGCCTCTGTCAGAACGCGCTCGATGTCCGCAACGTCGCCGCGAACGACGACGTTGATCGGACTGCGCTTCCGGAACTCCTTACTGGGGCTGAGATACTGCCAGAAGCCGCTTTCGGAGTCCTCGAAAGTGACGAGGTCGGGCGCCGGCTTGTCGGTCGTGGAGGGAGTCGTCCCCGGTCGCTCGGTCGCGGTCTGGCCGGTCGACAGCGACAGCAGCATCGACGGCCCACCGACGAGTACGAACGCGAGGACGAACAGGACCGTCCCGATGACGAGCGAGCGACGCATCTCCCGGGAGTTGTGACGGGATACACATCAAACCGTGTGTAACGAGTTCGACAGAGCGGCTCGAGACGAGAACGACGGCCGATACGGGTCGCTCTCGATTCGGGTGATTCGGCTCGGCGAGCGGGGTCAGACGCTCGGGCCGACGGTGGTGACGGGGACGGGTGCCTCGCGGACGACCCGCTGGGAGACGCTCCCGACGACGTTGCGCTCGTACTCGTCGCCGCTGGTGCCCATGACGATCAGGTCGGCGTCGCCGGTCGCAGCGTAGTCGACGATGCACTCGGCCGGGTGGCCGGTGTCGACCGCGGTCGTCGTCTCGACGCCGCGCTCGGCCGCACGGGTCGCCGCCTCGTCGACCGCCTCGCGGGCAGACCCCTCGAGGTCGTCGCGGACGCGCTCGACGCGGTCGTCGTCGAGGACGAGAAACGCGCGGTCGTCGACGACGGAGAGGACGTGGAGGGTCGCGTCTCTGGTAGCCGCGACGTCGATCGCGTGCTCGGCGACGGTCGCCGCGTGGTCGCTGCCGTCCGTTGGGAACAGGATCGTCTCGTACATCGCTGTCTAGATGGGACTCTCGAGCGGACGCAAAAGGGTGTTCGCTCCGTTCTTCCCCGGTGGGAATTCGGCGCGCGTTGGGTCGAAACGGGGGGAGCGGTCAGATGCCGGGAATGCCGAGCGCGTCGGGCGTGACGAGACCGATCACAGCGAGCGCGTACAGGATCCCGACCGCCACGATCCAGGCGACGAATCCGATCGCGGCCGCGGATCCCCAACCGCCGGGATACCGCCAGTTGATGATGCCGACCCAGATTATTAGCATCAACAGGACGCCCAGGATCGGAATCCAGCCGACGAAGAAGCTCGTGATCGCCCAGGCGGCCGCGCCGATCAGAGCGGTCACCGCCGCGTTCACGAAGCCCGCATCTCTATCTAATACCAGCCGTGCGCCCGCGAGGATGGCGATCGTCCCGACGAGTAAACTCAGGACGAAGATCAGAATTGAGTCCGCGGCAGCCATGTTAGGGTTTCCAGCTCAGTTCGATCTCGACTGTCTCACGGTTCCCCCGAAGCATCGAGGAGCGTTCGACGGTCTCGACCGAGACGTCGATGTTGTGAGGTGGGTTGAGCGATACGTTCTTGTTCCCGACCCTGACCGAGACCTCCTCGCTCTCGCCCTCGAACTCCGTCGCGAGCTCCTGGAGATACGCGGCGAGCTCCTCTCGAGGCAGTGTTTCGTCGGCGGTCGTCCGTTGCGCCATGCGGTCATATGGCAGTCCTGCCCGCAAAAGTATGGGCAGCGAACGCCGTCATAACCCACTGTTACCCCCTCGAGCGGTCCTGTAACGTTCAACTGACCGAAACTGAGACGAGAACTGACGTTAAAACAGGTTCGCCTGTTGATAGACCGAGATCCCCTCGCCCGTGATCTCGTAGGGCTTTTTCTCCCGGGAGTGGTTCGCGTCGCGGATCTTCTGGATCTCGATCGCCAGCCGGGTCTCGCGGAAGTCGTCCGGCCGAACGTACTGCAGGACGAAGACGGCGTCCGTGAGGTACTCGACGATGCCGTACCGCGAGGCGTAGGGCGTCTCCGGCGAGACTTCGCTCGTCAAGAGGGCGGTGACGCCGGCTTCCTTCAGGCTCCGCCCGAAATCGTAGATTTCGTTGCGCCGCTTCGCCCGGTCTTCGTACATCATCTCGAGCAGGGAGACCGAGTCCAACACGAGTCGCGACGCGCCGAACTCCTCGACTAGCGTAGGGAGCTCGTTGCGGATCGACGCCAGGCTGTTGGCCATCTCGATGGGGTCGACGTCGACGACGGCGAGTTGTCCCTGGGCGACGTACTCGTCGAAGGCGTACCCCTTCTCCGTCGCGCTGTTGATGACCCGCTCGCGACTCTCCTCTAAGGTGATGCAGACGCCGCGCTCGCCCTGCTCGAGACCGCGATTGAGAAACTGCAGTCCGAAGGTGGTCTTACCGGTCCCGGCGCTGCCCATCGCGACGATGAGCGAGCGCTCGGGGACGCCGCCCTGGATCATCCGGTCGAGCCCCTCGATTCCGAGGTCGACACGCGGGAGTTCCGAATCGATCTCCTCGTCGAAGTCGGGTTCGTCGCTTCCCAGGACGAAGTCGAGATCGTCGAACCCCTCCGGCTCGGCGGCCGGGACGGCATCGTCACCGCCGACGTCGACTGCCGGCGCGCTGACGTCCTGGAGCGCCGAGCCGAAATCGTCCTCGAACAACGACTCGTCGTCCGCCGACTCGGGGCCGTCCGTAGACGAGTCGGCATCGAAGCTCGAGTCGGGATCCTCCGGCTCGGCCTCCTCCGCGTCGTCTCCTTCGCCATCGAGGGCGCGTTCGAACCAGTCGTCGGGGTCGTCACTCACGGCGACCACCTGCGGGCCGACCGGGCTGGACTCGCGCCCGAGACGGGTTCGATGGGATCGAGCGCCGCGGAGAGCCGCGGCTGACGACACCGCGGCGACGCGACGGGAGAGTACTCGAGTGGGCGAACGCCATACTGGCCACCGCGACGGGGTCGTCGCGGAAGTTCACGTGTCCGGAGTCGTTCCAGCCCGATTAACTTTGTTGCCGTCGGCCGGACAAGCGTGGCTTTTTGACGACGGGGCGGGTAGCCGCCGTCGATGGACGTCGCCGTCGGAATCGTCGCCCAGCGCGACAACGAGCGTGCACAGGAACTCGCCGCGAGTCTCGTCGACGCCCTCGAGCGCGAGGGCGCGAGCGTCGTCGTCGACGAGGCGACCGGCGGGGCGATCGGGGCGACCGCCGTCCCGGTCGATGCGATGGCCGGTCGTGATATCGTCGTGAGCATCGGCGGCGACGGCACGCTGCTGTTCGTCGCCCGCGAGGTCGGGGCCGCGCCGATCATCGGAGTCAACCTCGGCGAGGTCGGCTTTCTCAACGCCGTCGCTCCCGAAGACGCGCTCGGCGTCGTCACCGAGGTCGTCGCGGACCTCGCGGAGACGGGGACCGTCGAGGGGCGCGAACTGGCGCGTCTACGGGCGACGGGCGTCGACGACGACTGGACGCTCGAGCCGGCGCTCAACGAGGTCCTCGTCCACGGACCGCGGCGGGGTCACGGCGGCGGCGCGACGATCGAGGTACGTGTCGACGGTCAGAAGTACGTCGAGAGCCACGCCGACGGCGTCCTCGTGGCGACGCCGACGGGGTCGACGGCCTACAACCTGAGCGAGGGCGGCCCGCTGGTCCATCCGACGGCCGACGCCCTCGTCGTCACGCAGATGGCCGCGACCGAGGCGATGCCGCCGCTGGTCGTCGAACCCGACAGCGAGATTACCCTCTCCGTTACCGGCACGGATACCGGCTATGCGATCAGCGACGGCCGCAACCGGCAGCGCCTCGACCCGCCCGCGACGGTGTCGGTCTCGCTCGCGGCCGATCCCGTCACGCTCGTCGGCCCGCAAGCCAACTTCTTCGACGGCCTCGACAAACTCGAGTGAGCGGTACTACTGCCCGCCTTCGACGAGTCGCTCGAGGTGTTCCGGCGGCACCGCGCCCCGCGCGACGTGGCCGTCCGAGACGAAGGTGGGAACGCCGGTGACGCCCGTCTGCTGTGCCTCGGCGAATCGATTCTCGAGCTCCGCTCGGATGCCGTCGTCGGCGATCGCGTCGCGGATCTCGTCAGTCGGCAGGCCGATCTCGGCAGCGAGGTCGGTCAGGACGTCGACATCGCCGATGTCACGACCGTCCTGCCACAGGGCGGTATAGATCGCCTCGTCGAATGCCGCCCACTGCTCGGGGTACTCCTGTTTGACGTACCATGAGGCGACCTGGGCGTCGAACGAGTCCACGTCGGTCGCGATCTCCTGGGCCATCTCGACGTCGTACTCTTCCTGTAGCCGGCGGACGTTCTGTCTGGCCTGCTCGTAGTACTGATCGTCCTTGCCGTCCTCGGCGTCGTGATCGATCGAGCCGTCCGCGTTTCGCTTCCCGCGTCGCAGGTCGAAGGGGTGCCAGTCGACGGCAAGCGGCGCGTCGCGGCCCTCGCGGTACTGCTCGAGCGAGCGGGTTCCGAGATAACAGAACGGGCAGACGTAGTCGGCGTAGATCGTGATTCGGTCGCCCGTCGTCGGCGCGTCGTCGGCGTTGGTGTCGGCGTCGGCCATAGCAGCACTAGGGATCTGGAACGGAAAAGTCGCCGCCAACCGGCAGTCGGATCGAGCGGGGTGGCTCGAGACAGGGGGGTGCGAACGGGCAACGATGTGCCGCTAGCTCTCCGAGCCGGTGGCCGCCGCACCGTCGGCGTCGGACTCCGTCACGTCCGGCAGGTTCGGATCTCGGTAGGGATTGCGGCCGTAGGCCGGCAACTCGTCCTCGAGTTGGTCCTTCAGGACCCGGCGCAGCCGGTTCAGGCTCGTCGTATCGAGGCCGTAATCGGCCGCGAGCCGCTTGAACGTCGGCTCGTCGGTGATATCGTGGGCCCGGTACTGAGCGAACAGCTCCTCCATGCGGTCGGCCGACAGCTCCTGGGCGTCGATGTCGTCGAGTCCGAAGTACTGCTGGCGGTCGACGTCGACGACGTGGCGGATGGCCACCAGCGCGACTTTCTCGATCGCGCGCTGGCTGCCGAACTCGGTCAGGTCGATCTCGTCCATGACCCCCAGCGCCAGATCGCGCTGCCACGGCGTCACCTCGAGGGCGTTACACAGCGCCTGCGTCGTCCGTAGCCGATCCAGGTGATGGGCGCGCTCGCTGTAGCCCGGCGTCGCCGCGTGCTGTTCGTCGTGGAGACGACGCACGCTCTCCGAGAGGTCCGCGTCGGGCGACGTCGCGCGGCCGATGACCGTGGCACTCGGCGTGACGACGCCCCACTGGCGGACCGTCGAATCGCGCTGGACGTCCGCCCGGGAGAGCGACCCGGAGCCGGGCCGCGTCTCGAGGCGGCGCTCGCGTTCGGGGTCGTACTCGACGCCGTCCGCGGCGGCCGCGTCCCCCTCCGGGAAGCGACTTGGGTCGGCACCGTCGTCTTGCATCGTCTGTCGCTCGGAGGGGGAGCGTGAAAAAGGCTCGCTCCATACACGATACGTTTCAATCGGACTGACAAGGGTTCTAACAGGTGGCGGCGTGCGATCGGCCGAGTCGAAAACTGGCGGACGGCGAAGCGATCGCTCTCCGGTTGGAGATCGGTCCGCGAAATGCCCTTCGTAGCTTCACCTTGTGACCAGAGGCACTTAAAGAACTGATCGGAATTGGGACGGGTTCGACACGGATTACTGGACCGCGGCGATCAGTTCGTCGATGAACCCGTCCAGACGGTCGGGATCGGGGCCGGCTCGAGCGTGCCGGTCTGGATCGATCGCGTCCGGCGGGTGTGCAAAATCGCGGCCGACGGCGTCGGCGATCTCGACCTCGCCCTCGCCCGCCCGTTTCCGCTCGAGCAACTCGCGGGCCCGGTCGATTCGATCGGCGTCGAAAACAGCGGGCGCCTGCTCGCGCAAGAAGGTCTCGAACTCGAGGGCGGGCAGCTCGTGTGCGCCTCGCTCGCCGGTCGCCTTGAGGTAGTACGCGGACATGGCCGCCCTGAAGATCGTTAGATTTCGCTTTACCGTCGGTTTCGTCTGGGTTTCGGTGTATCGCTCGTCGTCGGCCGCGACCGTCATCGTCCCGTCGTCGGTTTCGACGACGTACCCCTCGTCGCCCGTCTCGAGGATCGGGAAGATCTCGTCGTCGGTCCGGACCAGATGATGTGAAATGTACTTCCGATAGTTGCTCGTCGCGATTCCGCGCCACGCGTGATAGAGGTCGATCGGATTGTAGCTCCGTTCGACGTACGCCGCGAGGTCGACCGGATCGTACGCGACGCGGTAGCGGATCGGGCTCCGCAACAGATCGATCGCGCCGTCGTTCGAGTCCGCGAGCAGACCCGCGAACGTCCGCGCGTCCCAGCCCTGATACTCGAACTCGCCGCGATCCTCGACGATCGTTTCGGGCGGCTGCTCGAGGTGAGCGTACCGGCGAAGATCCGTCGGCGCGTAGACGAACCCCACGTCGTAGTCGCTGTCGGGACTCGCCGCGCCCCAGGCGTGGCTGCCGCGGGCGACCGCCAGCGCGACCGCCACGTCGTGCCCGCGCTCGAGGTCCGTCAGGTGGTCGTCGACGGTCTCCCGGACGCTGTTCGGTACGGCAGTCATAGCCGGGGCTCGAGGAAATCGAAGTCGAAACCCGAGAAGGCCGGGTGACGAATGCCCTTCGTAGCTTCACCTTGTGACCAGAAGCACTTAAAGAACGCGCGGTCTCGGACCCGACTCGGGCTCGAGTCGTCCCGTCCGTCGCTGCCGAGAGATCGCGTCGCTGCCACTCGATGTTCAGACGTTCGGAACGGCGGAGAACGACGACTTCCCGTCATAGCTCTACCTTGTGACCAGAGGCACTTAAAGAGCGGACGGCTCGAGTCGTCTTGGTTCAGGTATCAGTCCGCTACCATTACAAGCGATGCCGACGACTGTGAGCAGCATGACCGCGCTCCGCTCCGCACTGCTCGAGTGGGACCTGACTCGAGCCGCGAGAATCGTTACCAGCGGGCTAGCTGTCTTTCTCGCGCTGCGCGTCACGAACGGGTTTTCACCGGAATCGGTGCGACGCTGCTCTTCCTGTTCGTACTCACCATCCCGTGGGAAGTAGCGGACCGCCTCATCGACCGATCGAACGATTCGTGAGAGGAGTACCACGAGCCGGGTCGTCCCCTCGTCGATAGAGAGGCAAGGAGCCGTGACTACCCTCCAAGAAAGCTGCAGAACGGCGATTTCCCTTCGTAGCTCTACCTCGTGACCAGAGGCACTTAAACAAGCGACGGCTCGTGCGGGTCCGCACAAGCGACTCCCGGTTCCGAAAGGTTGAATCGCCCGCTGCCCTGAATGCGGCCAATGAGTCATCAGCTGCCGGACGTGCAGGCGACGTCGCCCGACGTCACCGTGGGTCTGAGCCAGGTCGGCGTCACCGGCGTCGACAAACTCGTCAAGCTCGCTCGCGAGGGGAAGCGTCCGATCGTCCTCACCGCCGAATTCGAGGTCTTCGTCGACCTGCCCGCCTGGCGGAAGGGCGCGGACATGAGTCGCAACATGGAGGTCATCGACGAGATCTTAGAGGACGCGACCCGCGAGGAGGCCTACAGCGTCGAGGAGGTCTGCGGCGAGGCCGCCGAACGGCTGCTCGAGAAGCACGACTACACGTCGAAGGCGGAGGTCTCGATGGAGGCCGAGTTCATGCGCCGGGAGCAGACGCCCGCGAGCGACCGGGAGACCCAGCACACCGTCGACATCGTCGCCTCGGCGACTGCCACCGACGAGGGGACCCGCGAGGAGATCGGCGCGCAGGTCACCGGCATGACCGTCTGTCCCTGCTCGCAGGGGATGTCCACCGCCCGGGCGAAACAGACGCTCGAGGATCTCGGCGTCGAGGAAGAGACGATCACGGAGTTCTTAGACGAGGTGCCCCAGCCGGGTCACTCCCAGCGCGGCCACGCGACGCTGACCGTCGAAGCGAGCGGCGATCCGTCGGTCGATCTGAACGACATCATCGACATCGCGCGGGACTCGATGAGCGCGCGGATCTACAACCTCGCAAAGCGGCCCGACGAGGATCACATGACCTACGAGGCCCACGCCGACGCGAAGTTCGTGGAGGACTGCGTACGCGCGCTGGCCGAGGGCGTCGTCGACGAGTTCGACCACCTGGCCGACGACGCGGTGATCGCGATGTGCCAGTCCAACGACGAGTCGATCCACCAACACAACGCCCACGCCGAGCGCGTCGTCGAGATGGGGACCCTGCGCGACGAGGTCGGGAACTAGAACTCGAGGGGCTCCGCCTCCTCCCACCGCGGAGCGAACTCCTCGTGGACGTTGGCGGCGAACTCCGGATCCTTGAGGTCGATCATCCCGAAGGCTTCGCCCGAGGACAGCGGGTTCGGCACCTGGATACAGACCTCGACGCCGTCGATGATGTTGAACGAGCCCGTGATATCGTCGTTCGTCCGGACGTTGTAGTCGTCGCGCTGCTGTAACGTGCTCTGGTAGCGCCGACCCACGTCCTCGGACAGCGAGGCGACCATGTCGCGGGTCATCAAGACGTCGACCGAGACGCCCCGGTCGAGCGCGTCCTCGAGCTGGGCGTTGACCTCCTCACTGACCGATTTCATGTCCCACTGCGGTGACGGATCCGCCGACACCATCACGATGTCGCGATCGGCGGCCGCGAGTCGCTCTAACATGAGGTCGACCGTTTCCTCGGGGCCGACGGCGGCGGTCCAGAACTGTTCTTCGACCGGCTCGGCCGCGTCGAGTTCGTCGGCCAGATCGTCGACGATCGACTCGTACTGGTCTGCCTTCTCCTCGAGTTCGCGCTTCTTGTCCTCGAGCAGTCGGTCTAACGCCGTCGACGGCTCGACGGCGACGTACTTCTTCGGCCGGCTCGCGGTCTGGCTCCGTACGAGGTTGTACTGCTCGATGCTGTTCAGCACGTCGTAGATCCGCCCCATCGGTACGTCGCTCGCCCGCGACAACTCTTTGGCCGTTGTAGGGCCGGTGCTGAGGAGCGAACGGTAGGCTCGGGCTTCGTACTCGGAGAGCCCGAGATCCCTGAGACTGGCCATGGTAGGGACTGACCAACCGAAGAAACATAAACACTGTGGTAGTTTTGCACGATATCGTCGACAGCCGGTTCGGGCCCGAACGTCAGTCGAGAACGGCCTGGACGCGCTCGCTCAACTCGTCTGGAGTTTCGGCACGGTTTGACATGCGGGTGCCTCGCTCGACCCGCGCCGTGCCCGCCTCGAGGTCGTTCGCGTCGGGAACGACGACCTTCTCGTGATCGGCCATTCGAAGCGCGGCGCGGTGGAGGTCCGAGCCCGGTTCAGCGGCGAGCCGGATCACCAGCGGTCCCTCGAGCAGTCGAGAAACCGCCGTCGCGTAGCGGGCGATCTGGACGCCGAAGCGGTCGCTCGCACCGGCGAAGGCCTCGAGCGTCTCGCGTGCGTAGTCGCGATAGCGGTCGTCGCCGGTCAGGACGGCGAACTCGAGCAGCGCGTCGGCGAGCGTGACGTTCGAGTCCAGCGGCCGTAACGGCCGGTCGCAGAGTCCGACGCCCGCGGCGGGACCGTCGAGGAACGAGTCCTCGTCGTGGAGCCGATCGATCGTCGCGTCCGCGACCGCCGTCGCGTCCGTGAGAACGTCCGTCTCGAGCGTGCTCGCGGCCGTCGTCAGCGCGGCCAGCACGCGCGCCTGATTCGCGAGGAGGGGTGTATCGTCGTCGACATCCTCGAGCCCGTGGACAACGACGCCGCCGGCGAGCAGGTCCGCGCGGAGGGTCTCGAGTGCGCGTTCGGCGTACCTACGCGCGCGGTCGTCGTCGGTGTAGGCGTAGTAGGTCAGCAGGCCCTCGATCGCCAGCGCGTTCGGCCCGGCGAAGACGCCGTCGTCGACCGGCGGCTCGTCGGCGGTCGCCCGGTCGGTGGCGTCGAGGCTGTGGGCGTCGTCCTCGCCGGGGGCCTGACTGTTCGCGAAGGCGTCGAACTCGTCGTTCCACAGCGTCGTCGTCAGGTACTCGACGGTGCGCTCGGCGGGTTCGCGATACTCGTCCTTGCCGGTCAGCAGGTAGGCGTTCGCGAACGCGCGCACGAGCGCGCCGTTCGAATCGAGGAGCTTCTCGCGCTGGAGGCCCGACCAGTCGCGCTCGGTCGCGAAGCGGTAGAAGCCGCCGTCGTACTCGTCTAACAGGTTCGCACCGACCGCGTCGTAGGAGCGCAGCGCCATCTCTCTGTCGCGCTTTAACGCGAACTCGAGGGCGTCGGGCAGCGGGAACTTCGGGCTCTCTCCCCAGCCGCCGGCGACCTCGTCGTAGGTGTCGGTGAGGTGGCCGAGCATCCCCTGTTCGATCTCGGCCGTCAGCTCGCCGGCCGGCGGGTTGTCCTCTCGGAGGGGACGTGGAGTCCGTGCCGCGCCGCTGCCTTTGGTCTGCCACATGGTCCGGACGCTGTCGAGAACCTGGCGCATCCCGTCGGGGCCGAGATAGCCCGCGCCGGTCAGGACCTCGCCGTTCGGCGCGAGAAAGACCGTCGACGGGAAACCGCCCATGTTGTACCGATCGCGGACGCGCGGGTGGCGGTCCACGTCGACCCGCACGGGCACGAAACTGTCGTTGACGTTGGCCGCGATGCGGGGTTCAGCGTAGGTCTCGGCGTCCATCTCGTGGCAGTGATCGCACCACGTCGCGGTCAGCGAGAGCAAGACGGGGACGTCCTCGGCCGACGCCTCGTCGAAGGCGTCCTGCCCCCACTCGCGCCACTCGACGCGGGTCGTCTCGTTCATATCGGAGCGACGGGAGTCGCCGGCGTAAGCCCTTCGTTCGGCCGCGGGTTCAGCCGGGCCGGCCTCGAGTCACGGGCGGCCGCAATTCCGGCACTGGAACGAGAGTAAAGGATTTTCACCCTTCGGGCGCTAGATCAGGATATGCTCCGGTGGATCCTCGCGCTGTTGGTCATCCCGTTTCTCGATGCCGTACTGCTCGCGGTCATCGTCACCCAGTTCGGGTTCCTCAGCTGGGTCGGGATGGTGCTGCTCGTCGTCCTGACGGGACTGGTCGGCATGCTCCTCGTTCGGGCCGAAGGGCGGCGGACGATCGGCAAGATGCAACGCTCGATGGCCCAGGGCAAGCCGCCGACCAACGAACTGCTCGACGGGGGGCTGCTGATCGCCGCCGGAGCGTTCCTGCTGACCCCGGGGCTGGTGACCGACGTCATCGGGTTCCTGCTGGCGATTCCGGTGACGCGGATACCGATCCGAGCCGCCCTCAAGCGCTTCGTGATCGTCCCCTACGCGGACAAGAAAACGGGCGGGTTCGCCAGCGGCAACGTCTGGACGTTCGGCTTCCCCGATCAGGGTGGAGCCGGCGGAGCCACGGACTCGAGCGACGGCGGCACGTACGATCTCGGCGACGACGCGTACAGCGTCGACGACGAGGACTCGTACACGATCGACTTCGGCGACGATCGGACCGACGACGCGAACGACGATGGGGACGACGATCCCCTCGCCCAGTAGCGGTTCGCACGGCTCCAAGAGAAAGAAACGCTTAAACGTTCCACCGAGCAACTACCGAGTGCGAAGCGGGCCAATAGCTCAATTAGGTTGAGCGCCACTCTGATAAGGTGGAGGCTCTCGGTTCAAATCCGAGTTGGCCCACTCAGCTTCTGAACGGTTCTTAGACGTCCGGTAGCGCCGGTTTTAGCGTTCGACAGTTCCGTTCACGGCATTCGAGGAAATCGGTGCCCCCTCGATTTCGCCGCTTAGTTGATTCACTTCTGAACGCGGGTCGCCTCCGTCTCGGGATTCCGATTAGCCCATACAGTTGTCGGGATGACAAACATAGGGTGAACTAGTTGGTTATCTTATATTTGAGATAACGGAGCTCGTGCTACAGCCTCGAGCGCGTCGACCTCGTCAAGAATCTCGATGATATGTTCGTCAGTGTCTCGGAACGCGTCGATGAACGTGCTGGTCGTCGTCCCATCTCTCGAGAGGTGATTGCCGATCCCTGAGTCATGGGCGAGTCCGTGGAGCACCTCGGTTTTCGACGAGCCGGACATACAGTTCCAGTAGGCCCGGCGCACCCCGAACGATTCCGCTCGAAGCGAGCGAACCATTTCGGGACGGCCGTCGAGAAACGGATGGCCGAGAAGCGTCGGTTCGAACTCGAGCGGGCCAGCTGGCACGATGCGAGATTCGGGAACGGAACGCCGGTCGAGATCAAGAATACGATGCACGAGCACGCGGACGGCCAGCCCGGAAACTGGAAGGCCTATCGAGAGTACCACGAGAAACTCCGGTGGCACGGCGGCGGTGATCATCGAGGAACTCAACAGGCGAAAATCTCGATCGATGCTATATTTTGACAGAATGGGGTGTATGGCCTTCGGATGGGAAGTGGGGAAGAGGAGCCAGAGGCTGTTTGTTGTTTCTGGATATTTCTATTAATTATTTCAGGTGATACCATACATCCAATAATGTTATGCCGACATGATCCGAAGGGCGAGGTGGCGAGGAGCGGATTCCGTTGACTACCGACGGAATCTATCCGACTTCGAGACAGACGGACCCTCGCCACCCTGGGATCGTTCCAACGTGAAGCCAATAGCCACATTGTCTCACTCGGTCCCAGACTCATCCGGTCAACAGATCACCTTCGGATGGGGGCTCAGACGCCGGCCCCAGCCGGCGTTTCTCGAGAAGACAGACGAGAAGTGACTGCTGTCGAGTATGATCTTCGACCGTAATATCGCATTTCCTGACCATCAGAAAGTTTTGTGAAAACTGTTCATGGCCAGTTGTCTGACGCACGTCATTAGAAGAACGTCCGGTTTTATATACAAACTCCTGGCAGCGGTGCGTGTGAACATGAGTGAATCACTCAGTCTGAAAATCGTCGAGGAAATCGCCAAGCGCGAAGGGGTCCATCCGGAAGAGCTCAGCCCACCGATTCACTACTCGATCGACACGGACGCGTTGGACTCGCTTTATCAATCAAGCGACGGTGAGCGGAGTCCGTCCAAAGTCGAATTCGTCTACAAGGGCTATACGGTAACCGTCGAGAGTACAGGCGATGTAAATCTCGAAAAACAGGCGGCAGCCTTGGATCTCGATAAAGCGTCAGTGTAACCTCGATGGGCCTGTTAAAACCATCAGGTGTTGACACGGACCGGGTGCTGAATACAGAGGCTGTATTCAGAACTCAGGCTGAGAGGACAGCCAGGAGTGCAGCACCGAACGCGACGAGGGCGGCAGCGAGCAGGAGGCCCCCGTACTCGACGCTCCCAGCAGCCGCGAGTCCGGCGAAAGTGACCGGGCCGGCGGCTCGCCCGGAGAAGATCGTACTGTTGCGCAGGCTAAACGCCCCGGCGCGGTACTCCGCTACGACGCGGTTGCTCACGGCGGCGTCGACCGTCGGAAGCAACAGGCCGATCCCCGCTCCAACGATTACAAGGCCGCCGGCGACCGCGAGCGAATCGGGCACGAACCACGTGGCGAGAAACCCGATCCCGTAGCAGGCGAATCCGAGGGCGATGAGCCGGCCGTTCGAGATAGACGGCATCGTGCTGCTCGGACTGGTGATTTTCGAGGAACTCGTCGCCGATCGAACGACCTGAGCCGTGTCGAAGAGTGTCGCCGGGGGACGGTCGACGACCTCCTCTCCTCTATGCCGTTGCTCGGCCCGTTCTCCATTCGACGTCGCAGTCTCGTCAAGCCGATCCCGTGTGCCGCGCCTGGCCTGCCTGTGGTCGCCCGCGACGTCGAACCCGCCCGTCCTTACTGAGCAAGTGATCCGAAGAGGCCACCGATTTTTATTTTTAGTCCTCGTAGTGTGGCGACATACCGCAAGAAATAGACAATGACGAAAAGTCAAACCCGCTCCCCGATCCCGAAGAGTACCGATGACCGTCATCGCTGACATCACTGTCCCTGCAGACGCCTTCGAGTTAGGCCGCGTCCTGCAGGACTTTCCGAACGTCGAGGTCGAACTCGAACGGATCGTGCCACTCCAGGAGAGCATCATTCCACTGTTCTGGATCTCCGGCACCGATACCGTAGAGATCGAAGCGGCATTGACCGAGAACCAACATACGACAAGCGTCACACAACTCACCACGGCCAACGACGAGACCCTGTTCGAAGTCCGCTGGACGGACCAGATCAACGGGATCGTCGAGGCACTCATCGATACACGGGCCAAGATCCTCGAAGCGAGCGGTGAGGCCGAAACGTGGGACTTTCGATTGCGGTTCGAAACCCGCGAACAGCTCTCCGACCTCAATATGTCGCTCACTGACGCGGGCATTCCAGTTACACTGCGACACATATACAATCCGTCCGTACCGGAGGACGCATCGACGCTCTCGGAGGAGCAACGTGAGGCGCTCCTGCAGGCATACCGACGCGGATTTTTCGAGATACCCAGAGGGGTCACACTCGCCGAGTTGGCAGAAGAGATGGGAATCAGTGACAGCGCGCTTTCTCAGCGTATGCGGCGTGGCCTCGCAGTCGCCGTCGAACAGGTCGTCGTCTCCGAAGCTCTCTCCTGATGACAAACCCCAATAGCTCTGGACCAAGAAGCTCGAAGAGGGGTTGAGTGTCCTGTTCCTGTCGTTCAGAGAGTCTACCGTTTGAATCCGGCGGCCGATGGGGCGTGTTTGGATACACCGGGGACCCCGGTGAGTGGTGTGAGAGAAGCTACAGAGGCGGGGATGCGATATCGAAGGCTCTCGACGAACGGACGGTATCCTGTGGTTCGGTTTTCACGGTCGGTGCCCACGGTTCCATCGACAGGACTGAAGGCAACCCAGATCTCCCTCGCCGACTACAGGACAGTGAAGAATGTTCTCAATGAACAACTACGATACCGCGAGCGTAGCGAGGCCGAACGCACTCGTTCCACAGCGACCCGACTGTGCACAGCACAGAGCGCTCGTCCGCGCGCGATACGGAGGGGAGCAGTGATGAGTCACGAACCGAGGGGCCGGCACGCGTCGCTGTCGGAGTTCGAACCTGGACTCCAGTTAGACGAGGCGATCTGGCGAGAGGCAGAATGGGGAGAGATGCGCGTCGGATTCGAAACCTATCTCCAGGATTTCGACGACGCACCGCTTCTGAAGGGACTCCCGAACGACCGGTGTCAGTGTCCCCACTGGGGCTATCTCCTGTCGGGGCGAATGATCGTCCGGTACGAGGACCGGGAGGAAGCCGTCAAGGCGGGCGACGTCTACTACATGGCCCCCGATCACACGATAGCTGTCGATGCGGGCACGGTTCTCATCGAGTTCAGCCCGAAGGAGAAATTCCAGGAGACGGTGGCGGTCGGCGAACAGAATCTGGCGGAACTGGAAGACTCTCCGTAGTACACCCATGGAAACCACAACGGAGGGCGGAGAGACGTGACGGCCGTAACGAAAGCGTCGCCGTACGACGCGATAGCGGATCTGCCCCTCGAGATCGAAGAGTACGACGTGGAATTCCGGAAGCGGGCCTGTGCCGGTGACTTCGCCCGGATGAGGACCGTACTTGGATTGCAAGCGGTAGAGCCAGACAAACCCGGGTACACTCGGCCCTGTACCCGGTTTTCCAACCACGGGGACGGAGCGACCGGTGTCGGCGAAGACGTCACCTACGAGATCGAGGACCACCAGGCACTCGACGACAGTCCGATCGACCTCCCGCCGACCGGGTCCTACACCGTCGATTCCTTCTCCGAGGCACTCGACGGGATCGACCTCTTCCCCGGGGTGGACCCGGGCCGGGAGGCCTCACGGTCCTACAGGCGGTGGGGTATCGAGAGCGCCGCGCTCGACCTCGCGCTCAAACAGGCGGACACGGACCTCGCGACAGTGCTCGATCGGGAGTACGATCCCGTCAGGTTTCTCGTGAGCACGCGTCTCGGGGAGCCACCGACCCTGGAGCGGGTCGAACAGTGGCTCGAATTCACCCCGGAGACGGAGTTCAAACTCGACGCGACCTCCGCGTGGACGCCGGAAATCATCGACGAACTCGTCGCGACAGACTCCGTCCGGATAGTCGACCTGAAGGGGCACTACAAAAACACCGACGTCGATCAGTCGGCGGACGTCATGCTCTACCGTCGCATCATCGAAGCGTTTCCCGACGCACTCGTCGAGGATCCACGGCTAACAGACGACACCCTGCCGCTGTTCGAGGGGCACGAACACCGAATCACCTGGGACGCGCCCGTCACGGACGTCGCGAGCATCGAGGCGTTGCCGTTCACGCCGGAGTGGCTCAACGTGAAACCGTCGCGCTTCGGCAGTATCGAGAACCTCTTCGAGACGATCGAATACTGTCTCGACCAGGGGATCGGGATGTACGGTGGCGGGCAGACGGAGTTGAGCGTGGGCCGCCAGCACCTCCACGCGCTCGCGTCGCTGTTCTACCCTGCCGCCCCCAACGACACTGCACCCTGTGCGTACAACGACCCGGATCCGGTTTCCGGCCTCCCGAACAGTCCCCTGTCGCCACCGTCGAACCCGCGAGGGCTCGAGTGGATTCCGAACTGAAATTCTGAGATTGTTTAAATTACGGTTGGATTCGGTCCAATCGCGTCTCAGGCGGCCATCGCGCTGGGCGCGTCCGCAGTCTCCGGGTTACCGTCCGAGCCGACGATCTCCCCGGTCTGCAGGTGGGTGTCGAGTCCCGCGAGGATGTCTTCTGCCAGGTCACGGAACTGGCGCTTCATCATCACCTTGATCATCAGCCACCCTACTGGGCCGTACTTCGGCGCGAACGAATGGTAAACGTGACCTCGGTGCTGTTCTCGTCGAACGGTGGGTGCAGTACGACACGTTCGGCCTCATGCAGCAACTCGGGGCCGTCGACCCGCCCAGAAAATAGATACCGAAATAACCCCGCCGAACACATCGCATCAGAGGTACCGACGAACGTCATTCTTGTACTCGCGGTAGCCGTCGCCGAACGCCTTCTCCAACGAGCGTCCTTCGCGCCTCACGGTGATGTGAGTCGCGACCAGGACGACGGGAAGCAAGATGAACAGCCAGGCCGTATTGACGACGAATGCAATCCCCACGTACAGTGCCGTCCAGGCGATATACAGCGGGTTTCGGCTGAACGCGAACGGCCCTGTAGTCACCAGTTCGGACGGACTTTCGACATCTCTGTTCCCAACCGCCCCGACCGCCCACGCTCCAAGGAGGATACCGGCACCGATCAACGGCCAACCTGCAATCCATAGGAACTGCGGGTTCGTGGTGACTTGCCGAGGCACGAACGCGTGGAGAGACGCTCCCACAACTAGTCCTGCTACGTGAGCCTCGGGAACCGGGACGTTTCTCCATCGCCACGTGTCTGCTCTATTCCTCATCTTGTCACGACGGTTCCCGGAAGTCCAGTAGATCTCCTTTATTCGAATACGTATCCGTGCAGCTAACCACCCTTGAAACGGCCCTCCTCTGGGGATACTGGCTGGTGGATAGTGACGTGGCAGCATCCGCTAGCGTCCCACTAGGAGAGAGCGGCCGCGCTCCATTCCCGACCGAACGAGTGCCCGGCTGACGGTGATGGGGTGGGACAACGCGTCAACAGCTGGCCCCTGATCCCGTCGGGTTCGTGGAACACGCCAACCTGTCGGAAGACCGTGGCGCGGTCGTAGTAGATCCGTTCGCTCGCCAGTTTCCCGGCGTCGTCGAACGAGTAGACGGCACACAGAGGGAACGAGACGTGGCGACCAGTCGGCGGGAGTCCGTGGTAGTACCCCTTGTGCGTGCCGCTGATGACGACCTCGAGAACGATCTCGTCGTCGGTGACGTGTCGGTTCTGTACGTCGATCTGGAAGTCCGGTAGCGCGGTCAACAGCGACTCGTAGTACTCGCGGACCCCACCGATCCCGTCGTACATGGCCCCCCAAGATTCGTCCTCGTAGCGTGGGGCCTCCCCGAACGTCTCGAGAACTCCCTCGAGGTCGTGGTCGTTCTCCATTCGAACGTGTTCTTCGACGAGTCGAACACGATTCGCAACTTCCCGGCTGGTTTCAGAACTGGCGGCCATTTTTTCTCGTGCTCTGTAGGCGACGTGAACGTATATCTCGTTCTACCGGAATTGCGATTAAATTCGAAGATGAGACGGACAATCTTAGGGTGTTACAACGAATCCAGCTTTCGATACCAAAAGATGACGGGGACATCGCCGGCACAGCCGGGTTCGATGTCACCTCTCGTCTCCTGACAGCCTGGAGTCGAAACTGAAGGCAAAGATCGTGTCCCATCTGATCCTCTCATAGAGAAGCCATGAATGAAATCACTACCGAGGTCGAAATCGATGCGTCACCTGCTGCCGTCTGGGAGGTACTGACCGACTTCGAGAGCTATTCAGAGTGGAATCCAAGCCTGGAGATCGATGGGGAGACAGACGAGGGGAGACAGACGAGGGGAGTCAGCTTGGAGTCACGTTCACGTATCCGAACCAGCGCCCGACCACGGTGCATCCAACGGTCCTCGTCGCAGACGAACCCACCGAATTCCGGTGGCGAGGTCGATTGTTCGTCCCTGGACTCTACGACGGGGAACATCGATTCGTGCTATCCCCACTCGACGACGGAACCCGTACGAAGTTCGTACAGGCGGAAACGTTCCGAGGGGTGCTGGTCGGCTTCATCAACCGTCGAATCGGGAGCGACGTGGAGGAGGGGTTCGTCCAGATGAACGGGGCCCTGAAACGTCGCGTCGAGAATACCGACGATGGGGCGTCCAGGGAAGACGTGCAGGAGACGAAACCGGAGTGACCCTCCTCATTCCGAGCTCTGTCAAATAGTATCTGGGATACAAACGGCTCGATCGCGGGAGTACAGGGGGCCGAAGTAGGCCACCGGGCGTTTCTACCCGTCCTTTCGCCCTGCGGACGCACTCGTAGGACCCGTGCAACAGCACTTCGATACCGAAGGGAAACGGGCGAGATTCCGACACGCCCGGGTTCGATATCCCGTCTCGCCCCCCGACCGCCCGGGGTCAAAACCGAAGGCAAAGACTGTGTCCCGTCCGTGCGTCTCTCAGCCGAGTGATCGAATTGGTACCAGACCACGTACTCGACCGAACGTAGACTCCAATGTCATTAAAAAAGAAACCGATAGCGGACAGAGAGATCGACGAATTCGCGGGAACACTCCGGGGGAAGCTCCTCCAGCCGGACGACGAGGGCTACGACGAGGCGCGAACGATCTGGAACGCGATGATCGACAAACGCCCGGCACTGATCGCCCAGTGTGCTGGCGCGTCTGACGTCATCAGCGCAGTAACCTTCGCAAAGGAGCAGGACCTCCCTGTCTCGGTGAAAGGGGGCGGGCACAACATCGCCGGCAGAGCCGTCGAGGACGACGCGCTCATGATCGACCTCTCGCCGATGAAATCGGTGTGCGTCGACCCGGACGCGAAAACTGCCCGCGTCGAACCGGGCGTCGTACTCAAGGAACTCGACCGCGAAACCCAGGCGTTCGGGCTCGCCACGCCAGTCGGCTACAACTCGACGACCGGCATCGCCGGGCTGGCGCTCGGCGGTGGCTGGGGGTGGCTCTCGCGGAAGTACGGGCTGACCGCCGACAATCTCCTGTCGGCCGACGTCGTCACCGCAGATGGCGAACTCGTCCACGCGAGCGAGGACGAGAACGAGGACCTCTTCTGGGGGATTCGCGGCGGCGGCGGCAACTTCGGCATCGTCACCTCTTTCAAATTCCAGTTGCACGAGGTCGGCCCCGAAGTACTGGCGGGACTGGTCCTCCACCCATTCGAGGACACTGAAGCGGTGCTCTCGGCGTTCCGTGACTTCACCCAGGAAGCACCCGACGAAGTGACTGTCTGGAGTGCCATCATCCACGCGCCACCGCTCCCAGTTGTGCCCGAGGAGTGGCACGGGGAGAAAGTCACTATCTTCGCCACGTGCTACGCCGGCGCCATCGATGACGGCGAGGCGGCGCTGCAGCCACTGCGCGACATCGGCGACCCTATCGTCGATCTCATCGGACCACAGCCGTACGCCGACTGGCAACAGACGTTCGACGGTTCGGCCGAACCGGGTGCACGGAACTACTGGAAGTCCCACAACTTCGCCGAACTCACCGATGGAATGATCGACAACTACATCGAGTTCGGGGAGAAGCTCCCCACTGACGCCACGGAGATGGGGCTCATCCACATCGGCGGCGCAGTGAACGACGTTCCCGTCGACGCGACGGCCTACCCCCACCGCGACACCGAGTACATCATGAACCTGCACACGCGGTGGGAGGACCCCAAGCAGGACGAGGAGTGTATCGGGTGGGCACGCGACATGCACGAGGCGATGGCTTTCTACGCGACCGGCGGAGTCTACGTCAACTTCGTGCCCGAGGAGAGCGGGCAACAGCAAGCCGCCTACCGCGAGAACTACGACCGGATGGTCGAGGTCAAAAACGAGTGGGACCCCGAGAACCTGTTCCGCCTGAATCACAACGTCGAACCGACAAAATAGGCACATAATGAATCTATCGAATCGGGTGAGTGAAATCGAGACCCGGATTGGCAGCTCCCCGTGGGCCGATCACGAGTACGTCCGTGGCTACTCGGTCATGGTGGCACCGTTCTCCTCGGGCGACCTGCTTGGGCTCCGAGTCTGGTCACAGAGCGACTTCGGCCCGTATGTGTCCGTCTGGCACCGATCACCCGACGGCGATTGGTCGATATACAGCGATGGTCCGTCTTTGGAGACCACGTGCTCGCGGTACTGGAATCCGGCACTTCAGCAGGCGAGCCTTACCAACATTGACGTCACGTGGACCGGGTCGAACGAGTTACGCGTCGAGATGGAAGAGCCACAGTTCGTGTGGACGATGACGATCTCCGCCCCGCTGTTTCTCATGGCCCTGAACGCGGTGAGTTCGAAGCTCCCGCTCTGGTCGTGGAAACCCGGTCTCTTGCGGTGGGGCCGGGAGTGGATGGCCAAGCGCTTGCTCGGCATGGGTGATATCGACTTCTCGTTCACCATGCCGAGCGGTCAGGACACCATCATTATGCCAGAAGAAGTGTTCTTCATCGACGATTCGGACGCCGAACTGGACGGTCGCTCTCTCGGTGACCCGGTTCGGCTGAAAACGAACCCGACCATCGGTGGCGTTCCGCTGCCGACTCGGCCGACCTTCGTACTCGGCCAGGCACACATGGAAACGACGGACCCCGAGGAATACAGGCGAACACGCGAGCAAGCTCAGCAGTCGGGAGCTTCCTCCTCGACGCCGACAATCGAATCAGCCACTGAATAACTCCAGTGAACACGACAATGACATCCGAAACCCAACCGACCGACACCGTACTGACAGAAAATCAAACCCATGCCCTGGGAGAGCGAATTCGTGGTGGTATCCTCACTCCAGACGACGACGGCTATGACGAGGCCAGAACCATCTGGAACGGGATGATAGACAAACGTCCCGCCCTCATCGTGCAGTGTACCGGGACGGCGGACGTCGTCGCCGCGGTCGATTTCGCCCGCGAGAACGACATGGAGGTGTCGATCCACGGCGGCGGGCACAGCGTCGCGGGCAAGGCCGTCACCGACGGCGGCCTGATGATCGACCTCTCAGAGATGGACGGCGTCCGCGTCGACCGCGAGAATCGGACTGTCCGCGTCGGCGCCGGTGCGCTTCTCGGTGACGTCGACCACGAGACACAGCTGTTCGGGCTTGCCACGCCGCTCGGAGTCGTGACGGAGACCGGAGTCGCCGGACTGACACTCAACGGTGGGTACGGACACCTCGCACGAAAGTACGGCCTCGCCGCCGACAACCTGACCGAAGTCGACATCGTGACGGCGGACGGCCAGGTACGGATGGCCAGCGAGGACCGCCACGCGGACCTGTTCTGGGCGGTCCGCGGTGGCGGCGGGAACTTCGGCGTCGTGACGTCCCTGGAATACGAACTCCACGAGGTCGGACCCGAGGTGTACCAGTTCTTCGAGTGGTACCACGGTGACGAGGCTGCCGACCGACTGGCCGCCTTCCGCGAGTCGGCCGACTCGGCGCCCCGTACCGTCGGCGTCCTCCCGTTCGTCGCTCACGTGCCCGAGATCGACGAGTTCCCTAAGGAATCCTGGGGCGACCCAGCGCTCGTGTACTTCGGATGCTTCTGCGGCGATGCCGAGAGAGCCGACGACGTACTCGCATCCCTCACGGGCGGTGGCGAACCCCTCGCAGACCTCAGCGGTCCAACGCGCTACGAGGACCTCCAGGCCGCGCTCGACGAGGACTACCCGGACGGATTGCGGTACTACTGGAAGTCGATTTACCTGAACGAACTGACGGACGAAGCGATCGATCTGATGGTGCAGTACAACGACGCGGCCCCTTCCCCACTATCGACAGTCGACCTCTGGTGGCTCGGGGATGCCGTCGCGGAGGTTCCCCAAGACGCCACCGCGTTCTGGCACCGGGACAAGCCATTCATGATAACCTTCGAGGCCAACTGGGAAGACCCAGCTGACGACGATGCGAACGTCGAGTGGGCCCGCGACGGGTTCACCGCGTTCGAGGAACTGCCGGTTGCAGGCGGCCGGTACGGCAACTTCCCGGGCTTTGTCGAGGACCCGACGGACATGTTGTTCGGCGACAACTACGACCGCCTGGTCGACGTGAAGACGAGATACGACCCGGAGAACCGCTTCCACGTCAATCAGAACATCGCACCGCGAACCGGGGACGACTGATGAACCCGCACTCGCCAGACGACGATGATTCATCGGAACCCTCGACAGTGGAGCGAAACGAGCAACTCGTCCGGAAGTACTTCGAGGCCGTCTGGAACGAGGGGGACCTGTCGGTGTTCGATACGGATCTTGTGAGCGATGACTATGTCATGCACCACCAGTCCGACGTGGAGTACTCGCTTGCGGACCTCCGAACGGCGTGGACCGACTGGCACCAGGGGTTTTCCGACCTCTCGAACGAGACCGAGGACCTGATCGCGACCGAAGACCGTGTCATCATCCGGTACCGGTTCTCGGGGACGCACGACGGGCCAGTCATGGACGTACCAGCGACGGGCAGACGTGTCGAAACCGTCGGGATGGTCATCTTCAGAATCGAGGACGGACAGCTCGTCGAGGAATGGGCCATGGACGACATCTTCGGTCTCTTAGAACAGCTCGGCGAACTCGGTGAAACCACCCCCTCAGTAATATGATCAATCATCATAACGTCGTCGTCATCGGGGCGGCCAGGCGGGGCTGGCGACGAGTTACTATCTGACGGAGGCCGGCTGTGACCACGTCGTCCTCGAACGGGATCGGATAGGAGAGCGCTGGCGGAGCAAAAAGGGACTCGTTCACGTTGGTGACGCCCAACTGGATGACCGGACTCCCCGGCTTTCCCTATGAGGGCGACGATCCTGACGGCTTCCTCTCCCGCGAGGAAGTGATCGCTGTCGTCACCCGTCCGGACCCGGCGAGCCTCCTCGACCCAGAGCTCGTCGGGAAACTGTTCTTTTTCGCTGGCGTGGTCATCGTTCAACTCGGGGCCGTCCTCGTCCGGCGGAGCGGGACGTCCATGCCGATCCCGGCACTTACCGGTTGGGCGATGGTGCTCGGCGGGACCGTCCACGTCGTTCTGGCTGTCGGGATCGGCGAGTCGATCGCGAACATCCAGGTGACCCCGCTATCAGTAGCGATGGTGGTCTATCTTAGCGTCTTCATCGGGGCATTCGGGCTCGTGATGTATCTCGTGCTGATGGGCGAGGTGGGACCGTTGAAGGCGAATATAACGACATATCTCACCCCCATCGTCGCCCTGGTGATCGGGTGGATACTCCTGGGCGAGCGCATTCATCCACTCACGCTCGTTGGCTTCGGGATCATCGTTGCCGGGTTCGCACTCCTGGAGAGCCGGGAGATCAGCGCCGAAATCGTCAAGTACCGCAGCCTGTATCGGTGATGGAATTGGCCCGCTGGTAGCATCGTCGACGAGGAACCAACGTCCGTCTGTGAACCGAGCTAATGAGTTAGGTACCACCGACTTCGTCCATGATGAGTATGCAAGATACGCGCTTTGTATTCAGCACGACTCTTTGAAGAGATACGCTGATTGGTAGGAATCCTAGCGGTCGATAAGCACATGTATTGAACAGGATGTTCGGAGAAGTCGAGGGAGAATAAAGCGTCCTGCTACCGTGGGCACGAGGGATTTCCACGCCCTCCCCAGCCGATTTCTGCTCACGGGCGCTGCGGGACGGTTCCACCGTCCCGACAGTCGCGGCGCGTTGCGCCGCGCACTGCCCGTTCGCATGGTTCGCGGGACCGTCGGTCCCACGCTAACGTTCGCTCCCTACGGTCGCTTCACTCATCCCTCGCGCACCGTTGGGCCGCGGCGAACCGATCGGTTCACCGCGGCACAGCGTGCGCCACCCGGACCGGCTACTGGGGGTTGAAATGATACGTACCGTCCCTGTGCCGTCCTGTTATAGAGGTTTCCCCACGAAGACCCAATCGGGACTGTGATTCCCGCCTCGTGGGATTCTAGAGCAGGAGGATATATTCCGGGCACGTATTTCTGAGTATGGCAACCGATGATTCGCTCGTTCGGACGGTCTTGATCGTCATCGCCGCAATCCTGCTCCTGCCGGTTCTCATGATGGTCGTCATGATGCCGATGATGGGACTGTGGGGATGGGATCACATGTGGACCGGGAGCGCATGGGACGGAACTGGAGCGACGTGGATGTGGCTCGTCATGTCGCTCGTTCCTGCACTCGTACTCCTCGGTATCGGATACCTCCTGTACAGTGTGACTCGCCAATCGAGTACCCAACAAAACGACCCGGCATTCGAAGCGTTGCAGACTGCCTATGCTCGTGGCAAACTCTCCGACGAAGAATTCGAAGAACGGAGCGAACGTCTCCAACGCGGGGTATAAACTGTAGCTTCTTTTTTATCAGTAGTTGGTAGCACGGTTTCTTTATTCAGCCATACTATTGAAACTGGGTCGGTCGGTTGGGTAACTGCATGCGCTTACTGTGAAGTTTTCCAATCTACGATGGATGAAAGAAATACCTTCTGAAGGGTTGTATGATGCCCTCATATCGCTGTGCTCCCATGAAGTACGGCTTTGGACTCCAAAGGAGTGCTCCGACAGAAGTACAGCTTCAACTGACCTCACAATACCAGCCAGAATTACCAAATCACTCTCGATTTCCAAATTGAACTCGGCCATAAACCTCAGCATCCAAAATCAATGCCGAGAATATGAAGGACTATTGAGCGGAAACTGCAATGAAAAATGTCCCCGTATCACTAGACAAGATGGCAACATCGGACAACGATGCGTCTCTACGACAGGAGCAACAGCAAGAAACCGATCTTACAGTAAGTGCAACTGGTGTCGCTAAGACCTACGACTCTCGAATCCCATTCACAAACTCCGTTACCGTTCTAGACAACGCAACTCTAGAGGTGAAGCGTGGAGAGGTCGTCGGCATCATGGGCGAAAACGGGAGCGGCAAGTCAACGCTCATGCAAATCCTCGCTGGCGTCCTTGAGCACGACGCCGGCGATGTGAGCCGTAGCGGCACAGTTGGGTGGTGCCCTCAAGAACCACGTCTCTACGACCGACTGACCGTCGACGAAACGTTCGAGCTATTCGGACGCGCCTACGGGATGGCCGACACCGAGATCGAAGATGCACGCAACTGGCTGACCGACGTGCTCGACTTCAAGAAATTCCGCGACCGGCAAATCCGCAACCTAAGCGGTGGGAACCGGCAGAAGGTGAACCTCTCAGTCGCACTCATGCACCAGCCCGACCTCCTCTTGCTAGACGAACCATACACTGGGTTCGACTGGGAGACATTCCTCGCGTTTTGGGATCTCACTGAAGAACTGCGTGAGCGCGGGGTCGGAGTCGCAATCATCTCACACATCATCAACGAACGTGATCGGTTCGACGTCATTTACGAACTCCACGACGGCCACCTCCACCGACAGGAGATCGGTGAAGACGTCACTGTGAACCCGGAACCGACGGCTGATGGTGTCTCCTGTGAGCGGACGGCAACGTTCTTCGACCGGGACGAAGCAGCCGGCTCCGGCCAGCGCGCCGCAAACACGGAGGAGATGTAGATGAGTACGAATCGACGAGTCCTCGCGGGCATCCATGCCAGCACGCTATCGTTCTTCAGGGAACCACTCAACATCGCGCTGTTGTTGATACTGCCTGCGTTGTCCATCCAGATTTACGGCGTGAGCCTTAGCCAGTTCCCGGACATCGGGATGTTCGCTGCCTCGGGGTCACTCACGACGACTGGGCGGATTACCGGCGCTGTCTTCGCCACGGGAGCGCTTGCAGGCGTCCTCGGCCTCTTCCAAATGATTAGTGCACGGAACGCGGACCACCGGCTCGTCATCTCTGGGTTCCGCCCGAGCGAGCTGGTCGTCTCACGATTCACCACCCTCCTTGTCGTTAGCCTTGCCATCAGCGCAATATCAACAGCCACGCTCGCCTGGTTACTTTCGGATACCTTTGGAGCGCCTCTTCTCGTATTCAGTGGTCTCGCACTCGCAGGCGTCATCTACGGGCTCTTGGGGATGCTCGTCGGGACGATCCTCCCGCGAGAACTCGAAGGGTCACTTCTCCTCGTAATTCTCGCAGACATGGACAACGTGTTTGCGAGTGGCCTATTCAACATCGATGAGAGCATCACTCGGTTCGCACCGCTCTCTCACCCCCACGAGATCGTTTCTCACGCCATCATTGATGGGGCACTCGCAACAGCCCATGTCCTCCCAACAATTGCGTTTATCGTCGTGTTCGGACTGCTGAGCGTCGGAACGTACTCCTACACCGTCAGCGGAGGTGACGCCTGATGGAGCGACGAACTACGACTGCGGTCAAGATGAGTATGCATGAGTTCGCCCGAACACCCGTCTTGATTGCATTGCTGGCGTTCCTTCCCGTGTACATGATCGGCGTGTTCGTCTGGCTCGTTCCAGATTCGACCATCCCCCTAACGATTGGTGGAACAACGGTGACTGCTGAGATGTCAGCGTTCGCAGCAGCGTTCATGACGCCAGTTACCGTGGCCGTCCTTTCCGGGATTGTTGGGCTATTCCTCATGCAGACTTCGCAAATGGCCGATAGTCGCTTACGACTTGCAGGTTATCACGCCCGGGAACTGGTCACCGCCCGGATCGGACTGCTTACCGTTGGAAGCGTCATTGTGACTGGTGCGTCGCTGACCGTTGCACTCGTCGTATTCACTCCTGAAAACGTGGCGGCGTTCGCTGGGGCAGCAGTTCTCACGGGGATAACCTACGGTATCTTAGGCGTTATCGTTGGAATCGTCCTTGACCGTCTCCCGGGAGTTTACGTCATGCTCTTCGCACCGATGGTTGACATCCTCATGTTCCAGAACCCGCTCGCAACGGAGTCACCGACTTGGACGACGGTTCTTCCAGGCCACTTTGCGACGAACGCACTCATGGATGCCGCGTTCACATCCGGGGGCGGCCTCAACGATTTTCTCGCCGCAGGCGGGTACGTCTTAGTGCTCCTGTCCGTCGGGGTCGTCGTCTTCTACCGGGCGACGATGACTGACTGAAGCCTGCTGTCAAAAGAACCGATTTGGCTTCCGCCATCGCGCCTCCTCTCCACATGCCAGTAGCACGATCTCCAGTGGACCGGGTCAGTTACGTACTCCCAGATCTCTTCGGGACTGGCGTCGATGACGATTTCCGCTTTGTCGGTGACGTACATGGTAGTGTCTCCAATCTTACTCTGCTCTCATCGTTCGAACGCGTTGTACAACACGCGAAGGCGTACACGAGAACGAAACTAATGACAGCTGCCTCTACCATGCCCGCCACGGTTCCGACGACAGTCGGTTCGAAGAACAGGTGCCACTGTTCCATCGCTTCGACTGCACCCTCATAGATACCGATCGCTCCGAACACACCGAGCAGGAGCATCACGACGGCGGAGTACAGCTGCAGCTCCGGCGAGCGCCAGCGCGTCGAGGCGCATCCCACTGGCAGTGGAGTCCATTTCGTACGTATCTTGGTTTGTGGTATTAGTACTCATGACTAGAGATATGCTCGACTCCTTCATACGGATTTCTCTTAGGAACTTTAGGGCCGTGAACAGCCTTGACCTACTGAACTAGACTACTTCCGTGACGTTGGAGGGGCTAATGGGCTCTTTGCCCTTGTCCTCGCCATCTCTATCCTCATTCATGTTTTGTGTCATAATCTGATTTGATTGATCCTAGTTCCGCAGATTCGAGATACGAGCGTCGCTGCTCTAGCTTTACCTCCTCTGATCGTCGGTCGTAGTGCTTATCTAGGATTTTTCGGCTGACATCCATCCGATCCCCGACGACTTCGGTCGGGACGTCCTCTGTTAGAAAGTGAGTGATACTTCCTCTCCGTACAGCGTGAGGCGTCACCGATTCCGAACACTTCGCCTGGGTTCCGCGCTGACAATCCGGGCACTCCAGATTACGGAAACAGGGGGCAGTGACGTCGTAGACGTACCGCCGGACGCTACTCTGAGAGAGGCGAACCTGACGACTTGTCAGCAGCGGTTCGCGGCCGAAATCGTCGGTCTGTTCGGGGCGCGTGTTCTCCATGTAGTCCTCCAGCAAGTACGCGAGATCGGATGAAATCGCTACGAGTCGTTCCCCACCAGCGCCGTTCTTCAGTGGGGTACCTGTCTCTGGTCGATGCTTGAGGGTCAAAAATTGATCCTCCAGATCGATGTCTTTCAGATCGATGGACCTAGCAGCACCGATCCGCATACCCGTCTCCCACAGCAACGCGAGTAGGACGTGTTTGATCGACGCGTAGTGGAACTCCGAGAGGTACGCGAGGATTTCCTCTGCGCGGTCGGCTTCGAGTAACTCGTCGCGTTGTTGCTCCTCCGGCGGCACTTGCGAGACCATCACTTTGGTGTGGAGGTCCGGATCAACCGCCTCGATGGATCCGCACCAGCGGAGAAACACGCGGATCGTACACATCTGCGTCTGGAGTGACACGGTGTTGAGGTCACCATCCTCCTTTCGCCAGAGGCGATACTCGTGAATGTCCCGCCCCGCGAGGTCGTTCATGTTGTCGATGTCCGTCTCGTCGCACCAACGGACGAAGTGGTTCGTCCGGTAGCGGTGGCCGCGGACCGTCCACTCCATCGACTGCGTCTCTTTGCGGTCGAGGTACAGTTCCTGCGCAGTGCGCGGATCGATCAGATCGAGATCGTGATTTCCGTCTTTCGACATGGTTTTCCTCGGAACCCCAATACAGAGTAAACCACCCGACTGCGGCATCTTACAGAAGCGTTCAGCCACTGAACGGACCTATAGTCCGTCTGAACCATTTCCGAGTTGGCCCACGTGTTGCGGAGCAGCGACTGTGATCGACGCTACCGGTGTTTCTCGTCGAGATTTACCGAGATGTTTTTCGTCTGGAGATACGATTCGAGCGCTTCGACACCCTTCTCGCGACCGATCCCGCTCTTTTTCGTCCCGCCGAACGGCGTTTCGATCGAACCGCCGAACCACTCGTTTACGTAGACGCTCCCCGCGTCGATATCGCGAGCCAGACGCAACGCCTGCTTGATGTCTCGAGAGAACACGCCACCCGTGAGTCCGTACTCGGTGTCGTTCGCAATGCTGATCGCCTCCTCGCGATCGGCGAACGGGATCACCGAGAGCACGGGACCGAAGATTTCCTCCCGAGCGATTCGCATCTCCGGCTCGACAGCGGTGAAGACCGTCGGCGGAAGGAAATAGCCGTCTCGGTCGAGCGGTTCGCCACCGGTCTCGAGGGTAGCCCCTTCGGTTACGCCGGTGTCGACGTAGTCCAGAACGGTCTCGAAGTGGTCGGCGTGGTTGAGCGGCCCCATATCCGGATCGTCGACGCCGGCGTCGAGCGTATACGACTCCGCTCGGTCGACGAGTCGGTCGACGAACTCGTCGTAGACTGATTCGTGAACCAGGGCTCGATCGGCCGCCGAGCAGATCTGCCCGGCGTTGGTGAAGATCCCGGTCGCGACCCAGAACGCCGCCTCGTCGAGATCGGCGTCGGGCATCACGATCGCGGGATTCTTGCCGCCTAACTCGAGCGTCACGGGAGTGATCGTCTCGGCGGCAGATTTCATCACCGCCTCGCCCGTGGGAACGCTTCCGGTGAACGTGAGCTGGTCGACGTCGTCGTGCGACGAGAGCGCGGCCCCGGGTTCTGCGCCGCCGGTCACGACGTTGACGACTCCGTCCGGAATGCCCGCTTCCCGACAGAGTTCGGCGAAGTGCAACGCGGAAAGCGGTGTCGTCGGCGCCGGTTTCACCACGACCGCGTTCCCGGCGACGAGCGCGGGTGCCACTCCGCGGGCGGTGATACTCAGCGGGAAATTCCACGGGGTGATCTGCCCACTGACCCCGTAGGGCTCGCGGCAGGTCATATCGAACGTCTCCGACCCCCTCGGGACGCTCTTGCCCTCGAGTTTGTCGGCGACGCCCGCGTAATACTCGAAGTAACGGACCGCGTCGTCGACGTCGCTGCGTGCCTGATCGAGGGGTTTTCCCTGATCGAGACTTTCGATTCGCGCGAGGTCGTCGGCGTGCTCTCGAACGAGCTCCGCGACCCGGTGCACGATACGACCGCGTTCGACGGGGGAGTTCGCTTGCCACGCCGAAAGCGACTCGCGAGCCGCCTGGACCGCACGATCGACGTCCGCGCTGGTCGCCGCCGCGAACTGCGCGATGGGAGTACCGGTCGCCGGATCCGCGGTCGTCATGGATTGCTCGGTCGATGCCTGAACGAACTCGCCGTCGATGAACAGCAGGTAGTTATCCTGGGCTTTCATCGTCATAGATTCATTACTGGCATTGTATTTCGGATTTCTTCCGAAATAGTTCGCCTGTAGTCGATCGAATGAACAGGGAGACAATAACGCTGTTCATACTCGTCCGTCGATAGTAACTAGAGATGGTTTCAAAGCCGCGTCGAAGGGGGGTAATTGTGGGCGAATATAGTTACCCACACGTCGCTTCCGAGAGGGATAGCAGGTCACACGCCGCCGTTCATCGCCCCCGAGAAACTCGGAAAGACTTCGGTCCGGAGCACGTCGCAGAAGACCTCTTGATCGGGGCTGTGGCTCTGATAGACGATGTGATCGAAGCCGGCATCGACGTACTCTGACGTCACGTCGATGATGTCTTGGGGATCGGTCGTGATGGTCATCCGGTCGGCGAGGTAATTGGGATCGACCATGTCCCCGTGGCGCTGAATCGTTCGCGGGTCGGCGACGTCGGCTTCGAAGAAGATGTCCAGCATCGTCCCCCGCCACGGGAGGCAGGGCTCGAGCGCAGCGGTCTCGCTGTCGGGATCGTAGGAGACGTGGAGGTGGATCGAGCGATCGAGGTCCGACAGCGACTCGTTGCGATCGGATTTCTCGATCCCGCGCTCGACGGCCGGAAACAGGTCCTCCCGGACGCGGTCTGGAGACTCGTAGACGGTGACGTAGCCGTCGCCGAGGTCGCCGGCCATCCGGGCGAACGTCGGTCCGTTGCTCGCGATGTAGATCGGCGGGGCCTCGTCGGGACCCGTGTAGAGGTTCGCCTCGTCGAGCGACCAGAACTGGCCGTCGTAGTCGACGAACTCCCGTTCGAAGAGCGCGCGAATTATACGAACCGATTCCGCGGTTCGTCGGGCACACTCGCCGAATTCGGGCATCGGCAGGCCCAGCGGGCTCTCGTTGAGCGCCTCTCCCGATCCCAGTCCGAGGAAGATCCGGTCGGGATAGAGATCGGCCAGCGTGGCCAACTGGTGGGCCACGTTGGCGGGGTGATACCGGTGAATAACGGCACTGACGCCGGTGCCGATCACGAGGTCGTCGGTCCGCTCGAGCGCGGCGGGCAGCCACGCCCAGCAGTTCCCGCCGTTGGCCGGCGAGCCGTCCGCGAGGTGGTCGAACCAGGGGTGGAAGTGGTCGTTGACCCACGCGGTGTCGAAGCCGGTCTCCGCGGCGAGTTCGACTTGGCGGAGACACTCTGCGGGCGAGAACTCCTCGAGCGAGGCGAACCATCCAAATCGGACCATATGCGTACTATATGCCACCGCCTTCTATACATAGTTTCCGTGGTGAAACTAACAACAGAGGTAGTAACCGTCCCGGAGCCAGATAGCGAGTAGCAGTCACAGAATAGATAGAACTACCCATTCTATATTATACCATAGAATCAGACATTTTTCAAAGTTCGTTTCGATAGCTAGAATGGTAATAGTTATCAACAATAGTCGGCATTCCAGGCTCTATCCCAACATTTCGGGCCGTATTTCGTTTATCGAGCGACGCGATCGACGAGAGTACCGATGTGTCAGCCTCGAGAACCGCTCTATCCCGGAATCCGTCTTCGATGCCTGGAGCCGGCGAAATTGTGCATTCTGGTGCACGGAAGAGAGCGAACACCGATCATCGCCGATCATCGAATTAATTATCAAACTATAGGTAGTAGATCCAAACAGACTAATTCTATATCTTTCCTTTGTGAACCAAACGGTAGCAGGTACCGACGATTCGGCTGTCGGAATCGATCGGGCGACGCCGACCGAGCGCCGGTCAGTGCGGAACGAGCTGTTTTCGAGCGAACGGTCCGCCCCTACTAGGATTACAGCGATATGAATGTAATCCAAAGTCGAGCTCCACCGCCACTCGAGCAGCGTCCCGAAGAGGGAGCCGGATACCGACGGCCGATGCGTCGGCCGTCACGGCTCCGAGAACTCGATACCGTCGACCTGGATGAGTTCGGCCTCGACGTCCTCGAACAGCGCACCCCACGCACCGATCGAGACGATTCCGTCGTCGGTCTCGAGAAAGAGCGTGACCTGCCCGGCGAGGTCCGTGTAGGTGGGATCGCGCGGAGGTTCGAGCTGGCCGCCCCACGTCGCCCGAACGAGGTCCCCGCGAATATCGACTCGCTCTCCGGTCTCGATCCAGCGACCGATTACGTGTAGGGTCATCGTCGCGCCGTCGCGAAGAAGCGACGCGGCGTCGTAGACGAACCCCTCGATGCTCACGTACGTTGGGGCCCAGTCACGGTCGAGGGCGAGGCGCTCGTTATGCGCTCAGAGACACGTCCGGAAGTACCAGTGCATGATGAACGAGAGGATCTCGTCGCCGATCGTGATCCCGTAGGAGCGGTCGCTGTGGACGTTCGGGGCGAAAAACGCGTACCGACGGTCGACGATCGCCAGAAACGGTCCCGGGATGGGGCAGCGACGAAGTTCGAGAGCGCCCTCGATATCGGGGATATCGGCGGTACCAGCGTCGTAGACGGCGATCTGGATCACCACGTCGTTCTCGGCGGCCGTCTCGAGCGTCGGTCGGAGCTCCCGGAGCTGGGCTGGCGTCGCGGCCAGCGCGATGGAGACGGTCGACTCGGCGATCGCATCCGCTGTACTTCGGAGAACGGTTTCGGTCCGCTTGAGCACGCTAACCCGTGACTCTCGCGGATCCGGCCGTTCCCAGCGGTCTTCGATCTCGCCCGCGGCGTCCGCGAGCAGTTCGCTCTTCTGGCGCAGTCGGTTGAGCACGTCGACCGGTTCGCGAGGCCGAGCGTGCAATCGATCGCGCTCGAGCGTCTCCACGAAGCCTTCCTCCTCCAGCGAACGGACGACATCGTAAATCCGAGACGAGGAGACCGACGACTGCTGGGCGATTTCGACGACGGGCGACGACCCCGCTTCGAGGAGCGTCAGGTACGCCTCCGCCTGCTGGCCGGTCAACCCGGCGTCCTCGAGCACCCGACGGAGCGTTTCGTACCCATACTTGTGACTTCTTCATGATCGGACAAAAACGTATGTCTGCGAAGTAATCTCGACAATAATTCGATAATTTCAAACACATAATTGTGCTATGTGTTTTCCGTTCGAGGAGTTTCCGGTACCTCGATTGTAGTCTATCGATTCGTTGTTCACGTGATTACACACAAATAGAACGTCATTTTTCGCACGCCGACTGAGTCGGAACACAAGTCGATCGATCATCGAGCCGCTGACTCCCTCTCTCCTCGGTGACTCGGCCACGACGAGTGGCCGCTGAACGGAGTGGCGTAATTCGAGTGACAGTCGCCGGTTAGCGGCGCTCGCCGGAGCGCTTGACGGTGACCGTCGTCGAACGCTCCTCACAGGAGAGTTCGAACGTGCCGGGTTCGACCCTCGTTCGGCTTCGGGAGTTGGTCACGGCGAGCGCATCGGTGGGAACCGTCACGTCGACGGTGATCGACTCGCCGGGCTCGAGGTGGACCCGCGCGAAGCCGACGTGTTCGCGGACGGGTCGGACTCGCGAACTCACCTCGTCCCGCAAGAAGCAGTCTACTGCTCGGGTTCCCGACCGGTCGCCGACGTTTTCCACGGTGATCGACGCAGTGATCGATTCGGCGGGACCGATCCGCGACGCGTCCACCGACAGGTCGGAAACCGAAAACTCGGTGTAGCTCTCGCCGTGACCGAACTCGTAGCGGGGGTCGTACGTGCCGGGGTGTTCGTCGGCACCGATCGGCGTCGGATGAGCGAAGTGGTTGAACGTCGTCGGCAGATGCCCCGACGACCGCGGAACGCTGATCGGCAGTCGGCCCGACGGATTGTACTCGCCGAACAGCACGTCCGCGATAGCTTCGCCGCCTTCGCTTCCCGGATAGTACGAGTAGAGCAGCGCATCGGCGTTATCGGCGGTCCAGGACAGCGCTAGCGGTCGACCCGCGATCGTTACGACTGTCAACGGCGTTCCGGTTTCGTGGACCGTCTCGAGCAGTTCGCGCTGGGCGTCCGGCAACTCGAGTTGCGATCGGGTCGGAAAGCTTCCCGTCGGGCCGCCGAGCCGCTTCCGCTTCGGGCCGAACTCGTGGTAGTACCAGCCCTCGCCGACGCCGACGACCGCCGCGTCCGCGTCGGCCGCCGCGTCCGCGACCGCATCGAGATCTCGCCGGTCCCGAACGGTCGACCCGAGCTCGTACCGGACGGTCGTTCCGTCGGAGACGTGTGCCCTGATCCCGTCCAGTACCGTCGTTCCGGCCGTCGACTTCGGCTCCTGAACGCTCCACCCGCCGTACTGGTTGCGCAGGGAGTCCGCGGTCGGCCCTGCGACGAGGATCTCGTCGAGATCGTCCGAGAGCGGCAAGGCGTCGCGATTCTCGAGGAGCGTCTGGGACTCGCGGGCCGCCTGCAGAGCCGCCGCCCGGTGGTCCGGCGCGCCGACCGTCGTCCGGACCGTCTCGACGTCACACTCGAGGACGGTCAGCGTCGAGTCCAGTTCGTTGCTGAGGTAGCCGACACTCCCGTCGGGGGCGAACGCGAGGTGGCGCGGTCCAGCGCCGTCGTGGATTTCGATCGTCGGACCGAGAGCCGGATCGAGCGTCCCGCGTTCCCGGTCGAGTTCGTAGCGTTCGACGCGATCGATGCCGAGATCGGGGACGAAGACGGTCCGGTCGTCGGGTCCGGGAACGACCGAGTGGGGATGTGGACCCGTTTGCCACTCCGGGTGAACGCTCGAGCCCGCGTGTTCGGCTACGTCCGTCGGCGTTCCGAGACGGCCATCGGCCTCGATCGGGAGGGCGGCGACGCTGCCGCCCGTATAATGAGCAACGAGAACGAAGCTGCCGCTCGCGTCGACGGCGAGGTGACAGGGGCCAGCGTCGCCGCTCGGCTGCCGGTTCAGCCGCTCGCGGGAGCCGGTTTCCCGATCGAATTCGAACGAGACGACGGCTCCGTCGGCCGTCTCGGAAACCGCGTACAGAACGTCCCGATCGGGGTGGAGGGCCAGAAACGACGGGTTCTCCGCAGCGGCGACGTCGCAGTGAACCGCTTCGTTCCGGTCGATGTGCTAACTCGAGAGTCCTGTCGCGCCGTCGCCCGTGTACGAGCCGACGAACGCGACGAGTGACGCGGTCATGACCGTCTGTTCGCGATCGACGCGCTTTGTTTTTTCTCCTCGACGCGTGGATCGGATGCCGGTGGCGATCGTCTCGAGACGGGCCGTCTCGGTCAGGGCAAGACCGGAGCCAGTAACGGTTCGCGAGACAATAGGAGTACGACGTTGTTACTCGCAAAGAGCGCATAGAGGACGACGACGGTGGTCACGAAGGCTATGTCGAACGGTTTCGAGAGGACGTAGCCGATACCGATCACGAATCCGGCATAGATGAGGGCGGCGAGAACGACACCGGCGAGACCGAAAATGTCGTGGAGAAAGACCGTGACGGGATTTATTTCGGTAGCATATGGGACCACAAAGAACAGGACCGTGGCGACGAGATCGATGAACCAGAAGCTGAAAAACGTGGCCCGTAACCCGGTGGTACCCGGCAAATCGAACCGCGTGTCGTGTCCGATTGCGTTTATCATAGAATCTAGCACGGGTTTGCGAGGGTTAGGAGTGCTACTTGCGGATTATGGCAGTGTTGGATGCTACTCATCCCCAAGAAGTAGCCGATCCGCTTGCCGGCGTCGGCACGAAATCAACAGTCGGTAGAACTCGAGGTACCGCTCGCGGTCAGCGACACGTCGGACTGCCCGCTCGCCGACGCGGGCGGGCCGAGGTCGGTCCGACAGGCGACCGTGGCTATGCGTCCGATGATCGCACCTCCGAGACGACCGGTTCGTCGGCGCGTGTTCGGTACGGTCGTAACACGAGAGCACGAGCACAGAATGTATACCGAACTGAGGTTTCCGAGTATATGTTACTTCCAATATTAGAATTAGCGAGATCAGCGAACGCCCGGCAATTCAGACCCAGCAACGTCAAGTGCCGTACTCTGGAGTTGTAGTCCCGATCTCGAGCGAGTTGGATCAGAAACGCGGGATCGAGCACGCAAAATAACCCTTCTCGCCGTGTGTTACTGCAAATATACCGTCTGAAGGAGTGTTTACCACCAATTTCGTTGAATTATTTATGGTCCCACTGGTCACTGTATCAGTTCACTGGTCGGAGCGATTATCAAATAGACCAATTACATCGTTATACGATACTACTAGGGGTATATCACTGAAAGAATCAGAACGACGAACGGGACGGAAGAGGAACGCATGACAACAGTACGGTTGTTACGGCTTTCGGACGAGTACGTCGGCGTACTCGAGGGCGGACGTTACGAGTCGTAACACTCGCAGGCACCACTCTCGAGCAGTGCCGCCACGTCGTACTGCCGGCCGCACTCCTCACAGAGGACCTGCACGTCGGCGAGGACCCGATGGGAGCCGAGCCGCAGCCGATCGGTGTCGCACAGTCGGTCGAGTTTGCTCTCGGTGACGGCGACCGTCCGCTGCCGGAGCCCCTCGATGGCTTGCGAGTCCGTCTCCCGGCTGTCGTCGTCCGTATCCGGGAGCGACGCGTTTCGGTGGCCAGTAAGGTACGACCTGATCGCCCCGTAGGAGACGAAGTCGTCCGTCAGCGTCTCGACGTCGAGCCCCGCTCGCTCGAGCCGACGGCGGGCCGCGGTCTGTTCGCCGCGGCTACCCGCGTCGCCGTCGAGCAGCGCGTACAGCCGACTGACGTCGTCGGTAATCGTCTCGACGTCGGCGTCGGCCAGTGCGGCCCGAAGGAGTCGTTCGTTGAACGCGTCGGCGAGCGTTCGCAGGCTCGTTCGGTCCTCGGGACGGGTCCACCGCTCCTCGAGTTCGTCGCCGACGCCCTCGAGGTCGTACTTTCGGATGAGACGCAGTACTTTCGGGTCCGGTCCCGGTCCCGTAGATCGCTCGTTCATTGTACGGAAATGCGACGGATCCGGGAAAGAAATTTCGGAGACGATCGATCTCAATTTCGTTCAGCGAAACTTCTCGCCCACATGCCGAACGGATCGTCCCGAATGAAGATGTTTCCGCCGACGGATCGCGCGCAGACATCGATCCGTCCGATGTCGTTTCGATCGGCGAAACGGTCGGGGCAGCGGTAGACGACGGACGTCGTTCGAAAGGAGCGGCCAGCAATCCCGTCAGCCGTACGCGAGCGTCACTCTGATCTCGCCGGCCTTGTCACGAAGGCGAGTCGGGAGGTCGTCGTGAACGTAGTCGTCGGTGAATCGGCTGGTTGGCCCGAACGCGGCCAGCGCGCCGAGGAACTCGTCGTCCGGCGTGTAGACGGGGACGGCGACGCCCCGGAGGCCGTCCATGTGTTCCTGATTGTTGACCGCGTATCCGCGGTCGCGAATCACGTCGAGTTCGTCGAACAGCGTGTCGGCGTCCGTGATCGTGTTCGGCGAGATCGCTTCGAGACCCACATCGTCGACGTAGTCGGCGACCGCGTCGTCGTCCCACTCCGCGAGAATGATCTTGCCCGAAGCCATCGAGTGAAGCGGCCGGCGCTGGCCGATCATCGTGTTCGAGAGGCTCCCGTATCGGTGGACGTAGACGGCTTCGTTGTCCTCTTCGACGATGAAGACGGCGCGCTCGTCGGTCTCCTGACCCAGTTCGAACACCGCTCGTTTGGCAGCCGTGTATCCCACCTTCCGGGAGCGTGCCTGTTCGCCGAGTTCGACGAAGCGAAAGCCGACGTAGTACTGGCCGTCGCGCTCGATCACGTAGCCGAGGTCGGTAAGCGTCTGCAAGTGGCGGTAAACGGTACTCTTGGGGAGATCGGTTCGCTGGGTGAGCTCCGCGATCGTGATCCCCTCCTCGGCTTTGAGCGCCTCGAGGAGTGCGAACGTCTTCCGCGTCGTCGAGACGCCGCCCCGATCGGTCTCGGATTCGTCTCGATCCGTGTCCATACTCGATGCTGTTCGTAGGACGCAATTAATGTTCCGGAAGATGGGACGGTCGTATTGACAGTCGGAACGGCTCTCCCGTGCTCGAGCCGACAGCGAGAAAAAGAGTAGCGAACCGTCGGCCGCTCGTTACTGGTACGCCTGCAGCCCGGTGAACTCCTCGCCGAGGACGAGCGTGTGGATGTCGTGGGTACCCTCGTAGGTGTAGACCGTCTCCATGTTGGCCATGTGGCGCATCGGCGAGTAGTCGGTCGTGATGCCGTTGCCGCCGAGCATCTCGCGAGCGACCCGCGCCTGATTGCGGGCCATTCGGACGTTGTTTCGCTTCGACATCGAGACGTGCTGTGGTCGCATCTCGCCGCGCTCTTTGAGCTCGGCGAGGCGGTGTGCCAGAAGCTGGGCAAGCGTGATCTGGGTCCCCATCTCCGCGAGCTTGCGCTGCTGGAGCTGGAACCGACCGATCGGGCCGCCGAACTGGTCGCGGTCCTGGGCGTACTGGCGGGCCTCTTCGAAACAGTCACGCGCCGCGCCGATCGCGCCCCAGGCGATACCGTAGCGGGCCTGGGTGAGACACGACAGCGGGCCCTTCATACCGGAGACGCCGGGGAGGACGTTCTCCTCGGGGACGTACACGTTGTTGAGACCGATCTCGCCCGTGATCGAGGCGCGCAGCGAGAGCTTCTCCGTGATCTTGTTCGTCGAGACGCCGTCGCGGTCGGTCTCGACGAGGAAGCCCCGCACCGGCGAGTCCTCGGCCGACTGGTCGCGCGCCCAGACGATCGCGACGTCGGCGATCGGCGAGTTCGTAATCCACGTCTTCGAGCCGTTCAGGACGTAGCCGTCGCCGTCACGCTCGGCGCGGGTCTCCATCGCCGACGGGTTCGAGCCGTGTTCGGGTTCCGTGAGGCCGAAGCAGCCGATCGCCTTGCCCTCTCCCATGTCCGGCAGCCACTCCTCTTTCTGTTCCTCGCTCCCGTAAGCGTGGATCGGGTACATGACGAGCGCGCCCTGGACCGACGCCATCGAGCGGAGCCCCGAGTCACCGGCCTCGAGTTCCTGCATCAGAAGCCCGTAGGCCGTCTCGGAGACGTTCGGCGAGCCGTAGCCCTCCAGGTTCGGGGCGTAGAAGCCGAGTTCGCCCATCTTGGGAATGAGCTCTTTCGGGAACGTCCCGTTCTCGAAGTGTTCGCCGATGTCGGGTTTGACGTGCTCTTCGACGAACTCCCGGGCCGTATCCCGGATCATCCGCTCTTCCTGGTCGAGATCTTCCTCGAGCTGAACGAAATCCAGCATACCTAGACCTATTCGAATGGCACAATAGGCGTTGCGATACAGGTTGTAACATAACCAACCACTACGCCGAGACGAGGAGCCGTGCTGAGCACCCGTGGGGTGTTCACGTGTGGTCCGGACGACAGCCAAGATGCTATCGTGGCGGGCCACGGCAACGACTCGGTGTCAACGTAAGGACGGCACGACGGGTCCCTGTCGCCGTTAGTGAAAAACATCCTTCACTATGGTAGTCAATTTACATATATTTTGTCAGAGAATATGCTCTAAATAGCGATTACAGCGCGTCTCAAGCCCCATTTCGGCAGGGCGGGAACAGTTACCTTGGATGAAAGAGTTTATCATGGGTTACTGTGAACGGAGTTTCTATGTCTGGAAGCCATGACAACAGCGGCAGCCGTCGGCGAACGTTTCTGAAAGGCAGCATCGGTGCAGTCGGCCTCACGTCCCTCGCCGGCTGTTTCGAGAACTCGAGCACCTCCGGCGGTAACGGGGGATCGGTGCCGGGTGAGGACGGCGAGATGATCATGACCACGTCCTCGGAGACGACCGCGGCCTACTCCATGAGCCAGGTCATCGCCAACGCGGTGTCCCAGAACTCCGACCTCGAGGTGCAGGCCCGGCCGAGCGAGGGCACGAACGCCAACATCGGTCGCCTCCAGCGCGACCAGTCCGACATCTCGTACATCCAGAACTGGACGGCGAGCAAGGTCGCGAACGGGGAAGACCCCTTCGGCGATCTCGACTACACGCCGTATCAGGTGTTCCACCTGTACGACCTCGCGTGGTTCCTCTGTACCGCCAACGACGACTGGACGAGCATCGCCGACATCGGATCGGGTGACCGCATCTCGCCGACCCCGAGTGGCTCCGGGACCGCCGAGATGCTCGAGTACGCGCTGAGCTTCGTCACGGAAGGCTACGAGCGCGTCAGCATCGACTACGGTAGCCAGGGCGGTGCCATGAGCGAAGGCCGCCTCGACGCCGGTGCGGGGACGTTCATCAACGGCAGCGTCGAGCCGGGGTGGCTCCAGCAAATGAAAGGAACGGTCGGCCTGCGTCTGCTCCAGTGGCCCGACGACGCCGTCTCGGAGCTCGAAGAGGACCCCGCCGTCATCATGAACTCGGTCGACACGACCGGACTCGACAACTACGAGTACGCGCCCGACACGCTGAACACGCCGGGCCTGTCGTACAACTTCGTCGTCCGCGACGACTTCAGCGGCGAGACGCTGAAGACGTTCCTCAACACGCTGTGGGAGCAGCGCGAGGGTCTGGGCGAAGAGAACGCGCTCCTCGGCTCGATGGCCGAGGGCGACCACTGGATGAAAAACAGCTACACGACCCTGCCGTTCCACCCCGCCGCCGCGGAGTTCTACCAGGAGAAGGGCGTCTGGAACGACGAGTACGAGGTCGGCGAGTAAGACGAACCACAGCGCGAGAGCACAACCGACCACCGTCCACAGTCTCCATCGTTTCACCACATCATGAGCGAAACTTCGACAGAGCCCGACGTACCACAACCCAGAGAGGCGTTTGCCGCGTTCCGGCAACGACCATCTATCGAACAGCTACTGGTCGCCGTCATCACCGCGATGGGCATCGCACTGACCACCGGGACGCTCTATTTCGCCTACGTCCGTCCGATCGTCCGGATCAAGTTCGCGGTCCTGTTCTTCGGCGTCGGCATCTGCCTCTACTACCTCTCGCAGTCGCTCGCGCTGATCGAGAACCCGACGGACGCGAGCGCCCGAAGCCGCATGACGGACTGGATGAGCGACCGCCAGTTCGGCCTGATTCGGCGAATCGATGCCGTCGTCTGCGTCGTCTCGGCCGTCGCGGGATTGGCTGCGGGCTATTACACGTACAGTAACTACATGCGGCTGTCCCAGGACGCCATCGTCTTCGGGTTCAACAACACCGATCTCTACGTCGGCCTCGTGGTAATCGCGCTAACCATCGACGCGACCCGTCGCGCGTACGGCTGGTCGATCTCGCTGGTCGCGCTGGCGTCGGTGCTGTACGCGCTCTACGGTGAGTCGATGCCCGGTTTCCTCGCGCACCCGGGTTTCTCGCTGACCGATATCGTTACGTTCGGTGCGATGCGCATCTCCGGCGCGTTCAGCTTCATCATGGAGGTCGGGGCCACCTGGGTCGCCGTCTTCATCATGTTCGCTGGGCTCGCCCGCGCCTACGGTGCGCTCGACTTCATCCTCGGCCTGGGAGAGAAGCTCGGCAACAATCTGCGAAGCGGTGTGGTCCACATCGCCGTCATCTCGAGCATGGCGATGGGGTCGATCACCGGTAGCGCGGCGGCCAACACCGCGACAACCGGTTCCTTCACGATCCCGATGATGAAACGCCAGGGCGTCCGCAAGGACTACGCCGCTGCCATCGAGAGCGTCGCCTCCTCCGGGGGACAGATCATGCCGCCGGTGATGGGTGTCGCCGCCTTCCTGATGGCCGACATCATCGGCGTCTCCTACGTCCGAATCATCCAGGCGGCGCTCATTCCCGCCGTCCTGTTCTACTTCAGCGCCGGCATCGCCGTCCAGTTCGCCGTCCTCCGGTTCGGCTGGACGACCGAGCGAGTCAACGAGGGCGGCATCCTCGGCTCGTTGTTCAGCCTCGAGACGATGACGTCGGTGTTCTACTTCGCGCTCGCCGGCGCCGGCTTCTATTTCCTCCGCATGGAAGGCGCGCTCGTGCTCGTGACGGCGGCCGCCACGGGCCTGACGCTCGCCGTCGTCCGCTTGTTGCAGGCGGTCGCGGCGACCAGCGGCGAGAGCGTCACCGACGAATTCTTCGGCGCCGTCCGCTCGTTCTTCGGCGGCGCGCACTTCGGCATCCCTATGGGTGTCCTGCTGGTGACGCTGGTCGTCCAGCGGCTCTCGCCGATGGCCGCCGGGCTCTACACCATCCTGGCGCTCGTCGGAACGATGATCGTTCGCGACCAAGCGCTCGTCCTCGGTCGGGCGGTTCGCGGGTCGGACGAAACCGACGGCGAATCCAGCGCCGACGAGCGGTCCTCGAGCTATCCCGAGGAAGCGGTCCGGAAGTTCGCACTGACGGGATATACGACGCTCAAGGGCTTCAAAGACGGCGCGCTCGACATGACGCCGCTGGTGGGCGTCCTGGCCGCGATGGGGGTCATCATCTCGATGTTCACCCAGACCGGACTCACCTCCGAGATTAGCGTCCGGATGGTGTCGCTGGGCGGCGGCGTGTTGCTCGTCGTCCTCATACTGGCGATGATCACCAGCATTCTGTTCGGGTTAGGGATGCCGACGCCAGCGGCGTACATCCTGGTGGCGACGCTGCTGACCGCGCCGCTGCAGGACCTCGGCGTCGCCGAGATCACGGCTCACCTGTTCGTGTTCTACTTCGCGATGCTGTCGGCGATCACGCCGCCGGTCGCGGTGGCGGTCGCCGTCGGCTCGCGCATCGCCGACAGCGGCTTCATGTCCGCCGCGAAACAGGCGCTGCGCATCGGCGCGGCCGGCTTCCTCATCCCGTTCGCGCTGGTCGCCAACGACAGCCTCGTGAACTGGTCGCTGACGGCCACGCCGATCGCCACGTTCGCCGTCTTCGTCGGCGTCGTCGCGCTGACGGCCGTCACGATCGGCTACGACGGCTGGAACGTGCTCAGCCTGCCGCGGCGATTCGTCTACCTCGTCCTCTCGTTCACGGCGATGTACGCGCCCGCGCTGAGCTACGTCCTCGGCGATAGCATGGCGATCATGGTACAGGTGGCCGCAGCGGTCCTCGCACTCGGCGGATTCGCGATCTCCTATATGGGCCGATCGCCGGCCGCGGTCGCGTCAGCCGCACAAGGTAGGGAATAGCTGACGCGGAATCTGCTATTATTCCCCTGTCACTGACGTTGGCCGTAACGACGATCGAGTCCGAGGGTGCCCAGTTTGTATCTAGACCGCAGTATCTACGTCGCCCCTCGATCAATCGCACTGTCGACCGTTCCGAGTATAGTTTCGAGGAGAACGCGTCAGCGGACTCGTAGCGAAACCGAGATGGGCTTCTCCTTCTTTCCCGCGTAACGGCGATTAACCGAATTCGATCGGAGATTCAGCCGTCGGTCGCCGGGTCGAACGAGCGAGGCCAAATCGACGTCTCGCCGTTCGAGTGACCCCTCAGAATTTCTGTACAGCATTCGTCCGCTTTAATTTTCAATTGGAAGTTCATTTCGCCGTTTGCCTTCCATCGTTAGCGTTATTACCCCTCGTCAGAGGGATTCATATCATGGTAGATGACAGCAACCGCATGCAAGAGTTCACGAACCGTCGCACGTTCCTCGCAGCCGGAGTCGGTACTACGGCTGCGATGGCGGGCTGCCTCAATTCCCTGGACAAGAGTCTCGGTGAGGGAAGCGACGGCTCGAATCTGACGATCGTCACCGCAGCGTCGGAAACCGGAACGTACGCGGCCAGTCAGGGAATCGCTGCAACGGTGGACAAACACGCCGAACAGATCACGGTCGAAGCACAGCCGAGCGAGGGAACCGAGGACAATATCGGTCGACTCGGTCGGGGCGAGGCCGACATCGGGATGATCCAGCACCGCTCCGCTCAGAAGATCCTGAACGGTCAAGAACCGTACGGCGATCTCAGTTACACGCCTCAGCAGATTTTCCATTACAACGACCTGCCGTGGTTGTTCGTGACGAACAACGACTGGACCTCGCTCGCAGACGTCGAATCCGGCGCTCGGATATCACCGACACCGGGCGCGTCGGGAACGCGTGAGACCCTCTCCGAAGCGCTCGATACAGTCGTCGACGATTACGAGCAGATTAGCGTCAGCTACGGCGAGCAGGCCGGAGCGATGCAGGAAGGTCAGCTCGACGTCGGCGCGATCACGATCTCCAACTTCGACTTCGAGGCGTCGTGGATTCAGGAAATGAAACAGACCGTCGACACCCGCGTTCTCGAGTGGCCCGACAGCGCCGTCAGCGAACTCGAGAGCAAAGAGGGCGTTCCGGTCGAACCGGTCGATATGACCAAGTTCGACGGATACGCGCACGCGCCTGAGGAGGCGATGGGGATCAACATCCCGTATAACTTCGTCGTCCGCAGCGATCTCGAGTACGACCACGTCTACGACTTCCTCGAGACGATGCACGAGCACCGCGAGGAGATGAAAGAGGACCACCCGTACCTCAGTTACTACATGGACGACGAGTGGTGGACCACGCGGATGTACGACGAGTTCCCCTTCCATCCGGCTGCGGCCGACTTCTACGAGGAGATCGGCGTCTGGAGCGACGAGTACGTTCGCGGTGACGAATAGCGAGGCGCAGGTATGAGCACTGTTAACCTTCGCGACCGTATCCGCCACCGGCTCCCCTCGCCTCGGGAGGTCACCGTCGTGGACGTACTGACCGGGCTGATCTACGTCTTCGGCGTCGCACTCACGGTGTTGACCATCGACTACGCGCGCACGCTACGGTTCGCTGAGCCGATCAAGTACGCGAACGTCTTCCTCGGTATCGGGCTGGCTCTCTACTACTTCATGGAAGCGCGGGAGTATCTCGTCGACGATCCCTTCGCGGGGAGAGTGCTCAGCAGGCTGGTTCCCGACTCGCCGCTGGTTCGCCGAAACGGCGCTCGGCTCCTCGCGGCATTGGCGGTCGTCATCGCGCTCGCGTCGCTGTTCGCGACCGGCTACGTTCACTTCCACTTCGGCCGCCTGCAGTCCGCCTACACGGTCGGATACTCGACCCTCGACATTCTGGTCGGGCTGTTGATAATCTTCGTCGTGACCGACGCGACCCGGCGGGCGTTCGGCTATCTCTTCACGTCCGTCGTCGTGTTCTCGCTGGTCTACGCTTTCGTCGGCCCGCTACTACCCGGTATCTTCCACCACAGCGGAATGAGTATCAGTCGGATCGCCCGCGAGAGTGCGATCGGGCTCATGGGGACGTACAGCTTCATTCTGCGCATCGGCTCGACGTGGGTCGCGATCTTCATCATGTTCGCCGGCATCGCGAAGGCGTACGGCGCGCTCGACTACGTCCTCGGTGTCGGCCGCGAGATGGGGACGAGCCTCCGGACCGGCGTCGTCCAGATCGCCGTCGTCGCGAGCATGATCATGGGATCGATCACCGGCAGCGCGGCGGCCAACACCGCAACGACCGGCAGCTTCACCATTCCGATGATCAAAGATCAGGGCATCCGCGAGGACTTCGCGGCCGCCATCGAGGCGGTGGCCTCGAGCGGCGGACAGATGCTCCCGCCGGTGATGGGCGTCGCGGCGTTCCTGATGGCCGACATCCTCAATGTGTCCTACTTGCGGATCATCCGCGCCGGGATCATCCCCGCGGCGCTGTTCTACATCAGCGTCGGCGTCGCGGTCTACCTGCTCGTCCTCAAGTTTGGCTGGACGACCGACGATATCGAGCCGTTCGACTACACCGTCCTGCTCTCCGGGCTGCACTTCGCGATCCCGCTGGCCGTGTTGATGTACACGCTCGTCGTTCTCCGGTACACGCCGCTTGCAGCGGGGTTGTACACGGTCGCGACCATCGTCGGCGTGATGTACGTCCGAAACATCCTGGTCGGCGTCTTCGGCGTGGAGTACGCGGACGGGAGCGTCCAAGCCGACACCAGCACCGTCTCCGCCGGCGATGTCGTCTGGAACGTTCTCGGGACGACCAGACAGACGCTAGACGGCTTCAAACAGGGCGCCGTCGAGATGGCCCCGCTTGTCGGTATTCTGGGCTCGCTGGGAATCATCCTCCGGATGGTTCAGGGGACCGGCCTCTCTGGGGCACTGAGCCAGCAGATGGTCTCCATCGCCGGCGGCGTGCTCTTCTTCCTGCTTGTGATGGCCATGATCGCGAGCATCCTCTTCGGACTCGGGATGCCTACGCCGGCAGCGTACATCCTCGTCGCGATGCTGATCGTTCCCAGCGTCATCGCCGTCGGCGTGCCGAGGATCACCGCCCACATGTTCGTGTTCTACTTCGCGATGCTGTCGGCGATCACGCCGCCGGTCGCAGTCGCCGTCGCGATCGGCTCGAGTATCGCCGACGCGAGCTTCCCGCGGTCGTGCGTTCAAGCGCTTCGGATCGGCGCACCGGGATTCGTCATTCCGTTCGCGTTTATCACGAACAACAGCCTCATCTACTGGTCGCTGCCCGAAACGCTGATCGCGTTGCCGCTCGTCCTCGCTGGGACGACCGCACTCGTCGTCGTGACGATCGGCTTCGACGGCGCTCACGAACTCTCGTATCCGGTCCGTGCGCTCTATCTCGTCGCGGCTCTGGGCGCCATGTTCGGGGCGGCGCCGCTGGCGCCCGTCCTGAACCCGACCGGTACCGTCGGCTTCGGAGTCCAGATCGCCGCCGGAATCGTCATCGCCGTCGGTCTCGGTTACGCGAATCTGATCGTCGGCTACGATCACGAGCGTGCGGCGGCGACCGGAGCGACCTCTCTCGAGGGCGACTGAAGCCGGCTCCGCGATCCGTCTCTTTCTGTCGTCTGTCGCGCCCGCGCGGAAGTAACAATCCTTTTGTGAATGCGTGCGACACACACCCAGAGGATGACGAATCTTGTAACTGACGTCGCCGAGACCGTCGACGAGCACTCGGACTCGGCCGCGATCGTCTACGAGGGGACCGAGCTGAGTTATGCGGAATTCTGGGAACGCGCCGGCCAGTTCGCGCAGGCGCTCGAGGACCGCGGCATCGGCGAGGGCGACCGCGTCGGAATCTATCTGCCGAACCTCCCGCAGTTCGTCACGGCCTTCTACGGCACTCTGCGCGCCGGCGGGATCATCGTCCCGATGAATCCGCAGTACAAGGCCCGCGAGATCAGCCACCTGCTGGGCGACAGCGGGGCGAAAGCGGTCGTCTCGCTGGCCGACAACGTCCCGAACGTCCTCGAGGTGCTCGACGATACCGACGTCGAGGAGGTCGTCAGCGTCGGTGCGGACGTCGACGGCGCGACCGAGTTCGACGACTTCCTCGCCGACGGGACGAAAGACATCGTCGAACGCGCGGACGACGACGTCGCCGTCCAGCCCTACACGTCGGGGACGACCGGCACGCCGAAGGGCGTCCTGCTGACCCATCACAACATCGGCTGGACGACGCGAGCGAACGCGGACGTCCCGCCGGGCGGGTTCCAGGCCGCCGACCGGCTCGTCGGCACCCTGCCACTGTTCCACATTTACGGGATGTCCGTCGTGATGAACGGCGCGATGTACAGCGGCGGCACCTACTACCCCGTCCCCGAGTGGGACGCCCCGACCGTGATGGACCTCCTCGAGGACGAGGAGATTACCATCATGTTCGGCGTGCCGGCGATGTTCAACGACATGATCAACCAGCCCGACGCCGAGGACTACGAGTTCGAGGCGCTGCGCTTCGCCAACTCCGGCGGCTCGAGCCTACCGATCGAGGTCCTGGAGCGCTTCGAGGAGCTGTGGGGCGTCGAGCTCTACGAGGGGTACGGCCTCACCGAGACGAGCCCGGTCACCCACGCTAACCGCGAGAACGCCCGTCGGAAGGGCAGCATCGGTCGGACGCTCGAGGGCGTCGAAGCGAAAATCGTCGACGAGGACTTCGACGAGCTCCCGCGAGTCGAGGAAGGACCGATCGACGAGGACGAGGCCGCAATCCACGAGATTACGGGCGAGCTCGTTATCCACGGCCCGAACGTGATGCAGGAGTACTACGGGCTGCCCGAGGCCAACGACGAGGCCTTCACCGAAGCGGGCGGCAAGCGCTGGTTCCACACCGGCGACATCGGCTACTGGGACGAAGACGGCTTCTTCTACGTCGTCGACCGCGAGAAGCACATGATCGTCACCGGCGGCTACAACGTCTATCCGCGTGAAGTGGAGGAACTCCTCTTCGAACACGAGGACGTCGCCGACGCCGCCGTCGTCGGCGTGCCGGACGAGCGCCGCGGCGAGACCGTCAAGGCGTTCATCGTTCCCACGCCCGACGCCGAGGCGACGCCCGAAGACATCAAACAGTACTGTCTCGAGAATCTCGCGGAGTACAAACACCCCCGCGAGGTCGAGTTCGTCAAGGAACTCCCGCGGACGACCACCGGCAAGGTCCAGAAGTTCGAACTCCGCGACGAGGAGTAACGGCGTCACCGCTCGACTTTCGTTCTCGAGGCGCGAGGTGGTCGCCCCGGACCGTCCTCCCCCGGGTTCGATCCGCCCATCAGGCGAATGAGCCCGCGTAAGGGGGCCGCAGCCGTCGGTCTACCGAACGCATTAACATCGTTAGAAAGGAAAGGGTGATCTTTTGCAACTGTTGAATATATCGAAGCTATTTTGGTACCGCTCTCCTAGTGATTGTATATGGCATTCACGCTGTCCGACGAACACAGGGCGATTCGCGAGGCCGTGCGCGAGTTCGGCGAAAACGAGATCAAGCCGGTGGCAGAGGAACACGACCAGGAGGGCAAGTATCCCGAAGACCTCCGCAAGACGGCTGCCGAGTACGACTTCGTCGCACCGAGTATTCCCCTCGACTACGGTGGTGCCGGGATGGACAAGATCGCCTCGACGATCGTCACCGAGGAACTCTGGCGTGCGGATCCGGGGATCGGCTCCGCGATCGGCAGCGCCGGCTTCGGCTCGAACATGATCATCGAGTTCGGCGACGAGTGGATGAAAGAGGAGTGGTTGCCCAAGATCGCAAACGGCGAGACCGCGTCCGTGTCCATGATCTCCGAGCCCGCACACGGCTCGAACGTCGCCGGGATGGAGACAGTCGCCGAGAAGGACGGTGACGAGTACGTCGCCAACGGCAACAAGATGTGGATCACCAACGGCACCGTCGCCGACGTCGGCGTCCTCATGGCCAAGACGAACCCCGGTGAGGGACACCGTGGCATCACCGCCTTCCTCGTCGAGATGGACTGGGACGGCATCAAGACCGAGAAGATCGACAACAAACTCGGTATCCGCGCGTCGGATCTCGCCGAAGTCATCATCGACGACGTCCGCATTCCCGAGGAGAACGTCATCGGCGAAGTCGACAAGGGCTTCTATCAGTTGATGGAGTTCTTCGCCTCTGGCCGAACTAACGTCGCCGCCCAGGCGGTCGGCGCCGCTCAGGGCGCCCTCGACGCCGCCATCGAGTACGCCAACGAGCGCGAGCAGTTCGACCAGAAGATCTCCGAGTTCCAGGCCATCCAGCACAAGATCGCCGAGATGGCCACCAAGGTCGAAGCCGCCCGCTCGCTGACCTACCGCGCCGCCTCACAGGTCGAGAAGAACAACCAGGACGTCGCCGCGCAGTACTCGAGCATGGCGAAGTACTTCGCCTCCGAAATCTCGGTCGAGGTCGCCGACGAGGGCATCCAGGTCCACGGTGGCTCGGGCTACGTCACGGACTACCCCGCCGAGCGCTACTACCGCGACGCCCGGATCACGAAGATCTACGAGGGCACCAGCGAGATCCAGAAGAACATCATCGCCGACCAGATCCTCTAGGCAGGTCCGAACCGACAGCTCTGGCGTCGAATACTCGGTATTTTTGCAGGCCGCGATCGGATAGGTGACGCGCTCGGATCGGGCTCTTCCGCCCGAGTACCGTACTCGAGGTTTTACTCGGGGTTGAATGTGAACGCTGTAGAGAACCGTATCGAGGCGAGCCGTGCTTACTGCTCGGGGACGCGGAATTCGACGGCCGCACCCTGACCATAGCCGACGCACATCGTCGAGAGCCCCAGCCCGCCGCCCCGACGCTGGAGTTCGTGGATCAGCGTGACCGGCAGGCGGGCACCCGACGCGCCCAACGGGTGGCCAATCGCGATCGCGCCGCCGTTGACGTTGAACTGCTCGTCGTCGAAGCCGAGTTCGTCCCGGCAGTAGATCGTCTGGCTGGCGAAGGCCTCGTTGAGTTCCACGAGGTCGTAGTCGTCGGCCGAACGGCCGTTTCGCTCCCAGATGCCACGTACCGCGGGCACCGGGCCGATGCCCATGACAGTGGGGTCGACGCCGGCGACGTTGTGGTCCTCGATCTCCGCCATGATCTCGAGGCCGCGATCCTCGGCGAACTCGCGGCTCGTGATGAGAACGCCCGCCGCGCCGTCGGAGACCTGCGAGGCGTTGGCGGCGGTGACGGTGCCGTCCTCCTCGAACGCGGGCGGGAGGCCGGCGATCTTCTCTCTGGTCGTGCCGGGACGGAGCCCCTCGTCCTCGGTGACGGTGCCGTCCTCCGTCTCGATGGGGACGATCTCGTCGTCGAACTTCCCGTCCTCGGTGGCCTCGCAGGCTCGTTGCTGACTGCGAGCGCCGTACTCGTCCTGTTCCTCGCGGGAGATATCGTACTCTCGAGCGACTTTCTCGGCGGTCTGGCCCATCGCGAGGCCGGCCGCGTCGTACTGCTCGGCGATACCCGCGTAGGAGTCGATCCCCTTCCGGCGCTCGTTGCGGGACATGTTCTCGACGCCGCCGGCGACGATGGCGTCGCGCTGGCCCGCCCGGATGGCGTCGCTGGCGCTCATGACCGCCTCCGCCGAGGAGGCACAGAGCCGGTCGATGGTCGTCCCGGGGACGCCCTCACCCAGCTCCGAGAGCAGCGCGATGACCCGCGCGATGTTGTTGCTCTGCTCGTTGACCTGCTTGGCACAGCCCCAGCGCACGTCGTCGACGTCCTCGCCGGAGAGGCCCGTCCGCTCGAGCATCTCGTCGACGAGCGGCACGGAGAGCTGCTCGCTGGGCGTCTCGGCGTAGACGCCGCCGTGTTTGCCCTGCGGAGTCCGGACTGCCTGCACGATAACTGGCTGCCGATCGCTCATTGGTAGGCGGTAACTCGCCCTCCGGCGGTAAAGTAGCTCCGCTCTATCGCTCGATTTCGCGCCGCCCCGTCGACGGTGTCCCGCGCTCGAGGCGACCGTCCGGCGACCGCAGACGCCATCCGGTATCATCGCGCTCGTTCCGCGGTATGGGAACGCTTTTGGCCGTTTCCGCCGAGGTGTCGCACATGCAAATCGCAGTTCTCGGAGCCGGCAGCATGGGACACGGAATCGCACAGGTCTCCGCGATGGCGGGCCACGACGTGGTCCTCCGGGACATCGAGGAGGAGTTCGTCGAAGACGGCCTCGAAGGGATCCGCGAGAACCTGCAGGGCGGCGTCGACCGGGACAAGCTCAGCGAGGAAGAGATGGCGGACGCTCTCGAGCGCATCGAGGGGACGACCGACCTCGAGGCGGCCGTGGAGGACGCCGACCTGGTAGTCGAGGCCGTCCCCGAGGACATGGACCTGAAGAAGGACGTCTTCTCGGACGTCGAGGACGCCGCGAGCGAGGACACGATCATCGCCTCGAACACCTCCTCGCTGTCGGTGACCGAGATGGCCAGCGCCCTCGAGCACCCGGAGCGGGCGGTCGGGCTCCACTTCTTCAACCCGCCCCACATCATGGACCTGGTGGAGATCATCATCGCCGAGCAGACCGACGAGCGAACCGAGGAGTTCGCCGTCGACTACGTCCGGGACATCGAGAAGGAGGACGTCGTCGTCCGGGACACGGCCGGCTTCGCCACCTCGCGGCTCGGTCTCGCGCTCGGCCTCGAGGCGATCCGGATGGTCGAGCAGGGCGTCGCCAGCCCGGCCGACATCGACGAGGGGATGTCGATCGGCTACGGCCACCCGATGGGCCCCCTCGAGTTGACCGACCACGTCGGCCTGGACGTGCGCCTGCACATCGCCGAACACCTCCGGGAGGAACTCGGCGAGCGGTTCAAGCCGCCCCAATCGCTGCGCCGGAAAGTCCGGGCGGGCAAGCTCGGTAAGAAGACCGGCGAGGGCTACTACGTCTGGGAGGACGGCGAGCGCGTCGGCATGAGCGGCGACTGGGGCGACGACGCGTAAGGCGGGGAGCGGATCGACACATACGGCAGGGAACGGATCCGAAGTCGAGCGACTGCCCGCCGGCCGGTCTCGGCAATCCCAACTAGTTAGGCGTTCCGCTTGTTATATTTCCCTGCTTACAATCAGATACCGCCCGAGTCATCGGGCGGCGGCCCCGGGGGCGCACGTGGGAAAACGACGGGGCCACTTTCGGACTCGGTCACCACTCCCAGCATCGGAACGGCCCGCGTGCCGGCCGGGCGGTTCGAGATCCGCCGTCTGGCCAACCTGTTCTCGAGCGGACTGCCGAACGCAGACGCCGCGGTTCGCGACACATCCCAGTCGACGTGGCGACGCGCGGCGACGCCGTGAGCGGACGGACGAGTGGCGGTCGTTCGGCCGCACCTCGTCGTCGGCCCGCGATCGGTAATGCGGGCACTTTTAGCCGCCGCTGAGCAAGGAATCGATATGTCTCTGGAACCGAGCGCCGACCCGGCTGCCGACCGGCGAGCGAACTACGACTACCGGAGCGACGACGTCGACCGCCCGGCGCTGGTCGCCGACCTCGAGGACCTCGTCGACTGCGAGGTTCGGGCCGACTCCTACTCCCGTGAGCTGTACGCGACGGACGCGAGCCCCTACGAGATGACGCCGATCGCCGTCGCCTTCCCCGAGTCGACGGCCGACGTGGCGGGGATCCTCGAGTACTGCGCCGCCCGCGAGATTCCGGTCCTCCCTCGGGGCGGCGGGACGAGTCTGGCCGGCCAGACGGTCAACCGGGCCGTCGTGCTCGATTTCAGCCGCCACATGAACGAGATACTCGATATCGATCCCGACGGCCGTATCGCGACGGTCCAGCCCGGGACGATCCTCGGGACGCTGAACGAGGCGCTCGCCCCCCACGACCTCAAATTCGCTCCCGACCCCGCGTGGGGCGACAAGAGCGCCATCGGCGGCGCGATCGGCAACAACTCGACCGGCTCGCACTCCCTGAAATACGGGAAGACCGACGCCTACATCGAGGCAGTCGAGGCTGTCCTCGCCGACGGCACCGTCACCCGTTTCGGCGAGGTCACCCTCGAGGAGATCGCCGAGCGAGCGGACCCTGACGGCTACCTCGAGGAGCGGATCTACGCCGAAGTCGACCGGATCCTGCGTGAAGACGCCGATCGCATCGACGAAACGTATCCCGATCTCAAGCGTAACGTGTCGGGATACAACCTCGACCGGCTCGTCGCCGAGGCTCGCGGCGACGAATTGCCGGGCGGCGAGGAGACTGGAGAACCCGGCACCGTCAACCTCGCGCGCCTGCTGGCCGGCAGCGAGGGCACGCTGGCGGTCGTCACCGAGGCGACGGTCTCGCTCGAGCCCGTTCCGGAGACGAAGGCGGTCTCCCTCCTTTGCTATCCCGATCTCCACGAGGCGATGCGGGACGTGGAGCCGATCCTCGCACACGAGCCATCGGCCGTCGAGGTCCTCGACGACGTGCTGATCGACCTCGCGCGTGACACCGCGGAGTTCGGTCCCGTCACGGAGATGCTGCCGGAGGGGACCAACGCCGTACTCCTCGTGGAGTTCTACGCCGAGGACGCCGACCACGGCAAAGAGCAGGTCGCCGGCTTGCTCGCCGACCGGGTGCCGTCGGCGACGCCAGCGGGCGAGCCGGCCGCCGACGCGCCACACAGCGGGGCGGAGACGCTCGCGCTCGAGGCGCTCGAGGCCTACGACGACGCCGAGCGCGCGAAGCTCTGGAAGCTGCGCAAGTCCGGCCTGCCGATCCTGCTCTCGCGAACCACGGACGCGAAGCACATCTCCTTCATCGAAGACACCGCGATCCCGCCCGCCCAGCTTCCCGAGTTCGTCGAGCGCTTCGAGGAAATCCTCGAGGCTCACGACACCTACGCCAGCTTCTACGCCCACGCCGGCCCCGGCGTGCTCCACGTCCGGCCGCTGGTCAATACGAAGACCGAGATCGGGCTCGAGCAACTCCACGGCATCGCGGACGACGTGACGGACCTCGTCGTCGAACTCGGCGGCTCGGTGTCGGGCGAACACGGCGACGGGCGCGCCCGCACGCAGTGGAACCACAAACTCTACGGCGACGAACTCTGGGAGACGTTCCAGGAGCTCAAGACGGCGTTCGACCCCGACTGGATCCTGAACCCGGGACAGGTCGTCTTCCGCGAGGACGACCCGACGGACCTCCGCGAGCACCTGCGGTTCGATCCCGACTACGAGTTCGAGACGGGCTTCGAGCCCGCCCTGAACTGGGACAACGACAACGGGATGCAGGGTATGGTCGAGCTCTGCCACGGCTGCGGCGGCTGTCGCGGCGAGCAGTCGACGACCGGCGGCGTGATGTGTCCGACCTACCGGGCGAGCCGCGAGGAGATCACGGCGACCCGCGGCCGGGCGAACGCGCTCCGGCAAGCGATGAGCGGCGACTTACAGCCCGACGAAGCGTTTTCCGACGAGTTCGTCGAGGAGGTGATGGACCTCTGTATCGGCTGCAAGGGCTGTGCCATCGACTGCCCGAGCGAGGTCGACATGGCGAAGCTCAAAGCCGAGGTGAGTCACGAGTACCACCAGCGAAACGGCGCGTCGCTGCGCGATCGGCTCTTCGCCAACGTCGCGACCCTCTCGAGATGGGGGTCGTGGCTCGCGCCGTTCTCCAACGCCGCACCGAAACTGCCGGGGGCGCGGAAGTTGCTCGAGGCCGTCGTCGGAATCGATGCCGATCGGCCGCTGCCGACGTTCCACGCGAAGACGTTTCGGGACTGGTTCCGCGAGCGAGGCGGGTCGAGGATCAGCGAGGGGGAGGCCCGGCGCACGGCCCTCCTCTACCCCGACACGTACACTAACTACAGCCATCCCGAGGCCGGCAAAGCGGCCGTCCGCGTGCTCGAGGCCGCGGGCGTCCGCGTCGCCGTCCCCGACAGTCTCGGCGACACCGGTCGGCCGGCCTTTTCGAAGGGTTTCCTCGAGAAGGCGCGGGACGCGGCCCGCGAGAACGTCACCGCGCTCGCGCCGCGGGTCGAAGACGGCTGGGACGTGGTCGTTATCGAGCCCTCCGACGCGGTCATGTTCCAGTCGGACTACCTCGACCTGCTCTCGACCGAGGCGGCGGAGACGCTGGCGGCGGCGACCTACGGCGTCTGCGAGTACATCGATACCTTCCGGCTGGACGAGGAGATCGACTTCGACCCCGCGGCGGTCCAGCAGGACCTCGTCTATCACGGCCACTGCCACCAGAAGTCGGTCGCGAAGGACCACCACGCGGTCGGCGTTCTCCGACGGGCAGGCTACGCCGTCGACCCGCTCGATTCGGGCTGTTGTGGCATGGCCGGCAGCTTCGGCTACGAGGCCGAACACGCCTCGATGAGCGATGCGATCGGTGAGATTCTCTACGAACAGGTCGACGAAAGCGACGGCGACCGCGTCGTCGCACCCGGGGCCTCCTGTCGCACGCAACTCCAGAACCGCCCGGGTGCCGGTTCGGAGCCGCCGACGCCGATCGAAGTCGTCGCGGCGGCGCTCGAGGGGCCACGGTAGCGCCGCCCACACAGCGCTCGCCGATAGCTCGTCACTTGCAATCCGGACCGTCGAATCGACTGACGTCGCAGTATCTGTCGCTTCTGAAGAGCGAAATCATTTATTAGGGTCGTCGACAAACCACGAGACGCTTCCGGTAACGGAAGCCGCTGTGTGAGGGCCTAAACGGTAGGTGGTGTGCGACCCTCACACATGGCGCACCTCGCGGTGCACTCGTCCATTCGGACTCGAATTAAAAGAGACTATCCCCTGTTAATTTGGTCACCAGCGAACAGTCGCGTCTGACTGAGTTTCGGCGACGCCGACAGCCACCGACGGCGTAGCTGCCGGCCGACGGTCGCGGCCGTCAGATACCGATCAGTTCGTCGTATCGCGCGCCCGTCTGCTTCAGCGTCTCGGTCGAGTAGAGCCGTTCGTGGTCGACGGGGAGGTAGTCGGCCGCCAGTTCGTCGATCTTCTCGTCGACGGCCTCGGGATCCCGGCCGTGGATCATCGTAAACAGGTTGTACGGCCACTCCTGATCGGGTCTGCGCGGTCGGTGGTAGCAGAGCGTGACGTACGAGAGCCCGCCGGCGCGTTCGCCCCACTCGTCGAGGCGGTCGTCTGGCACGTTCCAGACGACCATGCAGTTGGCGTCGAAGCCCGTCACGACGTGGTTGACGATACAGCCGATGCGCTTGATACAGCCGTTCTCGAGCAGGCGCTCGACCGCCGCGAGCACGTCCTCGACTGCGTATCCCAGCCGTTCGGCGGCGTCGCGGTACGGCGTCGCCGTCAGCGGGAAGCCGTCCTGGATCTCGAGCAACAACTCGGCCTCGAGCGCGGAGAGATCGCCGGTCGCCGCCTCGCTGATCCGGGTGGCCGAGGAGTCGGTGCGTGCCTCGAGGGATTCACGCGCAAAGCGGTCGGCGTTGACCACGGGAAACTCGAGGTCGATGTAGTAGTCGGTCAGCATCGGCAGGTTCAGCACGGTACAGCCGGTCCGTTCCTCGATCTCGGCGAGGATCTCGTCGCGGGTCTCCCGCGAGCCGGCGGTGACGACGAACCACATGTTCCACTCGTGGTCACGGGCGTAATTGTGGTTGACCTGTCGGTAGTCGTTGACGATCGCCGCGATCTCGTCGAATCGGTCCTCCGGGGCCTGTACCGCGGCAAGCGTCGACGAGCCGATGACGGGCGGGTTGAGGACGGCACCGAACCGCCGGACGATCCCCGCCTCTTTCAGCGCGCGGACGCGGTCGACTGCGTCCGACTCCTCGAGGCCGATTTCGGCACCGACGCGACGGAACGGGCGCTCGACGACGGGGAAGCCGCTCTGATAGCCGTCGATCAGCGCCGCATCCGCGTCGTCGACCGTCTCGCGCCAGTTCCCCGTCAGGCTACTCATTGGTGGCCCTAGGGAGAAGGGGGCTGTATCGTTTTCGGGTCCGCCCGGTCGCTGGGAGCGGGTCGATTCCTGTGGTTCCACCGTCGAGCGGCACGAAACCCACCATTTGACGGGCGAACGTCCGCCGGAAGCGGGAGACTTTTGCGCGATCCAGCCCAACGCTCGCACGATATGGCGCAGGCAACCCAGGAATTCGGCGACTGGCCGCTGAAGCGGCTCATGACCGAAGTCGTCGGCTCCGGCCCGAAGTCGGCCGACGACATGACCCGCGAGCAGGCCCGCGAAGCCTTCCAGCGCATTCTGGCGGGCGCGCCCGACCCGACCACGCTCGGTGCGTTCTGGCTGGCCAACCGCTGGAAGCGAAACAACCCCGAGGAGCTGGCGGCCTACACCGACGTCATGCGCGAGGAGTCGGTCGTCACCGCCGAACCGGACTGCGATCCGGTCGACTGCGGGGCGAACTACGACGGCAAGCACACCTCCGCCGTCCTCGGCGTGGGAGCCGGCATCGTCGCCGCCGCCGCGGGAACTCCCGTCGTCGTCCACTCCGGGGACCGCGTTCCCACGCAGAAGGCGACGGCGTACAAGCACGTCCTCGACGAACTCGGCGTTCGGACCGATCTCGAGCCGGCCGAGAGCGCCGACATGGTCGACGAAACGGGCTTCGGCTTCTACTACCAGCCCGCGTTCAACCCCGGCGTTCAGGACCTCTACGACCGGCGCGACGAGATGGGCGTGCGCACGTTCGTCAACACGATCGAGACCATCGCGAACCCGGCGAACGCCGACGTCCACCTCGGCTCGTTCTACCACCTCGCGTTCGCGAAGAAAATGGCAAATACGCTCGTCGAGAGCGAACGACTCGACTACTCGCGGGCCATCTTCTTCCAGGGAATGGAGGGGTACGACGATATTCGGCCCGGCTACACCAAAGTCGCCGAATGGGACCAGGGTACCGAGGGGCTCGAGGACTACGAGATCGAGACCGCCGAGTACGGCATGGAGATGGAGGCCGAGGACCTGGAAGTCGACGACGTGACCGCCGATTCCGCGACGATCACCGAGGAGGTCCTCGCCGGCGAGCGCGAAGACCACTTCACCGACGCGATCGCGTTAAACGGCGCGTTCCGGATGTACGCCCGACAGGACGTCGACAGTCTCGAGGACGGGCTCGACCGAGCCCGCGAGATCATTTCCGACGGCAGCGCGGAAGCCGTCCTCGAGGATCTGCGGGCGTTCTGAGCGGCGCGCTCCCGTCTCGCGTCGTCCGTTCGGGCTGAACGCGGTGTCTACTGGCGCTCCGTTTTCGTTCGTCGAAGCGTGTCGTCGCGTGGAGCAACAACGAGCCTCGCGGCTCGAACAGCGGTTGCTGAGCGTCCGCGCCTTCTGATTCCCATCGGATTTCATTCATACATGTGTTTTTGGTATTTCATACGTTCCGGAGCGAGGTATCGAGAGACCGACTGTCGAAGACACGGCACATCAGGCTGGCGTCCCACCGACCCGTTCAGTGCCACTTCTGGCTGTAAACAGCAGTCAAACGGTTATCTCCGGCCGCTCTCGAGCTCGGCGGGAAAAGACCTGACCTACTCCGTTCGTGTGATTACGGACCCATAGCAGGTTGTTAGATGACACATTATCCGAACTAAATGAGACCGCACCAGATATATTTCGTATATCGTCCTCGAAGGAACCATCCCTAAGTCACGGCCGTGGGATCGACCCCGCTCGAATCGTTGATCGCCCCCGCGAATTCGCCGCCGAACGTACCTTTTTGATCGTTGCCCGTGACCGTCCTCTATGGACGAATCACTGGACACTGTCCTGGTAGAGTACGACGAGGACCGCGGCGTCGGCACGCTCACGATGAACCGGCCGGACGCGCTGAACGCGCTGAGCGCCCAGCTGCGAGACGACATCGTCGCCGGCCTCGAGCTGCTCGAGGAGCAAAACGAGGGCGCAGACGGCGTCGCCCTGCGCGCAGTGGTGCTCGAGGGGGCCGGCGAGAAGGCCTTCTGTGCCGGCGCGGACATCGGCGGCTTCTCCGACGAGTCGTCCGGCGGCTCCTCGGCGCGCTCCCACTACGATTTCATTCGCGACTTCCCGGCGCCCGTCATCGCGAAGATCGACGGCTACTGTCTGGGCGGCGGCCTGGAGACCGCGCTCGCCTGTGACTTCCGGCTAGCGACCGAGAGCAGCACGTTCGGCTTCCCGGAGGTCAACCTCGGCATCCTGCCCGGCGCCGGCGGCGTTCAGTACGTCGAGAAAATCGCCGGCCCCGCCGTCGCCAAGGAACTGGCCATGTTCGGCGACCACATCTCCGCCGAGCGAGCCGCCGACGAGGGCATCATCAACCGCGTCTACGACGACGACGAGTTCGACGACGAGGTCGACGAGTACGTCACCGACCTCGCCGGTCAGGCCCCGCTGGCCGTCCAGGCGATCAAGAAATCCGCGGACATGGCGGTTCACAGCGGCCTCGAGGAAGGACTCGAGTACGACCGCCAGCTCTTCGAGGGGCTCCTCCAGACCGAGGACCACGCCGAGGGCGCGGCCGCGTTCGGCGAGGACCGCGAACCCGAGTTCGAAGGGAAGTAACGCCTTCGAACCGATAGCTTCCGTTTTGCGCCGTCCGACAAACCGACCTGTGGTGGCGCGCGCTGTCGATCGGTCGGAGCGGTAGCGACGGCCGGTCGATGACACTGCGCGAGGGATGAACGAGTGAGTGAAACGAACGAGTGAATCGGCTGGGGAGGACGTGGAGTCGTTAGTTGTCACGATAGCAGCCCACTCTCCTCTCCGCTCCGGTCGAAAATAATCCGCTGAACCGTTTTAGAATCGACAGCGGGGAGGGTCCTACTACCGTGACTGCACGGAATCACCACGCCCTCCCCAGCCGATTTCTACTCACGGGTTCTGCGGGACGATTCCACCGTCCCGATAGTCGCGGCGCGTTGCGCCGCGCACTGCCCGTTCGTACGGCTCGCGGGGCCGAAGGTCCCGCGCTAACGCTCGCTCCAAAGTCGCTCGTTCATCCACTGGAAGACGCCTCGCATCTTCCATGCAGTCGCTCGTTTCACTCGCGACGACCTCGCGCAACGTCTCCGCGTCTCACTGTCGGTTCGCCGCGGAACAGTGCGCGCTACCGCATACCGTTCTGTCAGTCCCACTCCTCACCGAGGCCGGCCAGCGAGAACGGGCCGACGGGGAGGTTGTATCCGTCCTCGAGCGCCTTGTCGACCTGCTCTTTCGTGGCGATGCCCTCGTCGACGATCTTCTGTGCCTCCTCGCGCATCGCCGCGTGACAGCGGTTGGCAAGGAAGCCGTAGGAGCCGGGGTCGTCGTCGATCGTGACGCGCGTCTTCCCGAGTTCGTCGACGAGTTCCTCGGCGCGCTCGACGACGGCCTCGTCGGTTTCCGGTGCCCGGACGATCTCGACCATGTCCATGACCGCGACCGGGTTGAAGAAGTGGGTCACCGCGACGCGGGAGGGGTCGGAGACGGCGTTGGCGATCGAGGTCACCGCGAATCCGCTCGTGTTCGAGTACAGCGGCTGGTCGTCCGTGACCTCGTCCAGGTCGCGGAAGACCTGGCCCTTGATGGCGAGGTCCTCCGTCACCGCCTCGATGACGAAGTCGGTGCCGTCGGTCGCCTCGTCGAGGTCGGTGGTGAACGTCAGCCGGTCGAGGACCTCCTGCTTCTCGTCCTCGGAGAGATAGCCACCCTCGACGGCGTCGTCCAGCCCGTAGTTGCCCGAGACGATCCGTTCCTCCGCTTCCTCGGCCAGTTCCTCGTTGATCTCGCGGACCGAGACCTCGTAGCCGTTGCGTGCGAGTACCTGTGCGATACCGGCGCCCATGATGCCGCCACCGACGACGGCAGCACTCTTTTGTGCCATGCCAGCACCCTTCACGGGTATCGACTTAGTTCTTATCAACGTTCGTGGAAACCGGCACCGACCGCAACGCGCAGCCGATCGATGGGAGGCGCCTTCGCCGGTTGTCAACCATCCGAAGATATTTTACCCGCGGTATGGTGGGTCATGACATGGCAATCGGACAGTACCGCGACGAGCCGTCGGAGATGGACGACATCGAGCGCGAGGTCGCCGCGGCACAGTACCCCGAGGGCGGGCTGGTGGTCGGCCTCGGACTCGGAATCGCTCTCCCGCTGCTGACGGTCCCGGCGTTGCTGGTCGTCACGCCGATTCTCGGGGGCGTCCTCGGGTTCGCCCTCGGGCGACGGGTCCGCGACGCCGCCGTTCGACGCCGGCGGGCCGATCGGTCGACGGCGGAATGAGCGGCTCCGACGGCGGAGACGCGGAGACGCTCTCCTCGAGTATCGGTATCATCGGCGTGCTCGCTTTGCTCGTTGGGAACGCGATCTCGGTGCCGATATTCGTTCTGCCGGGACCGCTGGCGGGTGCCGCAGGGCCGGCGCTCGTGCTCGCGATCGTCCTCGCGGCGATCCCGGCGTCGTTCGTCGTCCTCTACAACGCCCTGCTCGGTTCGGCGATGCCGGTCGCCGGCGGCTTGTACGTCTACATCTCTCGGCTCACGGCACCGTACTGGGGATTTCTGGTCCCGTTTACGATCCCGCTCGTCGCGTGGGCGTCCCTGCTCATCACAGCGACCGGCTTCGCCGAGTACACGCGGATCTTCGTCGACGTACCGTCGACGCTACTCGTGTACGTCCTGCTCGCGTTCGTCCTGTTCGTCAATCTGATCGGACTCAGAGTCGTCGCACAGGTCCAGCTCGTCTTCTTCGCCGGCCTCGTGCTCGCCCTGCTGACGTTCATCGTTCCCGGCGCGACCGCGGTCGACGCCGCCAATTACGCGCCGTTCTTCCCGGATTACGGCGCGTTCGGCCTCGCGGTCGTCGCCCTGTTCTACCCGTTCCTCGGCTTCGGACTCCTGGTCGAACTCGGCGAGGAGATCGACGAGCCGGAGCGAACGATTCCGCTGGTACTGGGTCTGGGCATCGGGATCGTCGCCCTGTTCTACGTGGCGCTGATCGCCGTCCTCGTCGGAGTCGTTCCCTACACTGAACTCGGTAACGAAGCCGACCTCGCGCTCGCCGCCTCGAGGTTCCTCCCGTGGTGGGGCGAGTACGTCGTCGCCGCAGGGGCGGTCTTCGCGGTCGTCACGACCGTGAACACGACGCTGCTGGTCTTCTCACGGACGCTCATGCGCGCGAGCCGCGACGGGATCCTCCCGGCCTCGCTGTCGCGGATCCATCCGCGGTTCGACACCCCCCACTACGCCGTCGCCCTCCTCGGCGTGCCGCCGTTCCTGCTCGTTCCGATCGCGAACGAGATCGTCGGCCTCTCGGTGTTCATCGGACTCGCCAGCCTCACCGCGTACTTCTTCTGTGCGATCGGCCTCTGGAACCTCCCCCGGGAGTTTCCGGCCCACTACGCCAACGCCCCGTTCAAACTCCGACGGTACCGCGGCCTCCTCCTCGCGGTCCTCGGGGGCGCGCTCGCAACCGGTGCGTTCTGGGTGGTCACGCTCCTCCAGCAGCCGATCGTCGGCGTCGTCCTCGTCGGCTGGTTCGTCGTCGCGTACGGGTATTATCGCTACCGGCTCTCGAAGACCGATCGGATCGAGACCTATCGGACGATGACCTCCCTCGACCGACACGAGCGCGTGGACGGGGACACCGGCGAGCGAAGTGGCGACTGACCGCCCGAGCGGGCTGGGCCCGCGTTCGACCGAGTGACAGAGACTGCACATTTAATAGTCGCGACGAGGAGTATGTGATATGGCAACGGAATACACGCCGACGGAGATGATGGAACGGGAGTCCAGATCGAACCGCTACTACCGCAACGCGGTCGAGCGCCACTGGGATCCCGGCGAGATCGACCTCGAGCAGGACGTCGAGAACTTACTCGAGTTCATCGAAGGAACGGACTCGTACGATCGCGAGTCGTGGTACGGCACGCTAAACGGCATCGCGAAGTTCGGCGCGGGCGAGGACGCGGTCACCGAGGACCTCGCGCCGCTGGCCGCGGTACTCGATAACATCGACGACCAGCTGTTCCTGACGACCCAGATGTACGAGGAGGCCAAACACGCGGACTTCTTCGACCGGTACTGGCGGGAAGTCGTCTGGACGGTCGAGGACGAACTGGACTGGGAGCGGTCGAACCCCCGCCACGAGCGCTGGTTCAACGAGCCCTACATCGAGCTGTTCGATCGCAACCGAAAGGCGCAGTTCCGGCTGCTCGAGGAGGACACTCCCGAAAACCGTGCGAAGGCGTACTGCCACTACCACCTCACGGTCGAGGGCATTCTGGCCCAGACGGGCTACTACGGGATGCAGACCTCCTACGGCGGCGAGTTCGAGGAACTGCCCCACCTGCCGGGGCTCGTCCAGGGCTTCACCAAGATCCGTAGCGACGAGGGCCGCCACGTCGGCTTCGGGATGAACCAGCTCAAGAAGCTCATCGCCGAAGGCGTCGATCCGAAGCTCATCGAGGAGACGGTCGACGAGCTTCTCCCGCTCGTCCAGGGGATCACCGAGGACGAGCGGTTCCAGCCCGACGACCCCGACGAGCGCGTCGGTCTCGAGGAGGGGAAACTGGCCGCCTACGCCGTCGACAAACACACCGACCGGATGCAACAGATCACCGACGCGGCGGCCGACATCCCGGACGTCGACGAACTCGTGCGACTCGAGGGCGACGACTGACGCCGCAGCGACGATCTCCTCGATGGCACGGGCGGAAACCGACAGTAGGCTTTTGAAACGCGGCCGAGACGTGGTACCATGCAGCTCGATTCCGTTCGAGTACTCGACCTGTCTCGTCTGCTTCCCGGGCCGTACGCGACGCAACTGCTCGCCGACGCAGGCGCGGACGTCGTGAAAATCGAGGACACCGACGCGGGCGACTACGCCCGCTATACTCCGCCAACGACCGAGCGCGGCGTCGGCGGGCTGTTCGATAGCGTCAACCGCGGCAAGCGTAGCGTCGCGCTCGACCTGAAGTCGGAGGCAGGCCGCGAGGCGTTCTACCGACTCGTCGAGGCGGCCGACGTGGTCTTCGAGCAGTTCCGGCCCGGCGTCGCCGAGCGCCTCGAGATCGACTACGAGACGCTGTGCGAGTACAACGAAGAGCTGGTCTACTGCTCGCTGTCGGGGTACGGTGGGACCGGGCCCTACGCCGAGCGCGCGGGCCACGACCTCAATTACGTCGGCGTCGCCGGACTGCTCGACATGACCCGCGAGGACGAGGACATGGCCCCACAGATCCCGGGCTACCAGATCGGCGACCTCGGGGGCGGGCTGTTCGCGGCCTTCTCGATCGTCGGCGGCCTGCTCTCGCGCGAGCTCGGCAACGGCGGCGAGTACGTCGACGTAGCCATGACCGACGTGGTCGCCTCCTTCTCGCAGGCCGTCGCCCACGAGGCGCTGACCGGCGGCGATCCGCGGCCAGGCGAAACGGCACTTACCGGTGGGGTCCCCTGGTACGACGTCTACGAAACCGCCGACGGGCGGTACGTCACTCTCGCGGCGCTCGAGCCGAAGTTCTGGCAGGCCTTTTGCGAGGAGACCGGCCGCGAAGACCTCGCGGACCTGCACGGAACGGACGATCCGGCCGAACTCGAAGCCGTCCGCGAAGAACTCGAGAGCCTGTTCGCGAGCCGCGAGCGGGACGCGTGGCTCGACGAGCTGAGCGACGAGACGATGACCGGACCGGTCTGTACGCCGGCCGAGGCCGTCGAGCACCCCCAGCTCGAGGCCCGGGGGCTGGTCGAGCGACCCGACGACGCGCCGCCGCGGGTCGGCTTCCCCGCAGTGGGGTCGAACTTCCCCGAGAGTCACGACGAGTCGGTCCCCGACCACGGCGAGCACACGGACGAACTCCTCGCCGCGGTCGGATACGACGAAGACGAACTGGCCGACCTCCGCGAGGCCGGTTCGATCCTGTGAGCGGCGCAGTCGGCGGGGCGCGACCGGTCGTCACGCCGCGAGCGCGGAGCGCTTGATCTTCCCGCTGGCGGTCTTCGGGAGCGCGTCGAGGAACTCGATCTCGCGGGGGTACTCGTGTTTCGAGAGCTCCGCGCGGGCGAACTCGCTCAGTTCGTCCGCGAGGTCCTCGGACGGTTCGTGGTCGCCGACGAGGGTGACGTACGCTTTGACGATCTGGCCGCGAGTCTCGTGGTCTTCCCCGACGACGGCGGCCTCCTCGACCGCGGGATGGTCGAGCAGCGTCTCCTCGACCTCCGCGGGGCCGATCCGATACCCCGCGGAGATGATGACGTCGTCGGCCCGGCTGACGTACCAGAAGTAGCCGTCCTCGTCCTGACGCGCCAGATCGCCGGTTCGGAGCCAGGGCCCGGTGAAGGTCTCGAGGGTCGCCTCGGGGCGCCCCCAGTACGACCCCTGCGCGTCCTCGTCGCGTCTGATCGCGATCTCGCCGACCTCTCCTTGATCGACCTCGTTGCCGTCGTCGTCTAACAGCGCCACTTCTTCGCCGGGCGTGACCTTCCCCATGCTTCCGGGCTTCACTTCCCAGTCGTCGAACGCGTAGTTACAGACGACCATACCGCCCTCCGTCAGCCCGTAGGCGTCCTGTGGCGGCGCGCCGAGTCCGTCCTCACACCAGTTGACGGTCTCCTCGTCCAGCGATTCGCCGGCCGAGATCAGCACCCGGAGGTCGATGTCCCACGCGTCGAGGTCGATCCCGGCGGCCCGGGACTGTCTGAGCGCCGTCGGCGGGATCATCGCGTTGTCGACGTCCCACGCCTCGAGCGTCTCGAAGAACGCGTTCGGGTCGAACTGACCGCGGTAGCAGCCGATGGCCGTCCCGCGGACGCCGGACATGATCGTGCCCATAGTGAGGCCGTAGGACCACGACGGCGACGCCGCGACGAGGTAGACGTCGTCCGGCCGGAGGTCGACGACGTACTCGGTGTAGGCGTAGAGTTCGATGGGGCCGCGGTGGCTCGTCGGGACGCCCTTCGGCGGGCCGGTCGTCCCCGAGGTGTAGGTCAGCGAGTAGGGGTCGTTCGGATGGGTCTCGACGGCCTCGAACTCGTCGTCGTGGGCGCGGACGGCGTCGTACTCGTCTACCGTCGCGTCACCCGCGACCGCCTCGCCACCGTCGACAGTCCCGCTACCGGCGTCTCCATCGTCGAGCGTGACGACGCGCTCGAGCGCCGGCAGATTCCCGTCGACGGCCTCGCAGCCGTCGGTCGTCGTGAATAACGCGGCCGCGCCGGAGTCCTCGAGTCGGTAGTTCAGCGCGTCGGGGCCGAACACCGGCGCGAGCGGGAGGTAGATCCGCCCTGCCTGGATCGTTCCGAAGACGACGGCGTAGAGCTCGAGCTGCGTCGGGAGCATCGCGCCGACGCGGTCGCCGCGCTCGGTGTGTTCGACCAGATAGTTGCTGACCCGGTTCGCGGCCGCCGCGAGTTCGGCGAAGGTGTACGTCTCGGTCTCACCGTGCTCGAAGTCGCGGATACGAAGGCCGGTCTCGTCGGAATCGGCGTGACGGCCCAGCGCCTCCTCGGCGATGTTGAGCGACTCCTCGTCGCCGACGTGGACGTGTTCGTCCCATCCCATCCCCGACTCGTACCGGTCGGCGACCGCCTCATATATACTACCGTATGACATGAGCCACCGCTCCACGACCGCGAGTATAACTCTTCGGCTACGTTGACAGGGTTTCGGCGGCGAAATTTAGGTAGTGGCCACGAGAACAGACGCCCACGAGCACGGGATTGAGCACGTGACGAGGCGGGTAGTGGCCCGCTCGAGGGGCTTTGGGGACCGGGATCGACCCAAACCATAAGTCCCTGGACAGAATCACTCCAGACGACTATGATGGGTGCCCAGTTAACACTTGACAAGATGCTCGAGCGGGCGGTCGACCTGTTCCCCGACCGGGAACTGGTGACGAAACTGCCCGACGGGAGCGTCCACCGGTATACGTACGCCGACGCGTACGATCGGATCAACCAGCTCGCGGGCGCGCTCGACGACCTCGGACTCGAGGAAGGAGACCGGGTCGGCGTCGTCGCGACGAACCACTACCGGCACTACGAACTCTACTTCGGACCGACGTGTTCGGGGCGGTCGATCCACATGTGCAACATGCGGCTGCCCGATCACCACTTCGTCCACACGATCGACGACGCCGAGGACCGGGTGATCTTCGTCGATCCGGGGCTCATCGAGAAGGTCGAGGCCAACGCCGACGAACTCGACACCGTCGAACAGTACGTCGTCCTCGACGACGAGGTGCCCGAGACGAGCCTCGAGCCGGTGACCGACTACGAGTCGCTTCTCTCCGGCCAGTCGACGGAGTACGACTGGCCAGACATCGACGAGGACGCGGAGTACGGGATGTGCCACACCTCGGGAACGACGGGGCTGCCGAAGGGCGTCGCCTACTCCCACCGGGCGATGTACCTCCACAGCGTCATGGGCGGCCACGTCGACGCCAACGCGATCGGCGAGCGCGACACCGTGCTCCCGGTCGTCCCGATGTTCCACGCCAACGGCTGGGGGATCCCCTACGGCGCGACGTTCGTCGGGGCGAAGCAGGTCTTCCCCTCGGTCCACACCGATCCCGAGACGATCGCCCGGCTGATCGACGAGGAGGACGTGACGTTCTCGGCCGCAGTGCCGACGATCTGGCTCGAGATGGCCGAGTTCCTGGACGAGAATCCGGAGGTCGACATCTCGAACATCGACCGGCTGACGGTCGGGGGGTCCGCGCCGCCCGAATCGCTCATCCGAAAGTACGACGAGGAGTACGACGCGCCGATCATTCAGGGCTGGGGGATGACCGAAACCTCGCCGCTGGGCTCGCTCAGCACGCTCCGCAAGGAGGTCGCGGAACTACCCAGCGACGAGCAGTACGAGTACCGCGCGAAGGCGGGACTGCCCGTGCCGGGCATGCAGATCCGCATCGTCGACGACGACGGCGAGGAAGTGCCCCACGACGGCGAGACGATGGGCGAACTGCAGGTCCGCAGCCCCTGGGTGACCGACGGCTACCACAACCGACCCGAGGAGAACGAGCAGTCGTTCACCGACGACGGCTATCTGCGGACCGGCGACATCGCTACGCGAGACGAGATGGGCTACATCGACATCGTCGACCGCGACAAGGACGTCATCAAGTCCGGCGGGGAGTGGATCTCGTCGGTCCAACTCGAGAACGAACTCATCGCCCACGAGGACGTCCGCGAGGCGACGGTGATCGGGGTCGATCACGAACGCTGGCAGGAGCGGCCGCTGGCCATCGTCGTGCCGACCGCCGACGCGGACCTCGACGAGGACGATCTCGAGGCCCACCTCTCGGAGACGTTCCCCTCCTGGTGGCTGCCCGACGAGTACCGGTTCATCGAGGAGATTCCGAAGACCTCGACGGGCAAGTTCGACAAGAAATCGCTGCGCGACCAGTTCGACATCGTCCTCGAGGCCGAGGACGACGAGCCGGCGGCGCACCAATAAGTACGTGGAGTGAGAGATCCCACCATGGGAGTAAACACTACCGGCGGCGTGAGTTTCGACACCGACGAGGAGACCGAGCTGATCCTCGATAGCATCGACGAGTTCATCGAGCGCGAGGTCGAGCCGATCGTCGAGGACCTCGGCGATACCTACACCAATCCGCGGAAGGGCCACCACGAGAACGGCCGCTGGACCGACGAACTGCTCGAGGCCCGCGAGGAGATCAGGCGGAAGTCGGCCGAGGCCGGCTTCTACGCGATGAACCTGCCCGAGGACGCGGGCGGGGACGGCATTTCGCCAGTGACGTGGTACCGAGCGAAAAAGCACCTCGCGACCCACGGTGGCGGCCTCGAGCGCTACGTCCTCGCCGGCCCCGAGGGGCCGAAGCCGCTGCTGTTACAGGCCGAGGGCGACCAGCGCGAGAAATATCTCGAGCCCACCGTCCGCGGCGAGAAGTCGACGGCGTTCGGCCAGACCGAGCCCGGCGTAGGGTCGGATTCGCCGAACATGGAGACTACTGCCGAAAAGGACGGTGACGAGTGGATCATCAACGGGCGCAAGCAGTGGATCACCAACGCGCCCTACGCCGACTTCGTCCAGCTCTTTGCGCGGACCACGCCACAGGAGGAGGTCGGCCGCTACGGCGGTATCACCTGCTTCATCGTCGAGCGCGACGAGTACGAGATCGGCTCGTACAACAACGCCGTCGGCGCGGAGGGATCGCAGGCCGAAATCATTCTCGACGGCGTTCGCGTCCCCGAGGACCGCGTCCTCGGCGAAGTCGACGAGGCCTTCTACGCCGCGATGGAGTTCCTCTCGCTGGGCCGACTCGAGCTCGGAGCCGAGGCCGTGGGGTACTCGGAGTACCTGCTCTCCGAAGCCGGCGAGTACGTCACCGAGCGCGAGGCGTTCGGGCGGTCGATCGGGAACTTTCAGCAGGTCTCCGCGAAGCTCGCGGAGGGGCGAGCGAAGACCTACGCGGCCGACGCGGCGGGGCTCAAACTCGCCTGGAAGATGGCTCAGGACGAGCGGACGATCATGGACTCGTCGGTGCTGAAGTGGTTCGCGACGAACGTCCTCTGGGAGGTCGCCGACGCGGCCGTGCAGGTCAACGGAGCCAACGGGCTGGCCGAGGAGAGCCCCTACATGGATCTGGTCCACCAGGCGCGCATCCTGCGGATCGTCGAGGGGACCGACGAGATTCAGCTGAACACGATCGCGAAGTCGATGGGGATCACGGACTGACTCGAGGCCGCGTCCCGAGGTTTCCCGTAGACGAACGTTTTTCACTCGGTACGCTGATACGTCATCGTATGGTAACACGGCTCACAGACCGGACTGCCGCGGGGCTCGCGAGAGCGATTCGAGACGGCGACCGCTCGCCCGCCGAGGTCGTCGAGTCCACCCTCGAGCGCATTCACGAGCGAAACGATCGAACGAACGCGTTCGTGACCGTCACGGACGATCTGGCTCGCGAGATGGCCGAAGACGCCGAACGAGCGATCGCCGAGGGCGAACCGCTCGGGCCGCTGCACGGCGTCCCCGTCGCGATCAAGGACCTCGACGACGTGGAGGGAGTCACGACGACTTCGGGATCGCTGCTCTTCGAGGACCGCGTCGCCGACTCGGACTCGCCGTTCGTCGCCCGGCTCAAGGAAGCGGGCGCGATCGTGGTCGGGAAGACGAACACGCCCGAGTTCGGGCTCGGCACGACCACCGACAACCGCGTCGCCGGACCGACGGGAACGCCGTTCGATCCCGATCGGGTCTCGGGTGGCTCCTCCGGCGGAGCCGGGGCGGCGCTGGGCGACCGGCTCGTGCCGCTGGCACCCGGCTCCGACGCCGGCGGCTCGGTCCGGATTCCGGCGAGTTTCTGCGGCGTGTACGGACTCAAGCCCACGCAGGGTGTGATACCGAACGTCAGCCGTCCGAACGCGTTCGCCAGCCACACCCCGTTCTCCACGAACGGACCGCTGGCCCGGACGGTCGAAGACGCGGCGCTATCGCTGGACGTGATGGCCGGAACGCATCCGCGCGACCCCTTCTCGGTCCCGAAGCACGGTGAGTACCGCGACGCAGTCGACCGTCCGATCGACGAGTTAGACGTCGCGTACAGCCCCGATATGGGGATCTACCCCGTCGATCCGGCGGTGCGCGACGCCCTCGAGGACGCCGTCTCGGCGCTCGAGGACGCCGGCGCGACCGTCGACGCGGTCGACCCGGACCTGGGGATCGACAACGAGGACATCCTGGACGCCTACTACACGATGGCGACCGTGCGGTGGCAGTCGCTGCTCGACAACCTCGAGGACGAGGGCTTCGATCCACAGGGCGAGGACCGCGACCGCCTCCGGCCGTATCTCGTCGACCTCATCATGGACGCCGAGGAGCCGACTACGCGAGAGTACAAGCGCGCTGATGTCGTTCGAACGCGGCTTCTCGACGGCCTGGAAGACCTCTTCGCGGAGTACGACCTCCTCGTGACGGCGACGTGCGGGACGACGCCGTTCCCACACGGCGAGGAGCCCGCGGAGATCGACGGCGTCGAGATCGAACCGTACCGCGGCTGGGTGCTCACGCAACCGTACAACCTCACCGGTCATCCGGCGGCCTCGGTTCCGGCCGGCGTCGTCGACGGGCTTCCGGTCGGCATGCAGATCGCGGGCCGCCGGCACGCCGACGACGACGTGATCGCCGCCAGTGCGGCCGTCGAGCGCCACAGGCCGTGGCACGACGCGTATCCCGAGTAGGGATGCACCCGGCGGGTTCGGGGGCGACTCCCCGTCCCCGCGATCAGAAACTGAAGAGGTCGATGCCGCCGGTGACGCCGACGATCTGCCCCGTGACGTAGGAAGCCTGCTCCGAACAGAGGTAGGCGACCATGTTGGCCACGTCCTCCTCCGTCCCGAGGTGGCGCATCGGCGTCGCCTCGGCGATCCGGGCGTAGTACTCGTCGACGTTCTCCCGGAGTTCGTCGGGGCTCATGTCGGCCCACTGGCCGACGACGATGTTCGGCGCGATCACGTTCGAGGTGACCCCCGACTGGGCCCCCTCGAGCGCCATCGTCCGGCCGACGCCGATCATGGCGGCCTTCGTCGCCGAGTAGGAGATCTGGCCGAAGCCGCCGTACCAGCCGGCCATCGAGGACATGTTCACGACGCGACCCCAGCCGCGGTCGCACATCTCCGGGAACACCTCCGCGCTGATGTTGTACGTGCCGGTGAGGTTGATCTCTACGTCGCGGTTCCAGATGTCGTCGTCGTAGTCGGCCAGCCGCGAGCGCGCGTCGACCATCGCGGCGTTGTTCACGAGGATGTCGACGCCGCCGAAGGCGTCGCGGACCTCGTCCATCGAGTCCGCCACGTCCTGTCGGTCGGTGAGATCGCACTCGAGGGCCATCGCCTCCCCGCCGTCGGCCGTCTCGTCGATCTCGTCGGCGACCTCCTGTGCGCCGTCCGCGTCGACGTCGAGGACGACGACGTTCGCGCCCTCCTCGGCGAGCGTTCGACAGTCGGCGCTTCCGATACGTCCGGCCCCGCCGGTGACGACGGCGGTCCGATCCTGAATACCAAAGTCCATGCCCGAGCGAATACTTCGTTATCTGACTTAACCATTGGGGAGCGGTACCAGATTTCACTGCCAACTGAAGGAAAGATTCGACCGTACAGTCTCCAACTCCCTCGATCACGAATTTATGCACAACCTCTATGAACGATGATGGAATACTCACGTGTACGTCATGAACTCCGCAGTCATCGTCGACGCCGTCCGCACGCCGTTCGGCAAGCGGGGCGGCTCGTTCCGAGACACACATCCGCAAGATCTGGCCGCCGAACCGCTCGAGGCGCTGCGCGAACGCAACGGCTTCGAGCCGGAGACGATCGAGGACGTCATCTACGGCTGCGTGACGCCCGTAGACGAGCAGGGGCTCAACATCGCCAGGATCGCGCCGATGGTCGCGGGCTGGGGCGATATCGTCCCCGGCGTCCAGCTGAATCGGATGTGTGGCTCCGGCCAGCAGGCGGCCAACTTCGCCGCGGCGAACGTCATGGCCGGCCAGCACGACGTACTCGTCGCGGGTGGGGTCGAACACATGACCCGCGTCCCGATGGGATCGGACGACGCGGACGGGGCGGACAGCGGCGACAGCCTCACCGACACCTACTTCGAGCACTTCGACGAGGTGACCCATCAGGGCGAGGGGGCCGAACGGATCGCCGAGGAGTACGGCTTCTCGCGCTCGGAACTCGACGAGATCGCCGCCGACTCCCAGCGCCGCTGGAAGGAGGCCTGGGACGAGGGCCGCTACGACGACCAGATCGTCCCCGTCGAGACCGAACTCGACGGCGAGGAGGTCGTCGTCGAACAGGACGAACACCCGCGGCCGGGGACGGACGAGGAAACGCTCGCCGAACTGCCGCTGTCGTTCCGCGAGGAAGGCAACGGCTTCCACCATCCCGGCAACTCCTCCGGCATCGTCGATGGCTCGGCCGCATTGCTGATCGCGAGTGAGGAGGCCGCCGAGGAGCACGGCTGGGAGCCGATGGCCCGCATCGTCCAGACCGAAGTCGTCGGCGTCGATCCGATCACGATGCTGAAAGGGCCGATTCCGGCGACCGAGAACGTCCTCGAGCAAGCCGACATGACGATCGGCGATATCGACCTGTTCGAGGTCAACGAGGCGTTCGCGTCGGTCCCGGCGGCCTGGCTCGAGGAGACCGGCGCATCCTGGGAAGACGTCAACGTCAACGGCGGTGCGATCGCCCACGGTCACCCGCTCGGCGCGACCGGCGCGATGCTGCTGACCAAACTGGCCCACGAACTCGAGCGCACCGGCCAGGACACGGCGCTGTCGACGATGTGCATCGGCTTCGGTCAGGGCGTCGCGACCATCCTCGAGCGGGTCTGAACCGCTCGACCGGGGGCTGACGCGGCGGGTCGCGACGGGGACAGGCGGGGGAATCGAAGCAGACGAGGGGTGGCGACAGGTCTCGAGGAGCCGATAGTCTCGTTTTCGCTTGCCAATTAATGCGATCCGTTACCTATAGCTTTACAATGCTGTATGCGATCATGGATGATATGGAGTACCACGACTCCGAGAAAGCCACGGAGGTTGCGGGTCGCGTAGAGGAATTCATGGACGAAGTCGTCATCCCGCGCGAGCGCGAGGCGCTGGCCACGGGTGAGGAGATCACGATGGACGAAATCCACGAGATGTGGGACATGGCCAAGGAGCGGGACCTGTTCGCGCCACAGGTCCCCGAAGAGTACGGCGGTCAAGGCCTCGATTTCAGCGACATGCTGCCCTCGTTCGAGCAGGTCGGCCGCTCGCTGATCGGCGCGCTGGCGATCCGGGCCAACGCGCCCCAGGAGGGTAACATGCACACCCTCGAGATGGTCGGCACGGAAGAGCAGAAAGAGGAGTGGCTCCGACCGCTCGTCCAGGGCGACATTCAGACGGCGTTCGCGATGACCGAGCCCAAGGTCGGTGCCGGTTCGGACCCGAAGATGCTCCAGAGCACCGCCGTCAAAGACGGCGACGAGTGGGTCATCAACGGCCACAAGTGGTGGACCTCCGACGGCCTCGGCGCGGACTACTATCTGGCGATGGTCCGCACCGATCTCGACGCCCACCCCTACGAGGGCACCTCGATCATCATGGTGCCGCGCGACGCCGACGGCGTCGAAGTCCAGCGGAACATCCCCCACCTGGGCGGCCACGGCATCACCGAACGCGAGGGCGGCCACGCCGAAGTGAAGTTCGAGAACGTCCGCGTCCCCGTCGAGAACACCATCGGCGAGGAAGGCGAAGGCTTCCGGATCGCCCAGATGCGACTCGGCGGCGGTCGACTCACACACTGCATGCGCTACTCCGGCATGGCCGAGCGCTCGCTGGACATCGCGAAGGCCTACCTCCAGGAGCGCGAGGCCTTCGGCTCGAAACTCGAGGAGAAGCAGGCGCTGCGCCACCGCATCGCCGACGCCGAGACGCAACTCCACGCCGCGCGAACGATGATCCGCCACGCTGCGCGTGAACTCGACCGCAGCGACGCCCGCATCGAGGTCGCGATGTCGAAGATGTTCACCGCGAACGTCACCAACGAGACCATCGATCTCGCCCTGCAGTGCTGTGGCGGCAACGGAATCGGCAAGGACCTGCCGATCGCCCACTTCTACGAGAACGTCCGCGCGTTCCGCATCGTCGACGGGGCCGACGAGGTCCACCGCCGCTCGATCGCCCGCTGGGCCTTCGAGGACGTCGACGAGGCCGAGATCGAGAACACTCTGCAGTTCGACGAAGACCTGCGCATCGACAAACTCGACGAGTAACGTCGCACGCTCGCGGTCGAGTGCCGATCGCTCCGCTCTTATTTTCCTTCGACCGACAGAGACGACGCGCCAGCGGTCGCAAGCGACGCGTCTCGGCCGCGAGCGACCGAATAGACGGTTTCGAAGTCGGTCGTTCTGCATCGCGAATTACCGCCGTTCGCGTGAGCACGTCGCTCTACGCTGTTTGTGGGAAGGTTTAACATCACATGGCTGAACGCTAGTATCGCTGTCACGAGTGATACACGATGATGCTAACCGACGAACAGCGGATGATTCGCGATTCGGTGCGGGAGTTCATGGACGAGGAGATCGAGCCGGATCTGCCCGAGGCCGACCGGAAACCGCTCTCGAAGGACGACGCGATCGGCTATATGCAGCAAATGGCCGAGATCGACGTGGGCCCCTACGCCGAGGAGAGCTTCGACGACCCGGTGACGAGCACGATCGTCAGCGAGGAGGTCTCGCGGGTCTGGCCGAGCCTCCAGGTGACGATGGGCATGTCGCTGCCGGTGACCATGTTCGAAATCTTCGCCGAACGCACGCGGGACGCCTACGCCGCCGAGTACGAGCGTGACGAACTGGTCGGCTGTTTCGCCATTACGGAACCCGACGGCGGCTCCGACACGAAGGTTCCGAACACGACCGCACGCAAGGACGGCGACGAGTACGTCATCGACGGCGAGAAAACCTGGGTCTCGAACGCGCCGATCGCCGACCTCGCGCTGGTCGTGGCCTGGGACGAGGCCGAAGAGCAACGCGATATGTTCCTCGTCGACGAGAAAACGGGCGGCTTCGACACTCGAGAACTCGAGAAACTGGGGTGGAAGGGCTCTCCGACCGGCCAACTGTTCTTCGACGATTGCCGGGTACCCCGCGAAAATAAGCTCTCGGTGGCCGTTCTCGAGGCGCTCGAGGACGGGCGGCTCGATCCAGAGGAGTCGTCCCTCGCGGGCGGTGGCCCCGGCGGGAACCCGCTGAACAGCATGTTCGCCTCGATGCGAAACGGGATGGCAGCCATCTCGGTCGGGATCATGCAGGCGGCCTACGAGGCCGCGCTCGACTACGCGACCGACCGCGAGGTCTTCGAGAAACCGATCGGCCAACACCAGCTCGTCCAGGAGAAGCTCTACGATATCCGCGCCGGCCTCAAGACGGGCCGGCTGCTGACCCGCCACACCGCCCAAAAGATCGCCGAGGGGGATCCGGAGGCTCGCATGCTCTCGTCGCTCTCGAAAGGCTGGGTCTGCGAGAAATCCGTCGACGTGACCGACGCGGCGCTGCAGGTCTACGGCGGCAACGGCCTCTCGAAGGACTACCCGCTCGAGCGCTACTACCGTGACGCCAGGACGATGACCATTCCCGACGGGACCACGGAGATCCAGAAGCTGATCGTCGGCTACGAGCTGACCGATCTACAGGCGTACAAGTGAGGCGACGAGCCATCGCCCTCGTACCGACGACACTCGAGTACTCGAGTGCGACTCTCGTCCGGTGCGACGCCTACGTGAGAGATCCGCGGGAGAGACCGGCTTCCCGCCACCCACAGCTATATATGGCCTGCTGGCAATGAATGGCACACATGAGTGGAAGTACGACGCGGAGTGCCTCGGAAGAGGGCGGTCTGGAAAACATCCGCGAAGCGTCGGACGCGGTGGAGAAGTCCACGACGGAGATAACCCTCGAGAAGGCCGTCGAACGGTGGCGAACCGTCGGCACCATCGCCGTGCTCGTGGCGGCTAGCGTTCTCCTGGTCCGCGTGGACGGCTACCTGTCGATCGACGCGCAGGTGTTCGGCGGAATCGCCATCCTCCTGCTGATCTACTTCCTCGCGACGCTCCGCACGGACGTCCGCATGGAGTGACCGAAGCCGACACCGATCCGCCGAAATCGGCCGAAGGGCAGGTATTTTGTACGCGCCAGTAAATGACTCCGCCATGAACGGCGGAACGGTGATGCTGTGATCGACTGGACATTGGACGGGTTCTTGCCGACGCAGCGGCAACCAGCACCGGTACTGGAGACCGCGGACGACTTCGACGTGATCCTCGCCCGCGGCGCTGCGGCGGCGATCGACCTGTTCGTGTGCTTCGCGCTGATCGAATCGCCGGTGCTCTACGTCGCGAGCGTCGTGTTCGGCGACGCGTACGAGGCGCTGGGAGCGGCCATCGTTCCCCTCTCTCTGCTCGCCCTCCTGCCGATCTACGCCACTTACTCGTTCGCCCTCGAGTGGCGCTACGGCCGGACGCCGGGGAAGGTCAATCGCGGCCTGCTGGTCGTCATGGCGGACGGTCGCGAGTGCACCTACCGCGCCAGCGCCGTGCGGAATCTCCTCCTGTACGTCGACCTCCTCGGGATTCCGCCGCTCGTGGTCGGCCTGGTGACGGCCCTCGTGACCGACGGCCGTCGCCTCGGCGACCTCGCCGGCGGGACGGTCGTCGTTCGCTCGACGCAACCGACGGATCGCGACGAGGCGGTCTCGGCGGACACGGATACGAGTGCTGCCGCTCGAGCGAGTGAAAAACGAGAGAACTGAACGACTCGATGGACGACTCAGGCGATTCGGACGCCGGAGTCGTTGTCGAACAACTGGATGTACTCGTCCTCGAAGACGAGGCTGTACTCTTTGCCTCCGCCTTCGAAGTCCGGATCGGTGACGACGACGACCTCGCCGAACTCCGTCTTGAAGAAGCTGTGCGTCGAATCGCCCAGCGGTTCGTCGAGCAGATGCGTCGCCGGAATGCCGTCGTTGGGGTCGTCGCTGACCTGAATGTACTGCGGCCGGAGGCCGACGCGGACGTCCTCGCCGGCCCAGCCATCGAGGCCGTCGCGGGCGATGTCGTACTCGTAGCCGCCGACGGCCAGTTCGGCGGTCCCGTTGACCGACCGGACGTTCCCCTCGAAGAACTGCGTCGAGGGCTGGCCGATGAACTGGCTGACGAACTCGGAGCTCGGTTCGTCGTAGATTTCCTTCGGCGGGGCGACCTGTGCCAGTTCCCCGTCGTTAATGACCGCGACGCGGTCGGACATCGTCATCGCCTCCTCCTGGTCGTGGGTGACGTACAGCGTCGGACAGCCGATCTCGTCGGTCACCTTCTCGATGACCGGGCGCAGCTCGGCCTTGAGCTTGGCGTCTAAGTCCGACATCGGCTCGTCGAACAGGAACACCTCCGGGTCGCGCACGAGCGACCGGCCCAGCGCGACGCGCTGTTGTTGCCCGCCGGAGAGCTCCGAGGGCATCTTCTCGAGCTGGTCGGTGATCTGGAGCAACTCGGCGGCCTCTTCGACGCGGGCCATGCGCTCTTCCTTCGAGAAGCCGGTGATCTTGAGGCCGTAGGCGATGTTCTCCTTGACGCTCATGTGCGGGTAGAGCGCGATGTCCTGGAAGAGCAACGCGATGTTGCGCTCCTGGACCGGCTTGTCCGTCACGTCGCGGTCGCCGAACTTGATCGTGCCGCTCGTGGGTTTGTTCAGCCCCGCGACACAGCGCAGCGTCGTGGTCTTCCCGCAGCCCGACGGCCCCACCAGCGTCACGAACTCGCCGTCGCGGATCGTCAGGTCGACGTCGTCGACCGCGATGATCTTGTTCCCCGATTCCTCGTACACCTTGGTCAGGTTCTGAATTTCGATGTCTGGCATATGTTGTTGTGGTAATTGTGAATGATAGTTGGAAAGCGATGCGTTCTCAGAGCGCTCTGACTTGGAACCCTTTCAGCAGGTAGCTCTGCATGAAGTAGGCGAACAGCAGCGGCGGCAGCGTCATGGCCAGCGAGACCGCCATCAGGTAGGCGTCGGGCAGGAACTGCGACTGGTTCATCTCCCGGAGGACGCCGGGGGCGAACGTCGTCGTGTCGGTCGACGGTAGGAGGATCTGTGCGAACGTGAAGTCGTTCCAGGCGAGCGCGAAGGCGAACAGGGCCGCGGCGATGATCGCCGGTCGGCACTGGGGCACGACGACGTCGCGGAAGCCACGCCAGCGCGAGGCGCCGTCGACCCACGCGGCCTCCTCGTGGGCCTCCGGAATCGTCATGATGTACTTCCACATCAGCCACACCGCGAACGGCATGGAGATGGCCGACAGCGCGATGATGAGCCCGATGCGGGTGCCGAGCAGCCCGATGCTCCGCCAGATCTGGTAGAGCGGGATGCCGATGACGATGGGGCTGAAGAGGTAGCCGATCAGGAGGACCCGCGCGAAGTTCTCCTTCTGCGGGAAGTCCAGCCGCGCGAGTCCGTAGCCCGCCACCAACGAGACGATGATGACCGTGACGATGGTCCCGATGGCCACCACGGTCGTGTTGAAGATGTACGTGTACATCTCCGGATCAGTCAATATATTGAAGTTATCGAGGGTGAATATGTCGGGCGTTGGGAAGAAGGTGATGTCGTTCGAGACGACCTCGTACTGAGTGAACGCGAGCTGGGTCATCCAGTAGATCGGCCAGACACCGACGAGAACGATGATCGCGGTGCTGACGAGCTTTGCCGCCTCGAAGAACTGCATTTCGCTGTCGTATGAGAGGCCGAAGACGCCTCCCGGTGGTTCGCTCTGACTCATGCTGTCGTTTCTACCTCCTCACTCGGGTTGAAGACCATGAAGTAGCCGATCGCCGCCACGAGCAGGAACAGGAACATGACGACGGAGATCGCGTTCGCAAGCCCGTACGCCTGGTCGGTGTAGACGGTCTTGTATGCGAGCACCGGCAGCGTGGTCGTGGCGTTCCCGGGACCGCCCTGCGTGAGCTGCCAGATGATGTCGAACTTGTTGAACATGAAGACCGACCGGAGCAGCACGACGACCAGGATAATCCCCATGAGACGCGGTAGCGTGATGTCCCGGAACATCTGCCACCGGTTCGCACCGCACACCTTCGCCGCCTCGTAGAATCGGTTCGGAATCGCGCGTAGCTGCGCGAGCGTGAAGATCGTAATGAAGACCGAGAACTTCCAGGTACCGATGAGAATCAGCAGGGGCATCGCCCAGTCCCGCGATCCGAGCGGTGCCTCACCGGCCGCCCACAGGCTGAACCAGTCCGCGCCCATCATCTGCAGCACGCCGCCTCGCGGGTCGAACACCCGCAGCGCGATCAGCGAGACGATGATCGTCGGGATCAGGTAGGCCGTGAAGACGACCGCGGTGAGCAGCTTCTGGCCGTAGGTGATCCGGTTTAGCACGAGGGCCATCCAGAGGCCGACGGCGAGCTGGATGAGCGTGCTGCCGACCATGTAGACGATCCCTCGCCACAGCGATCCCCAGAACCGGGACAGCTCCATGACCTCGGAGTAGTTCGAGGTGCCCGCCCACTCCCAGACGGGGTTGAGCGTGTGGATGTTGTGTAACGATGCCCAGAACGCGAACGCGATCGGGAGCGCCGCGATAAGTATGTACAGGACGGCGACCGGCAGGATCGTTCCGATCCCGACGACGGTCTCCCGACTCACCGGCAGGTCGTCCCACGGGATGAACGCCCTCCCCGGTCGAACCGATTCTCCAGTTTCACCAGCCATGTTTAGGTTTCCTCTGCATCCGTGTCTGTTGATCTCATGGTTGTCCGTGTGCGATTCTCTGCATCCATGTATGTTAATCTCACGGTTGTTAGTGACCGACTTGCTCCACACCCAACGTCGCTAAATGAAGGGACGATGTCGATTTGCCGACTATCCGCCGAACTGCTCTTTCGCCTCCGAAAGTGACTCCTCGAGTTTGCCCTGGCCCCACTCGTAGGCTTCTTGGACGGACATCGAGTCGGTGATCACGTTGTTGACCATCTCGCCGTAGAACCACTGGCGCTGCATGTACAGCGCCACGGGCGAGGAGGTGTTGGCCGCGTCGACGCTGCCGTAGTGGTTGCCCCAGATCTCGTCTTGGACGTACTGGAGCTTCTCGAGCAGGTGGGGGTGGGCCTGCATGAGGTCTTGGTTCTCGAACGCGTCGGAGCCCAATATGTCGGAGTAACTCGGCAGGAACCGTCCCGGGTCGGCCGCGTAGAACTGCACGGTCTTCTCCACGCTGTCGGCGTAGAGCCACTCGAACCAGTCCTTCGCGGCCTGCGTGTTCCCGCCGCCCGAGAAGACGTGGTAGCCGTCGGGCGCCGGGGCGCTCAGCCAGTTCTCGTTCTTGTCGATTCCCTCCCACGTCGGATACGCCATGACCTGAGAGGCCTCGGCCAGCCCGCGTAGCGCGTCGCTGTCCTGGGCCTCGGCCTGCGCGGCGGCGAGTCCGACTGGCCAGGCGTTGAGGTGGTACTGCTGGCCGTACTGACCCTGGAGCCACCCGCCGAGCGACTCCGCCCAGCCGATGCTGGTCGGGTCGGGCGAGTACTGAGCGAGGTCCTTCATGTACTGCAACACCGTCGTCACTTCCTCTTCGGGCCAGTACATCTCGAGTTCGTCCTTGGCCTCGGGGTCCTTCCAGCGAACTCCGAGTCCGGAGACGCCCGCGCTCGCCAGGAGGACCTGGAACTCGTCCTGACTCTTGCCGGTCGGCATCCCCGCGAGCCCGTAGCCGCGCATGTCGGAGTAATCGCCGCCGGCCTCGTCGATGGCCCTGGCGTTGTCCAGCACGTCCTGGAAGGTCTGCGGTTCCGACAGGCCGAGCTCGTCGTAGACGTCCTGCCGGTACACGAAGTCGGAGACGTACACGCCGTGCGAGACTTGGAATATGTCGTCCCCACCGAGGAACGCCCCACCGACGTTCAGTTCACCGTTGACTTCCTCGATCGACGAGACCACGTCGCCGACGGAACTGAGCTGGTCCGTCGCCCAGATGTCGGCCACCTGGTCGAACGTGGAGGTGTTCGCGTCCGGCGGATTGCCCGCCTGAATCAACTGGGCGAGCCGGCCTTCCTGCGTACCGGACATTCCGCCCTCCTCAATGTTCAAACTGTGATCAGTGCTGTCCTCGAACTGGGACTGCATCTCCCCCCAGAGGCTCTCCCAAGAGGAGTTGTAGTAGTCAGTGATGAAGTGAATGTTTTCGTCACCACCACCCCCACCGCCACCGATGCAGCCTGCCATCGCTGCGGTGAGTCCTGCACCAGCACCCGTTAGCACCCTTCGCCTGTTGATGTTATCCCGTGTCATTGGTTCACAATCACTCTTGTCCATTGCTATCATCCTACTACAGCCATATAAACGTTCACGTTTTTTTCAGACGTTTCCCGAGAGTGTTTTTTAACATCAGTATATTTCGGTCCTTTATGTTAACCAACGTAAGTGAGTAACGACCACTCGAGTCACCGGGCCTATCTGCGGGACGGAAGTCGAACGAGGATAGTGGGACGGGGGCGGTCGAGTGACGGCTGCGGTAAAATCTTCATTGCGGAGTCACGGTTTCGGAAACCCAACCGGTAGCGCCGTCGGGCTTCGGCCCCTCTTTGTCCGGAATCTGGAGGGTCCCGTTCTCGTCGCGGGCACGGACGATCACCTCGTGTTCCCCGGTCGCACCGTACTCGTGGCGCCACTGTCTCCAGACGTCGTCGCCGGGGAGTGGCTCGGATATCTCGGCCTCAGTCCACGTATCCCCGCCGTCGGTCGAAACCTCGACGGCCCCGACGCCTCGAGTGCCGGCGTAGGCGTGGCCGGCCACCTCGATCCGGCCGCCGCCCAGGTGATTGACCTGCCAGAGTTTGGCCACGGTGTGGACCGGACCGGTCCCGTGCCAGCCCCGGTGCTCCCAGTAGCCCATCGTCTCCTCGGTCCGAACCTCGATCTCGGTCAGCCACTTCACATTGATTTCGCCCCAGTGGCCCGGAACGAGCGCGCGAACCGGCGCGCCGTGTGCCCGCGGCAGCGGCCGTCCGTTCATCCGATAGGCGAGCAATCCCGGCCACAACGCCTCGATCGGGAACTCGTTGTAGTAACTGTCGGCCCCGTGAAGGACGACGTAGTTGCCCTCGGGACCCGCCGCCTCGAGCAGCGACCGAACGGGGACGCCGCTCCAGAGGGCAGTGTCCATCTGGCGACCGTTGAGTCGGTCGCCGACACAGCGGAGCGTGACGAACCGATCTTCGAGGGCCATCGACTCGATGTCGGCGATGTCGTAGTCGACTTCCTCTTCGACGGCCCCGGTGATCGAGAGCGTCCACTCCTCGCGGTCGACGACGGGATCGACGTTGCCGATATCGACCTGATAGAAATCCGTACTGACCAGCGGCTCAAGTCCGTCCACCTCGAACGACTGGTCTTTCGCGCGCGTAAGCAGCGTTCGAACCTCGGGCCGGGCGTCCGCGGGAATCTCGAGCGGCGACGACACGGTTTCCGTGTCGGTCCCGCGGACGAACAGCCCGAGCGCGCTCAGGCCGATCGCCGAGCCGACGGCACCGAGGACGCGCCGACGGCCGAACGAACTGGGGGTAGCGTCCCCTCCCGCAACGAGTCCGACACCGATCGTCGCCAGCAGCACGAGGGCGGCACCGGCCGCGACACCGGCGCTCGAACGTGGTGACCGCGTCAGTCCGAACGCGACGGCGGTCGGCAGGACCGTTCCGACGATCGCGCCGGCGGCGATCGACGCGCGACGCTGGCGGAGGAGGCCGCTGTCGACGGAGACGTAATCCAGACAGATCGCGACGCCGGGCAGCGCCGCGAGCCCGAAGAGAACGCACGTCAGCGCGATGGCCGTCAGGAAGGCCACCTGATGGCCGAGGGTGCCGAGTTCGGTAATCGCGAAGGTCACGAGCGCCTCGGGACTGAGGGTAATGACGAGCCGATCGATCGGCGTCACGACGAACGCCGGCCGTCGGCCGACGGACAGATACGACCCCCCAACGGCGGCGAGTCCTGCAGCGAGCGCCACGGCGATCGGTGGAAGCCACGGGCGGACACGGGCGGCTGCCGTCCGTATGGGAGACATTATATAGCAATATGGTGTAAACGGTTATGAAAGCTTCGCGGCCGCTAGTTCTTCGCGAGGGCTCTCTCGGGCTGACGGCCCCGTCGACGAAACTCGGCCGCCGATCGAGTCTTCAGTCGGCTTTCACCCCCGTCCGGGTGACCTCGGGGTTTCGCAGGAGGGGAAGCGAGACGATCGTCAGACAGCTCGAGACGAGCACCGCACAGAGGACGTACGTGAACTGGTAACCGAACCAGCTCTCGACGGCCGGAATCGCCAGCAGCGGGCCGAGGCTAAGTCCGATATCCCCCATCACCTGATAGGCACCGCCCATCCGCCCCAGTTCGTCACCGGGCGTGAGATCGCCCATGATCGCGAGCAACGACGGCGCGGCCGCGCCCATCCCGCCGCCGACGAGGACGATCGCGCCGAGCAGCGCCTCGATCGTCGGGACGTAGGCGATGACCAGAAAGCCGACCGCCATCGCCAGGAACGCCGGCACCGTCAGGATCGTCCGATCGTCGACCAGATCCGACGCCCAGCCGGTGACGATCGTCAGCGAGCCCGAGGTGAGCACGCCCAGCCCCATCACGATGCCGCTGATACCCGCCGCCTCGAGGAAGGATAGCTCGAGGCCGTTGACGCTGGCGTAGCTCGCGAGCGTCGAGAGGATGACGCCGCCCCAGAGGAACCGCACCGCGAAGTTCCCGTAGCCGACGAGGACGACGGTCGGGTTGTCGGCCAGCAGCGCGGGGACCTCGCGGAGGCTCACCGATCGGCCCTCGCCGCCCGCACCCGCGTGAACGTCCGGGAGGACGATCGTCGCGACGGTTCCGGCGAGTAGCGCGAGCGCACCGGCGACGAGAAACGCCGTTTGCATGTCGGCGAGGTCTGTCAGGATGCCGCCGAGGATGAGGCCGGTCGGGAAGCCGAGCGACTGGCCGCCGCGCATGTACCCGACCCACCGGCCTCGGTTGTTCGTCGTCGTGACGTACGTGATCGTCGCGAACGCGCCGATGAAGACGAACGCGCTGCCGACGCCCCAGAACAGCCGCGCCGTGACGAAGACGAGGCCCGGGAGCGAGACGCCCCCGAGCAACGGCACCGCGCCCAGTTCGATCGGCGGCGTGTGGAGGCCGACGATGTAGCCGAAGGGAGCCAGCGCCTGCGTGAACAGCCCGAAGATCATCGGTTTGCGCGAGCCGATCCGATCGATGATCGTCCCCGCGGGCGTGTTCATGAACAGCCGCGCGATGCGGTTGGCAGAGAGGATCACGCTCAGCATCACCGCGCTGATCACGAGCTTCTCGTCGAGCAGCGGCAGCGTCGGGAAGGCCACGCCGGTCGCGACCCCGCCGAAGAAGATGCCGGCGATGACCGCGAGCGCGATCGTCCGGATCTCCCCGTTCGAGTACGTCTGGTCGGCGGTCTCGTCAGTCATCGGGCGTAGCGAGCGGTCGCCGAGGTCGGTCGCGGACAGCGCGGCGTCACACTCCGCCCGGCGGTACCTCGAGAGATCGATCGCTCACGTCCCATCACGATTCCATCCCGTGTTCCTCGACGAACTCGTCTTGCAGTTCCGTCTTGCGGATCTTGCCGCTGCCGGTCTTCGGGAGTTCGCGCCGGATCTCGACGACCCGGGGGTGCTTGTAGGGGGCGAGTTCCCCGAGGACGTACTCCTCGACGTCGTCCTCGGTCAGCTCCGCGCCGTCCTTCGGCGTGATCGCGGCCGCGACGGTCTCGCCGCGGCGCTCGTCTGGGAGCCCGAAGACCGCCGCCTCGTGGATGTCGGGGTGCTCGTAGAGCAGGTTCTCGACCTCGCGCGGGTAGACGTTGTACCCCGCGGTCAGGATCATCTCCTTCTCGCGGCCCTTGATGTAGTAGTAGTTGTCCTCGTCCCGCATGCCAATGTCGCCCGTCCGGAAGAAGCCGTCGTCGGTGAAGACCTCCTCGTTCGCCGCGGGGTTCTCGTAGTAGCCTTTCATCACCTGCGGGCCGGCGATGAGGATCTCGCCTTCCTCGCCCGCGCCGAGTTCGTTCCCCTCCTCGTCGACCACCTTCGAGCGCGTGTGGCCGACCGGCTGGCCGACGCTCCCGGGCCGGTTGCCGAGCGACGACCACCGGATCGTGTGCGACGTCGCGGTGGTCTCGGTCAGTCCGTACCCCTCGGAAAGCGGGACGTCGAACGCCTCCTCGAACTGCTCCTGTGTCGGTTTCGGAAGCTTGTCCCCGCCCTGCCCGGCCTTGATCAGCGTCGACAGATCGTACTCGTCGGGGTCGTAGGCGTCGAGCAGGTCGACGAACATCGCGGCGACGCCGACGAAAGTCGGAATGTCGTGCTCGTCGAGCTTCTCGAGGACCAGTTCCGGGTCCCACTGGTCGGGACGGAGCAGGTGTAGCGTCCGGCCGCCACACAGCGAGGCCATCATGCCGAGCATCCCGGTGATGTGGTACATCGGCAGGACGATGATCCCGTCGCCCTCGATCGGTCCGGCGCTGTAACTCGAGACGCTCTGGGCGATCTGGACCCGGAAGTTGCGGTGGGTCAGCAGGACGCCTTTCGGCTTGCCCGTCGTCCCCGAGGTGTAGGGCTGGAGCAGCACGTCGTCGTCCTCGCGGTCGACCACGTCCGGGTCGGCGTCGGCCGCGCCGAGGTCGGGCAGCGACCGGTAGTCGCCGCCGGGCGTCGCGCTGACGATCTCCGTCTCGAGGTCGGCGACGGCCTCGACGACGTAGTCGTCGGGCTCGCCCTCGACGAGGACGGCCTTCGCGTCGGCGTGCTCGAGCTGGTATTCGATCTCGCGGCGGCGGTACTCGGGGTTCAGCGGGCTCGCGATGATTCCGGCGTGACAGCAGGCCCAGACGGCGGTACAGAACGGAATCCCGTTGGGCATGTAGAGCCCGACCCGATCGCCCGCCTCGAGGCCGAGTTCCCGGAGGCCGTCGGCGAACCGCCCGACGCGGTCGCCGAACTCGCGGTAGGTGATCGTTTCGCCGGCGTGTTCGATCGCGAGTTCGTCGGGCTGTTCCGCGACCGCTCGCTCGAGTAGGTGTGCGACATTTCCATCGTAGGGAGCCTCTAAAAGCGTCTCCGCGGGGACGATATCGAGTTCCATGTGCTCCGCGTTTGTCGCTCGGGATGAAAAATATACGGGTGGTGGTAACAGAGGACGTGTTCTCGGTCTCGCAGACGGTACGTCTCGAGTCCGGTCGGATTACTCTCCGAGTCGCGGGATTCCCTTGATCTCGACCGTCTCGCCGACCATATACGAGGAGGCCGGGCTGGCGAGGAACTGTGCGAGGTCGGCGACCTCCTCGGGTTTGCCGATGGTGCGGTCCGGCGAGGTGCGAGCGATCTCGTCGGCGTCGTCCTCGACGCCCATCTGGGTGCGGACGCCCTCGGTCGCGACGAGACCGGGCGCGATGCAGTTGACCCAGATGCCGTCCTCGGCCCAGTCGGCCGCGGACGAGGTGGTGAAGTTGACGACGCCGGCCTTGGCCGCGCCGTAGTGGCTCATCGTCTTCGAGCCACGGGTGCCCGCGACGCTGGCGAAGTTGACGATCCGGCCGCCGCCGTTGTCGCGCATGTACTCGACGGCCAGCTGCGAGCAGTGGAAGGTGCCGTGGAGGTTGATGTCGACGATCGTCTTCCAGCCGTTCTCGCTGATCTCCGAAGGCGGGGCCTGAAAGCTCGCCCCCGCGTTGTTGATCAGGATGTCGAGGCCGCCGAATTCGTCGACGGTCTCGTCGATCATGTCCTGAACCGCCTCGCGGTCCGTCACGTCGCACTCGATGGCCAGCGCCTCGCCCGGCCGCTCGCTCTCGTTGATCGCGTCGGCCACCGGCTCGACGTTCTCCATCTCCCGCGAGGTGACGACGACGTTCGCACCGTCGTCGGCGAACCGCTCGACGATCATCTTCCCGATCCCGCTCGAGGAGCCCGTGACGATCGCCGTCTGGCCCTCGACGCTGAACTGGTCGGTCGTCATCGCCGTCCCTCCGTGTTCGCTGTGGTCTCAGCAGCCGATACGCCGGTCCCAAGGGTGACAGTGACTGGCATTCGCGTCTACGGGTTCATCGACGTTCATTATAAGCTATTCGACCAGACGCCGACGTGCGGTGGCGCGCGCTGGATCGCGGTGAACGACCAGTGAACCGCGGTCCGACGCTGCGCGAGGGACGAGTGAGGGAACGGAGTGACCGAGCGAATCGGCTGGGGAGGACGTGGAGAACCCCTGTGTTCGTGCGAGCAGGACACTCAGTCGTCCGCTCGAGGTGTCGGACCGATGGATGACTACTCACCGTCTACCACAGACCGAGACGAGTTCCGGGAGAGGTACTGTTATGCCGGTCGTGCCCAAACCGTGTGGCGATGAACGGCGGAGACGGACCCGACCGACAGCGCAGGACGACCGAACGACCGGCGATCGCGCGGCCGACCGACACCACTACGGAGGCGACTCGAGATGCCGAATAGACCGATCGAGGAACTCGAGGCGATGGTCGGTGACAGCCGCGTCACCGTCGAGGAGTTTCGCATCGAGGCCGGCAAGGTCGAGGAGTTCGCGCGTGCGATCACGTCCGACGACCCGGTCTTCCGCGACGAGGCGGCGGCCGCCGATCGGGGCTACGACCGCGTCCCCGCGCCGCTGACCTACAGTCAGGTGGGGCGGTTCCCGCGGTACACCCCCGATGACGTCGACGGGAAGGGCTTCGACCTGGGCTTCCAGCCCGAATACGTTCTCCACGGCGAGCAACACCACGAGTACGAGCGCCCGATGGCCGTCGGCGACGTACTCGAGGGGACGACCACGCTCGCGGACGTCTTCCAGCGCGAGGGGCCCCGTGCGGGGACGATGACCTTCGCCGTCCTCGAGACCGAGTACCGAAATCGGGACGGCGAACTCGTACTGACCGACCGCTCGACTGCGATCGAGACCTCCGGCGCGGTCGACGAGGACGCCAGTGACGAGGAAGGCGACGACGCCTCGAGCGAGCCCGCCGAGACCGCGACGAACGGCGGCACCGCCGCGGTCGAGTCGGACGTCCCGCCGGCGACCGTCGGCGACTTCGATCGCGTCCACGATCTCGCCGACATCGCGGTCGGTGACACCGGTCCGAACGTGGTCGTCGAGGACCTCGATCGCCAGCAGTTCGTCAAGTACGCCGGCGCGAGCGGCGACTTCAACCCGATCCACTACGACGAGCCCTACGCTACGGCCGCGGGCAACGAGAGCGTCTTCGGGCAGGGAATGTTCACCGCCGGGGTCACCTCCCGCGTCGTCGCGAACTGGTTCGAACTGCGGGACGTGACGAGCTTCGGCGTCCGATTCCAGTCGCGGGTCTTCCCCGGCGACACCGTCGTCGCCAGCGGCGAGGTCGTCGAGATCGACGAGGACGAAGGAACGGTGGAAACGGAACTCGAGGCGTGGACCGACGACGGCGAGACGCTGCTCACCGGCACGGCGACGGCCGACCTCGAGTAAAAACGCACGCCCTTTTCGCGGACAGTTCGCGCGCGCTGTACCGAACGATCAGTGCGGCGTCGAGCGCCGTCTCGACGCTCACTCCGGCACGAACACCGGCATGGCGGCTTCGTCGGAGAGCCGCCAGAACCGCACCGCGACGGGCATCTCGACCTCGAGGTCGTCGGGATCGGCGTCGATCATCGCGAGCAGGCGCGGGCCCTCGGCGAGTTCGATCGCGCCGACGGCGTACGGAGTCCGGTCGCCGAAACCGGGTTCGCCGGGGACGTGGCAGACGGTGTAGGAGTAGATCGTCCCGACGCCCTCGCTCGGTTCGAACGGGGGGTCCTCCGCGCCGCAGGCGGTACAGACCGCCCGCGGGTAGAGCTGGCGGTTACCGCACTCACACTTCTGGTACAGCAGGTCGCCCTCGAGCGTCGCCTCCCAGAACGGTTCCGTCGCGCCGGTCGGGACCGGGACCGGCCCCGCCCACTCCTCGCGGCAGTCTTCGACGGGCGCGCTCATGCTTCCCTCCGGAGGACGACTGTACTACTCGACGACAGGATGCCGCCGGTTCCATGGGCGACCGCGACCTCGGCGTCGTCGACCTGACGCTCGCCCGTATACTCGCCTCGAAGCTGGCGGACGGCCTCGATGAGGACGAAGACGCCGAAGTGGCCGGGGTGACAGTAGGAGAGCCCGCCGCCCTGCGTGTTCATCGGTAGCTCGCCGCCGGGGGCGGTCGTCCCGCCAGAGACGAACTCGCCGCCCTCGCCCTTTTCGCAGAACCCGAGATCCTCGAGCGTCACCAGGGCGGTGTAGGTAAACGAGTCGTATATCTGGGCGACGTCGACGTCGTCGTGGGTAATACCGGCTTGCTCGAAGGCCTTCGGTCCCGTTACCGCCGCCCCGGTCGTCGTCATATCGGGCATTTCGCTGATATCTTGCCGGTGCGTGCTCGTCGAGGCGACGCCCGCGACCGAAATCGGGGGAACGCCGAGTTCCGCCGCCTTCTCCTCGCTGACGAGGACGACCGCGCCCCCGCCGTCGGAGACCAGACAGCAGTCGAGAAGGTTGAACGGCTCGGCGATCCGCCGGGATTCGAGTACGTCGTCGACGGTAATCGGATCCTGCTGTGCGGCTTTTGGGTTCATCGACGCCCACTCGCGGGTCGCGACGGCGATCTCGGCGAGTTGCTCCTCCGTCGTCCCGTACTCGTGCATGTGCCGTTTAGCGGCCATCGCGTACGCCCCCGGCGGGCGGAAGAGCCCCGTCGGACGAACGAAGCCGTCGACCGGATGGGTGACCTCGAGGGACTGATCTCTGCCGGGACCGGTCTTGCTCGTCGAGCCGTACGCGACGACCACCACGTCGGCCTCGTCGCGGGTCATCGCGTCGCGAACGTGACCGCAGAAGTGTTCGAACGACGAGCCGCCGATCTCGGTCCCCTCGAGGAACGAGGGCTCGTCGAGGTCGAGGTACTCCGAGAGCACCAGCGCCGGCATGTAGTCGTCGCCGCCGGCGACTGCGACGCCGTCGACCTCGTCGAGGGCACAGCCGGCGTCCTCGAGAGCGCGGACGGTCGCGACCGCCGCGTTGTCGAGCCAGTTCCGGTCGGGGGTCTCGCCGAGGTCGCTCTCGGCGACACCCGCCAGGATCGGTTCAGCCACGGGTATCCCTCCGTCTCACGGACCGTGTCATCGTCTCCCGATATCGTAACCGAACGCAAATAGCTTGTGGTAGAGGGTACCAATGCACGTATTCCTGTGGCCGGGTGGGTCCGCGTGACTGCGGGCGGTCTCGAGCAGCGAGGCGCGACGAGGCGGTGAGGCCACGTCACACATGGATACTATTTTATATCATTCCATGATATCATCCCACATGGATTTGGCAAGTGTTAGCGAGGGTGCCAGAGACGGCAACGTCGCGCGGCTCCACGACGAGACGGTGCGCCACCACGGCGACGCACAGGCGATCGAGTACCACGGGCAGACGTTGACCCACGAGGACCTCCAGGCCGCGAGTTCGCGCTTCGCCGGCGGGCTGGCCGACCTCGGGATCGAACCCGGCGACGTGATGCTGCAGTACCTGCCGAACTGCCCGCCGTATCTGATCGGCGCGCTCGGGGCGTTCAAAGCCGGCGCGATCGTCTCGCCGGTCAACCCGCAGTACCGCAAACGCGAACTCACGTACCAGCTCGAGGACACCGAGGCCGCGGCCGTCCTCACCCACGTCGCGCTCGAACCGTATCTGGAGGAAGCGCTCGAGGCCATCGACTGGGATCCGGTCGTCATCTCCGTCGACACCGAGAGCGAGGGCATCCACGCCTTCGACGACGTTCGCGGCGAGGAGACGTTCGTCGAGCGGGCAGACGACGACGTGGCGCTGCTGCCCTACACCTCGGGGACGACCGGGAAACCAAAGGGCGTGCAACTCACGCACCGCAACTTCCGGGCTCAGACGTTCTCGATCCTCTCTCAAGAGCAGGCGCTCGACGACGAGGACGTGCGCAGCCTCGTCTGGCTGCCGCTGTACCACATCACCGGCTTCACCCACACCGCGTGGCAGCCCCTCGTTCGGGGCGGGAGCGTCTACCTCCGGAGCGCGGCCAACTGGGACGGCGACGCCGCGATGGAACTGATCGAGGAGGAAGGCATCACCCACTACGTCGGCGTCACCGCGATGTACGTCGACATGATCAACAGCGAACGGTTCGGCGACTACGATCTCACCAGCCTCGAGTCGGCCGGCGAGGGCGGCGCGAAGATGTCCGTCGCGGTCCAGGAGGAGTTCGAGGAGACCGCGGGCGTCGAGATGGCCGAGGGGTACGGGCTCACCGAGACCAACGGCGCGACCCACTCTCAGAGCGGGTCGACGTTCGGCCTGCGCCACGGCACGATCGGCCAGCCGACGCGGATGACCGAGGCCAAGATCGTCGACGAGAGCGGCGATACCGTCGCTATCGGCGAAGAGGGCGAGCTCCTGGTTCGGGGGCCGCAGGTGATGAAAGGCTACCACGGGATGCCCGAGGCGACCGAGCGGGCCTTCACCGACGACGGCTGGTTCCGGACGGGCGACATCGCACGCCGCGACGAGGACAACTACTACGAGATCGTCGACCGGAAGAAGCACATGATCAACTCCGCCGGTTACAACATCTACCCGAGCGAACTCGAGGAACTCCTCTCGGAACACGAGGCCGTCGCGGAGGGCGCGGTCGTCGGAATCCCCGACGAGCGGCGCAACGAGGTGCCGAAAGCGTTCGTCGTCACCGCTCCGGGCGTCGAACCCGGCGACGACGTGACCGCCGAGGAGATCAAGGAGTACTTCCTCGACAACGTCGCCTCCTACAAGCACCCCCGCGAGGTCGAGTTCATCGCCGAACTCCCGCGGACGACGAGCGGCAAGATCCAGAAATACAAGCTCGAGGACGCCGAGGAATCGGAGGACGCCTGACTCGTGACGGTCGTCGTCAGTCCCCACATCCTCTCGGGCGGCGGGCCGCGGCTGGTCGCCGCGATCCGCGAGCGCCGGCCGGAGATCGACCTCGAGCACGTCGAGGACGAGGACGAACTCCCGGCGGCCGTCGCCGACGCCGACGTACTCGTCACCCACCGGCTCCCCGACGAGGTGCTCGAGGCGGCCGCCGATCTCGAGTGGGTGCAGGCGCTGAGCGCCGGTACCGATTTCTTCGATCGCGACGCGCTGGCAGACCGCGGCGTGGCGCTGACGAACGTGTCGGGGATCCACGCGAAGCCGATCGGTCAGCAGGTGCTGGGCTACCTGCTGCACTTCGAGCGCGGCTTCGACCGCGCGGTCGCCCAGCAACACCGCCGGGAGTGGGAGCGGTACATGGGCGGCGAACTCGGCGATCGGACGATCGGCATCGTCGGCGTCGGTGCGATCGGCTCTACAGTCGCCGACTACTGCCAGACCTTCGACGCCCGCGTGATCGGGACCAAACGCGATCCGACCGACGCACCCGGCAGCGTCGACGAAATCTACGGGGCGGACGAGCTCGAGTCCGTCCTCGAAGCGAGCGACTACCTCGTGCTGGCCTGTCCGCTGACCGACGAGACGCGGGGGCTGATCGACGCCGACGCCCTCGCGACGCTCCCGGACGACGCCGTGCTGGTCAACATCGCCCGGGGGCGGGTGGTCGATCAGCCCGCGCTCGTCGACGCGCTCGAGGCCGACGAACTCGGCGGGGTCGCGCTGGACGTTTTCGAGGAGGAGCCGTTGCCCGAAGAATCGCCGCTCTGGGACCGCGACGACGTGCTCGTGACGCCGCACATGGCCGGCAGCACGCCCCACTACTGGGAACGCTGCGCCGACGTCTTCCTGCGGAACTACGACCGATTCCGCGAGAACGAGGCGCTCGAGAACCGCGTCGTCTGAGCCGGGGACCGGCGCTTGTTTTGGGGTCGTAGACGCGAAACGCGGCCATAGATTGAAGCCCCGTCACGTCGAGCATCGTGTATGTCAGACCTTCGCATCGACGCGATGGTGCCCGGCTTATCGACCGACTCCGGCGACGCTGCCGCACGCGCCGAGGAACTCGGGTTCGACGGCGTCTGGACGCCCGAGATGGACAACGACGCGTTCCTCCCGCATCCGCTGATCGCGGACCGGACGGACGAGATCCAGCAGGGAACCCGCATCGCGCTCTCGTTCACTCGCAGCCCGATGGCACTCGCCTACACCGCCTGGGATCTCGCGCGGTACTCCGACGGGCGGTTCGTCCTCGGGATCGGTACGCAGGTCAAGGGCCACAACGAGCGCCGCTTCAGCGTCGACTGGGAGTCCCCCGGGCCGCGGCTGCGCGAGGTCGTCGAGTCGCTCCGGCACATCTTCGACGTGTTCCAGGGCGAGGCCGACCTGGACTATCAGGGCGAGCACTACTCGTTCTCGCTCATGACGGACAACTTCAACCCGGGACCGATCGACCACCCCGACGTGCCCATCTACATCGCGGGCGTCAACGAGTACAACATCCGACTCGCGGGCGAACTCTGCGACGGACTGGACATGCACGTCTTCAACACCCCCGGCTACACCGACGACGTCATCGCGCCGACCGTCGCCGAGGGAGCCGACCGCGGGGACCGCTCGCTCGAGGACGTGTCGCTCTCGGCGAGCCCGTTCGTCGTGACCGGCGAAACCGAGGAGGAGCGCGAGCAGTCCCGCGCGGAGGTGCGCCGGCGCATCGCCTTCTACGGTAGCACCCGCACCTACCACGACGTGCTCGACCACCACGGCTGGCGCTCCGTCGGCGAGGAGCTACACGAACTCTCGAAGGATCAGCGCTGGGACGAGATGACCGATCTGGTCACCGACGAGATGGTGGCGACGTTCGCGATCGAAGCGCCGCCCGAAGAGTTACTCGCGGAGGCAGAGGACGTCTACGGCGGCATCGCCGACCGTATCGTCCTCCCCCTCGATCACGGCGAGGCTTTCCTGACCGAGTAGTCGCGGACGCCGTCGCGCTCTTTGTACTGGATGCGATCGCGCCCCTCGAGCGTGCCGAGCGCGCCGAGCGTGTCGAGCAACTGCGCCGGGTACCGGACCTCGCCGGCGCGGTGGCGCGTGATCTCCATCGGCGTCGCGGGGCCGACGCTCGCGACCGCCTGAAACGTCTCGCCGGTGAGCGACTCGAGTGCCGACCGCGTGCTCTCGATCACCCCCTCGTAGTCGGTGAAGACGGGACCGTGACCGGGGTAGACCCGGTCGACGTTGCGGCCCTCGAGACGGTCCATCGCGCGGTGGAACGCGTCGACGGCGTCGTAGGCGCCGTAGTCGATGCCGACGTGGATCGCACCGGGCCGGAACGGCTCGATGAGGGCGTCGCCGCTGAACAGCGCGCGCTCGCCGTTCAGGACCGTCGCGAGGCTCGCGTGGTGGATCTGGTGACCGGGCGTGTGCAGGGCCTCGAACTCGCGGCCCGCGACGGTAAACGGCTCGTCGAACTCGAAGGGGACGGCCTCGTCGGGCGTGAGCAACCGCCGGTTGCGCTCCAGTGACGACTGGGCGCGCTCGACCTCGCGTGCGATCGCCTCGCCGTGGTAGCCCGCCGAGCGGCCGATATCACGGACGCCGTCGGCGAGGTCGTCCGGGTCGCGCTCGAGTTGCTCGAGGACGGGCCGAGGCGCGTGGATCGTCGCCCCGGCCTCGCGCAGCAACGGCACCTGTCCGATGTGGTCGCTGTGCGGGTGGGTGACGACGACAGCCTCGACGTCCCCGGGGTCGTACCCCTTCGCGGCCAGCCCCTCGCGGATGGTCGCTTCGGCGCGGTCCTCCGGGTCGCCGGTGTCGATCAGGATCGGGGCCGGTTCCTCGACGAGGTAGGCTGCGGCGTGTTTCGGCGGCCACTCGATATCGAAGTCGAGCCGGGAAACCTGCGATGTGGCGGCCTTCGTCCGCTGTTCCGTCGGGTCGTCCATCGTCGACCCTTATATGAGTTCGCGGGCGATCGTCCGTTTCTGGATCTCGTCGGTCCCCTCGAAGATGCGGAAGACGCGGGCCGAGCGGTAGTTGCGTTCGATCGGGAGGTCCTTCATGAAGCCGGCGCCGCCGTGGACCTGCATCGCGATGTCGGCGGCGTCGTTCGCGAGCTTCGCGCCGCGGAGTTTGGCCATCGATTCCTCCTTGCGGGCGCGCTCGCCGTTGTCCATCTTCCAGGCGGCGTAGCGGTAGAGCTGGCGGACCTGCTCGATGTCGGTCGCGAGCTCGGCCAGCTGGAACGAGACACCCTGCCGGTGGCCGATCGGTTTGTCGAACGTCTTCCGCTCGCGGGCGTACTCGACCGACATGTCGAGCAGGAACTGCGCCGTCCCGACGGAGCCGGCGGCGATGTTGATCCGGCCGCCGCCGATCCAGTCCATCGCGGACTGGAAGCCCTTGTCGACCTCGCCCAGCACCTGGTCCTCGCCGACGCGGCAGTCGTTGAAGTACAGCTCCGAGTGCGTTCCGGGGGTCATCCCCATCGCGCGGTGGATCTTGCCTACCTCGAAGCCCGGGTTGTCGTCGTCGACGAGGAAGCACGTGATGCCGCCGAGATCGCCGTCGTCGCCGCTCGTCCGGGCGAACACCATCGCGAAGTCGGCGTACGGGCCGTTCGTGATGTAACACTTCTGTCCGTTGATCACCCACTCGTCGCCGTCTTTCTCCGCACTGGTGTCCATGTAGTGCGCGTCGCTGCCGTGGCCCGGCTCGGTCAGCGCGAAACAGGTCGTGATCTCGCCGTCCATCAGGGGGTCGAGGTACTCCTCGCGCTGTCGGTCGTCACAGGCGAGCAGGATGGGCGTCGGGCCACCCGCACCGCCGAAGATCGAGCTGTGGAAGCCCGGCGGCCGGTTCGACATGTGCTCGCCAACGATCGCTCGAGTGAGGATGTCGACGTCGCCGCCGCCGACCTCTTCGGGCATCGTCATCCCGTAGAAGCCCGCTTCGACGGATTTCTGCCGGATCTGTTCGACGATGTTGCGATACTCGGGGACCTGCCGATGCTCGTCGTCGACGATCTCCTTCTCGTAGTCGGCACCGAGGAACTGATCGTACTCGTTCTCGAGGGGAGCGACTTCCTGATCGATGAAATCGTCGAGCGCCTTCTTGATCTGCACGGCTTCGGACGGTTCGCTGAAGTCCATAGCCTATGTCACATAACGTACTACTTAAGCGTTACCGTGTGATTGGCTTTCAATGTACATAGAAACGGTGGGTCGCCGGATATCGATCGATTCGATGCCGAGCGAGAGGGAATTCGAATCAGAGGGATTTTTTCGGCTGCGATCCGCGTTCAGCAGAGCGGAACAGTTTTGGGTCGTTTCGTCGAATGAGACGTATGGCAACAACGGACACGAACGGGGGAAGCCGGGTGGCGGCAGTGGTGAAAACCCTCGACATCCTCGAGGCGCTGTGGCAGGCCGGGGGTGCCGGGGTGACGGAACTCACCGAGCGAACGGACCTCGCCAAGAGCACGGTCCACGCCCACCTGACGACGCTTCGCTCGAAGGGGTACGTCGTCCAGGAAGGCGACGAATACCGCCTGAGCCTCCGGTTTCTCTCCTTCGGAGAACACGTCAAACACGCCGAGCCGCTGTACGCCGCGTCGGAAACGCCCATCGACGAACTCTCGACGGAAGTCGGCCAGCGAGTCCTCTGTTCGACACACCAGAACGGACTCGGCACCGTGCTCAACGTCAGCGAGGGGAGCCGATCGTTCACCAGCGACATCGACATCGGGACGCACGTCTATCTCCACAGTTCGGCCGGCGGCAAGGCCATGCTCGCTCACTTCCCGGACGAGCGCGTCGACGAAATCATCGATCAGTGGGGTCTGCCGGCCTTCACCGAAAAAACGATTACCGACAGAGAGGAGCTCTTCGACGTGCTCGCGGCGGTTCGCGAGGAGGGAGTCGCGTACAACCGCGGGGAGTATCTGCCCGGAATCAGCGCGATCGGCGCGCCGATCCTCGACAACGACGGCACCGTCTACGGGGCGGTCACCGTCACCGGTCCCGAACACCGACTCGAGAACGAGTGGGAGGAAAACGACCTTCGTACCCAGTTACTGTCGACGGCGAACACGATCGAAGTGAACATGATGTTCTCCTAACTGTTCAGCTCTGCTGAACGGGCGTGTAGATCGTCGACAGGGGTCAGACGGTGTTCGTCCCGTCCACCGTTCCTGTTCGACGCGGGAATTCGGCTGGTACTCGAGCAGTCACTGGGCACGACCGCGACCGGCCGAGGAAAGTATTACAATCGTATGAGTGTAAAATCCAGAGGATCGCTCACACGGGCGGTGAACCCCCCTCGCGTTCGCGACGAGTGAACGGCGAACAACCGACGGAGCGTTTGGAGGACACCGATGGAAGCGAGCGGTATCGATCAGTCGGACGCGTCGGCTCGCTCGGCCATCATCGCCGCCGCGGTCTCCGCCCAGTCGCCGCGGACGAATCCGACGCCGACGACGAGTACCCACCAGACGTAGTTCAGCACGATCCCCGCGTAGATGCCGGCCAGCCCGTAGCCGAGGGCGATCGCGGTGAGGTACGAAAAGGCGAGCAGGAATCCGAACGTACCGGTGAACCTGGCGTAGAACGGCGTGCGCGTCTCTCCCGCACCACGGAGACAGCCCGACAGCGGGAAGAAGAGACCGAAGGCGACCATCGAGACGCCGAAAACGCGAGTGAAGACGACGGCGTACTCGAGCGTGGCCGCATCGCTCGTGAACAGCCGGGCGATCGGCCGCGCGCCGACGACGAGAACAGTCGCTGACACGGAAAGCGCGAGGAGGCTCAGGGCGGTGATGGCGAGGGCGGCAGCGCGCGCATCGGTTGGCCGGCCCTCGCCGAGCGTCTGCCCGACGACGATGCTCGCGGCGACGCTGGCCGAGCGGTACAGCGGGCCGCTGAACTGCTGGTAGGCCCGCCGGCCGATGTAGTACGCGGCCGTCACCTCGGTCCCGAAGGTGAGCAGGAGGGCATTGAAGGGGAAGTTCGCCAGCGAGGTGCTCATCCCCTCGGCGAAGTTCGGCAGGCTCACCGCCACGAGCTGGCGCGTGATCACCGCGCTCCGCGGGCGAGCGAGGGAGAGGGCCGTTCGCCCGCCGGCGATCGCAGTCGTCATCGCGACGGCCTCGAGCGTTCGACTGATCGCCGTCGCAAGCCCGACGCCGACGATTCCCAGCGCGGGAAGGGGGCCGAGGCCGAGTCCAAGACCGACCGTCGCCGCGATGTTGAGGCCGTTCGCGGTGCCGTTGACGACCATCGGCGTCCGCGTGTCGCCGGTCCCCTGCAGCGAGCGCGCGCCCACGATCCCGACGATTCGCATCGGCGCGGCGACGAAGAGCAGGGTGAGATAGCGCCCGCTCATCTCGACCACGCCGGGGTCGGCACCCAGGAGGGCGATCAGCGGCTCCGACAGCGTCAGTCCGGCGACGGTCAGCGGCAACCCCGCCACAAACCCGATTCCGAGCGCCTGCGTGATCGCGGCGTCGCGAGTCGCCTCGGCTCCGCGGCCGGTGTCCTGGCTCGAGAGGGCGATCGCGCCCGTCCCGAGTCCGAGCCCGATCCGGAGGGGAAGCTGCGCGTAGAGGTCCGCCAGCCCGACCGCGGCGACGGCCGCCGGCGAGAACAGGCCGGTGACGAGGATATCGACCGTCCGCATTAGCGTGTTGAGCGTCTGCTGGACCGCGATCGGCCACGAGAGCGCCACGGTCCGTCGCCACACGTCGCGGACCCGAACCCCGGAATCGGCCATACGTCGTTCGAAGACGGGAACGCGTCGAATGAAGGTATCGGTGCGACGCGTATAAATACGGGGTGTCATGGAGATTTATATATTTCATATACAGATATCTAATCATATATGTTAGCGAGACAGACCTCCCATCGTCGGAACTGAAACGAACATCGCTCGATACTCGAGGAACATCGACATGGCATCGTTCCTGGACCTATCGACGTCTGAACCTGCCTCTCGCACGATCCTTCGTTCCCAACGGTCGGTTTCTGTTTGCCGTCCTCGACCGATCGTCTCGACGAGAAACGGAAGCGTGGCGGCACGGGGCGGGCAGACTGGGCTTACACGTCGATTTCCGTCGTTCGACCGTGGTGAGGCTACGAAGTGACGATCCACGGTCGATTTCGTATTCGGGTACCAACATATCCGACATATACTATGAGTTTTGACACTACAGGAGTCGCGATAGTTGCGATGGCCGTGTCCTCGCCGGACGAATGTGAACCGCCCGTTGCTCGAGCGGCGGCGAAAGGGGACGGCCGAGTCGCTCGGAACACGGCCCCACTAGAGCCTTACCACTGTTCGATCGAAGGCGGTATTTGCCGAACAGTACCAACCAAACTGGAGGATACCATGAACGAACTTATGTAGCAGCCGTTCGATACGGGAGCTATGCGACTCGAGAACGAGACGGTAGTTATCACGGGTGCAGCATCTGGAATCGGGCAGGCGACGGCCGAGCGCTGCGCCGAGGAGGGTGCGCGCGTTATCGTCACCGACGTCGACACGGAGGGCGGGCAGGCGGTCGCCGAGGCCATCGAAGACGACGGCGGCGAGGCCGAATTCCACGAGCTCGACGTGACCGACAGCGACCAGTTCCACGCGGTCGTCGACGCGATCGCCGAGGAGTACGGGCTGGACGTGATGGTCAACAACGCCGGAACCGGCCACCCCGGCGGCAGCCTCGAAGAACTGGACGACGAGGTCCGGGATTTCGTCATCGACATCAACATCAAGGGCGTCTGGAACGGCTGTCACGCGGCGCTGCCCCACATGAAAGAGCAGGGCGAAGGTTCGATCGTCAACGTGGGCTCGCTGGCGAGCATCCTCGGACTCCCGAAGCAGGCCGCCTACTCGACGACCAAAGCCGCGGTCCTCAACATGACCCGGACGATCGCCGCCGAGGCCGGCCCCTACGGCGTCCGCGCCAACGCCGTCTGTCCCGGCTTCACCGAGACCCAGATGCTCGAGGGCTACCTCGAGGAACAGAGCGATCCGGAGGCCGCCCGCGAGGCGATGGCCGAAGACTATCCGCTCAAGCGCCTCGGCAAGCCCGAGGAGATCGCGAACGCGATCCTCTTCCTCGCCAGCGACGAGTCCTCGTTCGTCAGCGGTCACGGGCTCGTCGTCGACGGCGGGTTCTCGACCTGCTGAGCCGCCGTCACTTACGCTTCGCGGATCAGTGCGACGCTCGCGAGTTGGTCACCCGCGGTGACCGTCGCCTCCTGGGTGAGCGCGTAGAGGATCCCGCTCCGATCGGCCGACGCCTCGTGGAGGGGTTCGTACGTCGTCGGATGGTAGATCGTCCCGATCGACGTCCCCTCCTCGATCGACTCCCCTACCTCGAGCGACGGATTCGGCCGGAAGAGTCCAGAGTCGTCGGCCGTGACCTGGCCGAGGTGATTCCGGGCGAGCGGCTGGTCGCGTTCGGGAACGTCGCCCGGGAGCAGATCGAGGTACCGACAGACGTCGAGCAGGCCTTCGACGCCCGCCTCGACGACCTCCTCGAGGATCTGTTTGTTGTACGCGAGTTCGGGTGTAATCGATGGGATCCCCTCGTCGGCGGCGACGACCCGGAGCTTGCTCGCGAATCCTCGTCGGTGCCACTCGTCGGGGGCGTCATCGTCGGCCTGTTCCGACAGCAGGAGGTCGGTTCCGAAGGCCTCGCCGAGACGCCGGGAGCGGTCGTCGCCCTCGCGGTAGACGACGTGCGGGAGCATGTCCGGACTGCCCGTGTGGAGGTCGACGAGAGCGTCGGCCGCCGTGACGTACTCCCAGAGACGGGCGGCCATGCGCTGGTGGAGGCTGCCGTTCTCGTCGCCCGGCCAGACCCGGTTCATGTTCTGGTTGACGCTGTCGAGTTGCTCGGGCGTCGTGTACGAGACGTGGTCGAACGTCAGCGGGTTCGCGACGGGAACGGCGACGACCGTTCCCGACAGCGACTCGAGCGGCAGCCGGTCGTGGAACCGCCGGAGGACCTCCGTCCCGTTGATCTCGCGGCCGTGCTGGGCCGCTTGCACGTACAGCGTCGGCCCCGGCTCGTCGCCGCGGTAGGTGTGGACCGTCGTCGTCAGTTCGACCCCCGACGGCAGCCGCGCGAGCGTGATCTGCTCCGCCGTGTGCGTACCACCACTCATGGAATATCGTTCCACGTCCGGCGGTATGTAGCTGCGGCCGGCCATCGGAACGCGAGACCGTCACGAGTTCCGTGAGAGCTGCAAGGTTCGTCTCTCGGGCTGATAACGGCCCTCGGCGCAGTAGCTAAGCCGGTCCCACGCGACGGGAGGACGTACCGATCCGGGTGTCGACGGCCTCCGCTCTGGCGCGATAAAAGTAGCATATATCTGGTAGCATGGGAATGACATTGTTCTGTAAACATATACTCTCCAGTATCTGTGTGGAGGCTAGTATGGCTGAAGTAACGATTGCACGCTCGCGACAGCCGGCTACTCTATCGACGAGAGAACGTCTGCCAGGCGCTGCCGTCGTAGCGTTCCTCGGAGGTTTTTGGGCATCGTCCGATCACCGGAGAGTGCCCATCGTACGAAGACGATCGGGACAGAATCGACAGCGGTAAACAGTCGATATCGGTTGCCGTCGAGCCGTACTTCGGTCTCGTCGCTCTCCCGAGGGCCGGACTCACACTCCGAGCGATCGTCGATCAGTTCCCAGTTAGGAGCAGTCGATCGACGGGAATAGTTGCTGATTATCGAGAAAAGTAACTGTATTCGAAAGTGGTATGAATCCGAACGAACGATAGCTATCGATCGCGGCTTTCGTCCGTGTAGCCGGTTCGGCCCTCGATCCGCCGCAGGAAAGAGCGCTCCGTATCTGGTTGCGAAAGGCAGCTATCGCCAGATCGCTTTACATCCATATGTGCGTAATCCACTCGGCCCCATCGGCTGGTCGAATCGAGAATCCGATAATGCCGGATCCAGTGCGGCGATGGTTCCGAACGGGCATCTCGCCCGCTAGAGCAGGAGATTTACCTCGATCTCGTTAGCCGCTTTCTCGACCGTGTCGACGAGTTCTCGGCAGTACTGTTGGTCATCCAATCGCTTGATCGGACCAGCAATCTCGAGCGCTCCGTATGGTCGTTCGTCGTCGGAGAGTATCGGTTTCGCGATCTCGAACATCCCCTTGAAACTCTCCTCGCGCGCATAGGCGATACCGTTCTCCCGGATCGACTCCAGCGACGCGTTCAGTTCGTCTCGCTCCGTGATCGTATTCGGTGCTTGCGGAGGCATCCCCCATTGTCGAACGATTTCGTCGACTTCCTCCGGTTGCAGAAACGCGAGTATCGCCTTCCCCGAGGCGGTGGTGTGCATCCGCGTCTGTCCGCCCGGCAAGAACTGGTGTTGGATCGATTTCTCACCCTCCACGATCGCGATGTTCGTGACGAGTCCATTTTCCTCGACGGCGAAGTACACCCGTTCACCGGTCTCGTCCGCCACGTTCTCGACTACCGGGGAGACTATCTGGCGCAGTTCGTGTGACTCCTCGATCGACCGGCCGAGATGAACGAAACGGAAGCTGAGGCGGTAGGTGCCGTTATCGTTCGTCAGGTATCCGAGCTGATTCAACGTCGAGAGGTGGGTGTGAACCGTACTCTTCGGGAACCCCAGCTGCTGCGAGAGTTCTTTTACGCTCCCGGAGTCGTGCTCTTTGAGATATTCGATAATCTTGAACGCCGTCCGCACGGATTTGAGCGGTTTCGTGCCGTCCTGATTCCGGGCCATACCCGATACCGTATGCGTCAGAATATAAGTATATCCGATAATCTCGGACGTCGATCGCTGAGACAAAAACGCAAACACAGCTGTATCGGTGACGTGATCGCAACGCATCCGTGCAGAAATTCGGCTACGAACCGAGTACGACCGTGGTTAGTTCGTCATCTCCCGGTCGAACTCCGATCCAACAGGTCGAACGGGGAGCGCGACGGTCGCTACGACCCCTGGAACTCGGGATCACGCCCCTCGAGACGGGCCGTGAAGTCCTCGGTGTAGTCGTCGGTGTCGGTCAACTTCCGGCCGAGTTCTCTCTCGAGTTCGAGGCCCTGATCGAGGGGCGTCTCGAGCGCCGAGTTCAACATCTGCCGGCCGTACTCCATTCCGAGCGGGGCGTTTTCGGTGAGCGAATCGGCCCACTCACGGGCGCGTTCGTCGGTGTCCGCGCGATCCGAGACGACCTCGTGGACGAGTCCGCACCGTTTCGCTTCGGTCGGGTCGATATAGTCTCCGGTGAGAACGAGTTCCTTCGCCTTCGAGAGGCCGATCAATCGAGGGAGGCGCTGCGTCGCGCCGCCAGAGGGGAACAGCCCCAGTTCGACTTCGACGACCCCGTACTTGGCGTCCTCACTGATAATCCTGAAGTCGACCGGGAGAATCAGTTCGAACGCGCCCGCGATTGCCGCCCCCTTGATGCTCGCGACCGAGGGGATCCGCATGTCGTCGATGAAATGGGTGATGTCGTCGAGTTCGGTCTCGAGTTCGAACTCCTCCTCCTCGCCGCGTCGCTTCATCATCTCGAGATCCATCCCGGCACAGAAGACGTCGCCCTCGCCGAGCAACGACATCGCGCGGACGTCGTCGTTCGCGTCGACCGTCTCGAGCGCGGTTCGGAGATCTCGCAGGAGAGGCTGATTCATCGCGTTCCGTCGCTCCGGCCGATTCAGGACGACGTCCGCACGGTGGTTTTCGATACTAAGCAGTACGTTACCGCTTCCTATCTCTCGCATACGCCCGTGCTACCACGAACCGTCATATAAATTTTCAGTACAAAAGCGGCGCGGTTCGGTCGAAACGAGCGGCGTCGCGGTTCCGGTGTGACGGAGGAAAAAATGGATGCCGCTTCTGGGAGTTGCCGCTCAGATGGGCGTGATCGGGCGCTTTTTCGGCGGCCAATCCGAGTCGGACGAATCGCTCGCTCGATCGAACGCGCGTCGGATTCGCTCGCGCGTCTGCTCCGGTTGGATGATGCCGTCGGTGCCGACTCGAGCCGCTGCGCGGACGGCGTCGGTTCGATCCTCGAACTTGTCGATCAGTTCCCGTCGGCGGGCGTCCGAATCGGACGCGGCCTCGATTTCCCGATCGTAGGCGATGTCGACGGCACCTTCGATCCCCATCGCGGCGATCTCGGCGGTCGGCCAGAGCACCGTTAACTCGGAGTCGAGCGATCGCCCGCCGCCCATCGCCACGTATCCGAACCCGTAGCCGCGTCGGAGGACGACGTTCGCGATAGGCACGGTCGCTCGCGCCAGTTCGAAGGGGAGCTTCGCCGAGTGGCGAGCGATCCCCTCCCGTTCCGAGTCCGGTCCCGGCAGGATTCCGGGGACGTCGGTCAAGGTAACGATCGGGAGCCCGTACGCGTCGCAGACCGACGCGAAGTGGGCCGCCTTCTCCGAGGCCGCGGTGTCGATCGTACCCGCTTTGATTCGCGGGTTGTTCGCGATGACGCCGATCGGATCACCGTCGAGGCGGGCGAACGCCGTCACGATGTTCCGCGCGTGGGTCGGTTTGAGCTCGAACGTCGAGTCGCGATCGACGATCCCATCGATGATCGCGTAGATGTCGTACCCCTTCCGCGTGTCCGCGGGGATGACCTCCCGCAACTGCTCGAGCGTCTCGTCGGTCGGCGGCTTCGGGTCGGCGGTCGGTGGCTCACGCCGAGCGTTCCGCGGCAGATAGGAGAGGTACGTCCGAATCGCGTCGAGACACGCTCTGTCGTCCTCGCAGGCGAGGTCCGCCATTCCCGTCTCGGTCGTCTGGAACCGCGCACTCCCGAGGTCGTCCTTGTCCCCGTCGACGCCGAGCGCCGCTTTCACGAGCGACGGGCCGGCGACGCCCATCGTTCCCGTTCCGTCGACGATCGGGACGAAATCCGAGAGCGCCGCGAAGTTCGTCGGCGCCGCGAAGGCGGGCCCCATCATCGCGGAGACGACGGGAACCCATCCAGACAGCGTCGTCTGCAGTTTCGAGAAGCCGTTATCGCCGCGGGCAAACGGTGCCGCATCGAGCCCCTCCTGAATTCGGTGCCCGCCACCGTCGTGGAGCATGACCAGGGGGAGTCCGCGGTCCAGCGCCCGTTCGGCGACGCGTTTCATCTTCCGCCCGCCGGCGTGACCGATCGAGCCGCCTTTCACGGTGAAGTCGGTCGCGAACAGCGCGATCGGCCGCCCGTCGATCTCTCCGAAACCGGTCACGACGCCGTCGGCGGGAGCGTCGTCGCGTTCCCAGTCGACGGTTTCCGGCGTGGTCGGCATCGGTGCCGCGAGGCGTCCGATTTCGTCGAACGTCCCGCCGTCGAGGAGGTAGTCGATTCGCTCCCGAGCGGTCAGCTTGCCTAACTCGTGTTGGTACTCGACGGCGTCTTCGCGGGCCTCGTCCGAGAGTGACCGTTTCGCCTCGGCGACGTACTCGAACGGATCGTCGTCTGTCATTCGAGGAGTTGCTCCCTGAGTTCGACCTTCCGCATCTTATTCGTTTCCGTCGTGGGGATCTCGTCGACGACGAACGTCTCGTCGGGCTGCATGAACTCGGGGAGGCGACCGGCGAGATGGGACGCGATCGTCCCCTCGTCCACCTCGTCCTCGGCTCGAGGTTCGACCGCGAGTCCGACCTGATCCTCCCCGCCTTCCGGCGCCGGAATCGGGAACGCGGCCGCCGCTTCGACGGCGTCGTGGCTCGAGACGGCGTCCTGTATCTGCATCGAGGAGATGTTCTCGCCGCGGCGGCGGATGACGTCACCGAGGCGGTCGACGAAGTAGAAGTTGCCGCTCTCGTCCCGGTAGGCGGCGTCGCCGGTGTGGAACCAGAGGTTTCGGGTCGCCTCGAGCGTCCGCTCCGGTTTCGCGTGATACCGCTCGAGGAGCAGCCCCGGCTGCTTCGGCCTGATGCAGAGTTCGCCGACCTCTCCGGGCGGGAGTTCGCGGTCGCGATCGTCGAGGACCGCGACGTCGACGATGTCGTCGCGGACGCGGCCCATGTATCGCTCCTCGTCGACGCCGTCGACGACCGGGAGGTTCAGTTCGCGGGCGCGCTCGGCGACTGCCTCGGGACCGAGACCGCGCCGATACGAGTCCGGGGTCCCGCCGAGTTCGTCCGTTCGGACGACGCCGACGATCGGGGACCCGGTCTCCGTCTGGGCGAACGCGACCGTCACGATATCGAACCCGAACCGCTCGGCGATGGCCTCGTACTCCTCCGGGAGCGGTTGCATGTGGACTTTGCTGAGCGTGTTCTCGCGGTCAGAATCGGTCTCCGGGGCGTTCATCAGCCACGGCATCATCACCGAGATGAGCGTCGCCGAGGTGGCCTCGTATTCCGCGATGCGATCCCAGAATGCCTGCGGGGAGAACTGATCCCAGAGCGCGACGGTGCCCCCGGCGACCAGTCCGGCGACGACGTCCGCGTAGACGCCGCCGATGTGGTACAGCGGAAGCGACGTGTGGACGACGTCGTCGGCGTTCAGAACGGCGCGTTTCGGGGCGATGTAGTTCGCGAAGATCCACCGGTGCGGGAGGACGACCCCTTTCGGCATCCCCGTCGTCCCGGACGTGTAGACGATGCTCGCGGTGTCGTTCCAGGAGACGTCGACGTCGGGCTCGTCGTCGGCCCCCTCTCGGAGCTCGGCGAAGGCCGTCGTCTCGAAGGACGTCTCCAGCGTCTCCGCGCCCGTGTCCATCACCACCACCTCGAATCCGACCTCGAGGTCGTCGCGAACGGCCTCGACGCGGTCCACGTACCGGTCCTCGATGACGAGCACTTCGGGATCGGTGTCGTTGAGCTGGTAGGAAAGCGCCTCGCCCTCGTATTCGAAGTTAATCGGCGAGTAGACGCCGCCAGCCTTGTTGATTCCGAACATGCCGAACAGCGTCTCGAGTGGATGGGAAGCCATCAGTGAGACGTTCGACCCTCGTTCGACGCCGCGCTCACGGAGCCCGTTGGCGATCCGGTTGGCGGTCGCGTTCAACTCCGCGTACGTGACGTGGCGATCGTCCGGCCCGTATATCAGCGCCGTCTCCGACGGGATCCGATCGGCACGCGTTCGGAGCATACTGTCTATCGTGATCTCCTCGATGGGTCTGGCGTCCAGCGATTCCGGCGTTCCCATATCTGCCTAATCAATAACTATAGTTGATAAGTATTTGGGTGTGTTAACATTGGTCCCGGAATCCGTCGAGTACCATGCGGTTAGCTACGACGACGAACCAGTGTCCGAGACGTGGACCGAAGCGATACTGCCTCGAGCGAACGAGCGACGACGACACCGTCGTCGACGCCGTTAGTTACGGAAACGACGACTGACCCGAATTTTTATCTGTCACCCCAATGGAGGTTGGTACCCGTACGCATGGTTACGACAGAGACGGACGACTATCCAGCGGAGATTCCCCCCGAACCGGAGTTTCCACAGGGTCAGCAACCGCTTCACGAGTACCTCCGGGATCAGGCGGCCGAGACGCCGGATCGCGTCGCGATCAACTACTACGGTCGGGAGATCACGTACGGCGAACTCGACGAGAGCGTCGATCGGTTCGCGACGTACCTCCACGACCTCGGCTACGAGAAGGGCGATACGATCCTCCTGTACCTCCAGAACTGTCCGCAGTACTTCATCGGGTACCACGCCGCTCATCGGCTCGGAATGGCCGTGAGCCCGTGCAGTCCCATGTCGAAAGAACACCGCCTCGAGTACCAGCTCGACGACGGTGACGTGGAGGTCGTCCTCGCTCACGACACCTTCGCGGACACCCTCGACGCGGTCGCGGACGAGACCGACGTCTCGGACGTCGTCTACGCGCGGTTCGACGAGTATCTGCCGGACGATCCGGTTCCGGCTATCCACGAGGACATGACGGCGGCGATCGCGGTCGACCGGCTCGACACGGGCGACGACGCGGTCTACTTCACGGACGCGCTCGAGGAGACGGAGCCGGAGCCGCCGTCGGTCGACTACGAGATGGACGACGTGATTCTCCTGCAGTACACGTCCGGGACGACGGGGATGCCGAAGGGGTGTGAACACACGTACTGGACCGTCCTCCACAAGGCCGCGGCGACGGCGACGATCTACGGATTCGACGCGGAGACGAGCCATCTGGCGGTGATGCCGGTGTTCCACGTCGCCGGGAAACTCAACGCCGTCGACGCGCCCATGGTCGACGGCGGAACCGTCGTCCTGCTGACCCGGTTCGAGACCGAGCCGCTCATGCACGCGGTCGACGCCCATCGACCGACGACGGCCTGGCTGACCACGCCGATGGTTCGGGGAGTACTGAACCACCCGGACCGCGACGACTACGACCTGACCTCCTTCGAGGAAATTCCGGCCACGAGTTTCGGTCAGTCGCTCACCGACGAGCTCTGTGAGCAGTGGAAGTCGGTCACCGGGTGCGAGATGTACGAGGCCGCGTACGGTCTCAGCGAGACCCACACGATGGACACCTTCACTCGAGGGCTCGGCGTCGTCGAGGAGGATTTCATGGGCCGCCCCGCCCACAACGTCGATATCGTCGTCCGGGACTGGGACACCCACGAGGAGGTGCCCCGCGGTGAACTCGGCGAGATTAGCGTCAAATCACCGTCCGTGATGAAGGGGTATCACGACAAACCCGAGAAGACCGAACAGACGATGCACGACGGATACGTGCTGACGGGCGACATCGGACGGATGACCGAGGAGGGGTTCCTCTACTTCCTCGGTCGGCGCAAGAACATGATCAAGTACAGCGGCTACTCGATCTCGCCCGCAGAAGTCGAGACGATCCTCAAAGAGCACGACGGGATCGACAACGCGGTCGTCGTCGGCCGCGACCACGAGACCAAAGGCGAAGAGGTCGTCGCGACGATCACGCTCGCCGACGAGTCGCTGACGGTCGACGACGTTATCGAGTGGAGCAAAGAGAACATGGCGTCCTACAAGCGGCCCCGTGACGTCGTGATTATGAACGAACTGCCGACGACAGACGTCGGGAAGCTAGATCGGCAGTCGATCGAAGCGCAGGTCGATCAATGAGCTACGAGAACATCACCACCGAGACCAGCGGAAACGTGTTGACAGTCACCCTCGATCGCCCGGACACAGGTAACGCGTTGGACACGCCGATGCTCGAGGATCTCACGGACGCCTTCGAGGCGGCCGGCCGGGACGACGGCGTCCGCGCCGTCGTCCTCGCGGCGAACGGGAACGTGTTCGTCGCGGGATCGGACCTCGACGAAATGAAGTCGTACGATCCCGCGTCGTACATCGGGTATCTGGACTCGTTCCACGGGACGATGAACACGATTCGGGACGCGGACGTCCCGGTCGTCGCCGCGGTCGACGGTCCGGCCTACGGTGGCGGGAACATCCTGGTCGGGGCGACCGACCTCGCCGTCGCCGCCGAGTCGGCCTCGTTCGGACAGCAAGAGATCAACGTCGGTATCGTTGGCGGCGCCGAACTGGTCCGTGATCTCCCCCGGAAGGTGGTCAACGAGATCGTCATGCTCGGAGAGCCGTTCTCGGCCGATCGGGCGCGCGAACTCGGACTGATCAATCGCGTCGTTCCGGACGGCGACGTTCACGACGCGGTCGCCGACCTCGCCGACGACCTCGCCGAAAAGCCTCAGGTCGCCCTCGCCGTCGGCAAGCGAGCCATCCGTGCTGCCGAGGACGCCGGTCCGCTGGGGACCGAAACGATGGAAGCGTTCGGGCTATCGCTGTGCTTCGGGACCGACGATCAGGTCGAAGGAATGGAAGCGTTCCTCGAGAGCCGCGAACCGGAGTTCACCGATACGATCGGTTAACGCCCTCAGGCCCTATTTTCCGACCCGCTAGCACCGACGGCAGCGGTACCGAGGCCCGTTCTGCAGCGCTGATAGCGTTCGTCTCCGTCCCCACCTCGACGAACGCCGTCCACTTCGGGTGTGGTCTCGAACGACGGGTCCGCAACGTGAGTGTTCGTCTCGTCCTACAGGATCTGTCGTACGAGTCGTCTCTGCCGGAATTCGCCCCAAAATATATAAAATAGACTGATGAATCGTGCCGTGATGGTTGATACCACAGGCCAGGATACAGTCGGCGGAGAGTACAAATCGGGTTCACCGGTACTGTCTAGTTTAGAACCTCCGCTGGTGTCTGTCCGTTGAATGATTGGTGTGGTCGCTGCGTGTTATAGTAGTGTACGAATTGTTCAATCCATTCTCTGGCGCTCGCTCGACTGCCCACCCAT
>NZ_JAMQOJ010000013.1:0-12737 GCF_031626495.1 Natrinema sp. 1APR25-10V2
GGGCGCTCAGTTGCCTGCTCACCCCAGCTTGCGGGGTAGCAGTGACCGGTGACCCAAGGGGCGATGATCTGTTTGCCGAACTCGGGCGACCACAGCGCCCAGTGATCGAAGTCCTTCATCACGGCGGGGATGTGTTGGCTCGAGGAGGCCATCGGGACGGTGAAGACATCCTCTGCATCGACGCTCATGCAGACCCACCTCCGGGAAGGTCACCCTGGACGTGGCCTTGCTCGTAGGCCTCCTGAGCGGCGCTCTGCAGATCCGTCGGGATGATGCTATTCGTCCAAGCGAACGCGTCACGCATCACGTGCAGGCGCTTCTTGGCCCGAGAGAGCGCGACGTACCACGTCCGGTACTCATTCCGGCGGGATTCGTCGTTCGACTGGATTTCGCGGAGGATGCGGTTGCTGACACCGTCGTAGACGACGACATCGTCCGCCTCCATCCCTTTCGACGCGTGGATGGTAATCGCGTGACAGTTGATCGAATCGGGGCTGATGGGTCCTTCTTGGCGGTTCAACGCCGCTTTGAGTGCCCGGATTTCACGGTCGGCGCTCGAACCAGTCCCAAATGGCCCCTTGTTCAGCCGGGAGACCGAGTTTGCTCCGGCGGTGTAGCGCTCCCAGAACGACTTCGTGACATGTTCGTCGAATTCGCGGAGGGTCAGCTCGCCCTCTTCGTCGTCCCGGAGTTCATCGACGAGGTCGTTCACGTCAGACCGAGTGTCCTCGAGATCGTGGGCCGAAGTAGCCTCGAGGAGGCCAGCGGCTTCGGTGTTCTGCAGAGAGACGTCGGTAGGGTTCTTGTTGTTCCCTGTGTACGCACTGAAGGCCTTGTTCCCCCCGTAACCGAAGTTTGTGGGGCTGTACCCCTCGATCTTCTGGAGCGCATTGTGAACAGCCAGCCGGATGTCGGTCTCCTCGGTGTTCCATCCGTGGAGTTCGGGCTGAGACCGATAGGGGATGCCAGCAGCCTCGAGGGCAGCCCCGATCCCGTCAGCCTGCATGCGCGTCCGCGTGAGGAAAAGCGTCGATTCGCGCCCGTGGCGGTCAACGACCCAACCGGGCGATCCTTGCTCTTCGCGGCCAGGGACGCGCACCCAGCCGTTCTCATCGGAATGCTCGAATAGCGGACTGTTGATGTCGTTCACCAGCCCACGGCTGTCACGGCGGACTGTAGGCGGTGTGTGAGCGTCCGAAAGCATCCGCGTGGCGAGCGCCCAGTGTTCCTCGGGGACACGGTAGGTCGTGTCCAGGAGAACCGTCGGTAGGTCGAGATTCTCGAAGTACGATGGGCTGGCACCGTCGTAGGCGTTCACCACTTGGTGCGGGTCGCCGGCGGCGATGACGATTTCCGCCTCATCCATCCACGACCGAAAGAGTTCATCCATCAGTTCGGTGACGTCGTGGTACTCGTCAACAACAAGGATCGGACGCCCAGGCGAGTCACCCTCTTCGAGAGGGCGCTTCAGCATCTCGTGGAAGTCGATGATGTTGTACTGGGCCTTGTAGTCCTCCCAGTCGTACCAGGCATCGAGGAGATCGCCCTGCCAGTGCTCACGAAGGTCGTCAATATGCGGGCACTCGCGGACAGCGGCCTTATCCTTCGGCGTCGTATTGGCGTTCGCAAGGTAGTCCAGCACCCGGAAAAGGAGCTTTCCGGCGCTGTCCTCCCAGGGTTGAGACGTCCAGTATGGCATGTCTCGCTTCTCACAGAAGTCCCCGCGGTGCCACGGTTCAACGACGGCCTCGCCGATCGAGGCGCACCGGTTCGCAACTGCGTGAGCAGTCCCGATGTACCGCGTTGCTCCTTCGGAGGGGTTCTCCAACTCAGCAGGGTCAAGGACGTCCCACTCGGCCAGCCGCGTGAGCGTGTCTCGAGCAAGCGAGCGTCGGTAGGTCACCCAGGTGACGTCGCTCATCTCGTAGCCATGGTCACGAATGAGTGTCCCCACCCGAGCCGCCGATTTAGAGGTCTTCCCCGTTCCTGGTGGGCCGTGGTAGGCAAGCGACGAGGTGACTGGGTAGTTCTCGATGCCAGTAATTTCGATGTCGTCGAGATCCATGGGCATGGTCACTCACCCCCCTCCTCGTCGGGATCGACGCCAAAGCCGTCAGTGACCCCAGTGTCGAAGTCGTCTGTTTCGCCATCTACCCGGCTCTCATCGAGAGGTTCGTCTGGCGGTGCAGTTGGTGGTTCGTCAGCCGTGTCGGGGCTCTCGTCGTCGTTCTCTGGCTCTGCGGGTGTGTCCTCGTCCTCGTCGGCTCCGTCGCTCTCAGAGGCGTCCTCGCTCTCCTCGGTAACGGCACCGACATCAGTGCGAGTCTCTTCAGCGGCTTCCTCTTGTTCGCGTGCGACCTGCTCGGCGGGGCTCGCGGGTTCCTCGACGAAGTCAACTGGCTCTGCAAAATCGGCGTCGAGGCGCCAGAACGAGACACGCTGGCCGTCAACGAACTCGTAGTCGGAGACGCCTGTGGTCTCGGGAACCGTGTGCTCACGTGCGTCGAGTTCGATCTGCAGTGCCCGCGTCTCGATGCCAGCTTGGTCACAAACGCGTTTGACCGCCTGCGTTGGGATTCGGATCTCGGTGGGCCCGCCCCCGTCAGTCGCGGCCTCGCCGTCGTGTTCAACGGGCGGTGCGTCCATCCAGATACCCTGCCGATCGCGCATGTCCTTCACATCGGAAAACCCGACCTGCCGGTTGACGAAGTCGCGGAGGAGTTCGACGGCCTCAGTACGGGGACCGACGTGTTCAACAGTCGTGGCCTTCTCGAGGAGGACCGAACTGATCCACGCCTTCCAGTCATTGCTGTCACGGCGATCGCGGGTCGGTGGGGCGATCTCCTCGCCTTTGCCGAGGCTCAGCAGCGCTTCGAAGTAGTCCTCTTTCCACGAATTCCAGTCGTAGTGCTTCCGCCCGTCGTCCTTCGACTTCTCCGTCTCCAGCTGGACGCCGTCGGAGAAGTGCCAGCGCCAGATGAGTCCCTGCTTGGCGTCCGTCGTCGAGACCATCTTCACCTCCTCGAGGCGGTTCTCGATCAGTTCGTCGAACGGGATACCGTCAGAGCCGCTTCCTCCGTCAACGAATACCTGCTTGAACTCGCTTTTGATGTCAGTCTTCGTGTAGTGCGCCAGTTCACTCGAAAGGGCATCGGCGAGCGCGTTCGCGTTGGCGCTCGAGATCTCGCCTTCCTCCGACCACTCGGCGATGTAATCGACCGACCGACCGACCAACCTGTTCTCCTGATGCATCCGAACGGTCATTCCCTCGCTGCTGTCGATCTCTTCGGCCTCGCTCAGGAGTTCGTCAGTACCCTCCTCGATGGGTGGGACCTCGATCTCGTCGTCCGTCATCAGTACCGACCTCCGTTGGCGCGTTCACGGGCGCTCGCGCGCTCAAGATCGTGCCGTCGCGGGGTCGTCACAGCACCCCAGTACTTGGTGATCTGACTCTGCCAGAAGTGTTCGACAGTACCGCCGGCGCCGCAGGCGGAGCATTCGAAGTCGACATAGATCGCACGGTCGTCGCCATCGACGTCGGCACGATCCATCGGAGCTGTGCAGTCGTCGCAGATGTATGTGTTAGAGCTTGTATCGTCGTGTTCGTTCATTTGCGTCTCAGGGTTCGCCAGACGCCCGAAGACGTCGCACTGAACAGCGTTGTAACTCTCTACACAACGCTTAAGTCCAATGCTGAGAGAGAATCCAAGTGGGAAACGCGGTAATGGGGTGGAACCGACCACCCCGGGGATTTCTCCCTGGCGAGTTTTGTTCTTCAGCGTAGCCTTTCTTTCACACTGTGGTATACGTCCGCTCGTTATAAGGTTAGGGGAACTGCACCCCCCAACGCAGGCTGACACGGCTTGAACGCTCATGCGCGGCTCACCTCCTGCTCAACGAGCTCTCCCAAGTGCTCGGGGCAAACGACACGAGTACCGATTCCCTTGACCACAGCCTGGACAAGTCCAGTAGTTTCACGACACCCAAGCCGTCCACAGGCGACCGCTTCATCGACCTCCTGAACAACGATTCCGTTGGTGTCGGCTGCCCTGTCGGTTTCGAGATCGTGGAGAGAGGTCTGGACGGTACTCATTTGACCATCCCCTCCGCTTTGATTCGAGCGATCCACTTCGCTGCTCGAGCGGGGTCAGGATCGTCGAGGGACTCGCCGATCAGGTAGAGGAGCAGTGCCGTGCCGGAGAGTTCTTCCCGTATCGGTCGCTCGGCTTCGACGCGATCGCCGTCGAGGGTCGTCTGAGTCGTTTCGTTGTTCGCCGTTTCGTCCGTCGTGTGGGTTGCTGCCATTCTGGAGTTGTTGCTCCAGGCGTGTATTCAGCCGGCGTGACCGGGCGACAACATTATGCCGCCGGGTTATGAAGAGGTATACGACCACAGGTTTGACATCAGGTGGTCACCTCCGAGGCCGGCCCCAGCATTCGCCTGGTAACCGTGTGCTGGTCGGTCGGTTCTTAACTCACCTTCCCGTGAACTGAGGAGCGATAGGTACGCTCTCAGTTATCGGATGTTCACTAGATCATGACTTTCGTTATTCTTGGGTGACGGAGATCCTCTATAAAACAGTTCGGGCAAGAATATACTCGATGTATACTTTTTCCACAGATCTCCTATAGATCTCACACAGATCTCCAATTGATTTCCAACCGATCACCAATCGATCTGCGTAAATTAAACCCCGACACCGACCGGACGCATCATATGCTGGCTCGCCCGCGCTCAGCGTGTCGACAACTGCTGGCTGACGCCCTGGTTCCCCGGCTGGGTTTTGCTGCGACTCTTCTGCTGTTGCTTCTCGAGTTCGTCGAGGACCAGCTCGACTTTCTGATTGAAGGTCAGGTACCCAGGTCGGACGCCGACCGTCTCGTCGATCATGTCGTCGAGTCTCTCCTGGGTTTCGTCGCCGATCTTCGGTCGTGGCATATCTCTAGTTGACGACAACTAATCTAATAAAAAGTTCCACCGGGTACGAACATGTCCCACCGTACGCTTCAGTTCAATACCAGCACAGGCACGTACCGGCCTCCACGCCGTATGGCGATTCGGGGTTTACTATCCCCCACACGGTTATGGGGCTGAACTATGCGGAGAGGGGTGCGTAACATACCATAGTACCGATAACCTAAGCACTGTTTACAGAACGCCTACCGTCCGAACATGGGGAATGATGGGTCGGAATAACCCCGGCTTTGCAGGGGGTGTGCACCAACACCGGGTATAACCTCGATCCTATAATTTTGCGCGTTAATGTGGGCGCGCGCGGGCGCACGAGAGGAGACCGTCGGTTCCTCGATTCGATGAAAAGCAGGCGTCAGCTGTGTTCAGTGAGTGATCCCGGCGGCCTCGAGGTCGTCTGCACTGTCGAACGTCTGCCCGTTCGCTCGCCAGACGCGTTGGACCCCCTCAGGTGTCCGAAGAGTCTCGAGCGTGACGCGAGTCATAGCTTCACCTCGTGGTCGGCGCCGCGATCGAGGGCGTCCCGAAGGGCGTGCAGGTGGTCGAGGAGATCTCGAGCGGAGGTCGTTGCGTCGATCGTGACGGTGTCGACGGGCGCCTCGTGGTCGTCCGTGTAGACAACCCAGGTACTAGCCGAATCTTCTCGTCGGAGCGTGAAGCCACAGAGAGCAACCTCTGGTTGGCGACCTCGACTCTCAGTCAGGCCACGGGCAACGCGCAGTCGGCGAGCGCTACTCATGGTTGTCCTCCTCGGCCAGCTCGTCGATCGCTTCGTCGACGTCCTGGACGTACCCAGGCGCGAGGTCTTCCCGTCCGTCGGCGATGCATCCCATTACGTCGATCGCGCGGACGAGGAGGAAGTCCTCGGTACAGTCGCGGTTGTAGACGCCGAGGTCCTCGAGATCCTCGAAGCCCACTGTGGCCATCTCGACGAACCGAGAGATCATCTTCCGGTACGCTTCCCGCTCTCCCTCGCCTTCCTCGAGGGCGTCGATGAACTCGTGGATAGCTGGTTGTACTCTCATCGCGTGGTGTTCGCTGATTGTAGCTGCCTTATCGTGCCGTGCGATGTGTTCGTAGTCGATACCGTTCCCGTCGGGCTTATGCCCGTTAGATCCGTTTGTGGACATGCTGGCTTCTCCAGCACGGTCGTGGGCGCTGGTACGCCCCGGCCTTTCCGCGGCCTTCCCGTGCTTACTCACCAGTCTATGCTGGAGATACTTAGTGTTTGTTAGTAACACTTACTAAGACTTGGTTAGATATAGTAACTGTGATGCTGCCGCAGTCAGAAATCGCTGATATGGTCAAGTATCAGTTCGAGATCTCAGATGAGAAATGGGAGAAATGGAAGAACACCGTACCCCGTAGCAAAAGCTTGGAAGCCAGGATTATCGAACTCATAGAGGCTGACACGGAAGACCGAGTGTTGGAAGAGATGGATAACGCTCCGCCCTCTTCGGAACTTGAGCAGACTGAACAACGGGAAGACGCACCACCAGAACCGTCTGTGACGCACGACGATGGCAAATCCGTCCGTGAGGAGGCAGAGCGTGTTCTTCGGGGCCTCGACCTCCCAGGACGTGGCGATGACCTGGAGGGGCGCATTGAGGCGCTTCTCGAGATGCACGATTTCCTCCGTGAGCGTGAGGGGGAGCGGGTCGAGGCCGGGCAGTTGCGCGAGATCTCTGGGAGACACGCACACGGATACGCGGACGCGGGGTCTTTCTGGAGTAACTGCGTGAAGAAGAACGACGCTCAGGAGCGTCCGAACGCGCTGAAGGCGCTCCCTGGTGTTCGTGAAGCCGGGAGTGGCGAGTACACGTACGACCGGAACAATGCCTGAGGAACAAGACGACGGAACTGGCTACGAAGAGGTCGTCGTTCGACGAGTTGGTGATCTCGGTTATACAAACGATTCCGAACCGCCTGGGATTCGCGGGCTCGGCGACCATGGCTGGGGAACCGATTTGAAGACGCCGGCGTGGGACGAAGTTCGTAAGAAGATCGACCCGGGGGATTATGAGCCGAAGACGCACGTAGCGACGATACACTATGATCTCGACGCGTGGGAGTACACGATCGAGTATCTCGTCGAGGTGGACCGGGATGCGTAGCCCCGTGGAAGGGGGACTTCGACTCCGAAAGCGTGGGGTTCGACGCGAATGTATTCAGGGGGCTCGATGTATGCACGGCGCCGTATGCACCCGCCCGGCTAGCGTGCATAGATTCACCCCTCACCCGCCCGCCGATCGGCTCGTCGACGAAGGCCGGCCAAGCATCGTTTATAAACAACACCCGGGTCAGTCACCGCAGAATGGCGGTGAACCGACCCCCGTCCATACATCCATTTATGGCAACTGACCGAACTACCCTCAGACTCAGTGACGAACGGAAACTGAAACTCGACAAAGCCACCGCGATCGTGGCGTCCGACCCATCGGATGACCCACCGATGAGCGAGGTCATCGACGCTGCACTCGAGCATCTTATCCAGAGCGAGGAGAACCTCGAGGACGTACGCGCGAAGTACCCACCTCAGACGGTGAAGGATTGTTGCAACACGGACGTACTCGGGCTTCGCTACCAGACGTCCATCGAATCGAGGTGGCGGTAGATGAAGAACGAACAACTCTCGCTCCAGTATCGAGAGATCGCCGTCGACGCCGAGCCGATCGCGCTGCTGACCTGCGGCGATCTCGACAACTACACCGACGAACAAATCGCGTCGTTCGTGTACGCGCTCGCCCAGCTGGGGAAGCAAGTCGACGAGCGTTACCTGGACGGAGAATGGGAACGCGTCCTCGAGGAGGCCGACGTCCAGATCAACATTAACAACCCAGAAGAGCCGACCAACATCGAATAACCGCCTGAGGAACCCGGAACGAACCCCGTCACCCCAAGGGTGAAAGCCGGAAGAACCGCCTTCTACACTGCTTCAGAAGCTAAAACCAGCCGTCTTCTTCCTCGTCGTCGCTACCAAAGCCGAAGTCGAAGGCCCCGCCGGCGCTGCTCGAGTCACCGAAGCCGAGATCGCCACCGAATCCGAGGTCGCCGTCACTGCTGCTGCCGTCGGCGCCGGGATCGAAGAGCGACTGCACGGCCTCGACGCCCTCGTGACCCGAAAGCATCTGCTGGGTCGGCAGGTTCCCCGTCGCCCGGAGGCCGAACGGCTGTGCCTCGAGCGCGGACTGTGCCGGCGGCTTCGGAGCCGATCGCCCGAGCGTCCCTGCCGTGGTCACCGTTTCGCTGAGCCACCCGACCGTCAGGTCTCGGTCCGTCGACGACGGTTCAGCCCCACTCCCGTCGGTCAGGGGGAAGTCCGTGCTGAGTCCCGGTTCCGAGTCTGGCCGTGGGAAGCGCCGCGGCGTCCATGTGTCCGGGTCGTCTGTCAGCCCTGGAAAGTCCGTTGGCCGTCCGGTCGTCGGTGTCGTGGGCGTCCGGTTGGGCGTGTTCGTTCCCGGCGTCGTCGGCACCGTCGGCACCGTTCCCCCCTCTTGGTCGGAATCTGGGCGCGTCCCTGCTTTGTCGTCCGGGCGAGTTCCCGTATCAACGCCGGGCGTCGTCTCCGCGATCGTGCCGCTCTGGGTGCCCGTCCCGACCGTCGGCTCGGAGATCGTGCCGGTTCCGACACCGATGCCCAGCTCGTCGAGGATGTCGATAGTCGAGTTCTGGGCGTCGCCCAGGAGGTCGAGGGCGTCCACCCGGCTCTCCGAGTCCGAGCGAACACTGGTGTCTTCGATCGTGCCCGGCGGGCTCGAGTCCTCTTGCGTGACCTCTGGCTGCTGTGCGTCCGTCAGCAGCGAGTCCATTTCTTGGACTGGACCGCCACTCCCAGCAGCAGCGCCGCCAGCACTCGAGACCATCGTTCGTCGAGATTTCGATCCGGCGGCCATCTTGGCCCGGAGGTCGGTGCTCGGTGCCCGAGAGGTCGCGTCGAATCCTCGCAGGTCCGTGTCCGGCGTCTGGCGTCCGAGCTTTGCGGCGAGTTGGCTTTCCCGCGGCGAGAGGTCCGTGTCCATCCCCGACCGGCCTGCCGACGACTGTGCGTCCGTTGGCCCGCTTCGAGACGTGTCCGGCGAGCGAGAGGCCACGAAGTCGCCGCCACGGTCGGGTGCAGTGTAGTCTCCTCCGGGACGTGTGTCGACCGTGCGGGGGTCGTCGCCCCGCTCTTGGCGTCGCCCTTCCTCGAGGCGCTTCTCGATTGTTTTTCGTTCCGCGCGCTTGTTCGCTTCTCGGAGACGAGAGCCCCGCTCGAAGTTGTCGAGCATCTGATCGATGTCGTCCGGGAGGATGCTGTCCCCACCGCCAGAGGACGAGCTCGAGGAACTCCCGCCGCTATCGCGGTTCCGTCCAGGGATGAGGTCGTCCATCGTCGTCTGCCCGCGGGTATCGCCAGCGAACGAGCGACGGCGCGGATTCGACGGCGTCCGCTGTGCTCGAGTGCGTGCGAGCGATCCAGTTCGTTTGCCGGCAGCAGCCTTCCGGGCGACGCGAGTGGCAGCGGAGCCGACGAGTGCCCCGCCGACGAGGCCGCCGACGAGGCGACCTGGGTTCTTCTGCGCTGCCTCTGCCGTTGAGACAGTCGCCGCTGCTGCCGCTCCTGGGACTTTCGAGGCCGACTCTTTCGGGTTCTTCGCTGTGTACTCTGCTGCTTCGGCGCCCTCGAGGGCTGCTTTTGGGACGCTGCCAGCCGCCGAGATAGGCTCACTTACGAGGCCACGGCCAGCAGACCGGATGAAGCTATCGTAGCGATCTCCGGCCTCTTCCTTGCCCGCACGGTCGAGGATGGCCTCTCCCCAAGATTTACTCGAGCGAGTGGCCTCACTCCCTGGTTCCCCGAAGATCGCGTTTCCTGCGGCGTCTCCCTTATTCCGCGCGCCCTTTTGGAGGTCCTCTGCTTTCTCCTCGAGTCCGAACGGCCAGTCTATATCACCGAACTGCTCGCCCTCTTGGGCTTGCCGCCGCCGGTAGCTTTGGGCCGCTTCTTGGACACCGGTCTGGGGCAGATCGCGCTGGACGTCGGTTGCGCTTTCCTGACCTGTGTACCCCGATGGGCGCTGGTTCGTCTCCGAGACCCCTTTCGCGTCAGACTCGAGGATACGCTGGATTTCACGATCGACGTCGGAGTTCCCCCCCGAACTGGACGACCTCGAGGACGACGAGGAACCGGAACTCCCACCGCCCCCGGAGCTGCTCGAGCCCCCAGTGCGGTTCTGCCTTCGGTCACGATCGCGGGCGTTGCTCCCTCCGGAAACACTGTCGACGGTGTCGTTCACCGTGTCCGCCACCGTGTCCGCTGTGTTCTCCGCAGCGTCGGTCGCCCCCTCCGCCGCGTCACTGATCTTATCGAAGAGCGTCATAGTGTCAGATCACCCTAGAAGAACTTAGTCGCAGCGAGCGGGGTGCCCTTCTGCACGATGGATCACTGCATGGTCGGGTGTACCTTGGGACAAAAATGCCGACCATGCAGAGCCTCTCGCGGATTTATTTGGAGAGTTAGCCTACAACTCTCTGAATTTGAGCGCGAAAAACGATATATGAATTTCGTACACAAATGTAGCGACGGAGTTAGGGGCGAATCACAGAGAGTTGGGCGACCTAATTCCAAATATGCGTTTTATGCACGTTTCGCTCTAGGCATAAAACAACAGAAATTACAAATGTAGCGACAGAGGGTGTTGCTCCTATGAAACCTCCAATTTGTCTAAATCCCGTCACTTTATCCGGGGTCGGCACGCTCTGTCGACAACGCTGTGTCGGACACCGCGACTCTCAGTTGGGAGAGCAACCAACTGTACGTCAGCACCCCCCGACAGAGAGTTGCCGGCTAGTACCTACTCACGGTGCGGGAGTGAACCGCGTGGAGAACTGCGACCAGCCCAGGTATCGAGTGGCCGTACTCGACGGTCGCCGAGTCGGTGTTCCACCGGATCACGCCAGCCTCCTCGAGCGCCGGGAGGTGCGACTGGTACAGGGCGACGTACACGGTCTCATACGCGTCGGAGCCGACTGCAATCGGTCCACCCGTCTCCGTTGCGGCGATCTCCCTCGCTAGGTCGGCGACGGGAACGGGCTCGTCGCCATTTTCCGAGAGGAGCGAGAGGACGTGCCGCCGGCGCTGTGCTGATAGGAGTCGAAAGACGTCGTCCTCGTCGAGTTCTATCGGTGAGTTGGGGGTTTTGCTACTACGAGTCGGGAGGAAGCGGTTCAGTCCCATCGCTTCTATCCCCTGACGGGACTGACCGCTGGCCAACTCGGTTCTCTCTGTGTCAGTTCACCGGCGGAGTTCTCTATACTATCTAAGGGTCATTCGACCCGGGTTGCCGTTTGAGTTTCCGGTCTATGAAATCCTCATCGCCGAACCCCCCGAATGACCCCAGGAGTTAAGTGAGAGGAATGCAGTTTCGGTTTACTTCAGGTAAACTGAGATGGCAATGGGGGTCGAGTAACCCTAATATAGAGGAGACGGCTGGCTTGGTTCGGCGATAGGTTGCGGTAGCTACTCGATGAACGGCGCTCGAGAAAGAGGGGGAATTTTGCTCAGACGTCGTCGACGGACAGTTCGTCGAAGAGGAGCTGGCACAACTCAGCGTTGCGCTCGCCAAGTATGCCTTGGTCACGATCGCGGACGTGGACATCCTGGAGGTCGGAAACTCCGAGCAGTGCAGCGTGGGGTGGCTTTGTCTCGTCGTCGATGCCGGCTCGATCGCGGAGCCAGAGGCACGTTTTCAGCATCTCGAGGGGTCGATCTCCCAGCCATCCACTTTGAGCAGCGTTTGATGGGAGATCTCGACAACAGACATCGACCTCGTCGGCGAGTACTGCGGCAAGTTCGATCGCACGCCCACCGGACTCGTGAGCGAAGCAGAACCACGTATTCGCAGTCGGGTCGATGCCGAAGTTCGTACACTCACCGGGTGCACTGTGGATAGGACCATGATCTGGGTGGGGGCCCTGCCACTGGTCTCCTGGTGCCTCGCTGCGGTACCGCCTGAACTCGCCGGTGTCGGCCACTGACCGGATGTCGATGTCGAAGTACGGTGAGCGGTCGCTACTCTCGGTCTCGCGGTTCCTGATGGCTGCTTCGATACCGGAGGTGTTGGATTCCCAGCTGTCGGCGTCGCTCTTGGCCGCCCGGCGTTCACGGCGATCGCGCTGCTGCTCGCTCTCGTAGGTCTCGATGAGTTCCTCGACGACGTCCTGGCGTTCGGGAACCGTAGTTGGTGTTCCATCGACGTGTTCCCAGGTAGCCCCGACGATGCGTCCGTGGTCATACATCTCGATCGCCCCGGCTTCGTCCAGGTCGGCGATGAACTTCCCAAGGCCTCCAGGGAGCTCGGCGCGAACGAACACATGGAGTCCCTCGCCGGACTGAGAGATCTCGGTGAACGCGTCGAGTCGGTCAACGATCTCCCGAACCTCCTCGGTGACACGACCGGTTTCAGCGTCGCGGACGTCGTCAAAATCGACCTGCATTACTGGTGGCTCTGGCGGGTCGTGAAGCAGGAGGAACGTCGGGATAAGCCGGTCAGGAATGTGAGGTTCGTTGCTCCCATCCTTCGGCGGGAAGGGATACGATTGGTGCACCTCACGGGGCGGGAGATCGGCGAGCATCTTCGCCTTCCGGAACTCGGTCTCAGGGCGCTCAGTTGCCTGCTCACCCCAGCTTGCGGGGTAGCAGTGACCGGTGACCCAAGGGGCGATGATCTGTTTGCCGAACTCGGGCGACCACAGCGCCCAGTGATCGAAGTCCTTCATCACGGCGG
>NZ_JAMQOJ010000014.1:0-12151 GCF_031626495.1 Natrinema sp. 1APR25-10V2
TCTGGTCGAGAACCTGGTTCGGACAATTCCGTGAACTTGTCATGAAATCCGCGGTCCGCAACATCGAACGCGCCATCGATGACTCACAGCCGTGAAATCACGCGTTCAAACAAGGCCCAGAGAATGATCTCTGTTTATTAGCGGGCTTGTTAACCTAACACTCAAAGCCCGGCCTAGGCTTCTTTCGTTCGTCGAGATTCCGAGTAGTCCCGCTACCTCGTCTCGAGTCGTCAGTTTCCAAGCGGGCTCGACCACGATCCGCAGTCGCCCCACCGAGACGCGCGTTATGCGCTGGCTAAGATGATTGCCGCGGCCGTACTGTTCTACGTACCGGATAAGAAAATCGGGCGATCGGTACCGCTCTAGTGGAATGACGAGGAACGACCAGCTGCCTCGACGAACGGTGCTCGGGATCGCGAGCAGCGCGATCGGAATCGGGCTCGCGGGCTGTCTAAGCGGCCAAAGCGAGACCGATCAGCACGATGACGACAATCACAGCCACGACGGCGGCGACGAAAACGAGAGTGAGAGCGACGAGACCAGCCAGGACGTGTCTCACGGCGGCAACGAGAGCCACGGACACGACGCGGCACTCGAGGGGCCGTCCGAAACGGCCGAGGTAGCAATGGCCACGGCCGATTCGGGACAGCACTTCGACCCGCACGTCGTCTGGGTCGAGACGGGCGGCCGCGTCACCTGGACCAACGAGAGCGGCAGTCACTCGACGACTGCCTACCACGCCGACAACGACGAACCGCAACTGGTCCCCGACGGAGCGGCGACGTGGGATAGCGGCGTCCTCTCCGAACAGGATGCCGCGTTCGAGCACGCGTTCGAAACCGAGGGCGTCTACCACTACTACTGCACGCCCCACGAGACGGGCGGGATGATCGGTAGCGTCATCGTCGGAACGCCCGATCCGAACGGGCAGTCTGCCCTGGCGGAACCGCCGTCGGAAAAGTCGGATACCGTCCGGCAAAAGCTGACGTCGTTGAACGAACGAGTCACGAGCGCGCTCGGTGGCGATGGCGGTGCCAGTGATGATCACAGCGACCACGGCGATCATGGCGGTCACGACGGACACTGAGAGGGGCGTCTCGTCGGTTTTGCTCGAGCGCGACGCGATTGCAGGCCGATCGCTCTTGTCCGTCGGACTGGTGTGTACGCCGGTGATCGCGATGCCGATCTGTACGTCCTGCGAGAATCCCGTGTCGTACGATTTCGCCCAGGCTCACGGTAACGGCGAGCGCGTGGACTGGTGTCCACGGTGTCAGAACGGGCGATAGAAACGGAGGCAAACGAGCGCTATCGGTCGGTCAGCAGCCGCCGCAGGATGTCGCCGTAGGCGGGCCGGGTGATGAGGACCCCGATGAAGACGCCGAGGATGGTGATGATGGCGAATCCGCGGAGGTCGCCGAGGCTCAGCACGGCCAGCGGCGAGAGGGCGACGACGGTCGTCGCCGCGGCGCCGCCGATGACCCAGAACGCTTTGCGGAACCGCGACTGGAAGACGCGAACGGAGCTGACGTCGCCCTCGTCCATCACCTCGTCGGCGATGATCACGAGGTCGTCGACCCCGGTCCCGACGACGGCGATGAACCCGGCGACGTGGGAGAGATCCAGCGGCATGCGTATCACCGCGGCGAAGCCGAGCAGGATCACCACCTCGGCCATCGCGGTGAGGATCATCGGCAGGGCGACGCGGGTGTCAGTGTAGCGGGTGTAGACGACGCCGCTGACGGTGATCACGGAGAGCAGGCCGATCAGCAGCGAGTACTGTTTGAACTGTTCGGCGTGGGAGGCGTCGATCGAGTAGATCTGGCTATCCTCGAAATCGAGCGGCGCGCGCAGGCTACCAGCGCGGAGGTTGACCGAGAGCGACTGTGCGTCCTGCTGGCTCTGTGCCCCCATCTGGAACGTCGGATCTTCGGCCCATTCGCCGCTTCGCATCGGATCGGCCAGAGTCTGTCCCATACTGTGTGCGTCGACGACCTCGCCGTCGACGACCGTCAGGAGACAGTACTGCTGCCCTTCGTGGTCGAAGCTGATCGTCTCGCTGTCGCCGCGGAGGTTACATCGACCCACCCCTTCGCCGGTGAAGCCGAGGTCGTTCATCTGCTGCTGGAACTGAGGTGCGGCCTGATCGTTGACCTGAACGGGGACGACGTACCCCGTTCCTCGTTCGGGCTGTTCCGGCGGATCGACCGTGGCGATGTCCTCGCCGGTCAGCACCGTCGTGTTCGTCTGGTTCCCGCTCTCGTTCGGATGGTAGGCGACGACCTCGACGACCCCGCGCTCCGAGAGCAGGTCGCGGAGTTCGTCGGCCCCCATGTTCGGGACCTCGACGACGATGTAGTGTTCGCCGTTCACCGTCGACGCCTCGTAGACCGTGCCGCCGGAGAGCCCGGCCGCGTTGATCTTCGTCTGGATCGTTTTGATCATCTGATCGCGGGTTTTCTGCGTGACGCCGGAACGGATGTCGTCTTCGGACGTATCGACATCCGCGGCTTGCAGCGCCGCGGCGAACTCGGCTTCGCTCACGTTGTCGGTGAAGACCTCTGCGGTGACGGTGCCGTCCTCTTGCACGTCGACGCTGGCGTTGCCCGTCTCGAGTCCGAGTTCTTGATACAGCGTCGATTCGATCTCGTCGATGCGCTGTTGCTCCTGCTGGCTAATCCGATTATCCTCGGTGATACCCGGCGCGATGTTCTCGGCGGTCATGCCGGTGACAGGGACCCTGATCCGGGTGCCGCCGTCGAGGCTGAGGCCGAACTCGAGGTTGGTCGGACCGCTCTCGACGCTGTCGGCGGCGAGGCCGTCGTCGGCCATGATCCCGCCGGGGACGAACAGCGCGACGGTGGCGAAGCCGACGAACAGGACGAGCAGAAGGACGCGCCAGTTGCCTTTGATCGCCTCGATCGGATTCATGAGCGGATCCCCTCGAACTTGTACCAGCGAAGCAGACTCAGATTCAACATGTAGGTGTTCATCAGGTCGGCTGCGAGGCCGACGAAGAGGATGATGCCGATCGACGCCAGCAGGTCGATGCCGAAGAGGAACGCCGTGACCCCCATGACGAGCATGGCGGCCATCGACGTGACCGTCATCGTGACGCCGGTGCGCATCGCGCGGTGGGTGCTCTCGTAGAAGTCACCGCTCCGTCGCAGGATGTGGTTGTTCAACAGGATGTCCGAGTCGACGGAGTACCCGATCAGCATCAGCAGGCCGGCGACCGTCCCCAGCGAGAGCGGAATCCCGACCAGCCGCATGAACGCCAGCGGGATCATCAGGTCGGAAAACGCCGAAATAACGATCGCGATCGACGGGACGAACGTCCGGAAGAGCAGGAAGGCGACGACGCTCATTCCGACGAACGCGACGACGAGGCCTATCAAGGCCGTCTGCTGGCTCTGCTGGCCGAAACTCGCCGACGTCGACGAGGTCAACTGGACGATATCGGCGTCTCCGTCCTGCTCCAGTCCGGTCTCTGGGTCCGTGGCCTGCTGTCGCAGCTCCTGGGCGTCGCTCGAGGAGAACCGGACGATGTACTCGTTGCCTCCCGCGCTGGTCACCGACTCGGGCTGTTCGTCGAACGCCGCCGGAATCTCGCTTTGCGGCGTCGTCGTCTGCACGGTCAACTCGGTCCCCCCGGCGAAGTCCATTCCCAGCGGAACCGGCGTCCCGTACACGAGAAACGAACCGCTCAGGACGAGCAGTGCCACCGCGAGAACCGCGAGCGGAACCGCCGCCAGCTGGCGGTTACTGTACCGGGTGTAATCGATCTCCGGTACGTTGAAATACGCCATATACCGGACACTTGCAGCCGCCCGAAGTAAGCCTTCTCAATTTTGACCGGCCCTCGAGCCCGTCCGGCTGACGTTCCGACGAACGCAGTTCCGGGAATTCGGTTCGGCGTCATCGCGGCGCTGGCACGGCTCAGTCCGGGAGATACCGGACGCTCAACACGCCGTCGTCGGCCGAGCGACGCACCTCTACCCGGACGGCCTCGAGCCGCGCCGCCCGCGCGATCGTCTCCTCGTCCTCGAGGACGTCCCGCGCTGCGGGCTCCACGTCGCCCTCGGGCACGCGGAAGACGTGAATCTCGCCGGTGCCGGCTCGTTCCTCCTGAACGAGGTCGCCGACGTCAGCAGCGGCTGCCAGTTCCTTCTCCTGCTGGGTCGGTTCGAGGTCGCTGTCGACCAGGTCGATCGATCGCCGCTCCGCGACGTCGATCACCTCCCAGGCGACTTCCAGCGGCGGTTCCGGCGCGACGGTCGCCTCGAGGACGTCGTGGACCTCGAGGCCGGGATTCGACGCGAGGGTGTGGACCTGTGCGGTCTCGACGTCGCGGACGACGGCCGATTCGTCTTCGGCGTGCGTGACGACGAACGTGCCCGTCTTGTCGGTCATGGGGGCTCGTAAGCGGGGGATCGGTTTCCGGGTTTCGGCTTCTATCCGTCGTTCGATTTCCCGTCTGTTTCGAAGCCGGGGATACGGTGAAAGTTCCACCCGGCGGTGGTTTGACCCGCGGGCCGATACGGCGCAGCCGATCGGTCGGAGGAGGTGGATCGACCGACGCAGTCAGGAACGCCTTTAGCCCAGGCGGGTGCGTGCTGAGATATGAACGTCGATATCGGTAACGCACTAGCGTCCGTGGCCTCGCCGGGCGTCTCGAGGGAGTCCCTCGAGCGGCTGGACGAGCAGGTCGCCGACGCCCACGAGCGCATCGAGCGCGGCATGGCGAACGAAGAACACGGCTACGAGGCGCTGAACCTCCCCGAGCGGACCGAGCCCGACGAGATCCGGGCGGCCGTCGAGCCGGTCGCCGACGCCGACGCGTTGATCACCGTCGGCATCGGCGGCAGTTCGCTGGGCGCGGCGACGATCGCGAACGCGCTCGAGTCCGACACCGAGACCGTCTTCCTCGACAACGTCGATCCCGAGTGGGTCACGCGCCACCTCGAGCGCCTCTCGCTCGCGGACGCTGCGATCAACGTCGTCTCGCGGTCGGGGACGACGGCGGAGACGCTGGCGAACTTCCTGGTCGTCCGCGAGGCCTTCGAGTCGGCCGGCGTCGACTGGACCGAGCGGACGATCGTCACCACCGGCGAAGCGGGTCCGCTTCGCGATCTCGCGGATCGCCACGACCTGCCCTCGCTCGTGGTGCCCGACGGGGTGCCGGGCCGCTTCTCGGCCCTGTCGGCCGTCGGCATGGTCGCCGCCGCGGTCTGCGGGCACGACCTCGAGGCGCTGCTCGAGGGCGCGGCCGCCGAGGCCGCAACGCTGTCGGGCTCGCTGTTCGACTGTCCGGCGTACGCCTACGGCGCGACGACCTACGCGCTGGACCAGCGAGGCGCGGGCGTGAACGCGATGATGCCGTACGCGGAATCCCTCGAGACCTCGGCCGAGTGGTTCGCGCAGCTCTGGGCCGAGAGCCTGGGGAAAGACGACCTCGGCCAGACGCCGGTGCGGGCGCTCGGCGTTACCGACCAGCACTCGCAACTCCAGCTGTATCGGGCCGGCCCACGGGACAAGCTCGTCACCTTCGTCACGCCGCGGGGCGGCGGCGATCGGGGGATTCCCGCCACCGACGTCGAGGAGCTGGCGTACCTCGGCGATTCGTCGCTCGGGAAACTCCTCGAGGCGGAGTTCGAGGCCACGGAGGCCAGCCTCGCGGCGGCCGGCCGGCCGAACGTCCGCGTCGAACTCGAGCGCGTCGACGAGTACGAACTCGGCGGGCTGCTGTACGGGATGGAGGCCGCCTGTGTGCTCGCGGGCGAACTCTACGGCGTGAACACGTTCGAGCAGCCGGCCGTCGAGTGGGCGAAGAAGGCGACTCGCGGCCTGCTGGGCGGCGGCGACTTCGAAGAGGCCGAGGCGGTCGCCGAGAAGACGGAGCTCCGAGTCGAGCGATAGTCGGGCGAACCGCGCGACTCTCTCTCGCTCGAGCGGCGTCGTTCGGTTGCGGTGCGCCTATGGGTCCTCGGACGAACAGTCACGTATGACCGAGACTGCACGGGCTGACGACGCCAGCCCGATCGCATCCGACGTGATCCCCGGAATCGGGACCACTCTCGCGGGAATCACGATGGTCGCGATGCTCGTCCCCGTTCGCCGCGGCGTCGACGACCCCGTCGTCTGGGCGGGAGCGGCGTTCGCTGTCGCGGCCGTCCTCGCTTTTCTGGCCCGTCGTCACGCCGATATCGGGCGTCGCGTCGCCGCACCGATCGCCGCCGTCTCGAGCGCCGCGGTCGTCCTGCTCGCCGGCTACACTCTGAATCAGGGCGTCATGGCGTCGACCGCCCTCCCGGCGATTTCGGTGTCGATACCGATCGTCTTCGTCGCGTTCCTGACAGCGGGGCTCACCGCCGGTATCGGCGTCGCGGACTACTACGATATCGGGCTCGCCGGCCTCAAGCGCCGGAGTAACCAGACGCTGAGCCTGTCGGTCGTTGGGCTCGCGGGGCTTCTCGCGCCTATGTTCGTGGGGGCAGTCCTCTACTTGCTCGCCATTCCGTTCATCGAGACGCTTCCGGAGATCGAGCGGGCCGTCGCCGAGCAGTTCATCAACCAGATGGGCGTCATCGTCGGCACGGCGATAGTCGTCGGTGCCTTCCTTCGGACGACGGACCGCGACCTGTCCTACATCGACGTTCGATGGCCGACGCTGCGCGAGATCGGCTGGACCGTCGGCGGCGTGATGGTTCTCATCGGGACTGTCTACGCGATCTCCCTGCTCATGCAATCGACCGGCGTCGAGAGCGCGGAGCACGCGACGACGCAGGACGCTGCAGAGACCCCTGAACTGATGTTGCTTCTGGTTCCGATCGCCATCCTGGTTATCGGTCCGTTCGAGGAATTATTGTATCGGAACATCATTCAGAAGTCGCTGTACGAGACGTTCTCGCGGTTCGGTGCCGTCGCCGTCTCGAGTGTCATTTTCGCGGGTGTCCACGCGCTCGCGTACGCGACCGCCGGCCTCGGGGCGGTGATCGCCAGTCTCGGTACCGTCTTCGGGCTCTCGCTCGTACTCGGCGTGATCTACGAACGGACCGACAACCTGGTCGTTCCGGCGTTGATCCACGGGCTGTTCAACGCAGTGACGTTCGCGAACCTCTATTTCATCTACAGCTAACCCCTCCGTCCGCGAAAACAAATCGCTCGCGCTCAGTTACGAGGGGTTCTTCCGAGCCAGCGCCGACCCACAGATCGGACATCGGTCCTTCTCTTCGTCGAACTCGCGGCCACAGCCCTGACACTGGAACTGCCAGTGACGCTGTTCGTCGATGCCGTCGCGGGCGATGACTTCGACGTCGACGTTCAACTTCTCCGCGACGTTTTGCATCGCGTAGTCGTCGGTCACGAGGACGCCGTCGAGTTCGAAACTCGCCGCGACGAGGCGAACGTCGGTGTCCGAGAGCACGTCGAGGTCGCCGGATTCCTTGGCTGCACGCTGGACCTTCTCGGTGGTGTCGTCGTTGGGAATATGGATGTGCATCCCGGAGCCTTCCATCGCGTCGTAGCGATAGGCGCTCTCGTCCTCGAGTTCTTCGCGGACGAGCGGGATGGTCGCGGTCTGTTCTGTCGTATGGAAGTCGTGGATAAAAGCCGAGGAGTCGAGAACGTACATACCGTTAGCGCTGGACGACGATGTAGTCTTTCACCGCTTGCACGCGGTTGACGGGGACGAGGAAGCGGCCGGCGTCGTCGCTGTCGAAGTCGACGGCGCGCCGGGACAGTTCTTCGTCGGGTTCGATGACGAGATCGTGGAGCGCCCCGGATTTGAGATCCATCGTGATGTTGTAGAGCAGTCCGAGCTCGGTGCCGTCAGACCCCATGACGGACTTCCCCGAGAGGTTTTCAGCGAGTATATCGCTCATGCATGCCCGTACTTACTAATCGGTATTAAAGACCACGGGGACCACTCGAAACACCGTCGGAGCCCGTCCGTCACCGCCGAGTCGGCGATCTGACCGGAGTACGTACACGAGCGGGTGAATCGACGAACCGCCGCGAGCGATAGCGGTCAGCGTTCGTCCCGCGGCCGGTCGCGACCGAATCGGCCGACGATGGGTCCGGCTCATCGACTCGAGGTCGCTGACCGACATCGGTTCTCGTCGTCGTACCGAATATCTGCGTCTCGAGTGGGATGAGGCGCAATTCCGTTTCGCTGACGAAGTATGTGATCGAAGCCGACCGTCGGATATCACGCCCTCCGTTTACGTGGGTCCTCAGCCGACAAATATGCCAGACTATATTTTGTATAAAGCACACTATTGGACAATATTGCTGTTGCTATCTCGGGAGGGTGTTGCCACGTCCGTGACGGCCGCATCGTCCTCGACGTAGGGAACAATGGGCGGCGAGAAGGGTAGAATAGCGGCTATAGGCGCGATATACGCTGAATCGCTGAAGAGAGGCACTCGACGCTCGAGATCCGCCTCGACAGAGCAGCGACGGGCGAAAATCGCAGTCGTACTACCGGGATGACGGTACACTATACTGAAACTCGACACAGGTAGCGGAAACATATTCCGCCATCTACGAGAGGTGGGGTGGAAGAAGACCGAGTTCAGCTACGGGAGAGATGAGAGAACTGTATCGGACCCGCTGCGGTCAGCTTTCGACCGGGGTCGGCGTCTCGGCCTGCTCGTATTTGGTTTCGAACTCCTGGATGAGCTGGCCCATCTTCGCATACCAGTCGTTTAGCATTCGCTGCATGTCGTCGGCGATCTGGGACGGGTCGGTCGGGTAGTACACGTGATAGTAGCCGCCCTGATCGTAGTTGATCTGGTCCTTCTGAATGAAGCCGGTCTGCAGGAGACGCTGCACGGACCGGTACGCGGTCGAGCGTTCCCGGTCGACGGTCTCGGCGATCTCGTCGACGGTCATCGGTTCTTCGGCGTTCACGAGGGCCCGAAAGCACTCCTTGTCGAGCTGTTTGAGACCGTGGAAGCACTCGAGGAGACCCTCACACTGCATATCTTGCTGGAGTTGTTCAGACATCGAATCCGGCATTGGAATCACCGCTAGGTAGGGACCATGCAGTTAAAAGACTTGTGTAGGTATCACACAATCCTGCGTAGCTCCGTCGGTTCCGGGCGACGGATACTCGGTTCGTGACCCGATACGGTCTTGCAGGCCGGTAGATCAATCCTCGGTGATCACGACGTCGTCAGCCGGCAGAGGGTCCCCGAGCCGGCGCGAAGCTGGCAGACGGCAGCGAGAACGATCGCGCCGCTGACGAGCACCGTCGCACCGATGATGAGCGCGATACTGACCGTACTGAGCACGTCGATTCCGTATGCGGTTCCGAGCTCCTTCGTCGCGACCGCGACGCTCCCCGCGAGCAGCATCGTCGCGAAGTAGCCCTTGATACCGTCTTCGTCGACGAGCTGCGTCGCGCCGGCACCGATCCGCGCACCGAGCGCGCTTCCGAAGAGCAGCGATCCGACGACGGGCAGCGCGACCGCGCCGGACTGGGCGTAGACGAACGCGCCGAACGCTCCGGAGATCGTGATCTGGAGGATGTCCGTTCCGACGGCGATGGCGGCGGGGACGCCGAGTCCGTACATCATCGCGGGCATCAGCAGGAACCCGCCACCGACGCCGAGGAATCCGGACAGGACGCCGACGACGAGTCCGATGGCGAAGATGACGGTCGCGGACACGCGGACGTCACCGCGCAGCGTGACCATCGGGGGAATCCGAAGCGACTGGACTCGTTCCGCGAGCTCCAGCGTGTTCGCATCGGCGGTGTCGTCGGCCGTCCACGCGTCACGCAGCGTAAACAGGCCGACGGCGCCGAGGAGGCCGACGTAGGCGACGCTGATGATGAGGTCGGCTCGACCGGTCGCGTCGAGGAAGAAAACGACGCGTTTCCCGCCTTCGATGCCGACGGTCATGGCCGCCGTCATGATGGCCGCGAGCTTGTAATCGACCTGCCCGTGTTCGCGGTGGCGGAGCGCGCCGATAACGCTCGTTCCGAACACGAACGCCAACCCGCTCCCGACGGCGACCCGGGACGGGTACCCTATGACGAGCAGTGCCGGTGTGACGAGGAACGACCCGCCCATCCCGAAGAATCCGAACAGGATTCCGATGAGCAGCCCGAACCCGACGAACAGCGCTATCAGTACGAGGCTGAGTCCGAGTACCTCCATCTTACTCGAGCCTGATTCTCTCGACCATTCGGTGTCCGATCGACTGTTCGAGCGCGCCGTACCCGACGTACAGGACGATCGCTTCGCCGAACACCGTTCCGATGAGCGCACCTGCGTCGGCGATAGCGGCAATATTTCCGGACCCGATCATCGGTTTTCACTACTGGCTCTGTATAATCGTGGATATATCATCTGTCCCTCTTCGGTGAGCCGTAATCCAAAGACGCTATTAACGGTTTTGGATCAAGCACACAATATTGGTGCGATGGATCACACGACTATCCCACCGAGATATACGCATACGTTATGTGGATACGGCACTCTCGCCGATCTCCTCAAGACCGGCTCGATCGCGCGTCGGATTCGGTCGCGCGCGAACCGGTTCGGATCGCTCACGCCTCGGAATCGTCGCTGACGCTATCGGCCGAACCGGGGCAGTGCGGAAAGCAGTTCGACTTCACCGCCGACTGCGGTCTGCGGTTCATGGGCACAGAGTGTCGGAGACTCGGTTGCAGGATGCAGTGGTCGGAACACACCCACGACTGGAGTCGCGGGAGCGGCCAGAACCGCGGTCCTCCCTCCCTACATCACCGGCAACACTGCAACCGATCCGTAACCCATGACGAACGCGACGGCGAACGACGCCGCCCAGGCCCCGATCGTCACCAGAATTTTTCGCGGACTGATCGCATCGCTCCCGCCGACCGCCGCTCCGCTTCCGATGATCGCGCTGACGACGATCTCGTTGAAGGAGACGGGCACGCCGAGCAGGATGGCGAGCTGTGCGATGAGAAACGAGGGGACGAGCGCCGCGATCGAGCGGCGCGGCCCGAGCGACGAGTAGTCCCGTGCGAGCGACTTGATCATCCGCGGCGCGCTGGTCCACGAGCCGACGAGGATGCCGAGTCCGCCGCCGACGAGAACGACGATCGTCGAGACGACTTCGACCTCGTCGAGTAACGGCAGCAAGGGCCCGACTGCGAGCCCGACCTGACTGCCGCCGGCCGAGAACGCGACCAGCGAGCCGAGCGCCAACAGTACGCGTCTGAGTCCGCCAGTTTCGTCTCGACGGACGTCCCAGTAGACGAGACCTGCAACTGCGGTCGCGACCGCCAGAGAGAGCGCGATCGGCGCGAACCGACTCTCGAGTCCGACGAGTCGCTGGAGAGAGCCCGCGACGGAGCCGGTCGAGCCGGTGGGACCGAGAAACGTGAACTCGACGTTCGCGAGGACGGCACCGACCAGTCCGGTCAGTAGCGGGATGCTGACCCGCTCCGGAACGTCGGATCGGGGAAGCACGCTCGCGATCCCGTAGGCGATGCCGCCGCCGACGACGGGGGTCAGCACCCAGACGGTCCCGATCTGCTGGTACTTCGCCCAGACGGGCGTCCCGCCGAGTGCGAGGCCGACGCCGATCACGGCACCGGTGACGGAAAACGCCGTCGCGATGGGATAACCGGTCCGAATTCCGACGGCCATGAGGCCGGCACCGATCAGCAAGGTGATGATGACGCCCATCGCCGGCAGACTCACGCCTCCGACCAGTCCGCGTCCGATCGCCTCCGAGACGTTCGCTCCCTGTGTTACGGCTCCGGCGAACCCGAGGACACCGACGATGAACGCGGCTCGCATCGTCGAGATGGCGTTGGCACCGACCGCCGGGGCGAACGGCGTCGCTCCGCTCGAGCCGGCGCCGATGACCCAGGCCATGAACAGGCTCGCGAACCCGGCGGTGACGAACAGCGCGATGAGAGTCAATTCCATTGGCGAAAAAGCGTGTCAGTCGGCGTCCGCAGCCACGGAATCGGTGTTCGATGTGCGGCTCCGCCACCGGCCCTGCAGGTAGGCGCCGACGAACATACCGGCGAGCGCCCAGAGGATGGTGACGTTGCCGACGCCGAGGCTGGCGTAGGCCGCGCCGGGGCAGATCCCCGAGAGGCCCCAGCCCACGCCGAAGATCGCCCCGCCGACCAGGACGTTCCGGTCGA
>NZ_JAMQOJ010000015.1:0-1561 GCF_031626495.1 Natrinema sp. 1APR25-10V2
CCTTGCCCTTCAGCTTCGAGCCGCTGGAAATACTCAATGCATTGCATCAACTGAGCGTCTCGCTATTGGCTGTTTTCGACTTGATTTACGAATGCTCGTGAAATGCGAGCTGCTTCTTACATACTACGCAACGGGTAGATTGACCAGTTCAGTCGAAAGTCACCCTCGTATCCATCATTTTCATATGAGTAAAGCAACTTTCAGGTGGTATGACTCTCCAGCAGATCACCGCATCCGATATCGCGGGCTGGGACTCTTTACAGGATATAGCGAACTCCTTTGAAAAACGCGGGCTCAAACCACGCCCGAAATTAGGGAGCGATAACGAACTCGTAGTCCAGCTTGATGATGACGAATTCATCGTCATCGTCAATGCTGGCCCCGGTGAGACTGCCACGGACTTCAAACCGGAAAATCGCTCACGGCATACCAACCTTGTTGCCACCAACGATTTCGAGACCTTCACCTTCATTACACGAGTCCGAAGCTGGGAGGGGCAGCAGCACGGTCGAATTAAGCATCAAAAGATTTCGTTCTCGAAGGAGCAGTTCACGCGGGACAGCGGAGAGAAGAACACTATTCTCCAGAAGCTGAACTCGATCGAGTACGGTTCCTCTGCTGCGATATACGATACGCTCTACGACACGCAACAGGTCGTCAAGGAGTTCTATGAACAGTTCGAGGAACTCCGGACAGATCTCATTCAAGAGGTTACAGGCATCCCTGACGATCGTGGTGATGCGAAGCAACGATATGTGCAGGTCATTCTTGACCGGATGATCTTCCTATACTTCATCCAGGAAAAACGCCTTCTTGATCGGAACCCGAATTACCTTCACGAACAACCGAATGAAGTCGTTGACGAGGGTGGTGACCACTACGAAGAGTTCTACGAACCGCTCTTCTTCGAATACCTCGCAGAAGACAAGCAGAACCCTGATTTCGGCAGTCTTCCGTACCTTAATGGTGGCTTGTTCGCAAGGAATCCTGTCGAAGAGGAGTTCCAAGACGCGAAGTTAGGTAGTCCTGCCGAGAAAACGAACGAGCTCTTCGATGATATCCTCGACTTTCTCTCCGACTGGAACTGGAACGTAGACGAACGACTCGACATCGTCGATCCCAAGAACCTCTCCCCAGCGATCTTGGGCCACATCTTCGAGCAAACGGTCAATCAGAAGGAGATGGGGGCGTACTACACACCGGAAGAAATCACGGGGTTCATGGCCCGACGGACGATCCATCCATATCTGCTCGATCAACTCAACGAGGCTGTGGACGCAGACTACGACGAGATCGACAATGTGTTCGGATTCCCCGTGCCCGAGGCAGATAGTAGCGCAGGAGCAGTTGCCGATGGTGGAACCATAACTCAGCAAGTTCCAACGGAAAACGTCCAGACCAGCCATGTGGAGACTCTCTACCACGACATTCTGAAGGAAGCACACATTCTCGATCCCGCCGTAGGAAGTGGCGCCTTCCTGCTCGCCGCACAGGAGGTGCTGATGGACCTATACATGCAATGCATTGAGTATTTCCAGCGGCTCGAAGCTGAAGGGCAAGG
>NZ_JAMQOJ010000016.1:0-1217 GCF_031626495.1 Natrinema sp. 1APR25-10V2
TCCCACTGTCTTGGCCATTGTAGCCCGCGTGTCGCCCAGCACATTCGGGGCATACTGACCTACCGTTGCCCGTTCCTTCCTCCAGTTTGGCACTGGCAGTCCTCCTAATGTACCCAACCACCACAAGGGTGTTGCTGGCAATTAGGAGTGCGGGTCTCGCTCGTTGCCTGACTTAACAGGACGCCTCACGGTACGAGCTGACGGCGGCCATGCACCTCCTCTCAATGGCTCCAGTAAGGTCATCAACCTGACCTTCACAGCACATTGTCGATGCTGGTGAGATGTCCGGCGTTGAGTCCAATTAAACCGCAGGCTCCTCCGGTTGTAGTGCTCCCCCGCCAATTCCTTTAAGTTTCATCCTTGCGGACGTACTTCCCAGGCGGTCTGCTTCACGGCTTCCCTACGGCACAGCACTGGCTCGTAGCCAGTGCCACACCTAGCAGACATCGTTTACAGCTCGGACTACCCGGGTATCTAATCCGGTTCGTGACCCGAGCTTTCGTCCCTCACCGTCGGATCCGTCTTCCAGAGGCGCTTTCGCCACCGGTGGTCCGTCCAGGATTACGGGATTTCACTCCTACCCCGGACGTACCCCTCTGGTCTTCCGGTCCCAAGCCACGCAGTTTCCACCGGACGCCCACGCGTTAAGCGCGCGGATTTCCCGATGGACTTGCGTGGCCAGCTACGGACGCTTTAGGCCCAATAAGAGCGGTCATCACTCGTGCTGCCGGTATTACCGCGGCGGCTGGCACCGGTCTTGCCCAGCACTTATTCCACGACCACCTTACGGTCGTGAAAAGCGAGGACTATATGCCCTCGCACTTGGAGTCCCCTTATCGCACTCTCGTGCAGTGTAAAGGTTTCGCGCCTGCTGCGCCCCGTAGGGCCCGGTATCTTGTCTCAGATACCGTCTCCGGGCTCTTGCTCTCACAACCCGTACCGATTATAGGCACGGTGGGCCGTTACCCCACCGTCTACCTAATCGGCCGCAGCCACATCCTATGGCGCCGGGGCGTTTCGCGTTCGTGCCACTCCAGGCAGCGAACGGTATTCCGAATTAGCCTCAGTTTCCCGAGGTTGTTCGGATCCATAGGGTAGTTTGGCCACGTGTTACTGAGCTATCTGCTACGAGTCTGAACTCGTGCAACTAGCATGGCTAAATCGGACTCCAATAGCAATGACCTCCGGCAGGATCAACCGGAATGCTCTTCCCCAGC
>NZ_JAMQOJ010000017.1:0-873 GCF_031626495.1 Natrinema sp. 1APR25-10V2
AGTGCGGTCCCCCAATCCGTCGCTCTACCCCACGAACTACCTCGGCAGAGGTCATGCTTCGACATGTTTCGGTTGGAACCAGCTGTTTCCGGACTCGATGGGCCTTTCACCCCTACACAAAGGTCACAAGAGGGTATTGTAGGACACCAACTCTAACAGGCCTCCACGTGCCTTTCGGCACGCTTCACCTTGCCCTTGCGTAGATCGTCCGGTTTCGGGTCGTGCCCGTTTGACTCCCCGCGCTTGAACACGGCGGCCCTCGTGCAAAGCACTGCGGCCATGTCGGTTTCCCTACGCCTTCCCGGATGATCCGGTTAGACTCGTCAAACAGGCACACTCCCTGGTTCGTTTTTCAAAACGTACGACAGAACACCGGCTTCCCAAACTTCCTACTTGAGGCTCGCGCCTGGTTCGTTTTGTCCGGGACCTTCTATGCCCTGTCGCTCCATCGCCAACTGATTTCACGCCCTATTGCACCTCCCTTCGTGGGGTGCTTTTCAGCGTTCGCTCACGCTACTTGTTCGCTATCGGTCTTGAGGAGTGTTTAGTCTTCGCGGTCGATGCCCGCGAGATTCACGAGGGATATCCAACCCCCGCTACTCTGGAGCTGACTCGTCTCTTACTTCACAACAGTACGGGACTGTCACCCTGTTTCGTGCTCTGTTCCAAGAGACTTCGTGTTGCGGTTCGGAGAGTGATCGTCAGTCCGAACACCACATTGCCCGTGAAGGCTTCGGTTTGGACTGCGTCGCGTTCATTCGCCATTACTAACGACATCGCGTTTGCTTTCTTTTCCTGTCGATACTAAGATGTTTCAATTCTCGACGTTCCCCATTGCGCGAAGCAATTGCGGTGGGGATTCCCATTCGGAGA
>NZ_JAMQOJ010000018.1:0-860 GCF_031626495.1 Natrinema sp. 1APR25-10V2
CGCCGCTGTGGCCGCCTTAACGCCGATTCACGGAATCGAACCGCGATCATGCCAATATCGGTGGTGTCTCGACCGTAGTGTACGTGTAGTCCAGTTTGCGTCCGGACCCGTTCTCGCGTCACGGATCCAATGCGATGTAGTATGAGTGTGTGGCTCGATCGGTTAGTGCTCGCGGGCTCAACGCCTCGTTGCCTTGGCGCGTACACCCCGAGTCTATCGAACTCGTCTTCTACGAGTGATCTCGGTGGTATCTCTTTTTCAGGTGGGTTTCGAGCTTAGATGCGTTCAGCTCTTACCCCGTGGTGCGTGGCTGCCCAGCACGTGCTCTTTCGAACAGCTGGTACACCAGTGGCACCCATTCGTAGTTCCTCTCGTACTATACGAACGTTCCCGTCAGATACCGTAACACCCCCAATAGATAGCAGCCGACCTGTCTCACGACGGTCTAAACCCAGCTCACGACCTCCTTTAATAGGCGAACAACCTCACCCTTGCCCGCTTCTGCACGGGCAGGATGGAGGGAACCGACATCGAGGTAGCAAGCCACTCGGTCGATATGTGCTCTTGCGAGTGACGACTCTGTTATCCCTAAGGTAGCTTTTCTGTCAGCAATTGGCCGCATCAAGCAGCCTAATTGGTTCGCTAGACCACGCTTTCGCGTCAGCGTCCGTCGTTGTGCCGGACACTGTCAGACTTCCTTATGCTCTTGCGCTCTTTCCCGCGTCTCCGACGCGGGTGAGGAAATCTTGGGGCGCGCCCGATATCTTTTCAGGCGCGTACCGCCCCAGTCAAACTGCCCGGCTACCAGTGTCCTCCGCCAGGAGTGAGAGTCGCAGTCACCATCGGGTAGTATTTCAATG
>NZ_JAMQOJ010000019.1:0-858 GCF_031626495.1 Natrinema sp. 1APR25-10V2
CCGAGCCCGAAGCCGAAGATCAGGCCGCCGACGAGGACCAGCGGCATGAACAGGGGATGGCGATCGCCGCTCATGGTGACACCCCCAGTGCGGCGACGAGTTGAGCGGTGACGATCGCGACGGTCAGGAACGTCACGACGCCGACCAGCGAGGTCTTCGACGCCGAACCGACGCCGCAGACGCCGTGGCCGGACGTACAGCCCTTGCCGATGCGGGTGCCGATGCCGACGAAGACGCCGCCGACCAGCAGCCGCCAGGCCTGGACGTCGGTCGTCCACAGCGTCACGCCGCCGACCTCGTACAGGGTGCCGGTCGTCCCGGGTTCGTAGAGCGCGGTCGTGATCACGCCCGACTGAACCGTCGCCGCGAACGCCAGCGCGCCGAGGATGATCCCGAGCGTGAACACGACGCGCCAGTCTCGAGACGAGACGTACTGCTGGAACCGCGACTGGCCGGAGACGTACGACAGCGTCGACTCGAGGAAGGTGCTGGCGCCGGCGGGGATGCCGGTCCCGACGTAGATGACGACCGTGCCGAGACCGACGAGCATTCCGCCGACGGCGTAGCGACTGATCCCGTTGGGGAACAGCTCGGCGGCCAGCTGGAGCGGTACTGGATCAGCGACCATCGGCCCGGTTAGTCACCCGCGAGCGATTCCTGGCTCGCCGCGCAGTTGTTCGGCCCGAGCTCGAGTTCGAACGCCTCGTCGTCGTCGGCCTCCCGTTGACCGAGGTTCGTCGCGATGATGTCCTCGTAGTTGGCCGGTCGCGGCGGCATGTCCGAGAGGATCAACTCGACGAACGACTCCTCGTCCATCGTCAGCGCGTCCATCTCATCGACGAGGTCACCGATCGGCGC
>NZ_JAMQOJ010000020.1:0-833 GCF_031626495.1 Natrinema sp. 1APR25-10V2
GGGTGAGGAAATCTTGGGGCGCGCCCGATATCTTTTCAGGCGCGTACCGCCCCAGTCAAACTGCCCGGCTACCAGTGTCCTCCGCCAGGAGTGAGAGTCGCAGTCACCATCGGGTAGTATTTCAATGATGCCTCGGTGGCCCGCTAGCGCGGGTACCTGTGTAGCGGCTCCTACCTATGCTGCACAATGGCGACCACGTCTCAGTGACAGCCTGCAGTAAAGCTCTATAGGGTCTTCGCTTCCCCTTGGGGGTCTCCAGACTCCGCACTGGAACGTACAGTTCACCGGGCCCAACGTTGGGACAGTGACGCTCTCGTTGATCCATTCATGCAAGCCGCTACTGAAGCGGCAAGGTACTACGCTACCTTAAGAGGGTCATAGTTACCCCCGCCGTTAACAGGTCCTTCGTCCCCTTGTACGGGGTGTTCAGATACCTGCACTGGGCAGGATTCAGTGACCGTACGAGTCCTTGCGGATTTGCGGTCACCTATGTTGTTACTAGACAGTCGGAGCGTCCGAGTCACTGCGACCTGCCTCTTCGCGAGGCAGGCATCCCTTATTGCGAACGTACGGGACTAACTTGCCGAATTCCCTAACGTCGGTTGCTCCCGACAGACCTTGGCTTTCGCCGCCACGAGTACCTGTGTCGGATCTCGGTACGGACAGTGTGCTCGCCTTTTCACGGGCTCTAGGTTGGCCTCTCTTGCGCTATCCAGCCATTCGTTCGCTTCGTGCCATTACGGCTTCCACGAATTTCGACTGTTCGACCGGGCGATAGCCCGGCAGAGGCGGCCCCAAAGCGTCGGCTTTGAGTGCACACTGGCATAGGAATA
>NZ_JAMQOJ010000021.1:0-770 GCF_031626495.1 Natrinema sp. 1APR25-10V2
CGCTATCCAGCCATTCGTTCGCTTCGTGCCATTACGGCTTCCACGAATTTCGACTGTTCGACCGGGCGATAGCCCGGCAGAGGCGGCCCCAAAGCGTCGGCTTTGAGTGCACACTGGCATAGGAATATTAACCTATTTCCCTGTTGTCAGCTTCGACTTACGGGCTGACTTAGGACCGGCTAACCCTCAGCTGATCAGCATTGCTGAGGAACCCTTACTCGTTCGGCCGTCGGGGTTCTAACCCGACTAACGCTGCTACTATGACCAGGATTTTCGTTACTGAACGGTCCACACGACTTCTCAGCCGTGCTTCCGCCCGAACAGAACGCCAACCTACGGGATCGTGTTGTGACACACGCCGCTAGGTCTCGGTGGTGGATTTGAGCCCCGATCATTTTGGGCGCCTCAAACCTCGGCCGGTAAGCTGTTACGCTTTTCTTAGAGGGTAGCTGCTTCTAAGCTCACCTCCCGGCTGTCTAGGGCTTGAGACCACCTTCGATCGCACTTAATCCACACTTGGGGACCTTAACCCAGCTCTGGGTTGTCTCCCTCACGGTACACAGGCTTACCCCGCGCACCGGACTCCCTGCGTCGAACGGCGTTCGTAGGTTCGGAGTTGGACAGGGGGGCGCACTCCTCTCGGAGTGCGGTCCCCCAATCCGTCGCTCTACCCCACGAACTACCTCGGCAGAGGTCATGCTTCGACATGTTTCGGTTGGAACCAGCTGTTTCCGGACTCGATGGGCCTTTCACCCCTACACAAAGGTCAC
>NZ_JAMQOJ010000022.1:0-743 GCF_031626495.1 Natrinema sp. 1APR25-10V2
GGTACTGTCTAGTTTAGAACCTCCGCTGGTGTCTGTCCGTTGAATGATTGGTGTGGTCGCTGCGTGTTATAGTAGTGTACGAATTGTTCAATCCATTCTCTGGCGCTCGCTCGACTGCCCACCCATGAATTATGGAAGCGGTCAACTCGCATTTTGAAGGTCTGAAACCACTTTTCGATTAGGTTTCGATCCACGTAGTCAAGTTGACCGCTCAACCCTAACCGAGAGAGGGCAGTCAGATAGCCGTAGCCATCGACGAGAAACACCGTTTCGGAGAGATCGTGTTTCTCGGTCAATTTATGCAGGAACGCAGCGGCTGGATCGGTTCCTCGTCGTCCGAATACAGCGACATCGAGAATCAGCCGTGAGTCTAGGTCTATTGCAGCATACACCCAAGACCAGTTTCCGTTGATCTTGACAGCGGTTTCATCAACCGCGACCCGCGACGGCGAAGCCGTCGGCGGGTCTGAGGTGCTGTCAGCGAGCCGATGTACCCAGTTCCAGATCGCTTGGTGAGAACGTTCAACGCCGATCAAGCGAAGAATCGCTTCTGTCTCTCGAAGCGAACAACCAGTCGCGTGGAGCCGGACGGCGAACACCCTGACGGGCGTCGCCGTCCGCTCACGCTCCCAAGCTTCATCCAATTCCGCCGCGTAGCACTCGCTGAGCAGGTCTGCGAGCATCATAGCCAAACTAGCTCTACGACCTGCTCGCTTCTCAAACCGCGCTAACTAGACGGTGCC